>CAZHGS010000008.1:0-106030 GCA_964532325.1 uncultured Gemmatimonadaceae bacterium | reverse complement strand
GGTCAAGACCCCGTCGCCACCACCATCAGACCCAGGGTACCTGGGCAGTTACGTCAGGAGCGTGAAGAGTTGCTGCACCGGCCGTACGGCTCGCCGCATTGACGCGTACAGTTCTCGCGCCTCCCTGATCTCGGCGTCGTTGGCGTCAGTGAGCCGGGCGAGCTTCTCGAGTGGCTTCCGGACGGTGCTGAGTCGTTTTTGGACTGCAGGCAGGAAGATCGAGCGGTTTGCACCGCTCTCAGCCTCGAAGAGTTCGGATGCCTCGTCGAACGTCGCCACGCCTACGAGCGAGTTCCCCCCGACCAGGTTGTGATCGAGGAGCGAGAGCGGAAGCCCCGGAACGAAGGTGTGGATCCACAGCGACAGTCGGGCCAGTTCGACGGCCATCGGGTTCATGTCCACGCCGAAGACGCAACGCCGGGCCACCTGTCTACGCAGCAGCTGAACGTCCTCGATCAGGTCACCGGACCAAGTGTCCCCGAGGCGTTTCGTCACCGTTCGGCGGAGCCGCGCGAACTCCTCACGCACGTCGGGCAGTGGCCGTTCGGCCAAGTAGTTGGCGAGACGACGCTCGATCCGGTCCACCGCACCGACGAGGAAATGGCCGGAGCCCATTGCGATGTCGGCGACCCGGAACTCGAAGAACCGCCGTCCCGCTTCCCGGTCCGGCATTCCGTCGAGCCGCTTGATGTGCTCGTCGACCGCCGGTTCGAGCGCCCGGTCGAGGAGATGCTCGACAGCAAAGGCCGGGGTGTAATAGGATCCGCTGGACTTCCGGGCTCCCGAGCGGTTGTGGAGATACACTTCGCCCGCACGAACTTCGACCGTGTCGCCGGGCTTGGCCGGAAGGTAGGCCTCGGTCTTGGCGTCCACCGTCAGGTCCACCTCGGCAAGCGAAAGCTCGCTTTCCAGTAGACCCTCGTAGATCGTTCCAAACTCCCGTATGCCGAGCGACCGAAAGTCTACCGGGCCTTCGGTTCCCTCCGACGTTCGGTCGAGGAGCAATGCTGCGAGCGCCCCCGCGAATTCGCGGTCGGGGAGCGAGAGGCCCGCAATCCGGGCTCCAAGGTTCGAGACGTCCGCATCGGAGGCGAACAGCGTACCGTTGTACGGCGGCACCTCCCACTCCGGGTTTCCGAGGCTCACCGCCTGCCAGATCTGCGTGACTTCGGACCAGAAGGAGCCTTGGTCGCCGAACTCGACACCCTTGCGTTGGGCATCGCCGAGGCGCTGAGCGATCCGCTTGAGCGAGTGTTCCCGGTAGCTTCGCGAAGCGTGCAGCGGAAGCAGGTCGCGATCTTCGGCGTACGCCACGAACAGCAGTCGGTAGAGGATGCGAAGCGCCGCCTGGTAGGCCTGTTGGAGATCGTTCGCAGTCGGACTCTCTGGATACATCGCTGCCACGACGGCGCGGGCAAGCGACGGCATCACTTGCCGGTAGACGCGCTCGCGAAGACGACCGCCGAGATCCGCAGCGTAGTCCTCGCTTGCTCGGAGAATGTCCTCGACGCTGCCGCCCTCCAACAGCGCTGGTGCGGATAGCAGGAGCCAGAGGTATCCGACGTTGTCCCCGGAAAGGAGGTCGAGGTTGATCTCGACGAACGTCTCTGACCGACCGCGGCGGCCCGTGCCGACACCCGGCTTGGCCGGGTAAAGGCGGAGCGTGGCATCTGCCACGGCGACCACCCAGTTCAGGTTCTCGCGGTCGGCCTGCGCCAGAGCGTAGGAGACCGGCGACACGCCATCGAATCGCGCGCTTGCGGAATCGATCTCCTCCGGTTGGTCCAGAAGGACGGCAACAGCCGTCTTTCGGTTTCCGGCCACGAGCAACATCGCCGGTCCGGGAAGCTCCTCGGTCGCGAACCGAAGACCTTGGATCAACGCGCGTCCCCGAAGCGTCCGCAGTACGCGGGCTTCCTCCACCGCGAGTGTCCAGTCGCCGCGTGCCGGAACGCCGCGTTCAAGTTCCTGCATTGCGAAGAGGCCCCCATTGCGAAGGCCAGGGATCGGCGCGTTCAGCGCCGGAAGAAGCCGATGTAGGAGCCGGATCGCCCCGTGCCGTCCATGTGCCTCCAGTGCCTTGCCGCATACGGCCTCGACAAGGTCCGCGGGCAGATCCCGGTGCTCGATCACGTTGTGCTCCGTTGGACCGCACACCCCCGCTCGTGCCGATCCCCATGGTGCCACGATCAAGATGGGCGCTGCACGCCGTCCAGACCGCGCCTTGAAAAGTGCTCTGAGGTCCGAGATCCGAGGGCACCCGCCCAGTGCGACCACGACGACTTCGAGTGCGAGCGGGCCGCGCCCAAGAAAGAGCTTGGCCCGGCGGTCTTCGACAGTGATGTAGCGGGGTTCGAGGTGACGGAGCATGAGAGAGCTTCGGTTTGGGGTCGGCGAGGTGCAGACTCAACAGCCCAAGCTACACGGAAATCGTTCGGACGTGCGACACTCACGCACTTCTTGGTCGAGATGCTCTTGAGTCGCCGCTCCAGCAGGCAACAATCCAGAGGAATCACGATGGCACGTACGCAACGAAGTCAGCGCAGCTATGGGGCCGGGGATTGGGGCCGGAACCGGGTGAGAGTGTTCCCCGATCCCAAGACCGGCATTTTCCAGATTGAGTGGCGCGAGGACGGGCGCCGGCTCACGAGGTCGCTGGGGCACCGCGCCTGGACGCGGGCGAAGCGGGAGGCCGACGAGTTCGCCGCAGGCTTAGTCGGCTTAGAGTCCGCGGGCAAAGCGTGTGCTGAACCCGAGCCGCTCACCTTGGAGAGACTCTTTGACATCTACGCCGAGGAGGTGACGCCAACCAAGGTGAAACGGGTCCGGCGCCGGGACAGGACCGCGACGAAGATGTTCCTCGATTTCCTCGGCTGGGACCGAAGACCCGAGACGCTGTCGCAGCGTGACTGGGACCGGTTCATCCGGGAGCGTAGCGCTGGCAGGATCGGACCTAGCGGCAAGCCAGTGGCCAACCGGACTATTGAATGCGACCTGAAGTTCCTGCTCGCGGTGCTCAACTGGGCGACGAGGTCCAAGGACGAGGAAGGTACGGTCCTCCTCGACTCAAACCCGCTGAGAGGGCTGAAGACTCCGAAGGAGAAGAATCCCAACCGGGTTTTCCTTTCCGAGGAGGAATACGCGGCTCTGCTCCAAGTCTCCCGGCGGGTCGACTGGCGGTTCCATGTCGCGCTCGTGCTCGCGCATGAGACTGGACACCGCATCGGGGCGATTCGCCAGCTTCGGTGGTCGGACATCAGATTCGAGGGCAAGACCATCCTGTGGCGGGCGGAGCACGAGAAGACCGGATTCGAACACCGGACGCCGGTGACCGCCGAGGCGATCACCGCATTGGAGTTCGCCCGGCAGGTCAACCCGGGAAACGAGGACGCGCCGGTGCTGCCGGCTCCGTGGAATCCCTCAGCAAGCGTCAGCCGCGCCCGGGCTTACGTCTGGTGGACCAAGGCCGAGCGGCTTGCCGGACTGGATCGCAAACGTGGAAGAGGCTGGCACTCGTTGCGGCGGAAGTTCGCATCCGACCTCATGGATCTGCCACTCAAAGTGCTCTGCGAACTTGGTGGCTGGAAGGAGGCCCAGACCGTGCTACGCTGCTACCAGCAGGCCGACGAGGTACAACTCCGCAAGGCACTGGAGACCCGCCGCCGCGGAGTTGGCGTCTGAATCCAGTCGGCGGGAAGCAAACAGCGGGAACCCGATCCCTGTAATCCGTAAGATCAAGCCACACAGCAAGATGTCAATGTTTAGGCGTCTGCCTCATGGGCTGGCAACCCCGAGACCCTACCATGCCTGAAACCAAGGATCGCATTCAGGGACGTCTCTAGGGCCACGGACAGCCGCACGGTCCGCGCCGCGCTCGTGCCGCCCAAGGTGTTGCTGGTCCACAACTCACCATATTTTCTCCTGCCGCGCGGCGATGAGCGGGACGAAGCGTATCTGCTTGGCCTTCTCAGTTCCGTCCCTCTCGACTGGTACGCGCGACGGTTCGTGGAGACGCATCTGACTTTCTTCGTGCTGAACCCTTTCCCCATCCCGCGACTGGACGGTGAGAGCCCGCTCCGGGATCGCCTCATCGCACTCGCCGGGCGGCTCGCGGCGGTGGACGAAAGATTCGGCGAATGGGCCGGACGGGTGGGCGTCGAGTGCGGTCCGCTCGATGCGGACGACAGGGAGGATCGTATCCATGAACTCGATGCCGTTGTGGCCCACCTGTATGGCCTCGGCGAGGTTCAACTCGTCCACGTGTTCGAGACTTTCCACGAGGGATGGGACCACGAGGAGCGTCTCCAGGCCACTCTGAGGCACTTCCGCGCGTTGAGCAGATCCCGATGAGCCATCGAGTTTGTGGACCATACGGACGTCCTCGGCGCTGGGGAAGCCCTATAGGGCTTCTCCAACCCTGCAACGGTGACGATCGCCGCCCTTTTCGTAGTCTCGGCCGGTGTGGTGCGGACGGGCACCCTCGATACGCAGACGGTCGCTCATGCGGGGATGATGTCATCCACCGCAACCCGAAGAGCATCGGCCAGCTTACGAAGGGTGTGCACCGACCCGCTGTTGCGTCCCGCTTCGATCTCGACGATCTGCACCCGGTTGACGCTGCTGACACGCGCGAGGGCGGACTGAGACAGTCCACGGTATTCGCGCCAGACCCGCAAGGGCGACTCCCCGTCGATTAGCCGGTCGGCTACATCTGCCGGTACAAGTTCTTCCGCGCCGCTAGCGATTCGCGCCTCGACGGCCAGTGCCGTCCGTATATCCGTCAACTCTTCTTCCATGGCACACAGGCGTTCGTACTCGACTCTTGGGATCGTCACCGTTTCGTCCATGAGATGCACTCCCTGTAGACGCTGCCGCGGCTGGCCACATGCAGGACTCGCAGAACGTTTCCATCTCTCATCACTACCCGCCAGTCTCCGACCCGCAGGCATACCAGTCCGTCCTGGCCCTTCAGATGTATGACGTCGTTGGCCTGCGACGCCGGATCATCTGCGTAAGCCCGGATCTGCTCCCGGAGACGCTCCGCCCAATTGCGGGGCATATGCGTCAGGACCCTCAGAGCCGTACGGCTGTAGGCAAACTCTTTCACGGCGAATGTGTAGTGTAAGACTACAGTGTAGTCGATAACGTTAACGTCCCTCCGGCGTGACCGTCGTCCGGCAGCTCCGCCATGAGCCCGGCCATGTCCCTGGAGCGCGACGACCGGGAACGTGGCCGCCACCTCCTCGGCGCTTAAACCCGTTGCCGCGTTTACCGTTCGGCCGCGCCGTGATGGCGCGGATGGGGAGGTGGCCGTCCACCGCTGAGGGTTCCGTTCATGCCGGGACGGACGTCTTGCCGGCGCTGTGTGGCTCAGTACCGGACCTCATTGGCCGGGTCTTGGGAATCGGCTGCCACCGGCTGCTCGCATCCCCATACGCCGTGCGCGGCGTATTACCAACCGCCCGTGCATTCCGGCTGCGGATCGACGACAGGTCTGTAGGCGCACGGTCCCGGTTTGCTTCACCGGGCTCGCGGGCGTATCTCAGCATCCGGTCCCGGCGTTGCCGGAGCAGGGAAGGGGCATGTGTCCGAGCGGGGCCGAGGAGAGCTGTGATGGTTGCCAGATGGAAACCGATCCTGGGTGCGCTCGGCGTCGGCTACTTCTTCAACCTCGCCGGTGCCGTCTGGTTCTTCGGTCCTATCCTTGCCAACGACATGCCGATGGGAGCTGTGGTGCCCGGCTGGGCGGCCCTTCTCATTGCCGCCGTTCTCTATGTCCTCCTCTTCGACTGGGCGGCGCGGGTGGTCGGCCATCCCTTGAGGGCGGCGCTTCTCATTGCAGTCTCGCAGATCCTCCTCGTCGATGTCTACTATGTTCTCGCCGGTGTCCGCGGCGTTGTGGCCGCGGTTGCGGGCGCGGTGCAGATCCTTGCCGGGTGGATGCTCGTCGGGACCGTATACGACCGACTCTCGCCGCCGCAGGCCTCCGCGGGCGGGAACTGAGAAAGGGAGAACGGCCATGGCGGCCATGGCGCCGGCAATAGGGCGGTACCGCACGATCCTCCTCCTCGCGGCTTGGGTCGCACTCCTCGCGGCGTTCGGTCCCCGTCCGGCGTCGGCACAGGGGTTCCGGATTCTCGAGGCCTCGATCGATGAGATCCACCGGGCTTTCGGCGTGGGCGATCTCACCTGCGTCGAGCTGGTGCAGGGGTATCTCGACCGCATCGACCGGTTCGACCGCCAGGGACCCGCGATCCACGCGGTCCAGACGGTCAACCCGGAGGCGCTCGCACGGGCGGGCGAACTCGACCGGCTCCATGCAGCGAGCGGCCCGGCCGGCTCCCTTCACTGCATCCCGGTCCTGGTCAAGGACCAGGTCGAGGTTGCCGGAATGCCGACCACCTACGGGTCGGCGCTCTTCGCGGACTTCGATTCGGGGCGGGACGCGACGATCGTGGTCCGGATGCGCGAAGCGGGTGCGGTCATCCTAGGAAAGGCCACGATGGGAGAGTTTGCGCAGGGCTACGCGGGATCCGCGTTCGGCCTCTGCCGCAACGTCTACGCCCTGGACAGGAATCCGAGCGGCTCCTCCTGCGGGAGCGGCATCGCCGCGGCCGCCAACTTCTCCGCCGTCACGATCGGAGAGGATACCGGCGGCTCGATACGGGGACCTGCCGCGCACACGAGTACCGTGGGGCTCAGGCCCACGCTCCCGCTCGTGAGCCGGTTCGGGATGTTCATGGGAAGCCCGACACGCGACACGCTGGGCCCTATCACGCGGACCGTCCGGGACGCGGCGATCCTCACCGGTGTCATTGCCGGCTACGATCCGAACGATCCGGTCACGGCAAGGAGTGTGGGGAATGTCCCGGAGAGCTACACGGCCTTTCTCCGGGAGGATGCGCTCGAGGGCGCGAGGCTCGGCGTGATCCGCACACCAATGAGCGACGACACGGACCCGGACTCCGAGGACTATGCGCAGGTGCGCACCGTCGTCGACCGCGCGATCGCCGAACTCGAGGCGGGCGGTGCGGAGATCGTGGATTCCCTCGAGATCGCGGGCCTCTTCGAACTTCTCCGGGAGGCCGGCTCGAACCACGAGACCGAGACCGCAGTGGATGCCTACCTCGCCGAGCTCGACGATCCGCCTGTGCAGTCGCTCGTCGAGATCGCCGTCTCCGAGGAGCTGACGGCGCGCCGGCGCCACGACCATATCGGCTCGCTCAACCGGACGACGGACGAGCCGGCGTACCTCGAATCCGAGGCCGCCCGGGAGAAACTCCGCATCTCGGTCCTCGCGGCGATGGCCGACCACGGACTCGACGCGCTCGTATACTCGACCTTCGACCATTCGCCCGCGCTCATCCCGCCCGATGTCCTCACGAACCCCGACGCGCCCGACGACTACGGGAAGGGCAGCAACCGGGGCCTGAGTCCGGCGCTCGGGTTCCCGGCGCTCACCGTCCCGGCCGGTTTCACCGGCGACGGATTCCCGGTGGGCATCGAGTTCCTCGGGCGGCCCTTCTCGGAGGGGATCCTCTTCGGGCTCGGTTACGCCTACGAGCAGGCCACGATGCATCGGCGTCCGCCAGCGAGCACGCCAGCGCTCTAGGCCCAAAACAAGCATGATTGTGTGGGTAGGCTGGAGCAGATGACGCTCCCGGGCGGGCCCGCAGCGAAATACGGCTACGAATACGAAAGGCTATGGACGATCGGTCAACTCATCCGCATTCTCCAAGGCCGAGCGGATGCGATCCGCATCGAAGCTCCTGATCTATCCAAGACAGAGTTCTGGGTAGAAGCTGGGGGACGATGGGAACTGCATCAGGCGAAGCGCCAACATTCGAGCGGTAAGTGGTCCCTGGGCAGCTTGGGCGAGTCTCTGATTCGGGCCATCGGCCGCCACCTGCGGGGTAACCGCGACCACTTCGTCTTCGCGTCCGGTAGTGACGCTCCCGAGCTCCGATCGCTTTGTAAGGCGGCTCGTGACGCGGAATCAGTGGAGGAGTTCCAAGCCAGTTTTCTGAAGGCTCAGGCACGGCGCATCGGTCTTAAGCACCTACGTCGCTGGTGGGAATGTGACCTTCGGACGGCGATCGATCTCCTCCGGCGCATCAAGATTCACTGCATCGACCAAGGTCAACTCGAAGAGAAGGTGCAAGCTGGGTTACCCGCGCTGTTCCTCTCGAAGCCCGAGGAGGTCATTGCGGTGTTGGCACGGATTGTCGACAAGTCTGTGCATCGGAAATGGACTCGAGAGAAGCTGGTCGAGCACCTGCTCGGCCGCGGCTACCGCCTGCGAAGAGTCACCAATTCGGAGAACGCAGTACCGGCGATCGAGTGTGTCACCGCAGACTATGTGCAAGGAGCCCGCAGTCGGCTGATCCGCGACAGGATGCTGTCCCGGCCAACCACGGAAGCGGTCTTGGAACATATAGCCCGGGACATCGCCGAGGACGGAAGGGGGAAAGACAGCGTGATCCTCGGAGTGGCGGGCTCCGGCAAGACGACATGCGTGGTCGAACTTGTGGAACGGTTGCGAGAGGAGGGTCTTCCCACACTGGCGTTTCGGCTCGACAAGGTTCCCGCTTCGGCATGGAAGACAACCGACTTGGGTGCCTATCTGGACTTGGATGAGTCTCCGGTACTTGTACTGTCGGCAGCTGCTGAGGCTGCTGGCCGTGCCGGCGTGTTGATCATCGATCAGTTGGACTCGGCAAGCAGGATGTCCGGCCGGAATCCCGAGGCTTTGGACCTCGTTGGCAAACTGATTCGCGAGGCCAGGAGTACCGCTGTGCGAGTTCCGCTCCACACCGTCATTGTTTGCCGAGTCTTTGACTGGAAGAACGACTCGCACTTGCGGCGTCTGGCACCAAGAGCCGAAGGCAAGCCGACCATCACGGAGTTCACGATCACTGACTTCACAACCCAAGAAGTCAGGGACATCCTTACCGAGGCGGAGTTCCGTCCAGCTCTGTTTCGGCATCGCCAGCTTGAGTTGTTGCGGCTTCCCCAGAACCTGTCGATCTTTCTCGACGCTGGATTTGATCCGTCGTGCGCTCCTCCCTTCGACACGGCGACAAGGTTGTTCAGCAGATACTGGGACGAGAAGCGTCGGCGAGTCAAGGAACGGATCGCACCTCGTCCAGACGAGTGGATGGGTGTGATCGAGACTCTCTGCGAGAAGATGACCGATACGCAGCAACTGTCCGTGACTCGGGAGACACTGGATCCATTCCAACCAGAGTACGTCGGCAGCATGGTGTCCGAAGGTGTCATCAGCTTCGACGAGAGACGCTATGGGTTCGGTCACGAGAGCTTCTTCGACTACTGCTTCGCACGCCAATTCATTGCACGAAAGACACCCCTGCGTTCCTTCCTAACGGGTACTCGGCAGGATCTCTTTCGGCGAGCACAGGTTCGCCAAGTATTAGCCTATCTGCGGGACTCCGACTTCAACCGGTATGTCAAGGAGCTTCGCCAGCTGCTTGAGGACGACGACATCCGCGCTCACATCAAGGATCTCGTGCTGGCGCTTCTCGCCGAAGTCCCTGATCCGACCAAAGATGAATGGACCGTTTGGAAGAAGCAGATCCGTCCAGAAATCAAGGCCATCGCCGAGGGCACTACCAATGGGGATCGCCTGTCCGCGCTGACTCGGCGACGCCTCTGCGCATCTCGGTCCTGGTTTCCGTTTCTGGACGACACGGGTGTAATCAGGGGCTGGATGCAATCTGGCAACGACCGCCTTGTGGGCATGGCGGTCGATTACTTGAGTATCCATCAGCGCCATTTTCCGGATCGGGTCGTGACTGCCCTTAAGCCATACGTCGATGTTGGCGGGGATTGGATTCCGCGCCTCCGGAAGATTGTGGTCTACGCCCGGTATGGCACCAGCCGATCGTTCATTGAGATGTTTCTGAAGCTTCTGGACAATGGGGTACTCGATGAGGATTGCGAGCCTAGTTTCGAGAGCCATGCGCTGGACGGAGTATTCCACGATCTCGCCGATCGGCGTCCCGAGTGGGTGCCAGAAGTTCTGGCAATTCGGCTGAATCGTCGTGTGGCAGTCATCCGGGCAGATGGGAAGTCAGTGGAGCGCGGTACCCTACTCAGCTATAGCGAGTACGCTACTCAGGCTTTGGTTGCTGCGGTTGAGAAGGTTCCGATTCGTGTGGTCGAGCACCTGCTACAAATCGTGCTCGAAATAGCAGATAGCGAAGCGATTGATGACACTCGACCGAGAGCGGATGCAGTGTGGGGTCGCTACATGAGTGTTGACAACAATTCTCATGAAGGTGCCCTGCTCTCCGGTTTGGCAACGGCGTTGGCCAACCTCGCCGACACAGGCCACGACATCCTTGACGATGTCGTGGCTAACCTGCGCAGAAGAGATACTCACGCCGCGAATCACCTTCTGCTAACTCTCTACGCGGGTGGAGGAGCACGCTACGCGGACGAAGCCATCACCCTCCTCTGTGACCAGCCATGGCGGTTGCAGTGCGGCTATCTGGACAACCCTAGGTGGTGCGCGATGGCGTTGATACGGGCGGTCGCCCCTCACAGCCACCCCAGGACTCTGGCGAGGCTGGAGGAACTGATCTTGGCCTACCGTTCACCATTTGAGAAGACTACGACCGGGTTGAGATCCCAAGGCAAGAGCCGTTTCGACCTGCTTTCCGCCATCCCAGAGGAGCTGCGTAGCGCAAGTGGTACCGGTCACTTTCGAGAGCTGACGCGCAAATTCGTCGAGCCATCTGGTGAGCCGAAACCGGTTTCCGGTGGCATTGTGGCATCGCCGATTCCTGCGGAGGCCACGGCCAAAATGACGGACGACCAATGGCTGCGTGCGATCACGAAGTACTCGTCCAAACTCCCCCGACCCACGCGCGATGATTTTCTCAAGGGTGGGGCAGTTGAGCTATCCCGGGAGTTCGGTGCACGGGCGAAGGAGGATCCGAAGAGGTTTGCCCGGCTGGCACTTCGAATCCCGGCGGATGCGCAGCCAGTTTACGTCGAGGCAATCCTAAGTGCATTGAAGGAGGCATCGATACCAAGCGAACTCAAGGTATCTGTTTGTACGAAGGCGTTCGGCGAATCGCGTGAGTACACCGGTTGTGTGATCGCCGATGTCATCGGGCAAATGGATGAACGAATTTCCGATGCTGCTATGGGAATGATTACTTCGCTTGCAATCGAGGGTAACAGCCCGAAAATGCATGAAACGTGGAACGCCTTGGGCGGAAGAGAAGATATTTACACTCACGGAATAAATACCACTCGCGGTCGTGCCGCTATGGCAATATTTAGGCTCATCGCGAGTGATGCAGAATACGTTGATAGGTTTCGTCCATCTATTGAACAAATGATACGAGATCCTCACCCTGCCGTTCTGTCTTGTGTCGCCGGAGTGATCAGAGCGATATGGCATCATGATCCCGAGTACGGAATGAGACTCTTCAGGAACATGGACCTTTCGGATACTCGGTTGCTTGTGACTCGCCACATGTACACTCTCCTGCATCAGATCGTCCGCAACCACCTTGCCGTGGGGCTTCCCATTGTACAGCGTATGTTGCGGTCAGCGGACACGGATATCGGAGAGGCTGGCGGTCGTCTTGCTGGCTTGGCTGCCCTGTATCACGATAGCGCTGTGGATCTCACGGCGAAGGCTCGCGCGGGGGACGACTCTCACCGCTTGGGCATTGCTCAGGTCGCTTCAAGCAACGTCAAGCACCTCCAGTGCCGGGAATGGTGCGAGGAGACTCTTGTTGTACTATTCGACGACGATGAGGCATCCGTGCGACACACCGCGGCTAGGTGTTTCAAAGCAATCGAAGATGGTTCACTTGACGGCTATGCTGACCTCATTTCGCGTTTCTGCGAGAGCCGAGCATTCCCGGAATACGCGGACACGCTGGTAAAGGCCTTGAAGAATTCTTCACATCGCCTTCCCGGCCTGACCTGCGAGGTTTGTGAACGGTTCCTGGATCGTCTACCGGGCGCGAGCGAGCGCCGCCGCCTCGTCGATCTCCCCGAGCTGGTCTTTAGAACGTACCAGCACCATCTGAACGATGACTGGGCGAACCGTGCGCTGGACCTCGTCGACCGGTTGTGCTTGGCAGGCGACGCTGGTGCGCGAGAGCGCCTCGAGGAATTCGAGAGATAATGGGAAGCGCGTGACGGCGGGCTGACGATTGGGGAAACGGCCGAGTCGTAAAACAAGCGCGTTTGCTTGGTCGGACAGGATTCGGAGACAGGGGCCGGGACGGATAGCGGAGCCGTCGACCCGCTGTCCTGCTGCGCATGGTGAAGGCGGCGCTTTCGGTTGATGGGTCGTGGGAATTGAGTGAGGGGAGAGGGGAGAGAGAATGGGGTGGGCCAGTTGCGCGATCTCGGCGGTGGCGGGATCGACGCCGTACTTCGTCAGCATCCCGATCCAGCGTGGCATTTTTCGTTTGATGATGAGCGCTTTGCAGTCGGTATCCGGGTCCCGGTCAAGTCGTGGTCATGGACTCAGAGCTGATTGACGCCAACTGCCGCTCACGCCAGGATGATGTCATCCACTACAATCCGAAGAGCGTTGGTCCGCTTACGAATGGTGTGGACCGACCCGCTGGTTCCGATTCGATCTCGACGATCCGTACCCGGTCGACGCCGGAGGTGCGCGCGGGGCGGACTGGGACAGTCCACGGTATTCACGCCAGACCCGCAGGGGCGACTCCCCGTCAATAAGCCGGTCGGCCACATGCCCCGGTAAAGTTCTTCGGCGTCGCTGGCGATCCCGCCGCGGCGGCCAGTGCCGTCCGTATGTCCGTCAACTCTTCTTCCATCGTACACAGGCGTTCATACTCGACTCTTGGAATGATCACGGTGTCGTACATGGTATGACTCCCTGCAAGTGCTGCCGCGGCCGGTCGGATGGAGGACTCGCAGAACGTTGCCATCTCTCATCACTACCCGCCCGAAAGCGCACCAGTTGGTCTTGGCCCTTCAGAAGTACGACGTTGTTGGCCTGCCGGCGGCCCTAGGTCATCGGCGCAGGCCCCGCCGGATCTTGTCCTGGAGACGCTCCGCCCAATCACGGGGCATATGGATCAGGACCCTCAGAGCCGTACGGCCGTAGGCAATCTCCCTCCGGCGTTACCGTTGTCCGAGAGTTCCGCCATGAGCCCGTCCATTAGTCCCTGGAGCGTGGGGACGCTGGACATGACCGCTACTCCCCGGCACATAAGCCCGTGGCCGTGCTCACCGTTCGGCCGATCCCGGATGGCACGGATGGGCGAGAGAGGCCGCCCGGCCCTGCGCGCCCGGCCTCACCCGTCGGCGGTGCGATTCCACACCATGCCCGAACGGCTACGAACCGGGATTGGCCTTCTCCGCCGCCGGCCCGTCGGCGTCGGCGCCGGTTGCTCGGCGCAGGGCCTCGCAGCCGGCATGTGCGGGGTCTCCGCGCACGCCCGGCGCCATGTTGACGCAAACGGGCATTTCCTTAGACTTCCGCATCCGTCGCTCCCCGGTGTGCGGGATGCGGCCTCGGGCCCCTCGATGCACGGACCGTGCAGCTCGACCATGCGGCCTGCACGGGTATCCATGAAACCATCCGTCCGCCCTGAGAACCCGAGATTCGGGTCCGGTCCGACGACGAAGCGACCGGGGTGGAGCCTCGGCGGCCTCGAAGGCGCGCTCCTCGGCCGCTCGCACCGCGCGCCGCCCGCGAAGCAGCGGCTCCAGGAGGTCATCGAGCGGTCCCGCGATCTCCTCGGCCTCCCCGAGGGCTATCGGCTCGGCATCGTTCCGGGATCGAATACCGGGGCATTCGAGCTCGCGATCTGGTCGCTCGTCGGGGCCCGCGGGGTGGAGGTGCTCGCCTGGGAGAGCTTCGGCGCCGGGTGGGCCAGGGACGTCATGAGCCTCGGCCTCGACGCGGTGCGCCTCCACAAGGCGCCGTACGGCGAGCTCCCGGAGCTCGAGGCCGTCGACACGGACCGCGACGTCGTCTTCGTCTGGAACGGGACGACGTCGGGGGTCCGCGTGCCCGACGGGAGCTGGATCCCGGCGGACCGCGCGGGGCTTACGATCTGCGATGCCACATCCGCTGTGCTGGGTATGGAAGTCCCCTTCGACCGCCTCGATGCACTGACCTACTCGTGGCAGAAGGTGCTCGGTGGCGAGGCGGCCCACGGGATGATCGCGCTCGGGCCGCGGGCGGCCGACCGGCTCGAGTCATACCGGCCGGAGCGGCCGCTTCCAAAGCTCTTCCGGCTGACGAAGGGATCGGGGCTCAATGAGGGGATCTTCGCGGGCTCGACGATCAACACGCCCTCGATGCTCTGCGTCGAGGATGCCCTGGACGGGCTCCGCTGGGCCGAGGCGGAGGGAGGGAGCGAGGGGCTGATCCGAAGGACGCGGGAGAACTTCGAGGTCATCGATGCATGGGTCTCCCGGACGGAGTGGGTGGAATTCCTGGCCCGCCGGCCGGAGACGCGGTCACCGACCTCGATCTGCCTCCGGATCGTCGAGCCGGCCGTGACGGGCCGGAGCGTCGGTGAGCAGGCCGCCTTCATCCGCGAGTTCGTCGGTCTCCTCGACCGCGAGGGCGCGGCCCATGACATCGCGAGCTACCGGGCCGCCCCCCCCGGACTCCGTCTCTGGGGCGGCGCCACGGTCGAGAGCTCGGATCTCGAGAAACTCACGCCCTGGCTCGACTGGGCTTTCGGGGAGGTGATGCGTGGCTAGGGTCCTGATCGCGGACCGGATGAGTCCCCGGGCGGCGGCCCTCTTCGGCGACCGCGGGATCGATTGTGTCACGAAGGTGGGACTGTCCGAGGAGGAGCTTGCCGGGATCATCTCCGACTTCGACGGGATCGCGGTCCGCTCCGCGACGAGGGTCACGCCCCGGATCCTCGATGCCGCCCGGAAGCTGCGGGTCGTGGGGCGCGCGGGGATCGGCGTCGACAATATCGACCTGAAGGGCGCGACGGCCCGCGGTGTCATCGTCATGAACGCGCCCTTCGGCAACTCCGTGACGACGGCCGAGCATTCGATCGCCCTCCTGATGGCACTCGCGCGCCGGATTCCGGCCGCGGACCGTTCGACCCGTGGCGGGAAGTGGGAGAAGTCCCGCTTCATGGGGGTCGAGCTGGTGGGAAAGACGCTCGGCCTCATCGGATGCGGGAACATCGGTTCACTCGTGGCCGCGCGCGCCCAGGGCCTCGGGATGCGGGTCATCGTCGCTGACCCCTATCTCTCGCCTGACCGTGCGACGCAGCTCGGGGTCGAACGCCTCGAACTCGCCGAACTCCTCGAGCGCGCCGACTTCATCTCGCTTCACACCCCGCTCACCGACGGTACCAGGAACATCCTGAATGCCGATACGCTGGCCAACGCGAAGCCCGGCGTGCGGATCGTCAACTGTGCCCGCGGAGGCCTGATCGACGAGGACGCTCTCCAGGCAGCCCTCGAGTCGGGCCATGTGGCGGGCGCCGCGCTCGATGTGTACCGGACGGAGCCGCCCGGAGCGCATCCTCTCTTCGAGCTCGACAACGTCGTCGCCACACCGCACTTGGGTGCCTCCACGGGCGAGGCGCAGGACAAGGTCGCCGTGCAGATCGCCGAGCAGATGGCCGACTTCCTCCTGACGGGTGCCGTCACGAACGCGCTCAACATGCCGTCGGTATCCGCCGAGGAGGCGCCCCTCCTCAGGCCCTACATCGAGCTGGCCCGCCAGCTCGGCAGCTTTGCCGGCCAGATCACCGAGACAGGTCTGGAGTCCGTGACGTTGACCTACGCCGGCGCGGCGTCCGGGCTGAACAACCGGCCGATCACCGCGGCGGCGCTCGAGGGTCTCCTCGCCCCGCTCCTCGCCAATGTGAATGCGGTCAACGCCCCGGTAGTGGCCGAGGAGCGCAATATCGAGGTCACGACCGTCGAGCGGCCGAACGCGGACGGGTACCAGTCGCTCATCCGCCTCACGGTCGGGACGGAGCGGGGAGAGCGCACGCTCGCCGGCACGCTCTTCCAGGAGGACCGCCCCCGCGTCGTGGATGTGGAGGGTATCTCGATGGAGGCCCGGCTCGGCCCGCGCATGCTCTACACGCGAAACCGCGACAAGCCCGGGTTCATCGGCGCGCTCGGCTCGGCTCTCGGTGGGCAGGGCATCAACATCGCCACCTTCCATCTCGGACGCGACAGGTCCGGTGCGGCGAGCGCGCTCGTCGAGGTGGACGAGCCGGTACCGCCGGAGGTCATAGCGGAGATCGGCGCGCTTCCGAACGTGATCCGGGTGAAGCTCCTGACGTTCAACTGAGGTTGCCCGGAGCGCCGCGGCAGGGCTTGGGCCTCTCGGCCGGGCGCAGCATGCGCGTTTGGAGCGGACCGGGGAGGTAGAGGGGTGGGGTTCCGGTGCGGGCCGGCGGGGTGGACGGCGAGCCTAAGGGGGGTGGAGCGGACTCCGGCGTTTCTCCCGCACCCGGAGCAAGGCTTGCCCCCCGCCACTTCCCGCTATTGATTTTTTGCACACGCGCCCGTAGCTCAGTTGGATAGAGCATCGGCCTTCTAAGCCGAGGGTCCCGGGTTCGAATCCTGGCGGGCGCACTCGCGGGCTCCGTCCCGTCGTGGGACGGTGTTATCTTTACCCGGTTGTGTATGTGGTGGGCGTAGCTCAGTTGGTCAGAGCGCCAGGTTGTGGCCCTGGAGGTCGCCGGTTCGATCCCGGTCGCTCACCCTCGGCGCGGCGTGTGCCGCGCGGATGCGCCCGCGCCTGCGGGAAGGGGAGGGTGGGGCGAGCACCTCTCCGGGTGGTGCCCGTCCACTGGGCCCGTCCCTTCTGCCCACCCGTGCGGTTCCCTACAGGACGGGCTCCCCGGCCAGTTGCTGCTCCAGCTTCAGCTGCGCCGCGCGCGCACATCCCATGAGGACCTGGAAGTAGCGCTGCACGCCATCCTCGCCCACCTCGTAGGGGTGAGGGCCGTCGCCCCGGCCGGCGAGCATCCGGTTGCGATTGTACGCGTTGTCGAACTCGGAGTGATTCGAGAGCAGCACGGTCGCGCCGGAGGCGGCAGCCCGCCGCGCAATGTGGGCCTGCGAGTCGATGTAGGTCTGGAAGTTCCGGATCCCGGGGTCGGGTGTGTTGTTGTGGAAGTTGAAGGCCGTGCCGCCCGAGTAGGCCACCCCGACGGGCGTGCCTTCGTCGTACACGGTGAATGTGTAGGAGAGCGTCCCGGGTGTGTGTCCCGGCGTCTCCCAGATCGACACCGTGGTGTCGCCGAGAGTGAGCTCCATCCCGTCGGTGGCCACGATACCCCTCTCGGGTGCCATCGACACATACCGGTTCGGGTAAGCCTCGATCAGCTCCCAGTCGGCCTCGCCCATCACGACTTCCGCGCCGAAGCGTTCCTGCAGGATCTCCGCCCCCCCGATATGGTCCCCGTGGGCGTGGGAGACGATTACGTACCGGATGTCGGTGGGATCGAGGCCCGCACGCTCGAGGCCGCCGATGATCAGCTCCTCGGAGTTGTAGGGATAGGTCGTGTCGATGATGATGATCCCCTCGCTCGTCGTGAGCGCCCACGAGGAGTGGATGCGGCCGCCGACGAAGTAGAGGTTGTCGAACACCCGGGTGGGCTCGGCGTACCAGACCTCGCGCGCGGGGATCGTCGACGGATCCCGGACGTATCTCGGAAGGCTGTTCGAGGTGTTGAGCCCGCCGCTCGCCGGGAGGAGGCAGTTCCTGTTGAGCGCGCCGAGGAACTCGAAGCCCGCGGCTGTCTTCGCCGAGCGGAGGGCGGCCTCGATCTCCGCCTCGTAGTCCCGTTCCCCCGCTCCCTGTGCGAGAATCCCCCCGGATCCGAGAAGAGGGCTGGCCAGCGCAAGCAGCGTCAGGCAGAGGTTCTTCCGGCTCATCGCATCCCTCCCAAGCTCGCGCGTCGTCCGTCCCGGGCCGTGGCGATGGGTAGTGTAGCGGGCGCGGTCCACCGGGCCCAGTGAGCGTTGCGGGTCACATGCGGTCCCAGAGGTTCGGGTCGAGCGAGATCCAGAGTTGCCACTCACCGCCGCCGAGCCCGCGGGCGAGCTCCACCCGAACGAGGTCCCACCCGAGTCCGAGCCCCGCCGAGACTGCTCCCGCGATCCCCGACGTCCCGCCAGCCGCCCACGACCGTCCGACGACCGGGTCCCCCCCATCCGACCAGCCCAGGTGAAGACCCGCCCGGGCACGCACGAGCGGCCCGATGAGATCGCTCGACCCCACGAGTCCGCCGGCCACAGCGACACGCCCCGCGTAGCCCCGGTACGCGTGGCCCGGAAGGGTTCCACGGCCTCCCATGAGGCGGTGTCCCTGCGGGAGCGGGTCGCCGAGCCAGATCCAGCCGGTCCCTGAGAGGGCGATCTCCCTGGACGGCCCGCCGGGACGCCACCGCTCCTCGAGTCCTGTGAGGATCCCGATTCCGCCGCCCGCCTGGCCGTAGAGGGCGGTGGCCGAGAGCTCTGCCACTCCGGTCCCGCCGGCGGGAGCCGGGAGATTGAGCAGTGTGCCGGCATCCAGCCGGAGGAATTCGGCCTCGGAGACGGACCGGACGCTCCGAAAGGCGCGGTCTCCGAGAGGGGCGCTGGCGACGAGCCGCGAGGCGGAGGTGTGCCGTTCGAGCCCGAACCCGAAGGTGATGCGGGATCTCCCGCTCCCCCGCCGGTCGAGCCCGACACGGCCTCCGCTCATCCAGTAGGTGTCGACGTAATCTTCCCCGAGAAGGAGAGCCCCGATCGAGGAGACGAGGGGCGAGCTTCCGGGTGCGAGCCCGAGGTCTGCGCGCCGGCGGAGATATCCCTCGAGCCGGAGCGTCCAGGAGGCGTCGAGCACCTCCTCGAAGCCGATGGAGAAGCGAGGCTTGCCGCTCCCGAATGCATGGCCCGCGCGGGCCCGGACGCGCATGGCGGGCCCGGGGTGGTACGACCCGCCGGCACCCAGGCTCAGCCCCTCGACGCGGTTGTAGCGGAGGAGCGACGAGAACCCCTCGAGGTGGAACCGGACCGGCGAGAGCCCGGAGGAACCGATGTCCCGGGCCCATTCGAGTGCCCGTGAGCGGAGTTCCTCCGGATCGGTGTCCACGGCGACCGCGCCGAGGCCGTGCGCTTCCATCCGGTCGTAGACGCCGGTGGAGAACGGATACGCCGCGCGCTCGTCCGGGGGCTCGAAGGTGACGGGGGGAAGGAGGGCGAGGTCATCCGGACCGGCGGCGTCCAGCTCGTAGTCACGTACCTCGAGGACCGCCCGGATCACCGTCCCGACCTCGAGGTCGATGCCCGGCACCTCGCGCCGCACCTCGATCCGCTGGAGGTTCGCGAGCCAGTGGCGCCCTTCCCAGAGCCCGTAGTCGAGCTCGACGTGGACCCGGTCGTTCCTCGGGTCGACATAGGACGCCGAGGTGAAGGTGAATGCCATGCGAACGATGTTCGCCGTGGCCAAGTCCAGATGAATCACGCCGAGGATGCCGGGACGGGAGGTGTCGCGCGGACGGACGAAAAGCTCCCGGATGCGCACGGGCTCTTCCTCCCCGGGGAGAAAGAGCGAGAGGGTGTTCCCCAGGCGGAAGTGGTACACCTCCTCCACGCCGGACCCGGCGCGCCACGCCGCGAGAGGGTGCTCGACTCCGGCGACGTCCTCCCCCGATCCGATCCGGATCTCCTCTGCGAAGCCGTGCGGGACGAGCGTGAACCGGTCCAGGTAGTACGCGAATTCGCGGAGGGGGAAGCGTCTCCGGGACCGCTCGCCGACGATGTGCTGCTGCAGGATGCCCGGGCTCTGCCACCGCACGTCGGCCGCGATCTGGTCGACGCGAAGCAGGTGCCGTCCCCCTTCCTCGGGGTCGAGGAAGAAGTAGATGTGGCCCTCGGTGCGGGCGGTGTAGCTTGCCAGCTCGGCCGAGGCCGCGCGCTCCGCCCGCGCCACCCGGGCCCGGGCGACGAGGTCCCGGGCCTCGGGCGCGTCCCATCCGGCCGAGGATGCCGCCGGGGCTGTCGGGAGCTGTTTCGCACCGACGCCGGACGGCGCCGCGGTCACCGCGGCCGCGACGAGGAGCGCCAGGGGAGGGGGGAAGTCAGGCAAGGCGGTGGTCCGGGGTCTCCCAGGAATGAACTGACACCGGAATTTCGTTTACATTCAGGCTTCGGTACAGGGAAGGTCGCGGGCCGCCGCCGGTCGTGCCCGCGTGGACCGTCGGACCGCGGGAGGTGGAAATGGGAGTCCGCGCCCCGGACGTGCAGGTTCGGGGAGATGAGGCCGCGAGCGAGGCCCGCAAGCGACGCACCTTTGCCATCATCAGCCATCCGGACGCCGGGAAGACGACACTGACCGAGAAACTCCTCCTCTACGGGGGCGCCGTCCACCTGGCGGGCTCGGTCAAGGCCCGGCGCGCCCTCAGGCACGCCACCTCGGACTGGATGGAGATGGAGCGGGCCCGCGGCATCTCGGTCACCTCGAGTGTCCTGCGATTCGAGTACGGGGGGCTCCACATCAACCTGCTCGATACGCCCGGCCACCAGGACTTCTCGGAGGACACCTACAGGACGCTGATGGCGGCCGACTCGGCCGTCATGCTCCTCGACAATCGGCGGGGCGTCGAGGAACAGACGCGCAAGCTCTTTCGTGTCTGCCACCTCCGCCGTATCCCGATCTTCACATTCGTCAACAAGTGCGACCGGCTCGGGGTGGCGCCGCTCGAGCTCCTTGACGGTATCGAGGCAGATCTCGGGATCCGGTGCTCGCCCGTCACCTGGCCCGTGACGGACGGGAGCGGCTTCCTCGGCGTCTACGACCGGGAGGAGGAGAGACTCCACCTCTTCGAGAAGGGAACCGACCACGGGCAGACGCGTCCGGCCGAGCACGTTACGGTACTCGGGGACAGGCGCGTGGGCGCGCTTCTCGGGGAGAGGGCCCGTGCCGTCCTCGAGGAGGAGATCGAGCTGCTCGACGGGGCGGGGAGCGCCTTCGACCGGCGCGCCTTTCTCGCGGGAGAGCTGTCGCCGGTGTTCTTCGGAAGCGCGCTCACGAACTTCGGCGTGAGGCCGTTTCTCGACTGGTTCCTCGCCCATGCGCCGGCCCCCGGAGCCCGGGAGGCGGGCGCCCGCCCGGTCGAGCCGGGAAGCGGGGGACTCAGCGCGTTCGTCTTCAAGATCCAGGCGAACATGGATCCCAGGCACCGGGACCGGATCGCCTTCCTCCGGATCTGCTCCGGCCACTACCGTGCGGGCGCGAGCGTCCGGAACACACGGACCGGCCGGGTATTCCGGCTCGGACCACCGCAGCAGTTCTTCGCACGGGAGCGTGAGGCTGTGGAGACGGCATGGCCGGGTGACGTCGTCGGTGTGCTTGACCGGGGGAGCCTGCGGATCGGGGATACGATCACGAGCATTCCGGACGTCGAGTTCACCGCCATTCCCTCCTTCGCCCCCGAACACTTTGCCCGTGTCCGCGTCGCCGACCCCCTCCGTCGAAAACACCTCGACAGGGGGCTCGACCACCTTTCCGAGGAGGGAGCAGTGCAGCTGTTCTTCTCCGGTGAGGGAGGCACCGGCCCCGGTCCGGTCGTCGGGGCGGTCGGCCTCCTCCAGTTCGACGTTCTCGTCCAGAGGCTCGCTTCCGAATACCGGGTCGAAGCCACCCTCGAACCCCTCCCCTTCCGCGACGCACGCTGGGTGAGCGGGCCGGAGGCGGAGATCTGCCGGGTGGCGGGCACCCACGACTGTGCACTGGTCCGTGACCGGCGGGGCCGCCGCCTCTTCCTCTTCCGGAACGGGTGGGTCCGGGAGAGGACTGCGGAGCGGGCGAAACAGCTCACCTTTCGCCGGGTGCAGGGGGAGTGATCGAGCAGGTCGGAAGCGAAGAATTCGGAGAACGGGTCCTCCGCTCCCCTCTCCCGGCCCTTCTTGTATTCACGGCGGCGTGGTGCGGGCCGTGCAAGTGGCTCCACCCGCATCTGGAGGAGGTCGCCTCGCGCACGGGGGGTGGCCTGCGCATCTTCGAGGTGGACGTGGACGTGGCGCCCGGCCTCGCCGAGCGCTACCGCATCGGGAGCGTGCCGACGGTCGTGTGGATCCAGGGCGGGGACGAGGTGGAACGGAGCGTGGGGGTCGAGCCCGATCGCCTTATGGCGTGGGCGGCGCGGCTTACGCGTCCCGGCCGCTAGGGACCCCGGCGTCGAGGTCGGAGACGTGGCGAAGAAGGAACGGCAGGAAGCAATTCTGGCGCTGGTCCGAAGCCACCGCATCGGGAGCCAGGAGGCGCTCCGCACGCTTCTGAGTGAGCGGGGATTCACCGTGACGCAGGCGACGCTCTCGCGCGATATGGCGGAGCTCAGGCTCGTCAAGGTGATGGGGGCCGATGGGGGAGCGCACTATGCGCTCCCGGACGCCGAGGGACACGTGCCGCCTCCCGAAATGGTGTTTCCGGCCCTCTTCCTCTCGGCGGAGGCGGCCGGAAACCTCGTGGTCGTCCGGACCGCAGGCGGCGGCGCGCAGGCTGTGGCGCTTTCGATCGATGCGGCCGGGTGGTCCGAGGTCCTCGGCACGGTGGCCGGCGACGACACCGTGCTCGTGATCCTGAGGGAAGCCGGGGAGGCAACCGCCGTACGGGAGCGGCTCCATGAGATCGCGGGTGGCGGATCACCGGGCACGGTTGCATAAAAATACAGCAAAGGTTGACGCGAGGCCGGCACGCGGAGTAATTACCCGACATGTCAGAACAACACCAGCGCGACCTCGCCGCCGGCTCACGCCCCACGGTGGGAATCATCGGCGGGGCCGGATACACCGGTCAGGAACTCGTGGGCCTCCTTGGTGCGCACGGCGGGGTGGAGCTCGCTTTCGCGACGTCGCGCTCGCTCGCGGGCGAGTCGCTGCCCGACCTCGAGATCGGATTCGTGGCGCCGGACGACGCACCCGCCGGCGATGTGGACTTCCTCTTCCTCTGCGTGCCCCACGGGGAGGCGGCCCGATGGGTGGCCCGCCACGCGGGCGGCCCGAGGATCATCGACCTGACGGACGACCACCGGCCCGGCTCCGGGCGTGAGGCGGATGCGGTCTACGGTCTCGCCGAGCGCTGCCCGGCGGAGATCGCCGGGGCGAAGCTCATTGCGAACCCCGGGTGCTACCCCACGGGCGTGCTCCTGGCGCTTCTCCCCCTCGCCGACGCCGGTCTCATCGATACCGGGCGGCTCACCGTCGTGAATGCGGCCTCGGGGGTTACCGGAGCCGGCCGCACGCCGAAGACGTACCTCCTCTTTGCCGAGGTGGCCGAGGACTACCGGGCATACGGGGAGGGGAATCGGCACCGGCACCTGAAGGAGATGCGCGCGCTCCTTCCCGGGATCCCGCTGCTCTTCCAGCCCCACCTCCTTCCGGTCGCGCGCGGGATCCTTGAGACGATCGTCCTCCCGGTCGCGGACGGTGCGGACGGTGCCGGCGTCCGGCGGGCGTGGCGCGAAGCGTACCGGGGCTCGCGGGTAGTCCAGGTCCTCGACGACGGGCTTCCGGGGCTTTCGCGGGTCGTCCGCACCGACCGGCTCGTTCTCGGCGTCACGGACGTGGCCGATGCCGGGCCGAGGGTGGTCACGGTCGTCGCGGCGCTCGACAACCTGGGCAAGGGTGCTGCGGGACAGGCGATCCAGAACATGAACCTGATGTGCGGGTGGGAGGCGGACCGGGGGCTCCGGTGCTGAGCGTCGTGAAGATCGGGGGCGCGTGGCTCGGTGCCCGCCCCCGGAAGGAGGCATTCCGGGCGCTGGCCGGCCTCCCGGGCGAGGTTGTTGTTGTCCACGGGGGAGGCAAGGACATCTCACGGTGGCTCGAGCGGACGGGCATTCCCGTCGAGTGGTCCGGGGGGCTCCGCGTAACACGGGGTCTCGGCCTGGAGCTCACCGCGATGGTGCTCTCGGGATGGGTGAACAAGCGAGTGGTGGCGGCCCTATCCCGGGCCGGACGGGAGGCGGTTGGGATTTCCGGGGAGGACGGCGGCCTCCTCCGGGCTGATCCGGTCGACCGCGCGCGCCTCGGAGAGGTCGGGCGGATCCGGCGGGTGGATGGCCGGGTGATCCGGGGCCTCCTTTCGGGAGGATACACACCCGTCATCTCCCCCGTGTCGGTCGGGCCGGAGGGGGCGCCGCTCAACGTGAACGCAGACGAGGCGGCGATCCCCCTCGCGCTCGGGATCGGTGCCGACCGGCTGCTCCTTCTTTCAGATGTCCCTGGCGTGCAGGCAGGGGGCAGGGTCGTCGAGATCGTGGATCCGGATGTGGCCGAGGCTCTGGCGCGGAGCGGCGTACTCGTCGGGGGGATGCTGGTCAAGGTGAGGCAGGCGCTCGACGCTGCGGCGTCAGGCCTCGAGGTCCGGATCGGGGACGAACGGTTGCTCGCCGGCGGCTCCGGAACAAGGGTCGTCGCCGCCCAGCAGAGCGGCACGGCGACGGAGGCGCCCGGCCCGTGAGCGGACCTGCGAGTCCCCTGCTCGGCGTCTACCGGATGCCCGATGCCGTCTTCGTCCGGGGGGCGGGGACGAGGCTTGTCGCCGACGACGGACGTGCGTACCTGGACTTCACGGCCGGCATCGGGGTGAACGCGCTCGGGCACGGGAGCCCGCTCGTTCGCGGCGCGATAGAGACGGCACTCGGGACAGGTCTGATCCACGTCTCGAATCTTTTCCGGACCCGGCCGGCCGAGGAACTCGCGCGGGTGCTCGTCGACCGCTCGGGCCTCGACCAGGTATTCTTCTGCAACTCGGGAGGGGAGAGCGTCGAGGGCGCGATCAAGTTCGCGCGCAAGTGGGCGAAGGCGCGGGGAGGCGAAGCGAAGCACCGCATCGTCGCCCTGAAGGGCTCATTCCACGGCCGTCTCTTCGGCAGCCTCGCAGTGACGGACCGTCCCGACTTCCGGGATCCGTTCCGCCCGGTGATGCCGGGGGTGGACTTCGCCGACCCGGAGGATCCCGCCGGCGTCAGGGAGGCGCTCTCGCGGGAGCGCACGGCAGCGCTCATTGCCGAGCCGATCCAGGGGGAGGCCGGGATCCGGCCGCTGCCGGGTGACTTCCTGCGCGATCTGCGGGAGTGGACGAGGGAGAGGGGGATCGCTCTGATCCTGGACGAGATCCAGTGCGGGCTCGCCCGGTCGGGGAGGTTCTTCGCGCACGAGGCGAGCGGGATCACCCCCGACATCCTCTGCCTGGCCAAGGCTCTCGCCGGGGGCCTTCCCATGGGCGCGGTCGTCATGTCCGGTACGATCGCCGAAGCGATGGCGCCCGGCGACCACGGCACGACGTTCGGCGGAGGTCCGCTCGTTTCCTCTGTCGCGAGAACCGTCCTGGAGACGCTCGGCGAGGCTGATTTCCTCGATGAGGTTCGGCTCAAGGGGGAGCGTCTTCGGCGGGGCCTCGAGCAGGTGGCCGCGGCGAATCCCGGCTGCGTCGCGGAGATCCGGGGGCGGGGGCTCCTCTGGGGCGTCGAACTCTCCCGCGCCGCGGGGCCGGTCATCGAGAAGGCACGGGAAAGCGGCCTCCTTACCGTACCCGCCGGGATCCGGGTCATCCGGCTCCTGCCGCCGCTCACCGTCCGCCGCGCCGAGATCGATGACGCCGTGGAGATCCTCGCGGGCGCGATCGGAACGGCCGAGCGGGCGGTGTGAGCTGCGGACGAATATGCACGTCAACTGCATGATTATGCGAATTGTCGTCCTCCGGGACGCTCTCGACCAAGGATCGTGCCGGTGAGCCCCGAGAGATCCGCCGGGGGGGGAGGTGCGCTCTGGGGCGGCCGATTCGAGAGCGGGATGGCTCCCGAGATGGAGGCGCTCAACCGATCTCTCGACGCTGACTTCCGGCTCTGGCGCGAGGACGTGCGCGGCAGCCGGGCGTGGGCCGGGGCGCTCCTCGGTGCGGGCGTGATCGATGACGAGGAACACCGGGCGCTCACGGAAGGCCTGACCCGGGTGGCGGAGCGCCTGGAGGCGGGAATCCCGGAAGGAGCCACCGACGAGGACGTGCACACGCTCGTCGAGCGGCTCCTCACCGAAGAGGCCGGGGCCGTCGCGGGGAAACTCCATACCGGCCGGTCACGCAACGACCAGGTGGCCACCGACCTCCGCCTCTGGGGGATGGCTGCCGCCGCTGCGCTGGAGGAGCAACTGGCCGCGCTCGCCGGTGCGCTGATCGACCTCGCCGAACGGGAGATCGACGTGATCCTCCCCGGCTACACGCACCTCCAGCAGGGCCAGCCGATCCGGGCGGGACACTGGGCCCTCTCGCATGCCTGGGCCATTCTCCGGGACATCGGACGCGTCCGGAGGGCGGGACGTCAGGCGGCCGTCCTCCCACTTGGATCGGGGGCGATCGCCGGGTGCCCGTTCCCCGTGAACCGGGAGGCGCTGAGAGAGGAGCTCGGGTTCCGGGCCGTCTCGGAGAACTCGGTCGATGCGGTCGGTGACCGGGACTGGTCCGCAGAGCTGATGTTCGCCGGCGCGCTCATCGGGATACACATCTCGAGGCTGGGCGAGGACCTGGTGATCTTCTCCTCGCACGAGTTCTCGTTCATCGAGATCGGGGAAGGCTATACCACCGGCTCCTCGCTCATGCCGCAGAAGCGGAACCCGGACGTCGCGGAGCTTGCGCGGGCCAAGGTAGGGCGTCTCGTCGGCAATCTGACCGGGGTCCTGACCCTTCTCAAGGGGCTTCCGGCCGGCTACAACCGCGATCTCCAGGACGAAAAGCTCCTTCTCTTCGACACCGTTGACGCGCTCGCGCTCGTCCTGCCGGCCCTGACCGGCGCGGTCCGGAGCCTCCGATTCCGCGGGGACCGGATCGCCGAGCGCCTGAGTTCCGAACTGCTGGCGACGGACCTCGCCGATGCGCTAGTCCGTAGCGGCGTGCCCTTCCGCGAGAGCCACGAGATCGTCGGCGGATGGGTCCGGGAGGCCGAGAAGCGGGGTGTCTCCCTTGCGGATCTCCCGGCCAGGGTCACCGGCAGGTGGGGCGGGGCCGTCTCCGGGCCGGCGCTGGCGGAGATCTTCGACTGGGAGCGCTCTGTCGAGGCCCGCGCAGTCGAGGGCGGCACGAGCCGGGGCTCGGTCCTGAGCCAGATCCGGCACGCGAGATCGCATCTCCTGGCCGCGCGGATATAGGCGTACCCGTACGGCGCTTACTCCCGGGAAGGGTTCGCCGCTGTGGCGAGCGGACGACCGGCTGCCGTCGCGAACGGGGCGAGATCCCGCAACAGCGCGCGGAACTGCGCGAAGTCGAGCGACTGCTCCCCGTCCGAGAGCGCCTCCTCGGGCCTCGGATGCACTTCCACCATGAGCCCGTCCGCACCGGCAGCGACGGCGGCGAAGGCGAGAGGGGGCACGAGCGCCCTCCTGCCCGCCGCGTGCGAGGGGTCGGCGACGACCGGAAGGTGCGATTCCTCCTTGAGCACAGGGATCGCGCCGATGTCGAAGGTGTTCCGCGTGGCCCGCTCGAAGGTCCGGATTCCCCGCTCGCAGAGGATGACCTGCATGTTCCCCTGTTTCATCACGTACTCGGCCGCCAGGAGGAGATCCTTCACGGTTGCAGACATCCCGCGCTTGAGGAGCACGGGGCGATGGACCCGGCCGACTTCGCGAAGGAGCGCGAAATTCTGCATGTTCCTGGCCCCGACCTGAAGCACATCCACATGGCCGGCTACGGTCTCGACGTGCCTCGTGTCCATCACCTCCGTGACGACGGGAAGCCCGGTCATCCGGCGCACGCGGGCCAAGATCTCGAGTCCCTCCTTCTCGAGACCCTGGAAGGAATAGGGCGATGTCCTCGGCTTGAAGGCGCCCCCGCGAAATGCGCTCGCCCCGGCGCTCTGGACGGTTCGAGCCGTCTCAAGAGCCATCGCCTCTCCCTCGACCGAGCAGGGCCCCGCGATCATTACCGTCGCCGGGCCGCCCAGGGTGTGGTCGGCGAGCGGGATGCGGGTCAGCTCGGCCGAGAACTCCCTCGAGGCCAGCTTATAGGGCCGCATCACGGGGTGCACGGCTTCGACCCCCCGGAGCCCGAGGAGCGGCAGGCTGCTCAGCCTCTCCTCGTCTCCGATGCACCCGATGATCTGCCGGTTCTCGCCCTTCGACACATGTGTCCGGAGCCCGAGCGACTCGACGCGCTCACGGATCTCGTCGAGTTCGTCCTCGGTCACACCCGGCCGGGTCACGATGATCAACGTGGTTCCTCCTGAGGTCCGCGGTCCCGCCCGTCCGGCAAAGCCGGGGCGGAACCGCGCAGACAAACCCGGCTCCGGGAGATCCGGGAGCCGGGCGGGGTCAGTCACCTGCTCTCGCGCGCAACGGCCCACAGGCCAAGCTCGCATCCCGTCCAGGACTGCCTCCGGGCAGGTGCCGCATCGCTTGGGGACCAGAAAGGGGACAGCGACGGCTCGGTGGGCCGGGGCTTCCCCCGCGAGTGCGGGGTCGACGCCCGGAGCATGGTCCGAGGTGCCGGGAGTGTCAACCGGGGCCATGCACTCCCGCCTAAGGCAAAGGGGGAGGAGGCCCCGAGGCCACTGGTCCGCCTCCGGGCGCGGTTCTAGATTCCCGCCTCCTGCAACCCACCCGCCAACTCACTGCCCGCCGCTCTCAATGGCGCCTTCGCACACCGCGCGCGGTTGGCCGGCGTGAACGCCTTGCCGGGCCCAATGTCCGTCAATAACGCGGTGCGCGCGGGTGAATGAGCCCCGGTCGGCCCTGGGATGTCGGGCTGCCGCCCACTGGACAGGCCGGGTTTTCGGCCCCTTGCCGGAGCCGGAGCGATGAGCCGATCCGCCGCACCGGCGCAAGCGGAGGCGGAGAAGCGGGCCGCCGGGCACGCAGCCGTGTCAGAGGTGAGGAGTGGCATGCTCCTCGGGCTCGGGACCGGAAGCACCGTGCGGTATTTTCTCGAGGGTCTCACTGAGGCCATCGAGAGCGGCCGGCTCCGGGACGTCGGCGGGGTGCCGACTTCTTCGTGGACCGAGACGCGTTGCCGGGAGCTTCGCATCCCGATGGCGACCCTCACGGAAGGGACCGCGCTTGACCTCGTCGTGGACGGAGCCGACGAGGTGGCCCCCGGGCTGGATCTCGTCAAGGGACTTGGGGGCGCTCTCCTCAGGGAGAAGATGGTGGCTCAGGCGGGCAAACGGTTTGTGATCATCGTGGACTCGGGCAAGGAGGTCCGGGTACTCGGAGAGCGGGCGCCCGTGCCCGTGGAAGTCACCCGCTTCGGATGGCGGGCGCACCTGCCGTTGTTCCGTTCCCTGGGTGCCGAGCCGCGCGTCAGGAGGAGAAGCGGAGGTGAGATGACAGTGACGGACAACGGCAACTATCTCATCGACCTGAACTTCAAGGTCGGAGTCGATGCTCCGGGCGTGCTCCACGAGGCGCTGGCGCGGCGGGCCGGCATCATCGAGACCGGCCTCTTCCTGGGCATGGCCGACCGTGTGATCGTGGGAACGGCGGAGGGGGTCCGGATCCGGGAGCGGGGCGGAGATGGCTGAGATCAAGATCGCGCCCTCCGTCCTCTCGGCCGACTTCGGCCACCTTGCCCGCGACGTGGCAGGTGCGGAGGCGGCCGGCGCGGACTGGATCCATGTTGATGTCATGGACGGGCGCTTCGTCCCGAACCTCACGATCGGGCCGGGGGTGACCCGGGCCGTCCGGAAGTCGACGGGGCTCCCCGTCGATGTCCACCTGATGATCGAGGAACCTTCCCGTCACATACCTGCGTTCGTAGCGGCCGGTGCCGACTGGATCACGGTGCACGTGGAGGCGTGCCCGCACCTTCATAGGGTCGTCGCGCAGATCCGCGAGCTCGGGGCGCGCCCCGGCGTCGCACTCAACCCCGCGACCTCGCTCGAATCCGTGCGGGGGATCCTGCCTTACGTGGACCTCCTCCTCGTGATGACGGTCAACCCGGGGTTCGGAGGGCAGGCGTTCATTGCCAATTCTCCCGAAAAGGTTCGGGAGGCTTGCGGCCTCGTGGCGGACTCGGGCCGGGCCCGGGAGATCGAAATCCAGGTCGACGGCGGGATCGCGCCGGCGACGGCGCCCGCCGTCGTTGATGCGGGTGCGACGGTGCTGGTCGCCGGCTCCGCGGTCTTCGGAGCCCCGGGAGGCCCTGCCGCTGCCATCCCGGCGCTTGCCCGCGCTTTCGGGGGGTGAACCGGACTGGACTCGCCGCTTCTCGGTTCCTGCGGATCGACCATGCAGAAACGCGACTGTATGGTTCGTGCCGGCTGCCGGGTTCCAGCTGGTTGGGTCTTAGGCGGGTCGTGAGCGACCGGTGTCAGGGAGTGAACGCACGATTTCCGGGAAGTAGGAACCCGCCCCGAGGTCCCGGGCTCTACGACGGCTCTGCGATCCACGCTGCGCGGGACGGATACGATCCTATCGGGGTCCGGACGAAGTACTCGGAACAAGGGTGTCTGCTGCCGAAGCCGCCTCAAGGATGGCCCGAGGCTCCTTGGGCACCCGCCCGATGTCTACAGTCCGCCTTCGGGCTGCCCGCCACACCGCCGATGGGAGAGTGGTGCGGTGCGAAGGTGCACCCAACCTAAGGCGCGAGGCGATCACACCGGGTGGACCGCGTATCTCGCCCGTCATCCGTCCTCTGCTCATATCCTCCCGACAGCTGTTGGTGGCAGGCCTGCCAGTGCGCGCATGCGGTGAGTTGGACTGGACGACTCTGGCAGATGAGGCACCCACCCACTACAGCTCCCAGTCGGGGTGTGACACGGGCCACCACGGATGCGGCAGTGTACTTGGGCCGGACTTCGCACTATCGGACCCTGCTCCAGAACGGGTTGACAAGACCCGCGCCGGTTGCGGATTTGATACGCACTCCCGCCCGCCCCCGGGGCGCTATCGCGAGCACGTGAGTGGCCAGGACGGACGGACAGATGCCTGGATTCGAGACGAGACTTGAGATCGGCCACCCGGCGGATCGCGTCTTCGCGTGGCACGACCGCCCTGGTGCCCTCCTCCGCCTCTTCCCCCCATGGTGGAGCGTCCGGGTCGTCTCGGGCCCGGCCCGTCTCTCGGCCGGGGACCGGGTTGTGCTCCGCGTCGGGAAGGGGCCGGTCCGCGTGACATCCGAATTCGAGCGCTCGGAAATGGATCCGGCCGGACTCATCGTGGACCGGCAGGTGCGGGGCCCCTTCGAGCGCTGGCGCCATACACACCGACTCGAACCGATCGCCACGGGCGGTACTGCGCTCGTGGATACCGTCGAGTGGCGCGGGCCGGCGGGGTCGCTCGGAGCACTCTTCGGTCCCGCTCAGATCAGGCGGGAGCTCACCCGTCTCTTCGAGTTTCGCGCGCGTCGCATCGACAGGGATCTCTCGCTCATGCAGAGGTACGGTGCCAACAATCGCGCGAGGGTCGCTGTCAGCGGCAGCACTGGCCTCATCGGAACGGCGCTCTCGTCCCAGCTCGAAGTGGCGGGCTTCAGGGTAATCCACATTTCCCGCTCGCATCCTCCGCCGGGTCGGAGTGCCGACTGGATCCAGTGGGACCCCGCGTCGGGGCGCCTTCCGGCCGGAGCGCTCGAAGGTGTGCATGCCGTCGTGCATCTGGCGGGCGAGACGATCGCCGGGCTCCGCTGGACACCTGCCAAGAAGAGGAGGATCGTCGAGAGCCGGCAGAAGGGAACCGACCTGCTCTCCCGTGCCCTGGCGGGCCTCGGCCATCCGCCCCGGGTGCTCGTCGTCGCCTCCGCGGTCGGCTTCTACGGAGACCGGGGCGAGGAGTGGCTCACAGAGGAGAGCGCCCCGGGCGCGGGATTCCTGGCCGAGGTCTGCCGCAAGTGGGAGACGGCTGCCGACCCGGCCCGGCGCGCGGGCATCCGGACCGTTCACATGAGGACCGGCCTCGTCCTGTCTCCCGCGGGAGGCGCGCTCGGCCAGCTCCTCCTTCCGTTCCGAATGGGATTCGGAGGCCGGATCGGTGCGGGACGACAGTACGTCTCCTGGGTCGATCTGGATGACCATACCGGGCTGGCGCTGCACGCGATCTCCGAGACCGCGCTCCGGGGCGCTGTGAACGCAGTGAGTCCCGCTCCGCTTACGAATGCGGCCTTCACGGACGTACTCGGCCGGGTGCTCCGCCGCCCGACGCTCCTTCCCGTGCCGGGCGCAGTGCTCAGGGGCGTTGCCGGCCAGATGGGCGTCGAGCTTCTCCTCTCCGGCCAGCGCGCGATGCCTGCAAAGGCTCTACGTACCGGCTACGAGTTCCGGTTCCCGGACCTTGAACTCTCGCTCCGCCACCAGCTAGGACGCCCGGAGGCCACCCCGTGAGCCGCGGGGAAGCCGGGTGGGCCGGCCCGCTCACGCTTGCCTCCATCGGGCGCGACCCGATCGGGGCGAGCCGGCGCTGGCTGTCCGAGGCATACGCGCGCTCAGGAGTCAAGTACCCGAATGCCGCATGTCTCTCGACGGTGGACGGTCAGGGGTGGCCGGCCGGGAGAATGGTGCTCGTCAAGGAGATCGGCCCGGAAGGCTACGTCTTCTACACGAACTACGAATCGGCGAAGGCCCGCGCTCTCGACGCCCGGCCGAGGGCGGCACTCTGTTTCCACTGGCACGATCTTGAGCGTCAGCTCTGTGTTGCGGGCCAAGCCGAGCGGGTCCCTGCGGGCGAATCGGACGACTACTTCCGCACCCGCCCGCGAGACAGCCAGCTCGGTGCCTGGGCCTCGAGGCAGAGTGCCGAACTCGAGAGCCGGGAGGCGCTCGAAGCGAAGTGCAGCGAGTTGGGGGAACGGTTTCGCGGCCGGGACGTCCCGCGCCCGGCCCATTGGGGCGGTTACCGTGTCATCCCGGCAAGGATCGAGTTTTGGCAGGGGAGGCCGGGTCGGCTCCACGACCGCTTCCTGTTCTCCCGGGAACCAACCGTGGAAGACGGCTGGCGCGTCCGCCGGCTGAGCCCCTGAATCTCCCGCCCGTCCGGCAGGATCACGCCGGGCCCTTCGCGTCGGCCCGGTTCCGGGGCATTACGCCCACGTTGCCCGCGAGGGGTACTGGCGAGCCCGCTCCCCGTGGTCCTGATGCGTTGGCTATCGGTGCACGCGTGGCGGCGGCCGGAACCCTTGCTCTTCACCCCGCCGGCTGACAAGCTTGACGCGGAGGCCGGATCGCTGGCCGCGTACCCCAACGGAGTGCTCCGATGCACATTGCGGAGATCGCACTTTTCCGTCGCTCGATGGCTTTCATTTCGGCGCTCGCCGCCGCTCTGCCCGTCGCTCTCGCGGCCCAGCAGGAAGGCCCTGAAATGTCTGCGGAACCCCAGTTTCCGCTCTATCACGCCGTCCTCGGACCGCTTGACCGCGAGATCACGACCGACTCCCCGGCCGCCCAGGCGTACTACCGGCAGGGGATGCAGATGATGTACGCATTCACCCTTCCCGCTGCGATCGCATCGTTCGAGGAGGCACAGCGCCAGGACCCGGATTGCGCGATGTGCTACTTCGGGGAGGCGTGGGCGAGGGGTCCGTTTCTCAACGGCCGCATGCAGGCCCAGAACGCGCCCGAGGCCTTCGAGGCGATCCAACGGGCCCTGGATCTGAGTGAGGAGACGGGAGCGACGCCGGTCGAGAGGGCGCTGATCGAGGCGATGTCGCTGCGCTACACCGAGGAGGAGGACGAGGCGCGCCGGCCCCAGCTCGACTCGCTGTATTCGAGGACTATGGCCGACGTCTACCGGGCATACCCCGACGATCTGGATGTGGGGACGATGTATGCCGAGTCGATCATGCTCCTGAATACGACCCGCGCGCAGTACCGGCTCGGGGACCCGTTCGTCCAGAGCTTCCACCGGGTCCTCGAGGACGTGCTCTCGAAGGACATCACGCACCCGGGCGCGTGCCATCTCTACGTCCATGCGACGGAGGCCACCGAGGATCCCGGGAAGGCGGAGGCCTGCGCGGACTTCTTGGGGGAGTCGATCCCGGGCTCAAGCCACATCAACCACATGCCGTCGCACACCTACAACGAGATCGGACGGTGGAAGTCGGGAGTACGCGCGAACATCCAGGCGTGGCACTCCGACCAGCGGGCCGCATGGGAGGAGGGCGTCTCCTACGCCGCCACCCACAACCTCCACATGCTCTTCTTCGCCGGCTCGATGTCAGGGCAGGGAGGCGTGTCGCTCCGCGCGGCGAAGGCGTATGCGGACCAGGTTCCGGGCGGGATCTACTTCGAGGCGCTCGTGATGCTCCGCTTCGGCTGGTTCGACGAGATCCTCGAGCTGGACGAGGTGCCGGAGGATGCGATTCCGCGGGGCCTCTACGAGTTCGCCCGCGGATACGCCCACCTGCGCATGGGAGAGGCCGATCTCGCGAGGGTCTACAGGGACCGGGTGCTCGAGGCTGCGGAGTCGATCCCCGACGACGTCCTGATCCGGAATCGACACACGGCCGCCCAGCTGCTGGGGATCACGGGCGCGATCCTGGAAGGCGAGATCCTGCGCGAAGAGGGGCGGCTTGAGGAAGCGATCGACGCCTTTGAACGTGCGGTAGAGATCCACGAGGGGCTCAACTACGACGAACCGGAGCCGCTCACCTTCGGCGCACACCACTGGCTCGGTGCCGCACTCCTTGAGGCAGGGCGGGCGTCCGAGGCGGAGGCGGCCTACCGGGCGTCGCTCGAGATGCACCCGCACAACGGGTGGTCCGTGTTCGGCTTGGAGCAGGCGCTCCGCGCCCAGGGGAGGACCGCCGAGGCGGAGGAGGCGAATGCGTGGTTCCGCGACGTCTGGTCCGACGCCGATACCCTGATCCGGGGCTCACACTTCTAGCGGATAACGGTACGGCCACCGACGGGGGTCAGGTCTCTCGCCCTCTCCGGGGGTCAGGTGGTGAGGAGGACCTTTCCCGTGGTCTTCCTTCCCGTGAGGCGCTCGTGGGCGAGGCCCGCGTCCTCGAGCCGGTGCTTCTCGCTGATACGCACGTCGAGCTCGCCGGATCCGATCCAGGAGAAGATGTCGCCGGCCCGCCAGGCGATTTCCTCCGCATCCGCGGCGTAGTGGGCGAGACTCGGCCGGGAGAGGTAGATGGATCCGGCCGCATTCAGACGCTGGGGGTCGAGCGGGGGCACGGCACCACTTGACTGGCCGAAGAGGACGAGGTGTCCTCGGGGCAGGACGCACGACATGCTCCCGTCGAAGGTATCCCGTCCAACCGAGTCGTAGGCCACGTGGACACCGCGTCCGTCCGTGAGGCTGTCTACCGCCTCCGCGAAGTCGGCCTCGGTGTAGCGGATGACGTGATCGGCGCCCGCTGCGGCCGAGAGCACGGCCTTCTCCTCCGTCGAGACAGTGGAGTAAACCGTCGCGCCGGCCCGCTTGGCCATCTGAGTCAGGAGGAGACCGACTCCGCCAGCGCCCGCGTGGACGAGGGCACGGTCGCCGCTTCGCAGACTCACGGAGGAGTGGGCGAGGTAGTGCGCGGTCATCCCCTGAAGCATCACGGCCGCGGCCACCTCGAGCCCGACGGTGTCGGGGATCCTGACGAGCTTCCACGCGGGAACGACCGCTTCCTCCGCGTAGCTTCCGACGTGCATGGCAAAGGCCACGCGGTCGCCCGGCGCGACGCCGTCGACACCATCGCCTACGGCCTCGACGACCCCCGCTCCCTCCATGCCGGGGGTGAACGGCGGTGGGACCGGATAGGCTCCCGTCCGCATGTAGACATCGATGAAGTTCACTCCGCTCGCCGCGATCCGGACGCGGGCTTCTCCCGCTCCGGGCACGGGAGTGGGCACGTCCCGAGGTTTCAGCACGTCGGCGCCGCCGACCTCCTCAACGCGAATGGCCCGCATGTTTTGCTCCTCTGTGTCAGTTTCCTGTTTTCCGTGTGCCCTCGTGCCCGGCGGACCGGGGTGTGGCCGACCGGGGGAAGAAGAGGGTAGGGGGGGGCGTGGGCCGCGGCAAGACGGATGGGCATGGGGCTGCGCACGCATCCCGGCCCCGCGCCCGGACGGGTCCGGTGCGGGCTCCGACGGGCCGGTGGAGACCCCCTCCAGGTCGACCCCTTCGCGGCTTGGGGACCGGTCGGGACCGGGGGCCGGAGCGTGGCCGCGTGTCCCGGCTACCGCCGGCACGGAGCGCCCCGCAGACAGAGCGCCCCGCCGTTATTGCTTCCCCGTCGCCGATCCTGTAAACTCCCGGTCCATAATGCCTACTCCGGGTACTGAGGCCAGAGAGTCTCAACGGCTCGAGGTATTCATTGGGCACAGTTCTTGTTTTCCTGGGTTCCGCGGGAGTCCCCCGCCTGTCGGCGTGGGCTCGGAGCGGGGCACCCCTCGCGTAACGCTCGAGGGCACCCCGCGTTCCAGCCTCCTCTCCGTCGTCTCCCCTGCTCACGGGCCCTGATCCATGAAGCCTACGGACGTCGCAGATCCGCAGTACTACCACAAGGTTGTGGACTGCCAGTGGGGTTGCCCCGCGCATACGAACGTCCCTGAGTACATCCGGCTCATCGCTCAGGGCCGGTATACCGAGTCGTACCTGCTGAACCGGGAATCAAACGTCTTCCCGGGCATCCTCGGGCGCACGTGCGACCGGCCGTGCGAGCCTGCGTGCCGGCGGACGCGCCTCGACGGAGAAGCCGTGGCGATCTGCCGCCTGAAGCGCGTCGCCTCGGACCTTCGCGACGACATCTCCGAGCACCTCCCCCGGGTGCCGGCCGTCAAGAACGGGAAGCGGATCGCGTGCGTTGGGTCGGGACCGGCCTCTCTGACCGTCGCCAACGACCTGATCCCGCTTGGCTACGAGGTCACGATCTTCGAGAAGCAGGATCGTCCCGGCGGTCTCATGTGGTCGAACATTCCCCAGTTCCGGCTTCCCCCGGAAGTGCTCAACGAAGAGATCGACTACATCCTTGACATGGGCGTCGATCTTCGGCTCAACACTCCTGTCGAGAGCATGCGCCGGCTCCTCGCCGGAGAGATGGGAGACTGGGATGCCGTCTTCGTGGGCTCGGGGGCGCCGCGCGGCAAGAACCTCGAGATCGAGGGCCGTTACGACTCCGACCGGATCCACATCGGGATCGACTGGCTCGAGTCGGTGGCTTTCGAGCACATCGACCGCATCGAACCCAAGGTCCTCGTCATCGGCGTCGGGAACACTGCGATGGACTGCTGCCGCACGGCGATGCGGATCGGGGGTAGAGACGTCAAGGTCATGGCGCGGAAGTCGCGCGGGTACTTCAAGGCATCGCCCTGGGAGCTCGAGGATGCTGAGGAGGAACTCGTCGAGATCGTCGAGAACCATTCCCCCTCCCGGTTCGTGATCGAGGACGGGGAGCTCGTCGCGATGGACTTCGACATCGTGGACTGGTACGAGGGCGAGGGCGGCCGCCTCCGGAGCCGGGTGAAGGACACGGTGCGCATTCCCTGTGACGCGGTGATCTTGGCCATCGGACAGGAGACGGCCTTTCCCTGGATCGAGCGCGATCTCGGGATCGAGTTCAACGAGTGGGACGAACCGACGGTGGACCGGACCACCTTCCAGAGCACGCGGGAGGGCGTCTTCTTCGGCGGTGATGCGGCATGGGGCCCCGAGAACATCATCTGGGCCGTCGAGCACGGCCATCAGGCGGCGATCTCGATCCACAACTACTGCCGCGGCCTTCCGCTGGACGACCGGCTGCCGTACGGGATGAACCTGGTGAGCCAGAAGATGGGGCTCCACGAGTGGAGCTACAGTAACGACTACGACGAGGCCGAGCGGCAGAAGATGCGCCACGTCCACCTCCGGGAGCGCATGCAGGCGCTGGCCGTCGAGGTGGAGGAGGGATTCGACTTCGAGCAGACGCTACAGGAGGCCGAGCGCTGCCTGAACTGCGATGTGCAGACGCACTTCACAACGAATCTCTGCATCGAGTGCGACGCCTGCATCGACATCTGCCCGCTCAACTGCCTGACGATCACCGCGAACGGGGAGGAGCCGGAGCTGCGGGCACGCCTTAGCGCACCCGCGCTCAACCTTGAGCAGGATCTCTATGTGTCGGAGGCACTCCCGCACACGGCCCGCGTGATGGTCAAGGACGAGGATCTCTGCATCCACTGCGGGCTCTGCGCTGAGAGGTGCCCCACCGCGGCGTGGGACATGAGGAAGTTCGATCTTCTGATTCCCTATGCCGGCCTCGAGGCGGGCGAGAAACGCCCGACCCGCGCCCGCGACCTCGTGGGGGTCTGAGCCTTGATTACCACCCCGCAGCCGCCCGCGCCGCCGCCGGGCGCGCGGGTCAACGATGTTGCCCTGAAGATCGGCACCGTCAACGGGACCGGTTCGGCGAGCGCGAACGGACTGCTTCGCCGTGCCATCTTCCGGATGGGGATCCCGGTCAGCGGGAAGAACCTCTTCCCGTCCAATATCCAGGGACTGCCGACGTGGTACGAGATCCGGGCCAACGGCAGCGGCCACACGGCGCGGAGCCGGAGCTTCGATCTCGTGGTGGCCATGAACCCCGCGACGTACCGGCGCGACATCGACGAGGTGCGCGCCGGCGGCTGGGTGCTCCACGATTCCTCGTGGCCGCTCGGCCGGGACCTGCTGAGGGACGACGTGACCTTCCTCGGCGCTCCGATGGCGCAGATGTGCTCCGACAACTTCACCGGGGACCGCGTGCGGATCCTGATGAAGAACATCATCTACGTCGGGGTGCTCGCCGCGCTGCTCGAGATCGACCGGACCGTGCTCCGGAGCCTCCTCGAGCAGACATTCGCCAAGAAGAGGGCGCTTCTCGACTCCAACTTCCTCGCCCTCCGTCTCGGCTACGACTACGCGAAGGAGCATTTCGACTGCCCCCTCCCCGTGCACCTCGCACCGATGGACGAGAACCGGGAGTCGATCATCATCGATGGGAACACGGCAGCGGCGCTCGGATGCGTCTACGCCGGGGCGACGCTCGCCGCATGGTACCCGATCACGCCGTCGACCTCGCTAGTCGACGCGTTCTCGCACTTCTGTGACCGGTACCGGAAGGATCCCGAGACCGGCGGGAACCGCTACCTGATCGTGCAGGCGGAGGACGAGCTCGGCGCAGCGGGGGTGGTCGTGGGCGGCGGATGGGCGGGCGTCCGGTCGTTCACCGCGACCTCGGGCCCAGGGCTCTCGCTCATGGGTGAGTTCATCGGGCTGGCCTACTATGCAGAGATTCCCTGCGTCTTCTTCGATGTCCAGCGGACGGGTCCCTCCACGGGAATGCCGACCCGCACCCAGCAGGGCGACATCCAGAGTGTCGTCTATGCTTCCCACGGCGACACGAAGCACATCGCACTCTTCCCCGCCGATCCAGGCGAGTGCTTCCACTTCGCCGTCGACGCCTTCGATCTTACCGAACGGTTCCAGACGCCGGTCTTCGTCGTCTCCGACCTGGACATCGGGATGAACGACTGGGTCATTCCCCGCCTCGAGTGGGATGATTCCTACCGGCCCGACCGGGGAAAGGTGCTCGGTGCGGACGAGCTTGAGGGAATCAGCACCTTCTTCCGCTACCTGGATGTGGATGGCGACGGCGTCCCATACCGGACGCTCCCGGGTACACATCCAAGAGGCGCCTACTTCACCCGGGGCTCCGGACACGACCGATACGGCCGTTACACGGAGGACGAGGAGGGCTATACCGACGTGATGGACCGGCTCGACCGGAAGATCGGCAGCGCTGCCGCTGCCGTCCCGGCCCCCGTCCTTCGCGCCTCGCCGGACGGGAGACCCGCCTCGCTCGGGATTGTCGCGCTCGGGGGGGTCGACCGCGCGGTTCTCGAGGCACAGGAGATCCTCGCTGCCGGAGGCCTGCCGGTCGACTATCTCCGGGTCCGTGCATTCCCCTTCGACAGTTCCGTCGGGACGTTCCTCGAGGCACACGAGCGCACCTTCATAGTCGAACAAAACCGGGACGGGCAGCTCCGCTCCATTCTCGTGACCGAGGTTCCCTTCCCGGGCGAACGCCTCGAATCGGTCCGGCGCTTCGGCGGGCTTCCGCTCAGCGCGACGGACGTGGTGGAGCAGATCCAGGAGAAGCTCGGCGACAGGACCGGGCTGGAGGCCTCCGTGACTGGAACATTCGCATGAGCTGGATCGCGAAGCCGCGCGTCGCGCACCCGGGGCTCCCGAGAAACGATCTCGGGTTGACCCAGCGGGACTATGAGGGGCGGATGTCGACGCTCTGCGCGGGGTGCGGCCACGACTCCGTGACGGCGGCGCTGATCGAGGCGTTCTACGGACTCAACTATCCGCCGCACCAGATCGTCAAGCTGTCAGGCATCGGTTGCTCGGGGAAGACGCCGACCTACTTCCTGAACCAGGCGCACGGATTCAACGGGGTCCACGGAAGGATGCCCGCGGTCGCCACTGGGGCCGCCGGAGCGAACCGGACGCTCACCTATGTGGGGATCTCCGGCGACGGCGATTCCCTCTCGATCGGCCTCGGTCAGCTGGCCCATGCGATTCGGCGAAACGTCGACCTCCTCTACGTCATCGAGAACAACGGCGTCTATGGACTCACCAAGGGGCAGTTCTCCGCCTCGGCGGACGTCGGGTCCACGGCCAAGAAGGGGGCGGCAAACATGCAGCCTCCGATCGATCCTGTCCTCCTCGGCCTCTCACTCGGCGTAGGCTTCGTGGCCCGGAGTTTCTCCGGCGACAAGGAACAGCTGGTGCCGCTCCTCCAGGCCGGGCTTCGCCACCGGGGTTTCGCGCTCGTCGATGTCATCTCTCCCTGCGTCACCTTCAACGACCACGAGGGATCGACGAAGAGCTACCGCTACACGAGGGAGCACCTGACAGAGATTGCGGATGCCGACTTCGTCGAACCGAAGCGGGAAATCGCGGTCTCCTACGCGCCTGGAGAGAGTATCGACGTCGAGATGCACGATGGCGGGATTCTCCGGTTGCGGAAGCTCGCCGACGGGTTCGATCCGACGGATCGCGACCGCGCCTACGCCCACATCTCCGAACGCCTCCACCGGGGGGAAGTCCTCACCGGACTCCTCCACGTGGACAAGGGGTTGCGGGAGATGCACGATGTAGCCGGCACGGTGGACGTTCCGCTCGTCGAGGTTCCACACGGCGACCTCTGTCCCGGCTCAGCGGCTCTTGACGCTCTCCAGGAGAGCTTCCGCTAGTACCCCGCGGCGGCTGGTGGCACGACCGGTTCCTTACTCCCGGGGCAGCGGCTGACCGGGGCGAGGAAGCGGCCTGAACCCGCTCCGGGGCTCCGGCCCGCGGCCGGCGGGTGACTGTCGATCATGCACAGGAGGGGGCCATGCTCACGATTCGGCTCAGGGGCGGACTGCGGGCCGCCGTGGTCTCGGTTCTCGCCTCCGCCGGGTGTACGTCTCCCGACGGGGGCGTGGCGGGAGCGGGCGAGTGGCCCATGTACCGGGGAAACCCGGCCGGCACCGGCTATTCCCCGCTCTCGGAAATCGACGAGAACAATGTGTCGACGCTCCAGACGGCTTGGACGTACTCCGTCCGAGGAGAACCGCTCCCGGGCGGCGAGCCGGGGCGGGAGCCGAACTCGCAGGCGACGCCCATCGTCGTGGGCGGCGTCATGTACCTCCCGGCTGCGGACCGAGTCGTGGCGCTCGATCCCGCCACCGGCGGGGAACTCTGGCGCTACGTCCTCGACGATGGCGTACCCTCGCGGAGGGGCGTGGCGTACTGGCCGGGAGACGGTGCCGAGGCCCCGCGCGTCATCTTCGCAGCGGCCTCGCGGCTCATCGCGCTCGACGCGGTGACCGGAAGGCCAGCAGCCGGGTTCGGAGAGGGCGGCGTCGTCGAGATGGGGATTCCGTACAACTCTGTGCCGCTTGTGCATGAGGATGTCGTGGTGGTCGGGGCGAACACGCCGCCGGGCACGCCGGGTGGCATCGGGAACGCCCGCGCGTTCAACGCCCGCACGGGGGAGAGGCTCTGGGAATTCAGTTCGGTGCCGCAACCCGGCGAGATCGGCCATGAGTCGTGGGGAGGCGACAGCTGGGTTGGCCGGCTCGGCGTCAACGCCTGGCCGTTCTATTTCACCGTCGATGAGGAGCGCTCAATCGTCTTTCTTCCGCTCGCAGCCCCACTCCCGTGGCATTACGGCGGCGACCGTCCCGGGGACAATCTCTTCGGCAACTCGCTGGTGGCGGTCGACATCTGGACCGGGGCCTACGTCTGGCACTTCCAGACGATCCACCACGATCTCTGGGACCACGACCCGCCCGCGCCGCCGGTCCTCTTCGACATCCCGTCCCCCGACGGCCCGGTTCCGGCACTCGGGGTGACGACGAAATCCGGCTACCTCTACATCCTGAACCGGGAGACGGGTGAACCCGTCTTCGGGGTCGACGAGATGGCGGTTCCGCCGAGCGATGTGCCCGGCGAGCGCGCCTCGCCGACGCAGCCCGTCCCGGTGAGCCCGCCGCCGCTCGCCAGGGTGCGATTCGGGACAGGCGACCTGGTCGGCGCCGAGGACACGTCTCCCGAGCACGCGGAGGCCTGCGCGGCCCTCCTTGCGAGCGTGGGGGACGTCCATCATGCAGGCCCGTTCACCCCGTGGGTGTATCGAGCCCCGGACGGTCCTCCCCGGACAACCCTCCTCTTTCCCGGCCTCTCGGGTGGTCCGAACTGGGGCGGCGTCGCCTACGACCCGAACCGCCGATACCTTCTCGTCTTCAGCCAGGATCTCGGCTCTTTCGGCTGGCTGGAGGAGGCACCGCCCGGCTCACCGGTGCCGTACACCCGCGCGGGGCCCAGCCCTGCGAGCTTCGATGTCGAGATGGGAGGGGCACGCTGGCCCTGCCACGCCCCGCCGTGGGGCCGGATGACCGCGGTGGATGCGACCACGGGTGAGATCGTCTGGCAGGAGCCGGTGGGCGTGACCGACGGACTCCCCGCCGAGAAGGCCAACACGGGCCGCCCGGGGAGAGCCGGCGCGATCGTGACAGCAAGCGGACTCGTATTCGTGGCCGCGACCGACGATGCCCGTCTGCGGGCGCTGAGCGCTACGACCGGGGAAGAACTCTGGGTCACGAGGCTTGAGCGGCGGGGCAATGCGAGTCCGATGACGTATTTGGGGCCGGACGGAAGACAGTATCTCGCCGTGGCGGCGACCGACGAGATCGTCGCATTCCGGCTCCCGTAGGCTGTGCAGCCGCAGGCGGGAGGCCTCCACTCTCGTCGCGGTGCCGCCGGGGTGGCGAAATGGTAAACGCAGGGGACTTAAAATCCCCCGGGGGCAACCCCTTATGAGTTCGAGTCTCATCCCCGGCATTGCGGGACACACATGGCAATCTCCGAGCTCTCGAGCAGGGTAAGCACCGCGGAAGTCGGCAGGCTGGAGGGTGCCGCGTCGACAAGAATGGAGCCTCGATATCACCCGGAGCCTTCCGCGAAAGAGGCGCCCCCGCAGGGCTTGGTCGGGCTGGCACGCATGTCCGGGGCGATCCTGCGGTCACCATGGGCGCGCCGATGACCTGCGTCCACGAGAATCGCCAGTACATCGTCGTCCCGGTCGGCGGGCGGGCGGGTCCGTTCGAGTGGGTCGCGCTCGCGCTTGCCTGAATCTCCGCCGCACCTGGCATCGGGCGTTCGGAACCTTGGGACTACGTCCGACGCCGGTGAGAGGGTGCGCGCCGGGTGGGCGGATGCTCCGAGGGGTGGGCCGATCCGGTTGAGTGTCGCCTCCGGCCGGCCTACGTTCCGCCCCGCAACACCGTCGCAGCCCCGTGAACTGCCCGGGTGCCGGACTTCAGGAGGATCCTAGAGGCCTTGCGCGTCGCGAACTACATCGGAGGCCGACGCGTCGGCTCGGAGGCTCCGGAGGCACTCCCAATAACAGACCCCGGAACGGGGGAGATCCTGGGGGAGACTCCGCTCTCGACCACCCGCGAGGTGGACCGCGCCGTGGCATCGGCACGCAGGGCCTTCCCCGGGTGGCGCGCCACCCCGGCCATCGAGCGCGCCCGGATCCTATTTCGGCTGAAAGCGCTCCTTGACGAGCAGAGGGAGCCGCTGGCCCGGTCCCTGACACGTGAGCACGGCAAGGGGGTGGCCGAGAGCCGGGGCGAACTCCAGCGCGGGATCGAGAACATCGAGCACGCGTGCGGTATCCCCTCTCTCATGATGGGCGAGGCGCTCGAGGATGTGGCGAGCGGGATCGACTGCGAAGTCTTTCGCCAGCCGGTCGGCGTCTTCGCCGGGATCACCCCGTACAACTTTCCGGTGATGATCCCGCTCTGGTTCTGGCCCTATGCGGTCGCGGCCGGCAACACCTTCGTTCTGAAACCGAGCGAGCAGAACCCGCTCACCCATGGCCGAATCGTCGAGCTGGCCGAGACGGCCGGGCTCCCGCCGGGGGTGCTGAACGTGGTCCACGGGGGCCGGGATGTGGTCAACACCCTCCTCGGCCACCCGGAGGTGGCCGGCGTCTCCTTCGTGGGATCGAGCGCCGTGGCAGGGGAGGTCTATGCGCGGGCCGCGCGGGCCGGCAAGCGCGTACAGGCCCTCGGCGGGGCCAAGAACCATATGATCGTCCTCCCGGATGCGGACCTCGACGGCGCGGCCGCCTCGTGCGTGTCCTCCGTCTACGGCTCCGCTGGCCAGCGATGTCTCGCCGGAAGCGTGGTGGTGGGCGTCGGCGAGGCCTACGATGCGGTTCGCGACCGCTTCCTGGATCGTGCGGGCTCGCTCAGGGTCGGATACGGGCTCGACGAGCGTTCAGAGATGGGGCCCGTCATCTCGAGCAAGCACCGCGACCGCGTACGGGGATACATCGAGCACGGAATCTCCGAGGGCGCCTCCCTCCCGCTCGACGGCCGGGACGTCGTCGTCCCCGGTTACCCGGAGGGGCACTGGATCGGCCCCACGGTGATGGAGGGGCTGAGGCCGGGAATGACGGTGGCCGGCGAGGAGATCTTCGGGCCCGTGGCGGGCCTCACCCGGGCCACCTCCCTCGATGAGGCCATCGAACTCATGGCGCGTAGCCGGTACGGGAACGCCTGCTCGATCTACACGGCGAGCGGGCGGGCCGCCCGGGAGTTTCGCTACCGCGCCGGGATCAGCATGATCGGTGTGAACATCGGAGTTGCGGCGCCGATGGCGTTCTTTCCCTTCGGCGGCACTCGCGACTCCTTCTTCGGGGACCTGAAGGCGCAGGGAAGGGACGCCATCCGCTTCTACACGGACCAGCGGGTGGTCATCTCCCGCTGGAGCTGACGGGGCCGCCACGAGGGGAACAGCGATGGATATCAGTGTACGTCCCAACGATCCGGCAGCGGTGACGGAGCACCGGGACGAGACGGTCCTCGCGAGCCAGGACCAGTTCCTCTTCCCCTGCGTGCGCCCGATGTACTCAGCTCCGCTGGTCCTCTCCGAGGGGGAGGGCGTCTGGGTCTGGGATTCCGCGGGCCGGGCCTATCTCGATCTCTTCGCCGGGATCCTCACGACCTCCGTCGGGCACTGCCATCCGGAGGTCGTCGCCCGCACCGCCGAGCAGATGGGCAGGCTCGGGCACACCTCGACCCTCTACGTGACGGAGAACCAGGCGGAAGTCGCTCGGAGGATCGCCGGGATGGCGCCCGGACGGCTCGCGAGGTCGTTCTTCACGAACAGCGGCACCGAGGCGATCGAGACCGCCGTGATGGCCGCCTCGATCTACACCGGGCGGAGTGAGATCATCGCGCTGAGGCTCGCGTATCATGGCCGCTCGCACCTCGCCACGAACCTGACGGGCCAGGCCGCGTGGAGACCCCTCCCGGCTTCGGTGGCCGGGGTCCGGCATGCGGCCTCTCCCTATCCCTACCGGTGTCCCTTCAGGACGCCGTGCGATGCCGACTGCGCGGAGGCGTTCGCCCGCGACCTCGAGGAGGTGATCCTCACGACGACGACCGGTCGGCCGGCGGCCCTCATCGCAGAGACGATCCAGGGGGTCGGGGGCTACGTCGTGCCCCCCAGCGGCTACTTCGGACGCGTGGCGGAGATCATCCGGTCGTACGGCGGTCTCCTGATCATCGACGAAGTGCAGACCGGGTGGGGACGTACGGGCGACCACTGGTTCGGGATCGAGCACTGGGGCGTCGAGCCGGACATCATGGTGATGGCCAAGGGCGTGGCGAACGGCTTTCCGGTAGGCGTGACCGTCACGCGGGACGAGATCGCCGCGGCGTGGAGCGGGAAGACGATCTCGACCTTCGGCGGCAACCCCGTCGCGATGGCTGCGGCGGCCGCAACGCTCGACGTGATGGAGCGCGAGAACACGCCGGAGCGGTCACGCATCCGGGGGGACCAGCTCGGGGCCGGCCTCCGCCTCCTCGAGAATCGCCACGGGTGGGTCGGCGAGGTGCGCGGGATGGGGCTCATGTGGGCGATGGAGATCGTGTGCGATCCCGTGACGAAGAAGCCGGATCCTGCCAGGGCCGCGCGCCTCGTCGATGCGGCGCGCGACGAAGGCCTCCTCGTCGGGCTCGGTGGTATCGACGGCCACGTAGTCCGCATCGGTCCCTCGATGCTGATCACGGAAGAAGAGCTCGCCGAAGGTCTTTCGCGGCTCGGGAGGGCCTGCGCGGCGGCGGCCGGGCGCCCGTGATCGCCGGGTTCCCCGCCGCGACCTGGATCCTGGCCGCCGCCGCGGTCCTGCCCGGCCTCGGGCTCGTCATCGCCTTCCGACGCGCCCACAGGAGATAGGCCCCTCTTGCGCCGACCATGATCATCGCCGTCCTCGTCGTCTACCTGCTGGTCCTTCTCGGGATCGGCCTCTGGGGAGCCCGCGATTCGGCGGACGTGAAGGGGTATTTCGTGGCGGGGAAGAAGCTCCCCTCCTGGGTGATCGCCTTCAGCTCGAATGCCACGGGGGAGAGTGCGTGGCTTCTGCTCGGCCTCACGGGGATGGGCTACGCCGTCGGGGCGCACGCCCTCTGGATCGTGCTCGGCGAGGTGCTGGGGGTCGCGGTGGCCTGGGTCTTCGTCGCCCGCCCGTTCAAGGAGTACACCGACAGGTATGAGTCGATCACCGTCGCCGACTACCTGACGCTCCGCTTCCGGGACCGGGGGCACGTGCTCCGGCTGGTGAGCACGGTCGTGATCCTGAGCATGGCCGTCTTCTACACGGCGGCCCAGCTGACTGCTTCAGGGAAGACGTTCGAGTCCTTTCTCGGGATAGGCTACGCGGGTGGGGTGATCCTCGGGGCGGGTGTGATCCTCTACTACACGACGGTGGGAGGGCTCAAGGCGGTCGCCTACAGCGACCTCCTGCAGGGAGTGCTGATGCTCGGCTGCCTCGTTGCGCTGCCGGTTGTCGGGATCGGCGCCGCCGGCGGGTGGAGGGCTTTCGCGGAGAGTCTGGCCAGAGCGGACCCGGCGCTTCTCAGGCCGATGGGATCCTACGGGCTCACCGCCGAGGGGATCGCGAGCGCGGCCGGATTCGCGGCGATTGGGCTCGCTTTCCTCGGCTCTCCCCAGCTTCTCACGCGGTTCATGGCTGCGCGGAGCCGGGAAGACATCGTCCCGGGTGGGGTCGTCGCTGTCCTCTGCATCATCGGCTTCGACCTGGGCGCGGTCCTCTCCGGGATGGCGGGCCGGGTCCTCTTCCCGGGTCTCGGCGACCCCGAGACGATCCTCCCGGAGATGGCCGCGGCCCTCTTCCCGGCCATCCTGACGGGCGTCTTCCTGGTCGTGGTGCTCGCCGCGATCATGTCGACCGTCGATTCCCTCCTGATCCTCGCATCCTCGGCCGTGGTCCGGGATGTAGTGGAGGAGATCTTCCGCCCGGACCGCACGCAGAAGGCGCTCTCCCGCTACGGGAAGGCCACGACTGTGGTGATCGGCCTCCTCGCGCTCGGCATGGCCCTTGTCGAGGCGAGGGTCGTATTCTGGTTCGTGCTCTTCGCCTGGTCGGGAATCGCGTGCGCCTTCACGCCCGTCGTGCTCTGCTCCCTCTTCTGGAAGGGAACCACGCGCGCGGGGGCGGTGAGCGGGATGATCGCGGGGTTCGCCGTGACCATCCTCTGGGTCGTATTCGCCAAGGAGAGCTTCTACAACCTGTACGAGATGCTCCCGGGCTTCTTCGCCGGGCTCGTCGCCACCGTTGTCGGAAGCCTCGCGACGGCTCCTCCGGCCCGGGCTGCCGGGGAGTTCGACGAGGTCTGGGCGGTCGTTGGCCGTCCACTCGCGGGCCCGGCGCCGGGAGATGAGCGGCCCGCCCAGGCAGCGGCTTCCGGGAGGACAGATTGATTTCTGCGCGGGGGAACGGGGTAAACAGATGCGTAGCGGCGGTGGTGTGCCTCCTGCTCGGTGTCCCGGTGGCGCCTTCGTACGCGGCGGCACAGGATGGGTGGGCCAACTACCAGGGGGATACCTTTCAGCGCTATTCCTCGCTCCGGCAGATCCACGCCGGCAATGTCGGCGATCTCGAGACGGCGTGGCGACGGCCAGGGTTCGCGCCCGGCCTCCAGGCGGCCTTCCCCGATCTCGAGCCTCCCGCCTACCACAAGTCCACACCGATCCTCATTGATGGCGTCCTCTACGCCTCAAACGCGGTGGGCCTGGTAGAGGCGTGGGATCCGGCCACCGGCCGTACGATCTGGGTGCAGCCTCTGCCTTCGCCCGACGAGATCTACGGCCAGAGCGTCCGCGGGGTGGAGTTCTGGAGCGATGGTGAGGACCGGAGGATAATCGCGCTCCGGGGGGAGTACCTCTACGCCCTGGACGCGGATACGGGCCGGCCGGTTCCGGCGTTCGGTGAGGACGGCCGCGTGCTCATGACCCGTGCGGGGGAGCGAGCAGGGCGCTTCAGCGACGGCTCAGGTCCCCTGGTGGTGGGCGACGTAGTCGTAGTGGCGGGCCTTCGGGGGGGAGCCGGGGACAGGGCGCAGGTGATGGAACGCGAACCGGAGGACATCACCGCCTTCGATATCCGGACCGGCCGGCATATCTGGACCTTCCACGTCGTGCCGCAGGGCGGCGAGTTCGGGACTGAGACGTGGGGCGAGGCATCGTGGCGCTACTCCGGCGACATCGGAGCGTGGTGCTGCCTGAGCGCCGATGAGGAGCTCGGCCTCGTCTATGCTCCGCTGAGTGCCAACTCGGGGTCGATGTGGGGCGGCTTCCGGGCGGGAGACAATCTCTTCACCAACAGCCTAGTGGCGATCGACATCCGGACCGGCCGGCTCGCCTGGTATTTCCAGATGATCCACCACGGACTCTGGGAGTACGACAACATCGGGATCCCGATTCCTGCCAACCTCGAGGTGGCGGGCGGGGAGCGGAGGGCCGTCTTCCTCGCGAACAAGAACGCATTCCTCTACGTCCTCGATAGGGAGACGGGCGCACCTGTCTGGCCCATCGAGGAGCGCCCGGTTCCCCAGGAGCCGCGCGTGCCCGGCGAGGCCGTGTCGGAGACGCAGCCGATTCCCACGCGCCCGCCGCCTTTCGATCGCCAGGGGATCTCCGAGGACGACCTGATCGACTTCACCCCCGCGCTCCGGGCCGAGGCTCTCGCATTCGTCGAGGACTACGTGCTCGGCCCCCTCTACACCCCGCCGACCCTCGTCGGCGACGGGCCGGGAGAGAAGCGCGGGACGATCTCCTTTCCCGGCTCATGGGGGTCGGCCAACTGGAATTCGACGGCGTTCGATCCGGAGCTCCGGGTCGCCTTCGTCGCCTCGCACACCCTCCCCGGGATCGCCGGCGTCGCACCGGCGACGGACACGGCGGCCACGATGGAATACGTGCGGGTCGCCCCATCGCCGATCTTTCTCGAGAGTGGACTTCCGCTGAGCAAGCCGCCGTACGGGCGCGTCACGGCCATCGACATGACGGCCGGTGAGCACCTCTGGATGCGCGCCAATGGGGACGGACCCAGAAACCACCCGCTCCTCGAAGGGCTGGATCTCCCGCCACTCGGATACTCGAGCCGACCCGTGCCGCTCGTGACCGGGAGCCTCCTCTTCCTGGGCGAGGGCAGCGATGCCTTCGGCGGCACATCGGGGGAGTACCAGTGGGGAACGATGTTCCGGGCCTATGACAAGGCGACGGGGGAGATAGTCTGGGAGACCGATCTCGGAATCGGCACGACCGGTGGTCCCATGACGTACATGCACGGAGGGAAGCAGTACGTGGTCGTCCCCGCCGGGGACCGTCAGAATGCGCCCGAGTGGATCGCGCTGGCCCTCCCGTAGCACGCCCGCCGGAATCCGGTGTGGAACCGGCGGGCCGGCGGCCGGCGGATTACTATGGTCATCCCGCCCTCGAGGCCTGGAAGATGCTCTCGATGGAGGCGTCGAGCGCCGCGTCGAACTCCGCCTCGGGCTGGCCGGCCGAGAGGCCCTCGACGAGCGCACGGGAGAAGCTCGCGACCATGCCGCGGTTCCGTCCGAGTCTGCGGTTCGCCTCGGTCCTCGAGTAGCCGCCCGAGAGCGCGACGACCCTGAGGACGTTCGGGTGCCGGACGCAGTCAAGGTAGAGGTTCTCCTTCTCGGGCAGCGTGAGCTTGAATAGGACCCGGTCGTCGGGGCCGAGCCGGCCAAGCCCGGAGACCAGCTCTGATCGGAGGAGCTCCTCCGCCTCGGCCTTCTCCGGGGAGTGGATGTCGATCTCGGGCTCGAGGATAGGCACGAGCCCCGCCTCGAGGATCCTCCGGCCGATGTCGAACTGTTGCGCCACATTCGCGGCGATCCCCGTCGGAGAGGCCCGCCGTATGACGGACCGCATCTTTGTTCCGAAGATGTGCGCGGCCCGGGCCCTCTCGAGGAGTTCGTCAAGGTCGGCCATTGGCTTCATGAGCTGCACGCCGTCTTCTTCCGCCTCGAGGCCGCGGTCCACCTTGAGGAAGGGCACGACCCGCTTTACGCCCCAGAGATAGTCTGCCGTCGGCCTGCCCCCGACCTCACTCTCCATCGTCTTCTCGAAGAGGATCGCGCCGATGAGCCGACTTCCCGAGAAGGCGGGGCTCATCATGATGCGCGTCCTCATCCGGTGGACGAGGTCGAACATCTCCTCCTCGCTCGTCCAGGCGCCTGCCCCGATTCCATAGAGACGGAGCGCCTTCGGCGTGCTTCCGCCGCTCTGGTCGAGTGCGGCGATGAACCCGTCGGCGGCCCGGATCTTCTCAGCCTGTTCGTTGAAGTTGCTCACAGCTCGCCTCGCTCAGAGTCGGATGCCCGCAGGACATCCGAATTCTACCGGAAAACGGGGCGCGGGTGGAGGGGCGCGGCCACCGCGCCGCAGATTCGTTTCCGCGGGACCGGACCGTCGCGGGGAAGACACCGCGAGTCCGCTTCCGTGGCGCACGGTGTGCCCGCTTCTGGCCCCGGGGCGGACCATTCCCCATAGTGGGACGGGACAGACGGGGCTTTGCCATACAGGAGAGATACCCATGGCGCTTCCTTCGGGCCGGGCGTTGGCGTACATCACCGCATGGATCATCCTCGCCGCCGTGTACCTCGCGGCTTCGGGGTACGCCGCCGGCGAGGCGTCGGCCGGGATGCGTGGGCCATCCCCGGCCGCGCAGGACCCGGCGTGTCCCGGCGAGCAGATGGCGACTCCGGTCACGGGCGTGAGCGAAGGCGGCGTCGTCTCGCCGGAGGCGATGTTCCAGGGCCAGCCCCTGACGGGGCGCTCGTTCGAGCCTGGATCACGGTCCTACTGGCACTGTCACGGAGGGGGCCAGTACATCGTGGTCATAGAGGGCGTCGGGCGTGTGCAGCAGCGTGGGGAGCGGATGCGCGAACTGCACGTGGGCGACATCGAGTTCGCGGGACCGGGCGTGGAGCACTGGCACGGCGCCTCCCCGACCGAGGCCGCGCGCTACATCAACCAGGGCCTCTCGATCGGCGGAGGATCGGGAACCTACTGGCTGGAAGAGGTCACCCAGGACGACTATCTGGGCAACGACATCGGGATCGCCTCACGCACCCGATTCCTCGAGACCGGCCAGCGCTGAGCGGGAGCCGTCCGCGCACGGTGGGCAGCGCCGGCCGTAAGATGACCGGTCCGGCCTCCCGGAGGCCCGCGCCGGACACCATCGCACGCCGGACCGGCACCGGGCGCCGGGGTGTTCCCCCGAACCCGCTCGCGGCGTAGCTTCCCGCGGTCACCGCCTCCGGCGCCGAACCCGTTTTTCCGGACGACCCGTGCATTCTGCCGACACACACTCGCGCGGGGCTGCAGAGCCCCGGCCACCGAACTACATACCGCGCGGCAAGAAGGTCGGCCTCGTCCTCGGAGTCGTGCTCTTCCTCGCCACCATTCTCCTGGCCCCGATCCCGGATGCTCCGGCCGCGAACCGGATGGCGGCCGTCGCGCTCCTCATGGCGACATGGTGGATCACGGACGCGATTCCCCTCTTCGCGACCGCCCTCCTCCCGCTCGTCCTCTACCCGCTTCTCGGGATCGACAGTGGCGGCGCAACCGCACCCATCTACTTCAACAGCACGATCATCCTCTTCATCGGCGGATTCATGATCGCGCTCACGATGGAGAAGTGGGACCTGCACCGTCGCATCGCGCTCTGGATCATCCGGAAGATCGGGGGTGGCCCGAGCCGCATGGTGCTCGGCTTCATGATAGCCGCGGCATTTCTCTCGATGTGGGTCTCGAACACGGCCACTGGGATCATGATGGTCCCCATCGGCCTCGCGATCGTGCTTCGGATGGAGGAAGAGTTCGGAGCGGAGAGGACGAAGACCTTCTCGGTCGCCATCATGCTGGGGATCGCGTACTCGTGTTCGGTGGGCGGGATCGCCACCCTGGTGGGCACGCCGCCGAACCTCTCGCTCGCCCGGATCTACCAGATCACCTTCCCGGAGGCGCCCCCGATTGCCTTCGGACAGTGGATCCTGATGGGTCTACCGATGACTGCGTTGATGCTTGCGGTCATCTGGTTCATGATCACGCAGGTGTTCTACCGTGTTCCTCCCGACGTCACCGTGGACGATGCCGTCCTGGACGACGAGGTGCGAAGACTCGGCCCCCCCACATTCGAGCAGCGTGCTGTGATGGCCGTCTTCACGGCCACAGCGTTCCTCTGGGTGTTCAGGCGGCGGCTCGACATCGGAGTGGTCAGCATCCCCGGCTGGTCGGAGCTTCTCCCGAATCCGGAGCTCATCGACGACGGGACCGTCGCGATCACGATGGCGAGCCTCCTCTTCCTCATCCCGACGCGGACCCCCGGGGCTCCGGCGCCCCGCCTCATGGGGCCCGACGTCATCCCGCGCCTTCCCTGGAACATCGTCCTCCTCTTCGGGGGTGGATTCGCGTTGGCGCACGGATTCCAGGTGACGGGGCTGTCGGAGGCCATCGGAACCCTCTTCGTCGGGCTCGGGGCCGTCCCGCCGCTCGTCCTGATCGGACTGACCTGCTTCGGCCTCTCCTTCCTCACCGAACTCACTTCCAATACCGCGACGGCAGAGATGATCCTCCCGATCCTGGCGGCGGCCGGCGTCGCGGCCGGCGTGGATCCCCTCATGCTGATGATCCCGGCGGCGATCTCCGCGTCGTGCGCCTTCATGATGCCCGTCGCCACTCCGTCGAACGCGATTGTCTTCGGGAGCGACCGGGTCACGATCTCGCAGATGGCAAGGATCGGCATCTTTCTGAACCTCTGCGGTGTGCTCGTCGTCATGGGCGTCTTCTACGTCGTGGGCACGGCCGTCTTCCAGATCGATCCGACCGTGCTCCCGGCCTGGGCCGTGCCGGCGGCGGCCAGCCCGTAGCGGCGGGTGGCTGGATCCGCAGGATGAGCGCGACACACCGCAACCGTGCCGGCAGAGGGCACCCGGATGCCACCGATGTCTGAAGTGCGCCTGCTCGTGGGCACGAAGAAGGGAGCCTTCGTCCTCCGCTCGGACGCGTCGCGGAAGGACTGGAGCGTGGAGGGCCCGCATTTCGCCGGGATGGAGGTGCACCACCTCCAGGGGTCACCCGTCGAGCCGGATCGCATCTACGCGGCCCAGTGGACCGACTGGCACGGCCAGCTCGTGCAGCGCTCCGACGATGGGGGCCGCTCCTGGGAGCCCGTCGGCAACGAGTTCAGCTACTCCGGTGAGACCGGCACGCACCAGTGGTATGACGGAACGCCACACCCCTGGGAGTTCAAGCGGGTCTGGCATCTGCGCCCCTCCTACGAGGATGCGGACACGGTCTACGCGGGCGTCGAGGACGCGGCGCTCTTCCGGTCCGGCGACGGAGGGAAGACGTGGATGGAGCTCGACGGGCTCAGGAACCACTCGACCGGCCAGGACTGGGCACCCGGTGCCGGCGGGATGTGTCTCCATACGATCCTTCTCGATCCGGGCAACCCCGCGCGCATTGTCGTGGCGATCTCGGCTGCAGGCGCCTTCCGGTCCGACGACGGGGGGCGAAGCTGGTCGGTGGCCACCGGCGGGCTCAGCTCGAACTACATGCCGGACCCGACTGCGCCGATCGGCCACTGCGTGCACAAGCTCTCGATGCATCCCTCGCGGCCGGACACCCTCTTCATGCAGAAGCATTGGGATGTCTGCCGGAGCGACGACGCGGGCAGAAACTGGACCGAGGTGAGCGGGAACCTCCCGTCGGACTTCGGATTCGCGATTGCCAGCCATGCGCATGAGGCCGAGACGGTCTACGTGGTACCGATCACGAGCGATGCGGAGCACTTCCCGCCGGAGGGGAAGCTGCGGGTCTACCGCAGCCGGACCGGAGGCGGCGAGTGGGAAGCGCTCACCGAGGGTCTCCCCCAGGAACACTGCTTCGTGGACGTGATGCGGGATGCGATGGCCGTCGATTCGCTCGACGAGTGCGGGGTGTACTTCGGCACCACGGGCGGTCAGGTCTATGCCTCGCCGGATGAAGGCGAGAGCTGGCGGGCGATCGTCGAGCATCTCCCCCGGGTGCACTCCGTCGAGGTGCAGACGATCCCGTGACGGAGGTCCGGGTCGCGCTGCCGGCGCACCTCAGGACACTCGCGAGGACCGGGAGCGAGGTCCGCCTCGAAGTAGACCGGACGCCTACGATCGCGGCGGTACTCGACGAGCTCGAGTCGTGCTATCCCGTGCTGAGGGGCACGATCCGGGATCACGGCTCGGCGCACCGGCGGGCGTACATCCGCCTCTTTGGTGCCGGACGCGATCTCTCGCACGAGTCTCCGGAAAGCCTCCTTCCCGCGGCGGTCAGGAGCGGAGCGGAGCCGCTCCGCGTCGTCGGCGCGATCGCGGGCGGCTGACGAGACCACGGCCGGAAGCCCCGCGCAACGCCCTGGTCTCGCATGCAGCGTGGCCGCTGGTTCCGGCACGCGCGGAAAGGTTGCGGATCTTCTCAGGCCGGCGATTTCTGAACGCTCCGGTGTGCGCGCCCCGGGCGTCCGTTGCGTATCGACAATGGCGACACGCACCCACCCGCCTGCCGTCCGGACCGGTGGACACCAGGTTTCGAGAGAGTCGCCGCATCCCGGGCCGTCGGATGCACCCCGACCCGCTGCCGCCTGTCGCCGCGCGGTCCCCCATCCGCGTTTTCCGGTTCGGCGAGGGCACAGGCCCGGCCTCACGACGTGGCTCATGTTGCGGGAGCTTCGCGGACCCGAGCCGGTGGGTTTCAGGGTTCGTCCGGGGGGCGGCAGGAGATGAGGGAGCCTTGTTCTTGCGCCGGGGGGGACCGATGTTTTGCTTGAATCGTCGCACGCCTACTCACCAATCAGCGGAGTGAGCGGACATGCCCCGGCTTTCCCGCCTCGCCCTCGCGGTTCCCACCGCCCTCGGGGTTCTCCTCCCCGGGCCTGCAGCGTCTCAATGGGTGGAGCCTGGAGGATCGGGCTGGACGTCGCTGTCGGTATACCACCAGGACACATCCGACGTGTTCGGTATCGACGGCGACAGGGAGACGTTTCCGGGCAAGGGCCGGACAGTTGCCACCTCGGCCTTCTTCACCGTTGCGATGGGGATCGGGAAGGGCTGGGACTTCTGGGCGCAGGCACCCCTGCTGCGGCTGAGCTTCGAGGACATCTTCACCGGAGTGCAGGAGTCGACGGGAATCGGTGACACCCGCCTCTACGTCCGTGCGGCACCGCTCTCGTGGCTCGGCAGTCCGCTCCCCCTTGCGATCCGGGGCGGGGTGAAGCTTCCGGTGGGAGACTTCGATGTCGGAACGTCGCTCATCCCGCTCGGGGACGGGCAGCGGGACTGGGAACTCATGCTGGAGCTTGGCCACTCCTTCTATCCCCGTCCGATCTACGCGATGGGATGGGCCGGGTACCGGTGGAGAGAGGCGCGAGTCCCGGGACGGCAGGAGTTCGGAAACGAGTGGTTCTTCTACACGGCCGCCGGGGGAGAAACGAGACTCTTCGGATGGAAGGTTGCGCTCGAGGGCTGGTACGGGGGAACGCCCGTCTTCGACGGGATACTCGCAACGGGTTTAGAGCGGGAACTCGTCCGGGTGAGCCCCACCATTCTCCTGAGCCTGGGTCCCGGCCAAGTGGAGTTCGGGGGCCGCTTCCCATTGAGCGGACAGAATCTCCCCGCGGGACCGGACTGGATCGCCGGTTACTTCACTCGGTTCGGGTTCTGACGACTACTGCCGGAAGCGGCCTCGAACGTCCGGCTAGCTAATGTACGTGAGGAGCTCCGGGTCATAGAGGTCCGCCACCCACTCGCCATACCCGTTAAATAGCTCCGTCGGAATGCGCTGGCTCCGCGCCCGGTGCGGGACAGGCAGCTCCGTATCCTGCGGCCATCTCGGGTGCGGCACGTCGGGATTCACATTCGAGTAGAACCCGTACTCGTCCTCATTGACTTCAGACCAAAAAGTGCCCGGCTGCTCGGTAACGAACTCGATCTTCGTGATCGCCTTCGCGCTCTTTATTCCGTACTTCCATGGGAGAGCGAGCCGCCAGGGCGCCCCGTTCTGCTTCGGAAGCGGATGCCCGTACACCCCGGTGGCCACGAAAGCGAGTTCGTTCAGCGCCTCATCCATCCGAAGCCCCTCGTAGTAGGGCCATGGGTAGAAGGGCTGGTTGCGCTGTCCGATGGCCTGCTCGGGGTCGTTGAACGAGGTGAACTTCACATGGGTCGCCGTTGAGAGGGGCCGGAACTTGGAGATCAGCTTGGCGAGCGGGAACCCGGACCACGGCACCACGATCGACCAGGCCTCCACGCACCGCAGACGGTAGACCCGCTCCTCGATCCCGAACTCGCGTTCGAGCTCCGCAACATCGAAGGTACCGGTCACCTCCGCTGCTCCCGTGATCTCGACCGCCCACGGCCAGACCTCGAGGGGCCCGGTGAACCCCCAGACGGAGTAGATGTTGTTCGGCAAGCCGGCGAACTCGTAGTAGTTGTTGTAGCTTATGGCGTCGCTCCTCGCCGTCTCGGTGCCGTAGGGAACCGGGTAGGCATCGTTGCGAACGGCCGGATGCAGGGCAGCGTTGGGGGACGCGCAGATCATCTGACCCGGGCTGCTGGGAAAGGCCGCGTTGCACGGCTCCTCGACGGGCGCGGGCGGGTCTGTCGGTCCGGTCGGCGGAGTTGGCGGGGTCGGTGGGGTCGGCCCGGTGACGCCGGGGTCCGGGTCCGGAGGACCGACTAGGGTGTCGCCGTCGCCGCCACACCCAGAGATGCCGATTGCCGCGGCGCCCAGGCCGAGTCGCTTGACAAACTCCCGCCGGTTCAGCCAGACCGCTTCAGGAGCCGCCTCGCGCTCGGGGATCAGCCATTCCGGTCTGATGATAATGTTGGCCAATGTGGTTGCCGGGTCGGAGCTTTGGAATCGGTGATGATACCTTCGCCTGCGCGGTACCCGGTTTGCTCTGGGAGGGTCCTCCCTGGAAATGCACCCGCACGGCCGGTTTGCGTTCGCCGGAAGCCAAGCCGCGGACTCCCGAGTTCGTCTTGTCCCAGCGACCGCGCGACGCTCGCCGAGCACACTCCCCGAGAAGGGAGCGAGGGTCGGGGTCGGCGGGTTCGCACCGCCGGAATCAGGGTGTCCCGGATCCCTTGCCTGCCGGGTCCATTCAACCTAGCGTGGGGCCTCTCATGAGTAAGCTCGGCCGTCACTCCGACCGGCCGGCAAGCAAAGGCAAGGCCTGCCCACCCGGAGCGTTCAGGCGGTGAGAATGGACCCCAGATACGCGGACACCGAGAGCGCCGACGTGAAGCGCCTGCAGCGAAGGAGAGCCACGCGCAAGAGGGCCCTGTTTTCCGCACTGCTCGCGCTCCTCGGCCCTCTGGCCTCTGGCGGGTGCAGTGTCGGCGACCGGCCCGAGTTCCTTGCGCTGGCCACAGCGGGAACGGGCGGTGTCTACTATCTCCTCGGAGGGTCGATCGCAGAGGTCTGGAGCCGCGAGCTCCCGGGCCGGGTCGCTGTTGCGGAAGTCACGGGAGGCTCGGTGGAAAACCTGAGCCTGCTCATGAGCGGACAGGTGGAGGTTGCATTCTCGATGGGCACGAATGCCCTGGAGGCCTACGACGCCGCAGGCGACTTCACCGGGCGCTCTGCCGGTGACGTGCTTGCCCTCGTAGCGCTCTATCCGAATGTACTTCAGGTCGCCACGCTCGAGGGGAGCGGCGTGGCGACCCTCTCGGACCTCGCGGGCCGCCGCGTCTCCGTCGGTGCCCCTGGGAGCGGCACCGAGGTAGCCGCCCGGACGCTCCTCGAGGCGAACGGGATCTCCTACGAGGACTTCGAGCCCCAGCGTCTGAATTTCAACGAGACGGCGAACGCGATCCGGGACGGTACGGTGGACGCCGGATTCTGGAGCGCGGGTCCCCCCACGAGTTCGATCATGGATCTCGCCACCGTCCGCGAGATCCGGCTTCTGGATCTCGCGGACGCCGAGGTCGAGCGGACGGCGGCAGTGGATCCGACCGTTAGCCGGGACATCATCCCTTCGGGCGCGTACCGGGGGATGGGCGAGGAAGTGGCCACCTTGAGCACACCCAACATTCTGGTCGTCGGGGCGGACATGCCCGAGGAGCTCGCGTACGCTCTTGCCCGGACGGTCCTCGAGGCGCAGGCCGAACTCGCCGGCGCGCATCCCGTGGGCAGCCAGATTTCAGCCGAGTACACGCTAGCGGCATCGCCGATCCCGCTTCACCCCGGTGCTGCGAGGTATTTCCGCGAGAACGGCCACGACATCCCGGACCGACTCCTTCCGGTCCCATGACGCGGCGGTTCGGCCTTTCCTGAAGCCCGTCGGGCAACGTCCGGAACGTATGTGGGGAGGGGGTCCGAGTGAGGATGGTGGGGTGAGGCCGGACTCGTCGCCAAACGCAAGCCCCCGCCCGATCGCCGAACTTGTGGCGAACCGCGCTATCTCCGTCCCGATTCTCCGGCGCGCCGAAGGGACACGTGGCGCGGCAACGGAACCGACCGCCGATCGCAGAGCTGTCCACCCGGGTGCCTACCGGCACAGAGGAAAGGACGGGGACGCGCGGGGCACGCAACCCCTCGCCGCCGTTGGGACGAGAGGGGCCGACGATCTCGCAGCTGCCCTGACGCCGCCGACCTTCAGCGTGCAGGACAAGGCTCGCGGGAAGCACCTCACTGCACTCCGGAACCCGGCCAGCCGCGCTCGGGTCGCGTACCCACACCCGGTGTGGCTCCGGGTGTCGGCGTACTCTGCGAAGAGAGGCCACGACAACCCGGAGCGGTTTCTTGTCGCGTCCTGAGCGGCGCGATCTCGGTCTGCCTGCGCTCGCCGCGGGGCTCTTCGTCCTCCTCGCAGTCGGCCTCTCCCTCTTCCAGCTCTTTACGGCCGGGGTCCGGCCGGTAGGGCTCTTTTATCAGCGCGGACTCCACCTCGCCCTGGTTGAGGTGATGGCGTTCATTCTCTTTCCCGCCCCGGGCCGGACCGCGTCCGGATCCTCCCGCCGGATCTCCGCGTGGGCTGTCGATGGCGCATTCATTGCCTCATCGGTGGTGACGGCCCTCTACCTCACGGTGAATCTGGATGCGATCGTGAGCCGCGCCGGCGTTCCGACCCTCACCGACACCGTCATCGGCGTCGCCGCGGTCCTCACCCTCCTCGAAGCGAGCCGCAGGGCCCTCGGGTGGGCGATCTCGGCCATCGCCGTCGTTTTCGTGGCATACGCCTACCTCGGCCCGTTTCTCCCGGGGATCCTCAGGCACGGCGGATACGCCACGGGGCGCATCGTGGGACAGCTGTACCTGGGACAGGAGGGGATCTACGGGATCCCGCTCGGGGTGGCCGCGACCTTCGTCTTCGTCTTCATCCTCTTCGGCGCGCTCCTCGAGGTGACCGGCGCTGGCCGGTTCTTCATGGATCTGGCGTACGCACTCACGGGGAGGCAGTCGGGCGGGCCGGCGAAGGCAGCGGTGGTCGCATCCGCGGCGATGGGCTCGGTGTCAGGAAGCGCGATCGCGAACGTCGTCACGAGTGGCGCGTTCACGATTCCCCTGATGAAGCGGGTCGGCTATCGTCCGGAGGAGTCAGGCGGCATCGAGGCGGCGGCCAGCACCGGAGGACAGATCCTGCCGCCGATCATGGGGGCGGGGGCCTTCCTGATGGCGGAGTATACCGGGCTTCCATACCTCGAGATCGTCAGGGCGGGGCTCATCCCGGCGCTCCTCTACATCGGCACCGTTTTCGCCTTCGTGCATCTTGTCGCGGCGGCAAGGGGGCTCAGGGGCCTGCCCTCGTCCGAGCTGCCTGCCTTCGGGGCCACGATGGGCAAGGGGTGGCACTACCTTCTCTCGCTCGTCGTCCTCGTCGGGGCGCTCCTGCTCGATCTGTCGGTCGCGAGAGTCGGTTTCCTCTCCTGCCTGGCGATCGCGGCGCTTGCCGCGGGACGCGCCGTCTGGGACAGGGCGGGTGGACGCCGGTCGCCGGTACGATCTGCGGGCGGCGGCCCCCACCCCGGTCTGCTGGCATGGCTCCGCGGCGGGATCACGCGAGTCGTCGACGGCTTCGTTCTCGCCGGACGGAATACGCTGCCCGTAACCCTGGCATGCGCGGTCGCGGGGATCATCGTCGGCGTCGTCGGACTCACCGGACTCGGCCTCAAGTTCTCCGCCCTGATGCTCTCGTTCTCGCAGGGCAGTCTGCTGATCGCCCTCATCCTCCTCCTCGTGGCGAGCCTCGTACTCGGGATGGGCCTCCCGGTGACGGCGAGCTACATCGTCCTGATCATCCTCGCCGGGCCCGTCCTCACGAACGAGTTCGGGCTCCCGATCCTCGTGGCCCACATGGTGGTCTTCTGGTTCTCCCAGGACTCGAATGTGACGCCACCGGTCTGTCTCGCCGCATACGCGGCCGCCGGCGTCGCCGGTTCCGACCCCATGCGGACCGGTCTCCACGCGTGGAAGTACGCGAAGGGACTCTACCTGATTCCGCTCCTGATGGTGGTCCACCCCGAGCTCGTCCTCGGAGGCCCTCTTCCCCTTGTCCTCGGGAAGACAGCGATGGCGATGGTCGCGCTCTGGGCGTTTGCCGTGTCGCTCGAGGGACATGCCTTCACGCCGCTCGGCCGCGGCGCGCGGCTGCTCCTTGCCGGCGCGGCGGCGACAGCGTTCATCCCGGACTCCCCGGCCGGTGTCGTCGGCGCGGCGGTCGCGGCAGCCTATCTCGCCCGCGACGCGTGGCGGGCACGGGTGCGGGGAGCACCCGCGGAACATTAGTCGATTGACAGTCCCGGCCGTCAGATTCAATGTGACGGGCGCATCTCGCTCTTCTCCCGAAACGGAGGCGTCATGAACTCGCGACCGACCCGTACCGCCCTTTCGATCCTGGCACTCGCACTCGTGGTGGGCGGATGTGCGGCACCCCCGGCGTCCGATATGCCCGCATCGCTCGACGAGCTCGCGTCGCGCTCCCTCGCCCAGCTCGATGGCGAACTCACGCTCCCCGGGCTCCGGGAGCCGGTCGAGGTCATCCGGGACGAGTGGGGGATCCCGCACATCTACGCCCAGAACGACGACGATCTCTTCCGCGCCCAGGGCTACGTGATGGCGCAGGACCGGCTCTGGCAGATGGAGATGTGGAGGCGGTGGCATGAGGGTCGTCTCGCGGAGGTCTTCGGGCCCGACGCGCTCCCCTACGACCGGCGCTCTCGCCTCATGATGTTCCGCGGGCCGTTCGACGAGAGCGAGTGGACGAGCTACCACCCGGACGCGGAGCGGATCTTTACCGCCTACGCCGAGGGGGTGAACGCGTACATCGAGGAGAACCGGGACCGGCTACCGCTCGAGTTCGCCCTCACCGGGATCGTGCCCGACCCGTGGACAGCCGAGACCGTGGTGCTTCGCTGGGCTGCGCTCGCCGTGCCCAGCGTTCGCGGCCATGCAATCAATGAGGTGCAGCTCGCCCTGGACGTCGCCCGCTACGGGGTGGAGGAGGCGAACCGCCGCTTCTCGCCGGACCCGTGGGACGATCTCGTCGTCCCCGACGGGCTCGACGTATCCCTCTTCACCCAGGAGATGCTCGATGCGATGCGCGAGGGCGACAGCGATCCCTTTGTGCCCGGGCGGCTTCCCCCGCTCGAGATCCTGGAACCCTACAGGGCGCTGTTGCCCGGTGTCCGGGTCGCGCAGGTGTCGGCTCGCGAGATACCGACCGAAGGGAGCAACAACTGGGTCATGAGCGGGGAGCGCTCCCCGACAGGCGTTCCGATCCTGGCGAATGATCCGCACAGACGGATCGAGATGCCCGCGCTGCGCTACTTCATTCACCTGAACGCTCCGGGGTGGAATGTGATCGGGGGCGGGGAGCCCCCCTTCGTCGGCGTGGATGCAGGACATAACGAGAGAACGGCGTGGGGGTTCACCTTCGCCGGCACGGACATGGTGGATGTGTTCGTCGAGGAGCTGAACCCGGACGATCCCCTCCTCGTCCGCTACCAGGACAGCTGGGAACCGTTGCGCGTGATCGAAGAGGTCATTGACGTCAAGGGGCAGGCGTCCGAGACGATCGAGCTCAAGTTCAGCCGGCACGGGCCGATATTCTACGAAGACTCCGACAACCTGCGCGCCTATGCGGTCCGATCTGTCGTCCAGGAACCGGGAACGGCCGCCTATCTGGGCAGCTTCAAGATGGCCCAGGCCGACACCTGCGCGGACTTCTTCGAGCGGGCGATGTTCTGGAAGGTCCCGACGCACAGCCTGATCTGCGGCGACGCCGACGGAAATTTCGCCTTGCAGGTGACCGGCCTCACGCCCGACCGCGACGGGTGGAACGGGCGCCTGCCGGTCCCGGGGACAGGTGAGTACGAGTGGGTGGGCTTCCGCGAGGATCTCCCCCGCGAATACAATCCCGAGCGGGGCTACATCGTAACGGCCAACAACAACGTGCATCCTCCGGGCTACGACGGACGACCGGTCTTCTACCACTCCACCCGGGGTGTCGAGACCTCACGAATCACCAGACTCCACCAGATACTCGGGACGGGCGAGAGGTTCACCATCGAGGATCATATGGCGATCCAGCACGACACCTACTCGCTTCGGGCTGAGCGCGACATCCCGGCCTTCAGCGGATGGACTGCCTCCGATCCGGAGGTCGAGCAGGCGCGCCAGCTCATCGCGGAGTGGGATGCCAGGATGGAGCGGGGAAGCGTCGCGGCCGGGATCTACGTCCATTGGACGGAAGCGGCGGACGAGACGGCCCAGAACCACGAGCTCTCCGCCGGGGAGCGCCAGGAGGCCGTCGAACGCGCGCTCACCGCGGCTGTCGCCAGCCTCACCGCCGACTTCGGCAGTGACCGGTCCGAGTGGCGCTACGGGCGGATCCACGAGAGCCCGCTCCCCCACGCCGTCACCGCCGCCTTCGATCTGCCGACGATCGAGCGGCCGGGCGGCTTCGGGACGGTGAACGCGACGGGAGCGAACTTCCGGCGGATCGTCGACCTCGAGAATCCGGACCGCTCCGTCGCGACGAACGCACCCGGCCAGTCGGCACAGCCGGGAAGCCCGTTCTACGGGAACCTCGCTGAGAGACTGGGCAACGGCGAGTACTTCCCCCTCGCGTTCGAACGCGAGACGGTAGAGCGCCACGAGGCCCACCGTCTGATGCTGCAGCCGGCGCCGTGAACCGTCCCGACGCCGGGGCAGCGAGCGCGACGCGTCCGAAAACCGCCTCCCGGGACCGAGTGTTCGAGCGGCCCCGGGAGGCGGCGGACTTCGCGTTCGGCGAGGAGGTCGTCTCCGTATTCGACGACATGGTGAACCGTTCGGTCCCCTTCTACGGGGAGATCCAGCGGATGCTCGCCGAGCTGGCCCGAGACTGGGCCCAGCCGGGGACGAACGTCTACGACCTGGGTTGCGCGACCGGAAACACGCTGATCGGTCTCAATCCGTCGCTCGCGCCGAACATCGGGTTCGTCGGGATCGACGACTCCGACCAGATGCTCGCAATGTGCGGCTCCAAGCTGCGGGGTGCCGGCGTCACCCGTGAAGTGGCCCTCGAGCGGGCGGATCTCGGCAAGGGCGTCACGATCCGGAATGCATCGGTCGTCGTCCTCTGCCTCACCCTGCAGTTCATCCGCCCCATCTACCGCGAACGGCTGATCAGGTCGATCCACACGCAGCTGAACGACGGGGGGTGCCTCCTCCTCGTGGAGAAGATCCTCTGCGACGACCCGCTCCTCAACCGCACCTACATCCGCTACTACTACGACTACAAGCGGAGGATGAGGTACAGCGAGATGGAGATCGCGCAGAAGCGCGAAGCGCTCGAGAACGTCCTGGTCCCCTACTCGCTTCCCGAGAACACGCGGCTGCTCCGCGACTCGGGCTTCCGGGAGGTCGAGACCTTTTTCCGGTGGTACAACTTCAGCGGCATCATCGCCGTCAAGTAGGATCCTCGAGGGACGGGCTCATGGTCTCGCTGGGGAACTTCCTCTTCCGTCAGAGAAACAAGCTTTTTCCCCTCTTCTACGTTCTTCTCTTCCTCCCCTCCGTTCCGCTCGCCGGGGATTGGAGCATCCCGTTCATGTGGATCGGCTTCGCGGTGGCGGCCGCGGGCCAGGCGGTCCGCGTCGCGACGATCGGCCTCAGATACATCATCCGAGGAGGGAGGCGCCGGCGGGTGTACGCGGAGGACCTCGTCACCGAGGGGATCTTCGCGCATGTCAGGAATCCGCTCTACATCGGCAACATCCTGATCCTTCTCGGCCTCGGAGTCATGGCGAACTCCCTCCTCTTCCTCCTCGCTGCCGGTCCCCTCTTCGTCTTCATGTACCATGCGATCGTGCGGGCCGAGGAGGTTTTTCTCGAGGGAAAGTTCGGGGACGCCTACCACCGCTATACCGGGGACGTGAACCGCTGGCTTCCGCAGGTCCGGGGGCTCGGTACGACCTTTGCCGCCATGGAATTCCGGTGGCGGCGGGTCCTGATCCGGGAGTATACGACGACCTATCTCTGGCTGAGCGCGGCCGTGCTCATCGCGATGCGCAACCTAGCCTCCCTCGATGATTCCGCCTTCCTCGACCAGGGGCGGTGGGGGTTGTCCCTCCTCGGAGTGCTCGCTCTCCTCTACCTCCTGACCCGCACCCTCAAGCGCCGCGGATTGATCACCTCCTGACCCGCACGCCTGATCTCGGGCCGGCGGTCCCGCGGGCGGAGCACCCGCACGGAAGCCCCCGCGCCGGCTGCCCACTCTGGAGCGCCGGCTCGCCACCGGACCCGCCGTCGGATCCCCGCTCCCGGGTTGATGATCGCGGGTCTCCCTGAGATCTTCACGGGCCTGATCCTCCGCCACCCCGATCTCCGGCGCCCCCCCGCGCCATCCCGCTCCCGGACGGTCCATGATCCGAGTCACCTTTCTCGGCACGTCAGCCGCGCGCCCCACGGTGCCGCGCAACGTGAGCGCCATTGCCGTCGAGCGCGAGGGAGACTTCTTCCTCTTCGACTGTGGGGAGGGGACGCAGCGCCAGATGATGCGATACAGGACGGGATTCGACCTCGACCACATCTTCGTGTCCCACTTGCACGCCGACCACTACCTGGGCATCCCCGGTCTTCTTCGCACACTCTCCCTCCAGGGCCGGACGGAGCCGCTCTCCATCTATGGGCCGCAAGGGTCGCGCTCGACGCTCCGGGCCGCCGTGACGATCGGTGGGGACCGGCTGACCTACGAGGTGGTGACGCGCGAGCTCGCCCCCCTCGAGGCCGTGGACTTCGGGGACTACCGGGTGGAGGCGCTTCGCGTCAGGCACGGGATGCCCGCGCTCGGCTACGCGCTCCGCGAGAATCCGCGGCCCGGCCGCTTCGATCTGGCGGTGGCGCGCGCGCTCGGGATCCCAGAGGGCCCCCTCTACGGCGCGCTCCAACGGGGCGAGTCGATCGAGTTCGACGGGCGCCGGATCGAGTCCGGCGAGGTCGTGGGGCCGCCACGGCCCGGAAGGCTCGTCGTATACACCGGAGACACGCGGCCCGCGCCCGAGCTCGCCGAGCGTGCCCGCCGGGCAGATATCCTGATCCACGACGCAACCTTCGGGGACCAGGGCAAGGCACGCGCGCGGGAAACCCGTCACAGCACTGCGCGCGAGGCGGCCCGGATCGCCGCCCGCGCCCGGGCCCGGCGCCTCTACCTGACCCACCTCTCGGCCCGCTACGCGGCAGATCCGTCCTCGCTCGTCAGGGAGGCCCGGGAGGTGTTCCCGGCCACGACGGTCGCCTACGACGGTCTCACCGTCGAGATCGGCTACGGAGCCGCGACTCCCGCGGCAGGGAAGGGGGCCGGGTGAAGGCGGGAGAACGGGCAGAGAAGCCGCTCCCGCGAACGGTGGCCGTCGTCGGGCTCGGCCTCATGGGAGGCTCCCTCTGTCGCGCGCTCAAGGCACTCGATCCGCCGCCCCGGGTGATCGGGTGGGATCTGCGCCAGGCTGCCGGCGCGATGGCGCTCGAGGCCGGGGCGGTCGACCGTTTCGAGGGTGGCGGCCCCGAGGGACTCGCGGAGGCGGAACTGGTCGTGTACGCGACGCCGCTCGGAGCGACCCTCTCGCTGATCCCCCGGCATGCGGGTATGGTCAGGGAGGACACGGTCCTGACCGACGTCGTCTCCCTGAACGAGCCGGTCCTCAGGGCCGCCGGCGCGGCAGGGCTTTCCGGACGCTTCGTCAGTGCGCATCCGATCTGCGGTGGTGAGGCGTCCGGATTCGCGGCGGGAAGAGCGGATCTGTACAAGGGCGCCACGGTCTGGCTCTCGGCGGGCGCGGATGGAGGCGGGGATGCACACCGGCGTGTCGAGAGCTTCTGGCGCACGCTCGGTGGCACGCCCCGTTGGGTGGCGCCGGAAGAGCATGACCGGCGGATGGGATGGGTGTCGCACCTTCCCCAGCTGGTGGCCAATGCGCTCGCCGCCGCGCTCGACGCCCAGGGATGCTCGCGGGACGAACTCGGCCCGGGGGGACGGGACATGACGCGGCTCGCGGGGTCGAATCCCACGATCTGGCGGGACCTTCTCGAGGTCTCGGCGCCCGTGACGGGCGCGGGGCTCACGGGCGTTGCGAACGCGCTCAACGTGCTGGCCGATCTCCTCGCGCGGCGCGAGCTTGACCGGGTCGCCGAGTTCATGGAACGAACCCGCAGATGGACCGCTGGCGAATGATCCGCGTGCCGGGCGACAAGTCGATCACGCACCGCGCCCTCATCCTGAGTGCCGTAGCGACCGGGCGGAGCCGGTTCCGCGGCCTCCTTTCCGGGGAGGACTGCCAGAGTACCGCTTCGGCGCTCCGGGCGCTCGGGGCCGGGATCCCGGAGGTTCCCGACGACGGCTCGGAGATCGTGGTGGACGGGGTGGGGCTCGCCGGCCTCCGGACGCCCGGGAGCGTGCTCGACTGCGGCAACTCGGGTACGACCGTCCGCCTCCTCCTCGGCCTGCTCTCGGGGATCAGGCTCGAAGCGTTGCTCACCGGAGACGAATCGCTCCGGGCGCGCCCGATGCGGAGGGTCACCGGGCCGCTCGGCGAGCTCGGAGCCTCCTTCTGGGAGTCGGGCGCGCCGGACCGGCTCCCGGTCCGTGTCCGGGGCCGGAGACTGAGGAGTGCCAGGTACCGTTCGCCCGTCGCGAGCGCGCAGGTGAAGAGCGCCCTCCTTCTTGCCGGCCTCACCGGCGGGGCGGCGGTTACGGTCGTGGAGCCGACGCGCTCGCGCGACCACACGGAGCGGATGCTCAGGCGGATGGGGGCTGCGGTCCGGGAGGCTGTGACGAAGGAGGGGTGGGAGGTGTCGCTGGAACCACCTCCGCCGGAGCTCGAACCGCTCGACCTCCGCGTGCCCGGCGACTTCTCGTCGGCGACCTTTCTCGTGGCCTTCGCCCTCCTTGGGGGGGTGCGTTCCGCGCTCAGGATCCCGAATGTCGGGCTCAACCCGACGCGGACAGGGCTCCTCGACGTCCTGGAAGCCATGGGCGCACGGATCGAAGTCGAAAACGTTCGCGAGGTGGATGACCCGAAGGGCGAGCCCGCCGGCGACCTCGTCGTCTCGCCCTCCGAGCTCAGGGGGACCTCCGTGTCCGGCCACCAGATCCCGCTCCTGATCGATGAGGTCCCGGTGCTCGCGGCCATGGCGGCGCGCGCCGACGGGATCACCGAGATACGGGACGCCGAGGAGCTCCGCTACAAGGAATCCGACCGCATCCGTGCGCTGGCGGAGAACCTGGCCGGAATCGGAGTCCAGGCCACCGAGCTGCCCGACGGCTTGAGGATCGTGGGAGGAGAGGGGCCACTCGGCGGCGAGGTCCGCGCGCGCCATGACCACCGGATCGCGATGGCGTTCGGCGTCCTCGGTGCGCTCGGCGGGAACCGGATCGCGCTCGATGACCGCGCGGTCACGGATGTGAGTTTCCCCGGTTTCTGGCGACTCCTCTCGGACCTCCGGCACGGAAGCGAGGCCGCGACGGACCGGTGAACCGGGACCGGTCCGCCCCTTTCGTGATCACGATCGATGGTCCGGCGGGGTCCGGGAAGTCCACGACGGCCCGCGAAGTAGCCCGCCGGCTCGGCTGGCACCACCTGGATTCGGGGGCGCTCTACCGGGCGCTCACGCTGGCAGTCCGCCGCACAGGCATCCCCGAGGAAGAGTGGCATACCCTCACAGACGACACCCTCCTGCGGCCGGAGATCAGCATCGTACCGGCGGGAACCCGCCTCAAGGTCCTCCTCGACGGACGCGACCCTGGCTCCGGGCTCCGGGCTGCGGAAACTACGCGGCTTGCCTCGCTCCTCGCGAAAAATCCCCGGGCGCGCGCGCGGCTCACCGAAGTCCAGCGCTCGGCGCTCGACTTCGGGAGCGTCGTCGCGGACGGACGGGATATGGGGAGCGTGATCTTCCCGGACGCGGATCTCAAGGTCTTTCTCACGGCGAGCCTGGAGGAGCGGGCCCGGCGCCGGCTCCTCCAGGAGGGGCGCGGCGTCGATGCCCGGTCGGTCCGCAGGGAAGCGGAACGGATCCAGCACCGCGACCGGACGGATGCGACACGGGAGGTCGCGCCCCTCCGCTCACCCCCCGACGCACTCGAGATCGACACGACGGAGGTGTCGTTCGACGCCCAGGTGCGCCGCATCGTGGGTGCGGCGACCGAGCGGAAGCAACCTTGACCGGGCGAGCCCCCGAGAAATAGCTTACGCCGCGTTGCACCACTCTTCGTCAGGTGCGTGATTCACCAGGGCACGTGCGCTTCCCCGACGCGTCGGTCGCGTCATCCCGGACGCACAGGCGGCCCGCAGCCCTCCGGGCGATCCCCCTGCCGGAGGAGAGAGAGTCCGGAATATCCATGTCCCAGGAACCAGGCGACGCGGCTTTCCCAGAGGCGACGCTGGACGTCGCCGCCGAGGAAACACGCGAGGCATCGGTCGCGACCGTCGAACCAGCCGGCGAGACCGGAGAGGCGCTCCACACACGGATCTCCCCCGAGCTCCTTCACGATCCGTACGGAGAGGAGGAGATGGACGTCACCCGGGACGACTTCGAGGCAATGCTCGAAGAGTTCGGGGGCGACATGCAGGACGCGAGGGAAGGCGAGATCGTCACCGCGCGTATCCTCTCCCTCACCGACGCCTCGGTGATCCTCGAGTTCGGATTCAAGAGCGAGGGCGCCGTACCGCTCGAGGAGTTCAAGGAGCCCTCCGGGCTCTCGCCGGGCGACCAGGTCGAGGTCCTCCTCGAGAGCCTCGAGGACGATGACGGTGTCGTTGTCCTCTCGAAGCGGAAGGCCGATTTCCTCCGCGTCTGGGAACGGATCAAGGAAGCCTACGAGGCGGATCTCCCTGTCACCGGTACCCTGGCCCGCAAGATCAAGGGCGGCGTCACCGTGGACCTGATGGGGGTCGACGCCTTCCTCCCCGGCTCCCAGATCGCGCTACGGAGGGTCCCCCATATCGAGGATCTCATCGGCGAGACCTACCAGTTCAAGATCATCAAGCTGAACAAGAGGCGCCGCAACATCGTGGTGTCCCGCAGGGTGATCCTCGAAGCCGAACGGGCAGCGAAGAAGGCGAACCTCGTCAAGGAGCTGCTCGTTGGCCAGGTGCGCGAGGGGCTCGTCAAGAACATCACCGACTTCGGCGCCTTCATCGACCTCGGTGGACTCGACGGCCTTCTCCACATCACGGACATGTCGTGGGGCCGTGTCGGACACCCCTCGGAAGTGGTCGATATCGGCGAGGCCGTTGACGTGAAGGTCCTAGACATCGACTGGAAGCGGGAGCGGATCTCGCTGGGGCTCAAGCAACTCCTCCCCTACCCGTGGACGGATATCGACAAGAAGTACCCGGTCGGCTCGCGGGTCCGGGGACGCGTCGTGTCGATCACGAACTACGGGGCGTTCGTGGAGCTCGAGAAGGGCGTCGAGGGGCTCGTGCACATATCGGAGATGTCCTGGACCCGCAATGTTCGCCATCCGTCGAAACTCGTCACGATCGGGGACGAGATCGAGACGGTCGTCCTCAAGGTCGATCCGCGCGAGGAGAAGATCTCGCTCGGAATGAAGCAGATCCAGGAGGATCCGTGGCTCTCGCTCCCGATGCAGCATCCGACGGGAACCCGGATCGTCGGCACAGTCCGCAATCTCACCTCGTTTGGGGCCTTCGTCGAGATCGAACCCGGGATCGACGGGCTCGTGCACGTCTCCGACATGAGCTGGACGAAGCGGGTCGAACACCCGTCGGAGATCTTGGAGAAGGGCGACGAAGTCGAGGTCATGGTCCTCGACATCGACGCGGACCAGAAACGTATCTCGCTCGGGGTCAAGCAGCTGCAGGATGATCCTTGGCCCCGCATCGTGGAGCGGTTCGCACCCGGAGTGGAACCGCACGGCAGGGTCGTCCGGCTCCAGGACAATGGGGTGGTCGTGGATCTCGGCGACAATATCGAAGGCTTTGTGCCGGCCTCGCACACTGCGGTCGACAATACGGACCGTCTGGCCGAGTACTTCGCGGCCGGGGTCGAGGTGGATCTCAAGGTTCTCGACTCGGATGCGGGGAACCGGCGGATCGTGCTTGAGATGACCACACGTCCCGAGAGGCTCGCCACGGCGGACGCGGAAGACGAACCGGAGGCCTGAGCCCGGACGGGGCCGGCAGCGCAGAGACTCTCCCGGCAGACGAAGCCGTGCTCCCGGCTGGAGGAGCTCAGGGTCGCCGGGGCGGGGCCCGGCAACGCATGCTGGAGGACCGGGAGGAGAGGGGAGCGCGCGCGGCGAGCCTCCGGATGGCTTGGGGGAGATGCGAAGGGATTCCAGCGCACGGGTGAACGATCGGTGTCTGGCGGCGGCATGCATCGTTCTCGCCGCCGCGGCCGCCGGCTGCGCGAGCACCGGCATGCCGGCACCGCCGCCGGCCGGGGTGGGCCTCACCGGCGCGGCGATCCGGGACGGAGCCTACACAGCCGCCGAGGCAGGAGCCCTCGCCGGGATCATCCTCGAAGCCGAACGCCTCTTCGAGGCAGGGGATCCCGCCGGGGCGCTGGATCTCGCGCTTGAGGCCGAGACCCGGTTCAGCACCGTTCCCGGATCCTCGCGCGCCGTCCTTCTCCGGGCGGCGGCACTTCGCGACCTGGGGGAGTTCGGGGAGGCTGAGGCCGCCGCGAACTCCTACGTAGCGCTCGTTCCGGACGATCCGGAGGCCGCCGGGAGGGGGTATCTCCTCCGCGCCGAGATCAGGCGCGAGGGTGGACTTCCAGGCGGGCTCGAGGCGCTGTTCGACATTCCTCCTGATGCGGGCGAGGCCGAACTGGCCCGGTCGGAGGATCTTGCCGCGATCTGGGCACCGCAGCTCGGAAGCGCGGAGCTCCGCGACCTGACGGCCGAAGCTCCCCGTCATCCCCGCGTCCTTCCGGTCTTCCTGGCGGAACTCGCGGTGCGCCGCTTCCTGGCAGGAGAGGAAGACGCGGCACGGGCCATCGCGGGCGAGGCGCTCGACCTCTCACCGAACGCATCGACCGCGGCGCGCGCGTTGGACGTCGTGAACGGAACGGTACCCGAGTCGGTCGATGTCGCGGGAACGATCGGAGCCATCCTCCCCGTGTTCGGCTCACCGGCCCTGAGCCGGATCGCGCGCGAGATCGCCGAGGGAGTGGAAGTCGCGATGGCCGTCGAGGAGGGAGAGTTCGCGCGCCCGGCCCGATTGGTGTCCGTCGACGACGCGGCGGGCTCTGACGAGGTCGAAGCCGCTGTCAGGCAGTTCGAGGGCGACGGTGCGGCAGGCGTGATCGGCCCCCTCCAGGAGAGCGAGATCCTGGCGGCGGCGCGCGCCCGCTCCACCTCCATCCCCCTGGTGAGCCCGACGGCGCGGCTGATCCCCCAGGGCGTCTCCGGCGTGTACTCGCTGAACGGGATCGATCCCAATGCCGGTGCCGCGCTCGCGGAGCTCGTCCTCTCGCGCGGGGTCGGAACTGCGGTCGTCATGCATACGGACTCTCCCGAGATGCACGAAGAGTTCGTGTGGTTCTCGGAGGCCTACCGTAGCGGCGGCGGACGGATCGTGAGAGTGATCACATTTCCCCCCGGATCCACGGGGTTTGCGGCCCAGATGCGCGAGGTCCGGGAGTTGCAGCCCGAAGGCCTCGTTCTCATCCTCCCGCCCGGGGACGTCGAGCTTCTGGCACCGCAGGTCGCCTTCTACGGGGTCGACGGGATCCCGGGAATCAGGATCTTCGGGAGCCAGTCGTGGACATCGGAAAGCGTGCTACAGAACGTCCAGGCGCGAAGCACCGAGGGTGTGTTCTCGGTGACGAGCTGGGCCGAGGCGGGCGCGTTCGGGCCGGGGTGGCAGATGTTCGTCCAGGCATACGAGGAGCATTTCCAGCAGAGTCTCCGCTCCCCCACGGCCGCCCTCGGGTATGACGCCGCGCGGCTCCTCCTCCGCGCAGCCCGCGCCGGTGGCGGCGACCCCGCCGCCACCGCTGCGAGCCTCGAGGCGATTGTCGGCTATGCCGGTGCCACGGGCCTGATCTCGGTGGCCGACGGCCGGATCCGCCGCTCGTTCGTCCCGGTCCGGATCGAGAACAGCTCCCTCGTTCTCCTTGACCCGTAGGCGCCCCGCGCCCGTGCCCGGTCCCCTCTCCGGCCGCCGCGGCGGTGCCCTCCGGCCTCCTGGCACCGCATCGCGATGAGGAAACGGCTCGACGAACTCGAGCGGCTCCGGAACGAGAGTCTCCTGGGCGGCGGCGAGGAGCGCGCAGCCGCGCACCGGTCGCGCGGCAAGCTTACGGCGAGGGAGCGCCTCGGCGTCCTTCTCGACGAGGATTCCTTCGTCGAGCTCGATCGCTTCGTGACGCACCGGTCGCACGACTTCGGACTCGATGAAAACCGGATCCTCGGCGACGGCGTCGTCACCGGGTACGGGACCGTTTCCGGCCGGCTCGTCTTCGTCTACTCCCAGGACGCGACGGTCTTTGGTGGCTCACTCTCGGAGAGCCACGCGGAGAAGATCGTCAAGATCCAGGATCTGGCGCTCAAGAACGGCGCACCGGTCATCGGGCTGGCTGACTCGGGCGGTGCCCGGATCCAGGAAGGCGTCGTCTCGCTTGCCGGCTACGCCGACATCTTCCTGCGCAACACCATGTCGTCGGGCGTCGTGCCCCAGATCTCGGTGATCCTGGGTCCCTGCGCCGGGGGAGCGGTCTACTCGCCCGCCCTCACCGACTTCGTCTTCATGGTGCGCGGCACGAGCTACATGTTCGTGACGGGCCCCGGCGTTCTGAAGACGGTGACCCGCGAAGAGATCGACATGGAGAAGCTCGGCGGCGCGGACATCCACGGATCCACATCCGGTGTTGCGCACTTTGTCCACGAGACCGAGGCCGAGGCGCTGGCGGCGGTCCGTGCGCTTCTCTCCTATGTCCCGCAGAACAACGCCTCCGCGCCGGACCGCGGACCGGGCGACGCACCGCCCGAAGGGACCGAAACACTCCTGGACGTCATACCCGAGGGCCCGCATCAGCCGTACGACATGAGGGACGTGATCGGGCGCGTAGTCGACGGCGGCCGGTTCACGGAGGTGCATGCACGCTTCGCCGAGAACCTCCTGGTGGGCTTCGCGCACCTGGGTGGCCACGCTGTCGGGGTGGTCGGCAATCAGCCGGCCGTCCTCGCCGGGGTCCTCGATATCGATGCCTCGGTCAAGGGTGCCCGGTTCGTCCGGTTCTGCGACGCATTCAACATCCCGCTGGTCGTCTTCGAGGATGTGCCGGGATTCATGCCCGGGGTGGCCCAGGAGCACGGAGGCATCATTCGTGCGGGGGCGAAGCTCCTCTACGCCTTCGCCGAGGCGACCGTGCCGCGCCTGACCGTGATCACGCGGAAGGCGTACGGTGGTGCCTACGATGTGATGAACTCGCGGCACATTCGCGGTGACCTCTGCTACGCATGGCCGTCGGCCGAGATCGCGGTCATGGGTCCAGAAGGGGCTGCCCAGATCCTCTTCCGGAAGGAGATCGCGGCCGCGAGCGATCCGGAGGCCGCGGCACGGCGCCTGATCGGGCGGTATCGCGATAAGTTCGCGCATCCGTACATCGCGGCAGCCCGGGGCTATGTCGATGACGTCATCGATCCCCGTGAGACGCGCGAACGGCTCGTCTCCGGACTCGACATGCTCCGGGACAAGCGCGACACGAATCCGCCGAAGAAACACGGCAGCATCCCGCTCTAGCCCGGGAGCGGATCCGGTGTCGGAGAACCCATCGCGGAGGGGCCGGGACGTCAGGATGGATGTGTGCCGCGCCGCCGCAGGTCCGCCGGAGCCAGGGGGTGCAGTGTGATCCGCACCGCGCTTGTCGCGAATCGGGGCGAGATCGCGGTTCGCGTGATCCGCGCGTGCCGGGCGCTCGGCATCCGCGCGGTCGCAGTCTATTCGGACGCCGACCGGACCGCTCCACATGTCTTCCTCGCCGACGAGGCCCACCGGATCGGCGCGGCTCCCCCTGGAAAGAGCTACCTCCGCACCGACCGGATCCTTCGTGCCGCACGGGCGAGCGGAGCGGACGCCGTCCACCCCGGCTACGGATTTCTCGCCGAGGATGCGGGCTTTGCGCGGGCCGTCGAGGACGCCGGGCTGATCTTCATCGGACCCGAACCCGCGACGGTTGCGGCCATGGGCGACAAGGCGAGGGCCAGGAAAACCATGGCGGCGGCCGGGATTCCCACGATCCCGGGTTCGCATCCGCTCGCCGACGACGGAACGGATGCACTCGACGCCGCGAGCCAAATCGGATTTCCCCTCCTGGTCAAGGCCGTGGCCGGCGGAGGAGGGATGGGCATGCGCGTCGTGGACGGTCCCGGGGGACTCGCGAACGCGCTCGAGGCGTCACGCCGGGAAGCCGCCGCCGCTTTCGGGGACGGCCGGCTCTACCTCGAACGCTACCTCGAGCGTCCGCGGCACATCGAGGTGCAGGTGTTCGGCGATGGGCGGGGGAGTGCGCTTCACTTCGGCGAGCGCGAATGCTCGATCCAGCGGCGACATCAGAAGCTGATCGAGGAAGCACCGGCTCCCGCCCTCGAACCGGCGACCGGCGCGCGGCTGCGCGGCGCGGCCCTCCGCGCTGCGGAGACCATCGCCTACCGCGGGGCCGGGACGGTCGAGTTCCTCGTCGAGGGCGGTGACTTCTACTTCCTCGAGATGAACACGCGCATCCAGGTCGAGCACCCGGTGACGGAGTGCATCACCGGGACGGATCTCGTGCAGCTCCAGATCCAGGTGGCGGGAGGCGAAGCGCTCCCCATCCGCGCCGCCGACATCGGAGTGCGAGGGCACGCGATCGAGTGCCGGATCACGGCGGAGTCGGCCCCCGACGGCTTTCTCCCATCGGCCGGCACGGTACGCGATCTCGAGATTCCTTCCGGACCGGGGATCCGGTGGGACGGGGGAGTCCTGGCCGGGACTGAGGTCGGCCTGCACTACGACTCCCTGCTCGGGAAGCTCGTGGCTCACGGACCGACGCGCCGGGACGCGATCGCGCGGATGGCCGGCGCGCTCGATGAGCTCGTGGTCGATGGGGTGACCACCACGCGGGCGTTTCACCGTGCGGTCATGGACGAACCCGATTTCCGGGCGGGCAGGCTCTCGACGCGCTACCTGGAGGAGCATCCCGGACTCCTCGGTGCCGACGCGAGTACGGGGAGCGGGACGCTTGCGGCCGCGGTTTCTGTACTTCTCGAGGCCGGGAGGCGGGCCGCCGCCGCACCGCAGCGCATTCGGACCGGTGGATCGGCGTGGAGGAACGCGCCGGGACCGGGGAGGCGGTCGCGCTGGTGACCGCGCGCCGCGCCGCGGGTTCGGGCGCCGTCACGCCGTCCGTCGTCCCGGGGACCCGGCTCGAGGTCAGTATCGACGCGATCGGCTCCGACGGCGCCGGCGTCGGGCGGGCGCCCGGCGGCCAGGTCGTGTTCGTCCCGAGAACCGCCCCCGGCGACCTCGCCGTCGTGGAGGTGGTGCGCGCGAGGCCCCGGTGGCTTCGAGCGAGGCTTCTCGAGGTACGGAGCCGTGCGGAGGGGCGACGCGAGGCCCCCTGCCCCTACTTCGATCGCTGCGGCGGATGCGCGCTCCAGCACCTGGGCTACGCCGAGCAGCTCGCCGCCAAGGGCCGCATGGTCACGGATGCGCTCACGCGGATCGGCGGGCAGAGTTCGCTTCCCCCGCTCACCATGCATCCTGCCCCGAGGGGGACTCGATACCGGAACCGCATCACGCTAGGACTCGTCCGGCTGTCGGGCGGGAGGGTCCTGGCGGGATTTCGCCGGCTCGAACGCCCGACCGAGATCATCGACGTGGACGGGCGCTGCCTCCTTCCCGAATCACCGGTCGCCGTCGCTTGGGACGCGCTCCGGAGCGCGTGGGGAACCGGGGCACGGAAGCTTCCGGCCGGCCGCACGCTTCGACTCACGCTCCGTGGCTCGGCGGCCGGCGAAGTTATGCTCGTGGTCGAGGGCGGAAGGGGAAGGGGAGATCCGAACCACCTCCGCCGGCACGTGCCGGGTCTCGTGTCGATCTGGCACCGACCCCGCAGCCAGAGCGGTGCTCCGAGGCTCCTCGCGGGCGCAGCAATTCTCCGCGACCGCTGGCACGGAGAGGATCTCGACATCGGGCCGGACGTCTTCCTGCAGGCAAGCCGCGAGGGCGCTGCCGCGCTCCAGGGCGAGGTTCTCCGGCTGGCCGGAAGGGTCAACGGAAAGCGGGTCCTGGATGCGTACTCGGGCTATGGGGGAGTCGGGCGCCGGCTCGCCCGAGCCGGGGCGCAGGTGGTTGCGATCGACGAGGATCCGGGCACCGCACGGATGGCGAGGAGAATACCGGAGGGGCGATTCCTACACCTCGTCGGGACGGTTGAGGAGCGGCTGCAGGATGCGCTCCCGTCAGACGTCGTGATCCTGAATCCGCCGCGGATCGGTGCGCGCAACGGTGTCATGGAGGCACTCGGCGAAGCGGAGCCACTGCGGATCATCTACGCGAGCTGCGATCCGGCCACGCTGGCACGGGATATTCGTCGCTTGGGCCGGGGCTACCACATCGTGGGGCTGCACGGATTCGACCTCTTTCCCCAGACGTCGGCGGTGGAAACGGTCGCCGTCTTGCAGCAGGTCGTCTGAGTTGGCACCTCTCCCGCCGCATCCGCCGGCACCCGCCGGACGAGGACCGTGGTCCGTCCAAGTGGCCGGGCGCATCTTCCGGATCGATCTCGACGAGCGCGGCCTCCGGGTCGACGGCGAGCCGCTCGACATCGAGCTCTCTCCGGCGTCCGAAGCCGGGATCCACGTCGCGAGGATCGGCCACCGCCGGCTCCGGGTCGTTGCCCAGCGGGAGGGGGAGGGACGGTGGCGCATTCGGATCGGCTGCGCACACCATGACGTCCACGTACGGGATGCCGGAAGGGGCTCGGCGGAAGGAGCCCGCCCGAGCGGGGTCGGACACGACGGACACCGGGTGCTCCGGGCGCCGATGCCGGGTCTCGTCGTGCGGATCGGGGTATCACCCGGAGATGTCGTCGAGCCGGGTTCGGGACTCGTCACCCTGGATGCGATGAAGATGGAAAACGAACTCGTGGCGAAGTCGCGGGTCCGCGTCGCCGGTGTCCTCGTGGCGGCCGGCGATCCTGTCGAGAAAGGGCAGCTGCTCGTGACGTTCGAGGATCCGGAGGGCGGCGGGTGAGCCGGGACGCGCATACGGATTCGGGGCTCCCAGTCGCGGCAGTCTATCCGGGCCGCGATCCCCCGCCGGGACACTTCCCCTTTACCCGGGGCATTCATCCGGAGATGTACCGGGAGCGGCTCTGGACGATGCGGCAGTACGCCGGGTTCGGCACGGCGCGGGAGACGAACGCACGGTACCGCTACCTCCTCGGGCACGGACAGACCGGTCTCTCGGTCGCCTTCGATCTCCCGACGCAGATGGGCTACGATTCGGATGACCGGCGCGCAGAGGGGGAGGTCGGGCGCGCAGGGGTTGCGGTCGACTCTCTCGAAGACATGCGGCTCCTTTTCGACGAGATCGATCTCGGCACCGTCTCGACGTCGATGACGATCAACGCGACGGCCGCGATCCTCCTGGCGATGTACATTGCAGTGGCGGAAGAGCGTGGCGTCCCCCGGAGACGCCTTTCCGGCACCGTCCAGAACGACATCCTGAAGGAGTACGTTTCGCGGGGGACCTACATCTTCCCGATCAAGCCCTCGCTCAGGCTCACGACGGACCTGATTGGCTTCTGCACGGAACACGCCCCCCGCTTCAACCCGATTTCGATCTCGGGCTACCACATGCGCGAGGCGGGGGCAACCGCCCCGCAGGAGCTCGCATTCACCCTCGCGAACGGACTTGAGTACGTGGACCGGGCCGTCGCTGCCGGGCTCCCGGTAGCCGACTTCGGAGGCCGTCTCTCCTTCTTCTTCGCCGCGCACGACGACTTCTTCGAGGAGATCGCCAAGTTCCGTGCCGCCCGCCGCCTCTGGGCCATGGAGATGCGGGCGCGCTACAGGGCCCCGGACCCTGCGTGCAGACTCCGTTTCCATACGCAGACCGGGGGCTCGACTCTCACCGCGCAGCAGCCTCTCAACAACATCGTACGGGTCACGATCCAGGCGCTCTCGGCGGTCCTCGGCGGAACGCAGTCCCTTCACACCGACGGGTTCGACGAGGCGCTCGCACTCCCCTCGGAAGAGGCAGCACACACCGCGCTTCGGACCCAGCAGATCCTCGCGTACGAGTCGGGAGCGGCACGCACCGCGGATCCGCTCGGGGGGAGTCACTTCGTCGAGGCGCTCACGGACCGGATCGAGGTGGAAGCACGCCGCCAGATCGGCGAGATCATGGCTCGCGGCGGTGCGAGCCGAGCCGTGAACTATATGCGGTCCGAGATCCAGCGCGCGGCGTACGAGAGGCAGAAACAGGTTGAGGCCGGCGACCGCATCGTCGTGGGTGTGAATCGCTTCGAGGACACCGAACTGCAGCAGCGCCCGGCCGCCGCGATAGACTACTCGGGTCTGGAACGGGAACAGGGCGACGCCGTGCAGCGGCTCCGCCGCCGCCGCCGCGTCCCGGCGGTCGCGGAATCCCTCGACCGACTTTCCCGCGCGGCCCGGAGTGATGGGAATCTCATGCCGGCCATCCTCGATGCCGTACGGTCGCTGGCGACGGTCGGCGAGATTTCCGGCGCGCTTGGAGAGACATGGGGCCGCTACGCTCCCGACGAAGCGGCCGCCCGACCGCCTTCAACCACCCGGGCGGATCGTTAACTTACCCACGTCAACGGAACCCCCCCGGGAGAGCAGCCATCCCGAGGGGAGCGTCCGCCCGCCCCGAGCTGCCGCGAATCTGCCCATGCCGACCTACGACTACCGATGCCCGGACGGTCACACCTTCGAACGCTTCCAGCGCATGTCCGACGAACCCGTCGCGGAGTGCCCGACCTGTGGCGCGCGCGCGGGACGGATCCTCTCGGCGGGTGCGGGATTCCTCTTCAAGGGCGAGGGTTTCTACATCACGGACTATAGGTCCGAGAGCTACCGGAAGGCGGCCGAGGCCGAGAAGTCCGCTCGATCCGGGACATCCGGTTCGAAGAAAGAGGGCGACCCGGGAGGTGCTAAGGCCCCATCGGGTGACGGGCGTGGGAAGGGTGCGGCTGCTCCGGCCAACGCGGGGGGGCGAGGCTCCGGGCAATCGGCAGGATCCGCCAAGGGGAGTGACTGACCGCTGTGTCCCGCGAACTCGTAGTCGCCGCCCTCAGGCGGGCCCTCTCACGGCTCGATATCGAGCTCGACCGGATCCACGTCGAACGCCCGAAGGATCCAAGCCACGGCGACTACGCAACGAATGTCGCGATGACGCTGGCGCGGAGCCTCCGGCGCCCCCCTCGCGAGATCGCGCAGGCCATAGCCGACGGGATTGAGCTCGGCGGCGGCATCGGGGCCGCCGAGGTTGCCGGTCCCGGCTTCCTGAATATCCGGCTGTCGACGGAGGCAGTCGGGGCGGGACTCGTCGAGATCCTGAGATCCGGCAGGGGGTACGGCCGCTCTCGGGAGGGCGGCGGGACGGCGGTGATGGTCGAGTTCGTTTCCGCGAACCCGACTGGACTCCTCCATGCGGGACACGGACGGCAGGCCGCGCTCGGCGACGCGATCGCGTCCCTCCTCGAGTGGACGGGGTGGACGCCGTACCGGGAGTTCTACTACAACGACGCAGGGCGCCAGATCGAGCGGCTCGCCCAAAGCCTCGCCGCGCGCTACGCACAGCATTTTGGCCAGAAGGCCGAGCTCCCCGAGGGGGGCTACCGGGGGACGACGATTGTCGCACTGGCGGCGGAGCTCGCCGAGAGGGATGGGGACCGGTGGCTCGGTGCGCCACGGGCCGAGGCGCTCGACGCTATGCAGCGTTTTGCGGTTTCGCGCCTGAGGGCCGAGCAGGACCGCGATCTCCACGCCTTCCGGGTCCGCTTCGACAGGTACTTCCTCGAGTCGTCACTCTACGGCGACGGGCGCGTCGACGAGACCGTCACCGCACTCCGGGAGACCGGGTTCGTGTTCGAGGAGGAGGGGGCGGTCTGGCTGCGCACCACGCAGTTCGGGGACCAGAAGGACCGGGTCATGATCAAGTCCGACGGGACGGCCACCTATTTTCTCCCTGATGTCGCCTATCATATGACGAAGTGGGAGCGGGGCTTCGCGCACGCGATCAACGTCCAGGGGTCGGACCACCACGGAACGATCGCGAGGATGCGGGCCGGCCTCCAGGCGCTGGGCCTACCGACCGACTATCCGGAATATGTGATCCACCAGATGGTCGCGGTGGAGCGTGACGGTCGGGAGGTCAGATTCTCGAAACGCTCCGGCGACTACGTGACGCTCCGGGATCTCGTCGACATGGTAGGGGCCGATGTCACCCGCTACTTCTTTCTCATGCGGAGGCCGGACGCCCATCTGGTCTTCGATCTTGACTCGGCCCTCGACCAATCGGACCGTAACCCCGTCTACAAGGTGAAGTACGCGCATGCGCGACTCTGCTCGATCCTCCGCAGAAGCGGTATGCCGGAGATCCCCATCCCGGCGGGTGCGGCGTCGCTCTCGGAGCTCCGGCACCCGATCGAACGCGAGGTGATCCGAGTCCTCACCGAGTTTCCCGGAGTGGTTGCGCGCGCTGCGGCAGGCCGGTCTCCCCACCTCGTCTGTGACTACCTGGAAAAGGCAGCCGGCGCGGTGAACTCCTGGTACCATGCAGGCAACCCGACGCGCGACCCCGGCCTCCGCGTCCTGATCGATGATCCCGCGGTTCGCAGCGCCCGCCTCGTCCTGACAAACGCGGCTCGGATCGTGCTCCGGAACGGGCTCACGCTACTCGGAGTCGAGGCCCCGGAGCGGATGGAGCGGCCAGCTCCCGACAATGGCGCGGAGGGACCAGGCTCTCGGAGCGTGAGCTGACGTCCCCCGCTTCATCCGCGTCGACGATCCGCGCGCCGCTGCCGGTGCGATCCGAGCCGTAGGCGGGAGAGGCCGGAGGATCAGCCCGTGCCACCTCGTCATGACCCCTCCGACCCAGTGTGAATTCGGATCTTCTGCGGGACCGGCCGAATGAGGTGTTCGCCGTATCGTTCAATCCCCGGGCTGGAGACCAGGAGCCCGCGGGCTTCCGATTGACCACGATCACCGGGATGCTGATGAGGAGTATCGGGGTTCCGCCGTCCGCCAACGGGCACGTATCCTTCCGCTACGGGTACGGCGCGTCAACCGATGTGATCACCCAGGCGCCCGGGAACAGACTGCTCATGGCCATGCAGAACCCACCGCATCCGGGTGGGACGGTAGAGCGGCAGTGCCTCGAACCCCTGGGTCTGACCGTGACCCGGGCAGCCAGGGGGCTCGGCGTCTCTCGCCGGGCGCTGTCGGAGCTGGTGAAGGGCCGTGCGGGGATCTCCGTGGAGATCGCGGTCCGGATGTCAGAGGCCTTCGGCTCGACGCCCGGGACGTGGCGGGGCATGCAGATGGCCTACGACCGGTGGCAGGCTCATGACCGGGCCGCGGATACCGCGGTGGAGCGCTTCGCGGGCGAGTGACCGATCCCCCCGGTGTCGTCACGGACGCGTGCCGTCGGCCCTGCCCGGTCAGGTTACCGTGACATCACCCACCGAGCACGCGCTTTCCCACCATCCCCGTTCGTCTCACGAGTGCGCCCGAGACAGGGAGAACCCTCGACCATCTGGAGTCGACGAAAGCGATCGCTTTCCGGTACAGAAAGTTAGAGTCATCGGGAGACGCCGACGCACGAAGCCCCGCCTCAGGAGGGAACCGGATTGGACCGGTGGTGTGGCAGAGCGCCCCAGCGCTCCGAGCCCCGGCGCGCGACAATATGACTGCGGGAACCGGCGCAGGGGTGCCGCGGGAGTTTTTGCACTCTCTCATATCAGTTATTCATGCACATCGTGACGGTGCCGTGGGGGTCCGGTTCGATCGGCACGCCAGGTAGGAGGGAGCATGTCTGGCAGCAAGGGGATGGACTATCGGTCCGCCGGGGTGGATCTCGACCGTGCGCACGCCGACAAGGAGGGGATGAAGGCGCTGATCGCGGCAACGAAAGATCGCCACACCCTCTCCGACGCCGGCCTCTTCGGCAGTCTCTACCGGGTTCCGCCGGACATCGCCGATCCGGTCCTCGTCTCCTCCGCCGATGGGGTGGGTACGAAGCTCAAGCTCGCTTTCCTTTCCGGTGACCACGGCACGGTTGGCCAGGACCTCGTCAACCACTGCGTCAACGACATCCTGGTCCAAGGTGCAACTCCGCTCTTCTTTCTGGACTATCTGGCCACCGGCAAGCTGGAGGAGGGGGTCGTCCACCAGATCGTCGCCGGCGTGGCGGAGGGATGCAGGCAGAACGGGATCGCGCTCCTCGGAGGGGAGACGGCCCAGATGCCCGGCTTCTACGGTGCGGGAGAGTACGATCTTGCGGGCTTCATCGTGGGGATCGTGGAGCGCGGACGCATTCTCGACGGATCGGAGGTGCGGGCCGGTGACGTTCTCATCGGCCTTCCGTCAAGCGGTCTCCATACGAACGGCTACTCACTCGCCCGGCGGATCCTCCTCGAGGCCGCGGGCCTCGAAGTCGACGACCCCGTGCCCGGCTTGGGGGAGACGGTCGGCGATGCGCTCCTGAAGATCCACCGCAGCTACGCTGGAGTGTTGAGCGCGGAGATCGAGGCCGGCAGCGTGAGCGCACTTGCCCACATCACAGGTGGGGGGATGCCGGGCAATATCCCGCGCTCGCTTCCCGCCGGTCTCGGTGCCGAGGTGCGACGGAACTCGTGGCAGGTTCCCCGCCTCTTCCGCTCCCTGCAGGCGCTCGGATCGGTTCGTGAGCCGGAGATGTTCCGCGTCTTCAACATGGGGGTCGGTATGGTGGTGATCACCCGCCCGGAGGAGGCGGCCGGTGTGCTCTCCCGCCTTGACGCTGCGGGTGAAGGCGCGTGGGAGCTCGGGGTCGTATGTGAGGGCGAGGGCGTTCGCCTTGTCTAGACGGATTCCCCACGGCGTCTCGGTGGCGGCCGCGGCCGCGGCATTCGCGCTCGGTGCCGCCCTTCCCCGACCCGGAAGCGCGCAGGATTCGGTCGCGCAGATCTCGGCCGAGTGCGAATCGGAGGCAGGTCCTCTCCTCCAAGGGATCTGCCGTGACGGGGCGCTCGCGCTCCGGGCGCTTCACGCCGGCACAGGACTCCTGATGACCGGCGGAGGCGCGCTCCCGGCGAGCCCCAGCACGGTCGGGCGACGCCTTCCGGGTTCTCCACGGATAATCGTCGACCTGGGTGCAACCTGGGCGAGCTTCTCCCACCCGGGCCTCTCCTATACTGCGGGCGGCACCGCCACGGAGGAACAGAGTGTCCTCGCGGGCGGGCGAGCCACCGCCGTTGTCGGTGTCTTCGACGGGTTCTCGGCGGTCACGGGCGTGGGCGGAATCCTCGCAGTTGATGCCGTTGCCGGCGCCAGGTGGGTTCGCGTGCCGGACTCCCCGGTCGGTCCGGGCTCGGCTCTCGGCTGGGGAGGTGGTCTGCGGATCGGCGTCTTCCGTGAGTCGTTCTCGCTGCCAGGGGTTACCATCTCGGCCACGCACGACCGGGCGGGAGCGCTCCGTTACGGTACGGAGGAGGAACCCGGTGCGTGGGTGGAGATTGAGCCGGCCGTTACCTCGTTCCGGGCGATCGTGGGCAAGGACCTCTGGCCTGTGGGACTCTCCGCCGGGATCGGGTGGGATCTCTACCGGGGTGCGGGGAGGATCGAGGCGCGCCTTGCCGCGGAAGGGGACCGGGAGGAGGTCGCCGCCACCCGGTCCCACGATCTCTCGCTCGAGCGCCGCTACCTCTTTGCCGGGCTCAATTACACATGGGTGGTGACACAGGTGGCTGCAGAGGTGACCTGGACACAGGCAGCCACCCCCGCGAGCAGCCTCGAGGGAACTGGTCCCTTCCGGCCGGGGGACCGGGAACTCCAGGGCGCCTTCACCATGCGCCTCCTCTACTGACGCTATCGATGCTCGTTCCGCCCCTCTGCCCGCGAGATGAGGGACGGGACGCCAGCGCCCGGACCGACCTTCCCGCTACCGACAGGCGCTTCCTCGAGCGCGCCATCCGGCTCGGCGCCAGGGGATGGGGGCGTGTCGAACCCAACCCCATGGTCGGGTGCGTGATCGTCCGAGACGGCGAGACGGTGGGCGAGGGGTGGCACGCCGAGTACGGCGGGCCGCACGCCGAACGCGCCGCGCTCGCGGATGCCGGTGGCCGGGCGAGGGGAGCCACGGCGTATGTGAGCCTCGAGCCCTGCCGCCACTACGGGAAGACCCCGCCCTGCACGCGGGCCCTCGTCGAGGCGGGCATCCGCCGTGTGGTGTACGGTGCCAGCGATCCGGGATCCGATGCGGGCGGCGGCGGAGAGGAGCTCCGCACCGCGGGGATCCGGGTGGAGGGACCGATGCTCACGCCCCGCGAGGCACGGATCCTAAACCCGGGTTTTTTTCACGCAGAACCGGGGCGCCCCTGGACCGCTCTGAAGCTGGCGGTTTCGCTCGACGGGCGGATCTCTCGAGCGGAGGGCGCGCGGACGCAGCTTACGGGGAGGGATGTGTACGCCTGCGTGCACCGGCTTCGCGCGGGGTTCGACGCGATCCTGGTAGGGACACGGACGGCACTCGTCGACGACCCCCTGCTCACGGTCCGGGGCGAGGTCACCCCCCGGAGTCCACCCAGGCGCGTGGTACTGGACGCGGGCGGAAGGATCCCTGAAGGTGCGAGAATCCTGCGGGAGGGAGACGGCGATGTGTTATTCTATACGACACCAGCGAGTTCCGGGCGGTGGCGGCGCTCGATCGAGCGGGCGGGGGGAAAGGTGACTGAGGTGGAGAGCAGCCCCGGGGAGGGTGTCTCCCTCCCGGCAGTTCTCGGAAGCCTCCGCGCATCCGGTGTCGGCCGGCTGCTTTGCGAGGGCGGCGGACAGCTCGCGGGCTCGCTCTTCCGGGAGGGGCTCGTCGACCGCGCGTATCTTGCCTTCGCACCGTGCCTGCTCGGTCCGGCCGGTGTCCCCGCCTTCCGGTGGGGAGAGGGAGGATCCCCCCTGCCGCCGGGCGCCCGCCGGGGGAGAGGCGGGTGGGAGTGGATTCAGAGGCCGAGACGTCTCGGGACGGACCTCTGGACGGTCCTAGAGCCCGCGGGGGAGGGTTGATGTTCACTGGGATCGTGGAGGCCGTGGGCGAGGTCCGGGATGTGGAGGAGGGTCGCGGGCTCAGGAGCTTCCGGATCGCCGCGCCTCCGGCGCTCCTCCTGGGGACGAAACCCGGTTCCTCGATCGCCGTCGACGGCGCCTGCCTGACGCCCGTGGACGTTGCCGACGAGAGCTTCACCGTGCAGGCGGTCACGAGCACGCTCTCCCGGACCGTGGCCGGCGAGTACCGCGCGGGCCGCATGGTGAACCTGGAGCGTCCACTCGCGTTCGGGGGGCGCGTGGACGGACATCTCGTTCAGGGGCATGTGGATGGCATCGGACGCCTGATCCGTGTCAGAGGCGAGGAGGGGCTCCGCATGCTCGAGGCTTCGATCCCCCGTGGGGTGCATAGCATGACGCTTCTCCACGGATCGATCGCCCTGAACGGAGTGAGCCTCACAGTCAGCCGGATCGAGCCCCCGGACCGCATCCAGGTCGCCATCATTCCCCACACATGGGAAGTGACGAATTTCCGCTGGCTCGGGTGCGGGGATGCGCTGAATGTCGAGGGGGACCTGATCGGCAAATATGTGGGTAAGCTCCTCGCCCGGGCCGGCGACGGACCGGTGCCGCGCTTCCGAGACGGAGAGAGCGACCGTGGCCTTTGACTCCATCGACGCTGCGATCGAAGAGATCCGCGCCGGCAAGATGGTCATCGTGGCCGACGACGAGGACCGGGAAAACGAGGGGGACCTCGTCTGCGCCGCCTCGGAGATCACGGCCGACCATGTGAATTTCATGGCGAAGCACGGGCGTGGTCTCATCTGTGTGGCGCTCACCCCGGAGCGCGCGGACGCGCTCGAGCTCCCGCTCATGACGGACCGGAACACCGACCCCCAGGGCACCGCGTTCACGGTGTCGGTGGACGCGCAACATCGCTTCGGCGTCACGACCGGCATCAGCTCACACGACCGGGCCACCACGATCCAGGTCCTCGCCGACCAGGAGTCGCGTCCCATCGACCTGCGCAGGCCGGGGCACATCTTCCCTCTCCGTTCCCAGCCCGGCGGTGTTCTCCGCCGGGTGGGGCAGACGGAGGCCTCCGTCGATCTTGCGAGGCTCGCAGGTCTCCCTGCGGTCGGCGTCATATGCGAGATCCTGAACCCGGACGGCTCGATGGCCCGGAGGCCCGAGCTTGAGGATTTCGCCCGCGACCACGGGCTCAAGTTCATTACCGTGGCCCAGCTCGTCGCCTACCGGCTCGCCAAGGAGCGTCTCGTCCACCGCGTCGTGGAAGTGTCGCTCCCCACGTTCTACGGCGACTACCGGCTCATCGGCTACGAGAGCCAGATCGACGACCGGGAACATGTCGCACTCGTCAAGGGGGAGATCTCCGGAGCGGACGACGTCCTCGTCCGGATGCACTCCGAGTGCCTGACCGGCGATGTCTTCGGCTCCATGCGGTGCGACTGCGGGGAGCAGCTCGCGTCGGCGATGCAGCGGATCGATGAGGAGGGGCTCGGGGCTGTCGTCTACCTCAGGCAGGAGGGACGCGGGATGGGCCTCGGCAACAAGCTTCAGGCCTACAGGCTCCAGGAGGAGGGCCAGGACACCGTGGAGGCCAACCTCACCCTCGGGTTCAAGCCGGATCTGCGCGACTACGGTATCGGCGCGCAGATCCTCGTGGACCTCGGCCTGCGCCGGATCCGGCTGCTCACGAACAACCCGAAGAAGATCGTCGGACTCGAGGGCTACGGCCTTGAGATCGCCGGCCGCGAGCCCATCCAGATCCCGGCAAACCGTCATAACGCGCGCTACCTCGACACCAAGCGGCGGAAACTCGGGCACCTCCCATGAAGCATCCCGTCGGGACGGGCCCGCGCCCTGTTGCGCCGCCCCGTGGGGTCCGTGAGCTGAGTGGTCCCCTCCGTGCGGAGGGCCTCCGCTTCGCGCTCGTGGCCTCCCGGTTTCATGAAGGCATCACATCCCGCCTGGTCCGGGGTGCCGCCGAGGCACTCATCGGGCACGGTGTGCGGCCGGGCGATATCCAGGTCCTACGCGTTCCGGGTGCCTTCGAGCTGGGGGCCGCGTGCCGGAAGGTGATCGAGAAGGGGAACGTCGAGGGCATCGTCGCGCTCGGGTGCATCATCCGGGGGGCGACGCCGCACTTCGACTACGTGGCCTCGGCCGCCACGAGCGGGCTCGCCGACCTCGCCGCCACCGCGCGCGTGCCCCTCGCGTTCGGCGTCCTGACCACGGACAACGTCGCGCAGGCGCTCGAGCGTGCCGGATCCGGGGAGGACAACAAGGGGTTCGAGGCCGCGCTTTCGGTTCTCGAGATGGCGAACCTCTTCGCCGACCTCGATACGCCGGACCCGGACCAGAGGTGAACCGAGGGCTCGCCCGAGCGCCGCTCAGCCACCGCGAGCGAATCGACCGGATGAGGGCCCGGGCGTGGGTCGTTCACATCCTCTACCTCTGGGAGTCGCGGGGCGCAGACCGGTGTCTCGACGAGGCGGCGAGGGCGGTGCACACGAACCGGCGAATCTCGCCCTCCCGCCTCCCGCTGATCCGAGAGCACGTGGAGCGCCTCGATACACACCTCGACGAGATCGACCGCACCATCCAGGGATGTTTGGACAACTGGCGTCTCGAGCGTCTCTCCAGGATCGACCGGTCCATCCTTCGCCTCGCCACTTCCGAGATCCTCTACGAGCCGGAACTCTCCCCGGCCATCGCGATCCAGGAAGGGATCCGGCTCGCCGGGCAGTATGGCGGCACCGACTCGCCCCGGTTCGTCAACGGGATCCTGGACGCGGTCCTCCGGATCCGGACGGCGTGACGGTGTCCGGGCCCGGCCCGTCCCGCCCCGCGCGGGAACGATGCGCCTTCTCGTCCTGAACTGGCTCGACCCCGCCAATCCGGCGGCCGGAGGAGCGGAGGTCCACCTGCGCGCGACATTCGGCAGGCTCGCCGGCCAGGGCACTGATGTGAGGCTTGTCGCCTCCGGCTGGCCGGGGGCGCCGGCGCGGACGATGATCGACGGCATCGAGGTGTACCGCGTCGGCGGCCGCCTCACCTACCCCCTCCACGCGCCGCGCCTTGCGAGGCGCCTTGCGAGGCGGATGCGTATCGACGTCGTCGTCGAGGACCTGAACAAGGCGCCGCTCTTCACCCCGTGCTGGGCAGGGGAGCCGACGATCCTCCTGGTCCATCACCTCTTCGGCAAGACGGCGTTCCAGGGCGCCTCCCTGCCCGTGGCGTCGGCGGCATGGCTTCTCGAGCGGCCCCTCCGGCTGGCCTATGGGAGGGCACCGGTCGTGGCCGTCTCCAAGAGTACCCGGGACGACCTCATCACCCGGGGCTTCTCGCCCGGGAACATCCGCGTGATCGAGAACGGGGTGGAGAGCGACCACTACGTACCCGGCCCGGAAGCGTCGCGCTTCGAGAGGCCGACGCTCCTCTACCTGGGCCGGCTCAAGCGATACAAGTGCGTGGAGCACATTCTCGAGGCGCTCGCGGGCCTCCGGCGGGAGGTCAGCGAGGCAAAGCTCCTCGTCGCAGGCGCGGGCGACGCGCGCCCGGCGCTTGAGGCGCGGGCGAGGACCCTCGGACTGGGGGCCGGCGCGGTCGAATTCCTGGGATTCGTGGACGAACCCACGAAGCTGGCACTCCTCCAGCGCTCTTGGATCCACGTCCTCACCTCGGCCAAGGAGGGATGGGGCATCACCTGCCTCGAGGCGGGGGCCTGCGGGACCCCTACGGTCGCGAGCGATTCGCCGGGCCTCCGGGACGCGGTGATCGACGGGAAGACGGGGTTCCTGGTGAGACACGGCGACACCGCCGCCCTCGCGCGCCGGTTGCGTGAGCTTCTCCGGGACGCCCGGGGGCGTCGCGCGATGGGGGAGGCCGCCCGGGAGTTTGCCGTGTCCCTCTCATGGGAACGCGCATCCGCACGCTGGACATCCGTCCTCGAGGGAGTGGTGGCCTCCCGCAGACGGGCAGGCTAGCTTCCCCGGCCGGGCACGGGGGCCGCCGGAAGGGCCCGAGGGTGCGGACGGAGAACGCGGATTCGTGGGTCAGTCGCTTACGATTCAGGAGCTTGTGGAGGCGCGCGGAGACTCCTTCGCGCTTGAGCTCCTCACACCGGGTGTCACCCTCGACCGGGTCTGCTCCGATCCGGACGTCGCGAGTCCCGGACTCGCGCTGGCCGGATTCGTCGAGCACTTCCCGAGTGGCCGCATGCAGGTTTTCGGCGAGACCGAGATGACGTACCTCGGCACGCTCGCCGTGGAGACCTGCCACGAGCGGGTCCACACCTTCTTCTCGCTGGATGTGCCGGCCGCCTTCGTCACGAAGGGACAGGATGTACCGGAGTACCTGCTGGATGCCGCGCTCACCCACCGCGTCCCGCTCTTCCGCACAACGCTCACGACGCAGGCCTTCTTCCGGAGGCTCAAGCCCTACCTCCACTTCGCCCTCGCGCCCTTCCGCTACATGCACGCCTCGCTCGCCGACGTCTACGGCGTGGGCCTCCTCTTCGTCGGCGCGAGCGGAATCGGCAAGAGCGAGTGCGTCCTGGACCTCGTGAAGCGCGGGCACCGGCTGGTGGCCGACGACCTCGTTCACGTGTCCCGGCGTGGCCAGGATGTCCTGATCGGGAAGGGACACGAAAACCAGCACCATCATATGGAGATCCGCGGGATCGGCATCATCGATGTCCGGGCGCTCTTCGGGATCCGCGCGATCCGCCAGCAGAAGCGGATCGAGGTCATCGTGGAACTCGAGGAGTGGGACGACGGGACACACTACGACCGCACCGGGCTCGACAGCTACGAGACCGAGATCCTCGGCGTATCTCTCCCCCATGTGACGGTGCCCCTGAACCCTGGGAAGAACATCACTGTGGTGGCCGAAGTGCTTGCCATGAACCACCTCCTCAGGTATTCCGGGGTCGATTCGGCGGAGATCTTCCAGAGGGCGCTCCAGCGCCGAATGGCACCGGTCACGAAGTATCTCGAGGAGGACTATGAGTAGACCGGGCGGTGCGGATGCGACGACGGGACCCGGCTCCCCGGGAGCGGGGGTGCGGGGTCTTGTCCTCACGCACGGCTCTCTCTGTTTCGGCCTCGTGGATGCGGTCCGGAAGATCGCCGGGGATCCGGGCCAGATCCTCACCCCCCTGAGCAATGACGGGAGAGGGCCCCGCGAGCTCGAGGAACTCGTCCGGGATCTGGCGGAGCCGGGACCGACGATCATCTTCGCCGACCTCGGCACGGGGAGCTGCGCCGTCGCCGCCCGCCTTGCCTCCCGCGGGACCGGCGGCTCCCGCGTCCTTTTCGGCGTGAACCTGGCGATGCTCCTCGACTTCGTCTTCCACTGCCAGATGCCGGTCGATGACCTCGTCGAGAGGCTCATCGAGAAGGGGAGGGTCTCGGTCGGATGCCACCGTCAGAGCGCGTCGGGGGAGCGTGGGAATCGTACTGCTCCGCGTGGATGAGCGGCTGATCCACGGCCAGGTGACGGTCGGATGGGGCGCCGAACTCGGACTCGGCCGCTACGTCGTGGTCGACGATGAGCTGCCCGGCCGCTCCCTCGAGCGGGAACTCTTCAGCCTCGGCGTCCCCGACGCCGCCGTGGCCGAGTTCCGGACGGTCGCGGAGGCGGCCGACCGGCTCGGGGCCTGGGAAAGCGACACGGTGCGGACGGCGCTGCTCACCCGGGACCTCGACCATATGGTCCGGCTCGCCGCCGGCCGAGTGCTTCAAGGCCGGACCGTGAATCTCGGCGGGCTCCACCACGCGCCCGGGCGTTCGCGCGTGCTCTCCTACCTCTTCCTGGGCGACGAGGACCTCGAGTGCCTGCGAGGCCTTCGGGAGGAGGGCGTGTCGGTTGCCGCGCAGGATCTCCCCGGGAGCCGCCGGGTCCGGGGGAGGGAGATCCTCCGTGGCTGATCCGGAGATCCTCCTCCCGATCCTACTCCTAGGCACCTGGGCCGGTGTCGACGGGGCGAGCGCCGGACAGTTCCTCATCTCCCGGCCACTCGTGTCGGGAACGTTCGCCGGGTGGTGCACGGGAACCCCGGCGGAGGGACTCATGCTCGGGGCACTCCTCGAAGGATACCATCTGGCGGATCTCCCGGTGGGGGGCGCGCGACTCCCGGAGCCGGGCCCGGCCGCAGGGCCCGCGGTGCTCCTCGCCGCTCGCCTCGGCGGGCCCGGGGGGCTCGCCCTCGGGGTTGCCCTCGGGGTTCTCGGGGGCTTGGCCGGAGGCGCGACCGTCCGCGGCCAGAGACGGCTCAACAGCAGGATCATGCGCCCCCCGGAGAACGGACGGCTGTCCGGGCCGGAGCTCGCCCGCCGCCACTGGTCGTGCATCGGGGCGGACGCACTCCGGAGCCTTCTCCTGACCGGGTGCGGGCTCGCGGCCGCGCTCGCCGTCCCTCACGGGCTCGCCGCCCGCTGGCCCCTTCAGGAGGCGACGACCTGGATGCTCTTGGCGGCCCCCGCGCTTCTTGTCGGGGGCACCCTCCTCCGGCGGTGGCACCGCGTGCCGAAGGCGGGCGCCCTGCTCATCGGGGGCGCACTCGCCGGGATCCTCCTCGGGCTCGTCCGATGACCCGACGGCGGGAGGCGGCAAGGCTCCTCGTCCGGTCGCTCTTCGTCCACGGATCGATCAATGAACGAACGCTGATCGGGTCGGGTTTCTCATGGGCGCTCCTCCCGCCTTCCCGGTCGACCGGGAGGGAAGGGGCGGAGGCCGACGCCGTCGTCCCCGGCCCGGAGGAATCCTTCAACTCGCACCCCTACCTGACCGCGCTCGCCCTCGGCGCGACTGCGAGGGCACGTGCCGAAGGGATGCCGTCGACCGAGCTCAGCAGCTTCCTCACCGCACTTCGGAGCCCCCTGGGTAGTCTCGGGGACCGGCTCATCTGGAGCACCTGGCGGCCGCTCTGTCTCCTCGTCGCTCTCCTCGGAGTTGTCCTTGGCGCCCCTCCCGGTCCCGTGGTGGCGGGCTTGCTCCTCGTCTACAACGTGCTCCACATTTTCCTCCGCGTCTGGGGGCTTCGGGTGGGACTCGCCCACGGAACGGATGTCGCCCCCCCGCTGGGTGCCGCGAGGCTTCCTGCGCGCTCGGAACGCCTTGCTGCTCTCGGGGTCCTCATCCTCGGCGTTCTCGCCGGACTGGGGGTCGTCCACGCGCTGGGCAACGGGGCGCCCGGAGGCGTCTGGGCGGGGGTGGGGGCGGTCCTCGTTCTCGCGGGTATCCGTGGAGGCGCGACCCTTCGGCCGTGGACGTGCATTCTCGTCCTGGGGCTCGTATCCGCGGGCCTTCTCTTGCCGTGACACACCCCGTCCGCAGCTCCGCTTCGCCGCTCCGGGGCGGTACCCCGCGGCCGGCACTCTTGCGGAGAGGGAAACGCGCATGAGTGACGCCGGCGCCGAGACCCGGAGAGTGCGGATCGCGAACCCTCTGGGGATGCATGCGAGGCCCGCGGCCGAGTTCGTGAAGCTGGCCGGCAGCTTCCGGGCCAACGTCCGTCTCTCGCACGACAGCCTCAGCGTGAACGGCAAGAGCATCATGGGGGTCCTGATGCTTGCGGCAGCGGAGGGAACGGAACTTCTGATCCGGGCCGAGGGCACCGATGCGGTCGAAGCCGCAGACGCGCTAGCCGCCCTCGTTACCGGCGGGTTCGGGGAGGCATAGGGATGGGCCGGATCTACGACGGGCTGCCGATCGCGGAGGGGATCGCGTTCGCACCGATCCGGCTCGTGCGCTGGGGCGTGCCGCGGGTGCCCCACCGGATGGTCCCCGACGACGAGATCGACGCGGAAGTTGCGCGGCTCGACGAAGCGCTCATCTCGGCGCAGACGCGCCTCCAGGACCTCCAGGCCAGCACCCGCGCGAGGCTCGGCTCGATGGAGGCGCGGATCTTCGATCCCCAGCTTCTCATGCTCGATGACGCGGATCTCGTCGAGGGGGCGCGCCGCTACATCCGGGAGAACCGGCTCACGGCCGCCCGTGCCGTCGAATGGCGGGTGCTCGAACTGCAGGCGATGTGGATTCGCACCTCGAACCCGATGGTCCTCGACCGCGTGAACGACTTGGAGGATGTCCTGGTGCGGGTCCTCCACAGCCTGATGGGCCTCCCCGAGCCGGGCGATATCGCGGGCGACGGCGGGCCGGCTATCGTCGTGGCCAGAACACTGACGCCGTCGCTCGCCGTACAGATGGACCCCGGAGTGGTACTCGGGATCGCCACGGATCTCGGGACCCGCACATCGCATTGGGCGATCCTCGCCCGCTCACTCGAAATCCCCTCTGTAGGGGGACTCGTCGACATCTCCCGCAAGGTCGAGACGGGGGAGGAGGCGATCCTCGACGGCCGCATCGGTCGCATCGTGGTCGTCCCCGACGAGCGTGACCGGGCCGTGTACCGGGAGCGGAGGGGCCAGATCCGGGAGTGGGAGGAGGAGCTTTCGGAGATCATTCGCGAGGATGCGGTCACTCTCGACGGCCAGCCGGTTGCCCTCCGCGCCAACCTGGACATCCCCGCCGAGGCGCCCCGTGCCCGGGAGCACGGAGCGGAGGGCGTCGGCCTCTTCCGGACGGAATTCCTCGTCGTCGGCCGCGACTCCCTCCCTGAAGAGGAGGAGCAGTATGACGCGTACCGGCAGGTCGTCGACGCCTTCCCGAACCGCGCGGTGGTGATCCGGACCTACGACCTCGGGGGCGATAAGTTTCCGATGTTCCTCCGCACGCCGGTTGAGGCGAATCCCTTCCTCGGGTGGAGAGCGATCCGGGTCTGCCTCGACAACCTAGATCTCTTCCGGCCGCAGCTCAGGGCCATCCTCCGGGCCACGGCGCACGGGGACGTCCGCATCATGATTCCCCTCGTCAACGACGTCGCAGAAATCGTGCAGGTGCGCGAACTCCTCGCCGACGAGGAGGAGGCGTTCCGCAGGGAAGGGATTCCGTTCTACGGTGGATACAAGCTCGGGTGCCTCATCGAGACACCGGCAGCCGCGCTGGAGGCGGTTGAACTCGCGCGCCACTGCGACTTTTTCTCGGTCGGCACGAACGATCTCGTCCAGTACACCCTCGCGGTCGACCGCTCGAATGCGCGGCTCGCCGACCTCTACAACCCATTCCATCCGGCCGTCGTGCGCCAGCTCGACCACGTCTCCCGTGCCGCGCGCGCGGCGGGCATCGAAGTGGCGGTCTGCGGGGAGATGGCGAGCAATCCCATCGGTGCCTTCCTCATCCTCGGGCTCGACATCGGGTCCCTCTCGGTGGCGTGGCCCAGCCTTCCCGAAATGCGGAGGATGATCCGAAGCGTGCGTGCCGTCGACGCCCGCGCGGCCGCGAGGAGAGCGCTCGCCGCAACGACATCGAGGGATGTCACCGAGGAGCTCGTCGCGGGCATCGGCACCGGGGTCGACTTGGCCGCGTTCTCGGGCCGGTGGAGCTTGTCCGTGACATGACGGGATTGTATGGTGGAGCGCCGAATCCTCGGGCTCCGGCGGTCCCGGCGCGCTCCCGCCATCTCCCGCTAGCCGTTCTTCACCTCCCCTTCCGATCACAGGTTCCCCGACCTTGACGCTACGGCATTTTTCGTCGGAGTCCGTCTGCGAGGGTCATCCCGACAAGGTCGCCGACCGGATCTCCGATGCGGTGCTCGATGCCATGCTCGCCGGCGATCCGCACTCCCGCGTCGCGTGCGAGACGATGGTGACGACCGGTCTCGCGATGGTTGCCGGGGAAGTCACGACCACGGCAGGCGTGGCGATTCCCGAGATCGTCCGGGGCACCCTCGTCGAGATCGGCTACGACAGGCCCGAATACGGGATCGACGGCAATACGTGCGGTGTCGTGACCTCGATGGACCGCCAGTCCCCCGATATCGCCCGGGGCGTCGACAAGGGGGGTGCCGGCGATCAGGGAATGATGTTCGGGTTCGCCTGCGACGAGACCCCTGAACTCCTTCCGGCGCCTATCGTTTACGCGCACCGCCTCACACGGGCGCTGGCCGAAGTCCGCCGCTCGGGCAACGTCCCCTGGCTCAGGCCCGACGGGAAGTCACAGGTGACGGTCTCCTACGACGGGGACCGCCCGGTTGCCATCGCGGCCGTCGTCTTGGCCGCGCAGCACGATCCGGGCGTCGAGCACGCGGAGATCGAGGCGACGCTCCTCGACGCGGTCATCCGGCCCAACTTTCCTCCCGACCTCTTCGACAGCGGCACTGCGGCGATACACATCAATCCCACCGGCCAGTTCGTCACGGGCGGTCCGCAGGGGGACGTGGGGCTTACGGGCCGGAAGATCATCGTGGACACCTACGGCGGGGTAGGCCGTCACGGCGGGGGCGCCTTCTCGGGCAAGGACGGCACCAAGGTGGACCGCTCGGCGGCGTATGCTGCGCGCTGGGCCGCCAAGAACGTCGTCGCGGCGGGTGTGGCGCGGCGGTGCGAGATCCAGCTCGCATACGCGATCGGGGTCGCCGATCCCGTATCGGTCTGGGTGGACTCGGCGGGCACAGGACGCGTACCCGACCCCGAGATCGCTGCCGCCGTCGCCGAGGCGTTCGACTTCCGCCCCCTCTCGATCATCCGCGACCTCGGACTCCGCCGTCCGATCTTCACGCCTACCTCCGCCTACGGGCACTTCGGGCGCCCGTGCGCGACCGCCAGGCGCTTCGGCGGGGAGGTCACGCTCTTTCCCTGGGAGCGCACGGACCGCGCCGACGAAGTGCGGCGGCTACTCCGGTTCTGAGCCGGGACGGCGGGCGGTCGGCACCCTCCCGCCCCGGGCGGCTCCACGCGGGAACTCGGGGGTAGGTGAACCCCGGTCACTCTTGAGAGTACCTTGGAGGGGGCCGGTCGGGAGTCGCTCCCGGGATCCCTAGCAGCGGAGGCGGACGCGTGTTGGTCGAAGTGAAGGTACGAAGCCTGGGACTCGACCGGACTTCGAACACGCCTGTTCTCATCCTGCAGGAAGCGGGCGGCGAGCGCGTACTCCCGATCTGGATTGGTCCGGGGGAAGCCTCGGCGATCGCGATGCAGCTTGCCGACATGAAGTTCTCCCGTCCGCTCACACACGATCTCCTCGCCTCGGTCGTCTCCGGGCTCGGGGGAAGCCTAAGGCGGGTCGTCATCACCCGCGTGACCGACTCGACCTATTACGCGGAACTCCTGATCGAACGGGGTGAGGACAGGATCAGCGTGGATGCCAGACCCTCGGACTCGATCGCCGTGGCGCTGCGGGCCGACGCACGGATCTTTGCCGACGACGCGCTTCTGGACCGCGCCTCGATCGAGATCGCGACGGGCGACGAGAGTTTCAAGCCAGGGGGATCGCCGACGCCCGCGCCGGAGCAGGGAGCGCCGTTCTCGAGTCCGGACGAGCTGAACGAGTACCTCCGACGACTGAACCCGGAGGACTTCGGGCGCTTCTCTCCCTGAGAATGGCCCAGCATCTCCGAGCGCTGCTCCTCGTCGCCGCCATCGCGGGTGGCCCGGGTGTGCTAGCCGCCCAGGAGGAGGTCGAGGCGGTACTCGTCGGCGAACTTCTCCTGGCCGGCCTCCCCGTCGACACCGGAACCGTCGTCCTCCACCGGGTCACACCGGAAGAGGCGAGCGACATCGACTCGACGGCGATCGGGGCCGGCGGAAGTTTCCGGCTCGATCTCCCGAATCTTCCGGTCCCGGGATCGGGGGAGGTCTTTCTGGCCTCGACCCGCTACGATGGCGTCCTCTACGCCGGGACCCCGATCGTCGACCCGCTCCAGCTCGACACCCTGTACACGATCCGGGCCTACCCATCGGTGACAGCGCCGGCCGGCGGGATGAGCTTCCCCGTATCGCGGCGGGAGGTATGGGTGGATGAGGGACCGTTCGGGTGGCAGGTCACCGACGTCCTCGAGATCGTGAACTCGGAGGCGGCGACGCGGATACCCGCGGCCGGCGGCGGGCCCGTCTGGCGCTACCCCCTTCCTGCGGACGCGATAGGCGGGCGGATCCTCCAGGTCGGTCCATCGGCCGGTCCCGCGCACGTCGAGGGAACCACGCTCGTGGCCTCGAATCCCGTCCTCCCAGCAGAGAACTACTACGTCGTCCAGTACGATCTCGAGTCGATCGAGTTCGACCTGCCTCTCCCCGGCGAGACCGGGATCGTCCAGGTGATGGTGCGCGAGCCGGCGCCGGCGGTCCGCGTCGAGGGACTCGCCCGGCAGCCGTCGGAGGAACTCGAGTTCGGCGCGACCTTCATGCGTTGGGCGGGACAGACACTGCGCGACCAGAGCATCGCGATCCGCATGGGAGAGGACGGCGGTCCCACCGTGCTGGTCTGGACATCGCTCGGGCTGGCCCTCGTCCTGGTCGCGGCGGGCTCCGTGGCGATCCGGGGGCGGGATGCGTCCGTTCCGGTCTCCGGGCGGCGGCGGATCCGAAGGGACATCGTGGTCGACATCGCGAAACTCGACGAGGCGTATGCCGGGATCGAGCGGCCGAGCCGGGGCGCCACGGCACGCTATCGGGGACGGAGGCGCGCCCTAGTGAGCGAGCTCGAGGAAACGGAGGCGGGAGGAGGCGGATCGGCGCGCCGATGACGCTTGTCGTCTCCAAGGGGACCCTCCTTCGATCCTACCCCTACTCCGAATCCTCCCAGATCCTGAAGGTGCTGACGCCCGGCCTCGGAATCGTCTCCCTGATCGCAAGGGGGACGAAGAAGCGGGGCGCGGCGGGAGACGCACCCGTCCAGAGCTTCGAGGAGGCCCTCTTCACCTTCGGCGCAAAGCCGGGGAGGGAGCTGCACGCGCTCCGGGATGTCCAGCCACGCGGCGCGCCCTACCGCTTGGCCGACGACCATATCCGCCTCATCGGCGCATCGCTCGTTGCCGAACTTCTCCTCACCCACCATCTCGAGGACGGGGACAAGGAGCTCTACCGGTGGGTGCGCCGCGTGGTGGAGCGGCTCTGTTCCGTTCCGGAAGCTGAGACGCTCGGATGGAGCCTCTCGGGGGGGTGGCGCACCCTGGCATTCCTCGGGTTCCTCCCGGAGCTCAACAGGTGCATCCGCTGTGGCCGGCGGCGGGGCGGGGGCGGCGACGGCGAAGTCGATCGCCTCGACATCGCCGCGGGTGGACTCCTCTGCCCGCGGTGCTCCGGGGCTGCTCTCCACCTTCCTAGGGTGGGACCCGGCGCGAGGAGGGAGCTTGCGGCGCTCGTGGAGGGAAGACCGCCTCCCATCCACCGCGGAGCGAGGGCGCATGTCTCGCTGCTGGAGTCGTTTGCCCTCGAGCACCTCGCCCCCTCCCGGAAGCTCCGGGCCTTCGCCGCACTCCGAAGCGTCATCGGAACGGATCCGGAGAACGTCCGACGCGGTGCGTCCGCACGGCGGGCGGACAGACCTCAGGGTAGCGTTGCGGATGGGCCCCGGGAGCGGCGGCCGCACCCCGGATAGTCCCTACGAAGCGCGCTCCTCGAGGAGGTCCAGGAACTCGCCCGGGTCCGAGAGCGCATTGAGCTTCCGCGGGACCTCGGGATCCTTTGTGAACTGGGCAATCCGCCCGAGGATGGGCAGGTACTGGTTGGAAACTTCGAGGGGAGGTGCGACGATCAGGAAGAAATGCCTCACCGGCTGGTCATCGATCGAGTCGAAGTCGATCCCGGCGCGCTTCCTCCCGTAGGCGAGCCGGAGACGGCTGACGACGAGCGAGCGGCAGTGGGGGATCGCGATCCGTTTTCCGATGCCAGTCGACCCCAGGTTCTCGCGGCGGCGCAGCGTCTTGTGGAGAACCGCCTGGGACTTCTCGTCGAGATCGAGCAGCGCGACGAGTTCCCGAAGGACTTCCTCCTTCGTTCCGGAAACGAGATCGAGCTCGACCGAGCCGACGTCGAAAAACTCCCGTAACCTCATGCCTCAGCTCTCTCCGGCGCGTCCGGTGCAGACGAGGAACCGACCGCTTGCGGCATCTCCGGATACCTAGCCCCGCGCGGCGGACCGTCTAGGTTACAGGATGGCCCAAGTGATGTCAAAGCAGTTCCGCGCCACCGCGTGGAGAGTGCAGCTGGCTTCACGCAGCGGCGCCAAACCCGTAACTTATCTGTATGGGTGTCAACGTAGTGGAGCTCCTCGGGGGCGGACGTGTGCCGCTGTATCTCGCACCGCAGGCGGGGGTGAGCGAATCACCGTTCCGGCGGCTGTGCCGCCGCTTCGGCGCCGACGTCGTCGTGAGCGAGTTCGTGAGCGCCGAGGGGCTCGTCCGCAGGAATGACCGAACTCTCGACTACCTGAGGTTCCTCCCTGACGAGCGGCCGATCGGCGTGCAGATCTTCGGTGCGGACCCGGGCCGGATGGCCGAAGCCGCCGCTTTCGTCGAGGAGACGGCCCGCCCGGATTTTCTGGACATCAACTTCGGGTGTCCCGTCAAGAAGGTCGTCAAGCGAAACGGCGGGTCCGGATGCCTTCGGGATCTCCCTCTCGTTGCCAGGATCGTACGTGCGGTCCGGGCGGCCGTCCGGATCCCGACCACGGTCAAGATCCGAAGCGGTTTCGATCAGCAATCCCGTGATCCTGTGCGGATCGGGAGGGTCTGCGAGGACGCGGGTGCCGAGGTGGTCACCCTACACCCGAGAACCCGGACGGAGATGTACTCGGGAAGGGCGGACTGGGAGGAGATCCGGGCGCTCAAGGAGGCGCTCCGGATCCCGGTAATCGGCAACGGCGATATCCGGTCCGGCGAAGACGCCGCGCGAATGCGGGAGGAGACGGGATGCGACGGGATCATGATTGCCAGGGGCTCCCACGGCTATCCTTGGCTCTTCGGCCAGGCCCGCGCCGCGCTCCGCGGCGAACCCATTCCCCCGGCGCCTGGGCTTGAGGAACGCATCGCGATCTGCCTCGAGCACGCAGAGAACGCCGTCGCGTTCGGGGGAAGCCATGCGCGGGCGCTGATCGAGTTCCGGCGACATCTCGGGTGGTACGTGAAGGGACTCCCATCGGGCCGCGAGCTCAGGCAGACGCTCTTCCGGGCAGAATCGCTCGACGACGTGCGGGAGACGCTCGAACGCTACCGCGCCCGGCAGCAGCGGCCGGCGTACCGGCCGGCCGCGGAACCGGCGGTGGCGGCCACGGTACCATGAGGCCGGTACCCGGCGGACGGGAACACTCGCCGGGGCCAGCACGACGGGTGATCGCAGTGACGGGGGCGTCACGGTTTCGACGTGCTTGGCGAGGTTGAGGCTGCGTGCCGAGATTCCCGGAATCTCGCTAATCCAACCGGGAACTTGACAAACGCCAACAACAACATGGCGATGGCCGCGTAGGGTTGAACCCTGCCGCGGTCCGTCTCCGGAGAAGTCCGTCCGATGCGACTCCGAGAGGCGACGACAGTTCGGGCTGGTCTTTGGGCGGTGCTGCCCCGCCGAAGATGAGATTTCTCGGTAGCTAGCTCCAGGTCGGCTGTGTCCTGGCCGCGCCCGGTGGCGAATACGACAGGGCAATACGCACGTAGATGCCTAGACTGACCCATTCGCGGACGCGGGTTCGACTCCCGCCGCCTCCATTTGAATGTTCCGGCTTCGTCTTGTGTAGAAGTTGTGGGGCCGGATCGTGCCGAGGCTGACACCCGCAACGGTGCGCAGCATTACGAAACCAGAGATGCAAGGGGATGGAAACGGGCTCTACCCGCAGGTGACGATCTCCGGAAGCCGGTCGTGGATCCGAGAAGAGTCGCCCGCCCCGACCTGCTCCCGTCCGTTGCGCACGACGACCGTCGAGTCGACCGGTGCCTCAGCCGCTTGGCAACACTGCCGCGAAGCGCCCGACGGCGCAGGACCATCGGCCAAGTAGCTTGTCCGGACGGGGGACGTCTGGTCGCCCGCCGCAGTCGGTGCCCGAATGTCACCGGATACGGCACCTTGGCGCAGCCGAAATCGCGGCGGCGCCCGCCCCGCTGGCGGAAAAGCGGCATGTGGTCCGACACGCCACTCCGGCAGAACAGCAACGTGATTCGGATCTCCGTCACCAGTCCTGGCCGGAAGAAGCCCCTGTCTTCCTTCGTACCGCGTTCGATCCAGTTGGCCAAGCCCATCGCCGTCAATGAGGCTGCGGACACCAGGACCGACGAGTCGCCAGTGTCGGAAACCTTGTATGCGGGGTCTGCTTGCGATACAGATGATGTCGCACCTTTCGGGTGCATTCCGTTGCGGGTCGTTCTTGCCAGCAACTCGCTGAGACCCACGCCCTTGGTTGGCGCATTCCATTATGCCGCCCCAGGATCCGGGATGACCATCCCCCCATGACATTCGAAATCGTATTCGTTCTCGGCCTGACGCTGGCGGCTCTCCTCCTGTTCGCCCTCGATCGGCTCCCGATCGACCAGGTCGCCTTGACGATCCCGGTCATCCTGCTCCTGAGCGGCATCGTCACGCCGACCGAAGCGGTCTCGGGGCTCTCGAGCCGGGCGACCGTGACGGTCGGGTCGATGCTCGTCCTCGGCCTGGGCCTCAAAAAAACCGGCCTCGTGTCCGCCATCGGGGCATGGGCGCAGACTGCTCCCCTCGGCGGCCAGTACATGCGGATGTTCGTACTCTGCCTCATCTGCGCGTTCCTCTCGCCCTTCCTCATGACTACCGCCGTCGTGATGGTCTTCCTCCCCGTCTTCGCGGGTCTCGCCGAGCAGGCGGGAGAGCCGGCTTCGCGGTACCTGATGCCGCTTTCCTTCGTTTCGATCCTCGGGGGCACCGTCACCATCATGGGGACGACCACCAACCTTGTCGTGCACGGAGAAGCGATGGCGCGGGGCTACGACGCCCTTCACATGTTCTCCATCACCCCGCTCGGGCTGATCAGTCTCGCCGTGGGCCTGCTCTACCTGTTCACAATTGGCCGGGTACTCCTGCCGCGGCGGATCCGGCCGCCGGATCTGTCGGCGAAGTACGACATCCGCCGCTTCGTGACCGAACTTCAGGTCCTGGAGGATTCCCCCGCGATCGGCCGTTCGCTGGCCGAGCTGCAGTGGGGTGAACGGTACGACGTCACGGTGCTCGACATCGAGAGGGGGGAACAAGAGATCACCGTGCCACACGGAGATCGCCACATCCGGCCCGGCGACGTCCTCTACGTGCAGGGATCCGCCGAGCGTATCCTCGGACTGGCGAGCCGGGAGCGGCTGGAGACCCCGCGGGAGCAGAAGGAGCATGAGCTCGACCTGATCCCTGGGTACGGCCGGCTAGTCGAGATCCTTGTCGCGCCCGGCTCGAATCTCGTGGGCCGAACGCTTAGTGAGCTCAATTTTGCGCAACGCTACGATGCCACGGTACTCGCCATACAGCAGCATGGCGTGACGGTGAGGGGAAGGCTGGCGAACGTGGCATTCCGCGTCGGAGACCTTCTCCTCGTGCGCGGGACCGCGACCGCGCTGGGACGCCTCGCCGACGATCCCGGGTTCGTACCCATGGCGGAAGTCAAGACGCAACCCGGTCGGAGACCTCGGGCCGGCGTGGCCGCGGCGATCATGGCCGGCGTCGTGCTCAGCGCGAGCCTCGGTGTACTCGACATCATGACCGCGGCGCTAACGGGCGTCGCCATCATGTTGTTCACACGCTGCGTGCGCGTCGAGGAGATCTACGCAGAGGTCGAGTGGCTCGTCATCTTCGTGCTCGCCGGCCTGATTCCGCTCGGCATCGCCCTCGAATCCACCGGAGCCGCGCAGTTGATCGCGGGGTGGGTGGTGACGCTGGCCTCCCCGTTCGGAACGACCGGCCTGATCGCCGCGTTCTATCTGGTGACGGCCGCCATGACCGCCATCGTGTCGAACGTGGCTACCGCGGTCATGCTCACGCCGGTCGCGATCCTAGCGGCCGTGCAGGCCGACGTGAATCCGTACGCGGTCGTGATCGCAGTGATGTTTGGGGCGTCGGCCTCCTTCGTGACCCCGTTCGGGTATCAGACCAATGTGATGATCTATGGGCCCGGGGGATATCGCTTCTCGGACTACGCGAGGGTGGGCGGGGCGCTCAACCTCCTCCTGCTGATCACCGCGAGCATTCTGATCCCCATATTCTGGCCCAGCTAGCCCGCACTTTCCGGTGCCCCGGGGAGGAACCAGGGAGTGGGTCTGCCCCGTCATGTTGCAGTAGACATGGCGGGGCAACTCGAGGTACGGGTAGAGGTTGCCATTCGGCAGGATCCCCGGTACCTGACTGCCGGAACTGGGTGAATCGCGGCCGCGGCGTTGCGGGCGACAGAGGGAACAGCCCGGTGAGCATCGGTCCGTCCCCCCGCCAAGCAATTTCTCGCTCCTCCGGCACTGTTCGTGTTGCCGCGCTCGGGCCGTATTTCGACATGCCGGTCGCCCCACGGCTACGGACCCCCAGGATCCTCAAGGCGCCGGATGTCCGATGAACAGGCTGCTTGCCAGGCTGGTCCTCTTGTACCTCGTTCTGGCCGGCGCATCCGTGCACCCCGTTTCCGACCAGCTGGACGCGAATCCCGACCGCGAGGTGAGCAAAACCCAGAACGAGCAGTGGAAGCTCGATTTTCCAACCGGGGGCGATGGGGAGAGGACGACGAGATCCGCGCTCTGAACCTGATTACACCGGAGAAGCGTCTGCGTCTGGAGGCGGTCGCCCCGGTCCGGGAGGGACTCACGCTCTTGCTAGCCGTTGACGCGAATGCGGTCGAGGCCATCGGCAATCCCGACCCCTCCGAGCACACGATGCTCGGGATCGGCGCGCACCGGACCGGCGGCAGTTACTACGGGATGGCACACACGCAAATCGACGCTATGGCCCGATGGCAAGAGGGCCGGATCTTCTACAACGGCTGCGCGCCGGGTCCGGAACCGGTCCTCGAGAACGGACACGGGAAGAACTCGGTCCACAACCTGAAGGGGGGATCCTGACCCGCGGCGTCCTGATCGACGTTCCGACGCTGAGGGGTGTTCTCTACCTGGGACCGGAAAGCGCGGTCTATTTTCGAGGACCTCGAGGCCTGGGAGGAGTGGACTGGGGTACGGGTCTCCGCCGGCGATGCGCTCTTCATCCGCACCGGCGTGTAGGCCCGTCGCGAGACCGAAGGGCCGTGGCTCCACGGCTGGCGGGGCCGTTCCCCCGGGTTCCATCCCTCTTGACTCCTTGGCTCCGGGAACGCGACGTCACGCTGCTGGGGACCGACCGGTCGTACGCCGCGCCCTCGCACCTGCCCGGGGCCGCGCACGAATTCGGGCTCCCCTACCTCGGGATCCACATGCGCGACAGCTGCGGCCTCTAGGCGCTCGGGGAGGTGGCGGGAGCGGGGGGAAGGTGGGAGTTCCTCTTCGTGGCCGTGCCACTACCCCAAGTTTAACATCCAAAATCTTATGTGGTTGTTACGGCGTCATTTACGGCTGAAAAAAAGTCAGTAGGGCACTACATTCCTCCATTTGTTCGCGTTTTATTCGGTTCG
>CAZHGS010000007.1:0-115306 GCA_964532325.1 uncultured Gemmatimonadaceae bacterium | reverse complement strand
CGAACCGAATAAAACGCGAACAAATGGAGGAATGTAGTGCCCTACTGACTTTTTTGCAGCTGTAAATGACGCTCTACCAACCAGATAAGATTTGGGATGTTAAACTTGGGCTAGTCGAACCAGACCGCCGTGAGCCGGGCCATCGATCCGGACGCCTGCTCTATCCCCGGTTCCCAGGCGAGGGCACGTTCCGGATCCAGTTCCGGGTTCCCCGTGGCGACGCCGCTCGCGAAGACCTCGAAGAATGTGGGCTCCTTGATCACCCGTCCTGCAGAAGCGGTCAACTGCGTCCCGGCCGCAAGCGGCAGCGCGAATCCGGCCTCGCAGCTCAGGAATTCCCCATAACGTTCGTTCTGCTCGACGGGCACCCCGCCGCTCACCGAACTGGGATCGACGAACGTCAGCACATGGGCTTGCCATGCGGCGTTCGACCGGGCATTCGCGGAGCGCCCTGTGCTGGATCCGAACTTCGACAGGCTCTCGCTGAACGAACGCACACGCTGTTCCTCGAATTCTGTTCCGAGGAGGGGGGACGGTGCGATCCGACCGCCGCCCGTTCAGCCTTGCGTCGACCGCGAGCCTCCGCATCGCGGCAAGACTGTCGAAGGCATAGAACCCGGCGACGTCATCCGGACCGTCGGCCGGATCCTCGGTACCCGTGTACGCATCGTGGAGCGAGACGAGGGTTCGCAACTCGACTCGATCGCCGAGCCCCCGCTCGATCTCAATTCCGAGCGTGGCCGCCTCGAAAGAGCTCGCCTGATTGATGTCGACGGCAGACCCGTTCCCGTCGGTGGGAAAGGGGTAGAGGTGATCCTCGAGCCTTGCGGCCGATGCACTTCCGATGCGCGTTTCGGTCCCGCCGAGAGTACGGTGGTCAGACGGCGGTTGTTGAACGCGGGGATCCCGTCGGTGTGTTAGCGCGCGACGGGGAGGGCGAACGACGGGGCCTCGCCTCCTCCGCGGAACTCGAGCGGTACGTCCGCTCGCCCGTAGCTCCACCCGAAGGCAGTGGCCGAGCCCGCGAGGCCACCTCCCCGCGCCGTGTAGGGATCTGGATCACCCCGGACACGGCGTCCGATCCGTAGAGGCCGCCCCCAAGCCTGCGTACGATCTCGATCCGGTCCACGTTCTCCATCGTCAGGCCAGCCAGGTCGATGGTGCCGTCCGGCTGGTTGAGCGCCACCCCATCGAGGAGCACCCTCACGTAGTCGCTTTCCCCACCCCTAAGGAAAGCCGATGACGCGGCCCCGAACGAGCCGGACCTGACGACCGTGACCCCGACCGCTCTCCGGAGTGCCTCGGCAACATCGACGACACCCTGGGCACGAAGCCGTTCCCCGTCGAGGACCGAGGCGTACCGCCTAGCGCACTGGCGGATACGGGAACGGGCGTCACAGTGGCGATCACTGGATCGAGCACGATCGCCGAGTACGGTAAGGGCTCCGCGCCGACCTGAGCGAACAGCCGTCCGGGCACCAGCGGGATGACGTGCAGCAGGGAAAGGGCGAGAAGAAGGGGGATGAACCGGATAGACGTTGGCTGTCGCACGGCGGTCGCCCTGTCCCGCCTGGGCGGGACACCGGGACCTCGCGCGGGAGCGGCACGAGAGGGAGAACCGGCCACAGAGGGGCGCTGGCGCACTCCGGCAGATTCCCGAGTTGCCCCCCCCTCGGAGATCCTACGATCGAGGACGGATAGGCCACGTCTCCTGTCTCGAGGCGGCGCGGTTCTCCTCCCCGGAGCCGGAGCTCCAGTGGATGAACCCGATCCGGCGTTTCGGGATCGCTCCCGGACCTCTCCCACAATGGCAGGGCCGCGCCCGGATCGCACCGGCTTCCGTACCGGCCCATCCGCCTGCGGCCTGCGGCGAGATAGGTAGCCGGTACCGCGGGTGGCATCAACTCTCTCCCCGCATTGCGATGTGCGCTTGGGGAGCCCGACGCCGGCCCGTATCTTCCGGTTGCCACGCTCCTCCCCCACCGACTGACGCCCTGCCCAATGACCGAGATCCGACTCGCCCGATCGGATGATGAGATCCGCGCGTGCTACCCAGTCATCTCACAGCTCCGCAGCCACCTCGGTCCCGAGGAGTTCCTCGAACACGTCCGGAGGCAGACCGACGAGGGCTACCGGCTCGCCTTCCTCGAGATCGATGGCCGCCCGGCCACGGTTGCGGGGTACCGGATTCTTCATCAGCTGGTCGCTGGCAGGGTCCTCTACGTCGATGACCTCGTTACCGACGAAGCGCTCCGGTCGGGCGGATTCGGCGCCCGGATGCTCGAGTGGCTCCTCAGGGAGGCAAGGCGAGCGGGCTGCCGGAGCTTCGAGCTGGATTCGGCAACACACCGGACGGCCGCACACCGATTCTACCGGCGGGAGGGGATGGACGCGACGTCGCTGCATTTCCGGAAGCCGGTCCGGTAGCACATCGCATTCCGGATACCGATACCGACATCTGCCGCCGCCTGCACCCGGGCCGGCGGTCGCCCAGACTCTCCTCTGCCCCACGCGGCTCCCGTAGGCCCGGACACAACGCTCACCGAGCTTGTGGATCCGGAATATCCGCGCGTAAGATCCGGCGGTCCGTCCCGGTCCCGTTACAGGAGGCATTCCGTGAAAAGGTCGCCGCTTACATCCCTCGTCATCCTCGCGCTCGGCGCCGGAACGCCCCCTGCGGCCGCCCAAGAACCCGGGATGCAGGACGTCATGAACCTACCGCGCCCCATCGAAGCCCTCGACAACGTGTGGATCGAGGAGCTCACGATGATGGAAGTCCGTGATGCACTGGCGGAGGGGAAAACCACCGCCCTCGTCCTCACGGGAGGCATCGAGGAAAACGGCCCATACCTGACCACCGGCAAGCACAATCATGTACTACGGGTCATGGGTGAATCCATCGCGAGACGCCTCGGTGACGCGCTCATCGCACCGATCGTGACCCTCGAGCCGGGCGATCCGGCGAACAGCCGCACTCCGCCTGGGACAATCCTGCTTTCGCGGGCCACCTACGAGGCTGTGCTGACCGACATGGCCACGAGTCTCAGGGCGCAGGGGTTCAGTACGATCTTTTTCCTCGGTGACAGCGGGGGGAACCAGCGGTCAATGGCCGTGGTGGCCGACGCACTCTCCGAGGAGTGGGGTCGATCGACCGCCGTCCACCACATCCCCGAGTACTACAACTACGACGATGTGCTGGCCTACCAGCGCGACGTGCTCGGCGTGGACGAGGATCCACGGCTCGAGGGCCTCCACGACGACTACTACATCACGTCTATCATCATGAACGAGGATCCTCGGCACGTCCGCCTCGAGCAGCGGACGCGCGCCGGCATGGCTTCGATCAACGGGATCAGTATCCTGCCGGCCGAGGAGACGATCGAGCACGGCCGGCGCCTCATCGAGTTCCGGACCGACGCCACCGTCCGGGCGATCCGGGAGGCGGTGGCGGGACGCTGAGCGCGGGCGGGGATCGGGTTCCCCTGCGCCTGACCGCGGGCTACCCCGCGGTCAGAAGTCCCTCAGTCGGGGCAGCGAGGATCCGGCCCGGGAGACCCGCCCCGCATCAGCAGTAAACGCAGTCGTAATTCTGCTTGGCGCCCAGGCTCTCGAGAAGGAAGATCGTCTCGGGAAACGGGGCTGCACCGAGCGAGACGGGACCGTTGGCCATGTCCACCGTGCTCTGTCCGGACCTTGAGATCGCGAGCGGGTCTGCGCCCTGCTCCACCAGATAGAGGATGAGCTCGTTGTTTCCGCGCCCGGCCGCATGGTGCAGGGGCGTGTAGCCGAGGTAGTCGGCGACATTCACATCCGCCCCGTGCTTCTCGACGAGATATCTGACCGCGGGCAGCCATGCGTCCGGGACGTGGCGCTGGGAGTTCCCCGCACGGGCGACACTCGTGCCGCCGAAGCCTGTGGCCGCGTGGATCGGGTAGACGCCGGGTCCGCCCGCAGGGATCGGCGGCAGGCCGGAGTGATCGGGCAGGTTCTCGGTCTCGGGCGCCGGCATGTCGATGAAGTACTGCATCCTCCCGGCGGGGCGGCGTGTCGGGATCGACGGATCGGCACCGTAACGGACCAGAAGCTCCATCGCCTCGATGTCGAGGGCGTGGGCCGCACGGAAGAACGGCGTCGCGCCCCAGGAGTCGAGGCCCAGCCGGGCAAAGGTGTATTCCATGTACCAGAGATGCTTGTTCAGTCGGACATTCGGATCCACCCCGGCCTCAAGGAGTGCCTCCATCACTTCCAGGTAGCCCACCTCCTGCTGCTGATACGCCTGCTGCTGAGGGTAGCGCGCTTTCGGGGTCCAGTGCGCGTTCAGCGCGGCGTAGAGGGGTGTAGTCCCGGCGTCGCTTGCGAGCGAGGGATCGGCACCCATCCGGAGCAGTTCCATCCCCAGATCAAAGTGGCCATTGATGATGGCCATCAGGAGCGGGGTCGTGAGATCGCCGGCGCTTGGCTGGTTGATGTCGGCACCGCCCTCAAGGAGCGCCACCACGGTCTCCGCGTTCCCCTCGCGGACTGCGTGCAGAAGAGCAGTCAGCCCTCCCTGGTAGCCGACCAGGTGCGGGAACCTGAGACTCATCCCCTCCAACTGGGCGCTGTGCCAGTCGATCCGGTTTACCTCTTCGGCGGGCTCGAGCGCGTCGAACCTGCTGGCCGCGGCGACCGCTGCCCGCACTTCGGCGGGCCGGGGAACCCACCTGATGGGATCCGAGGAGTTCTGGCGCATGGTGTCCATCATGTCCTGGCGCGCCTGACGCGCCTGACGGTCCTGCTCCGCACGCAAGCTGAGCTCGAGCACCTTGGTCGTGAGCGCCGGGTCGGCTCCACGTGCCAGGAAGGTCCTCACGGCGTCCACGCGGTTCCGCGCAGCAGCAAAGATGAGCGGCGTCTGTCCCCACCTCGATTCACGGACATCGATGCGCGCTCCAAAATCGAGGAGCGCCTCGATCGCAGGAGCGCTCCCTGCCGCGGCCGCGAGGTGCAGGGACGTGGTCCCGGCGAACGCCCTCCTCGCCTCCGGGTCGGCGCCGGCCTCAAGCAGCGCCCTAACGGCCCCGCCTGCGCCCGCCTCGCTCGCGACATGAAGCGGCGTGTAGTCGCCGATTCTCGTGACGGCCTCAAGATTGGCGCCGGCGGTCACGAGCATCGCGACCATTCCGGCGTCACCATTCTCGGCGGCCCAGTGGAGCGCCGTCATCCCGTCGCCTTGGGGAAGATTCACGTCGGCGCCGGAACGGAGCAGCTTCTCCACTTCCGCCCGGTCACCCATCATCGCCGCATCGGCGACCTGGGCGGCGGCGGATCCCGCGCCGAGGACCAGGAGCCCCCCCGCGATGGCAGGCACAATCGCGCCCGGCCAGCACCCGGGCCTTCTGCTCACGTGTCTCATCACCATCACCTCACTCAGCCTGCTACGCCCGCCGCAGGTCGAACTCTCCCGTGCTGTCGCCGAAGCTCTCCATGTCGTCCAGGCCCAAGTCGTGGAGAAGCGTGAGCATGACATTCGCCAGAGGCGTCCCGTCCGGCGCCCGCACGTGCCTGTTGCCCTTGAGTTTCCCGTTCGCGCCGCCCATGACCAGGAAGGGGACGCGCCGGTGGTTGTGGACGTTCGGATCGCCCATCGGCGAGCCGTACATGATCATGGTCTTGTCGAGCAGCGTGCCGTCGCCCTCCTGGATACCCTTCAGCCGCTCGAGCAGGTAGGGGAGCGTGCTCACGTGATACGTGTTGATCTTCGCGAACTCCAGGATCCCCTCCTCGACGGCTCCGTGATGCGACGCCGGGTGGAAACCGAGATCAGAGCCGCTCTCGGGGAATACGCGACCGGAGGAGTCGCGCGAGAGCTTGAAGCTGAAGACCCGGGTCATGTCGGACTCGAAGGCGAGCGCCTGGAGGTCGAACATCAGCTCCGTGTGCTCCCGGAAGGAGTCGGGCACCCCCGCCGGCGCCTCGGGAAGCTCCCTGGCCTCTCCGCTCATGTTGCGCGCCTCGACCATCGCTATCCGGCGCTCGATCTCCCGCACATTCGTCAGGTACCGGTCGAGCCGGCGGCGGTCGCCCGGTCCGAGATTCCCCTCGAGCTCGGAGATCCGCCCAAGTATCGCGTCGAGAACGCTCCGGCTCGCAAGGCGCCGTTCACGACGCTCTTCCTGGGTCGCGCCGGCTCCGAAGAGGAGCTCGAAGGCGACCCGCGGGTCGCGGATCACGGGCAGCGGCTCGGTCGGTGAAGCCCAGCTGAGGGAATCCGTGTAGACGCAGGTGTAGCCGTAGGCGCACCCGCCAGCCTGGTTGATATTCTCGACGCAGAGCTGCATCGACGGGATCGGGGTGTCCTGACCGAACCGTTGCGCGAACAGCTGGTCCAGCGAGGTGCCGACGAAGACGTCGGAACCTTCCGTCTGTTTGGGATGGGCCTGCGTGAGGAAGGTCGCCGTCGAGCGGAAATGGTCGCCGCCCACCTCCTCGGGCAAGAAGGCCTCGGCCATCCGCACGTCGGTGTTGCTCACGATAGTGAGCGTGTCGCGGTAGGGCTCAAGAGGAAGGAGCGACGTCGGTGTCAGGTCGAAGTCACTCCCGACCGTGGCCGGAGCCCAGAGGTTCTGCGTCTCGCCCCAGACGTTGCAGCCGGCAGCCCCGTGAGACATCTCCATTGCGATCAGACGCGTCTTCCCCGAGTCCTGCTGGAGGAACCCTCGCCCGGACGGCGTCATGGCGTCGAGGTAGGGAAGCGCGACGGTCGCTCCAAACCCCTTAAGGAAGGCCCGGCGATCGATGTGTCTGCCCGTAAGAAAGGTCATCTTCCTCTGCTCCTGTTTCGTCTGTTCCTGTCTCACTCGACCGTCCCCCCATCCACAACATCCGCGTCGGGCACCCGCTGCATCCGGAACGCCTCGCTCATGATCACTCCCATGATGTAGGACGATATCCTGTGGTCGTTCTCCCCGGCGTCGCGCGTGATCTGCCTCACGCGCGGCATGTCGTAGTACTCGACGCGCCTGCCCAGGGCATACGCCATCAGGTTCTCGGTGAAGTTCCGGACGAGCGGAATCGGACGCGTCATGAGCGCCCTCCGCAGATCATCCGGACTTGTCACGGGGGTGCCGTCGTAGAGCTCCCCCTGCGTATCGAGCGGCATCCCGTTCTCCCTGATCCGCCACCGCCCGGTCACGTCGAAGTTGTCTAGCGCGAGCCCGATGGGATCCATGAACCGGTGGCAGGAGTTGCATCCGGGGTCCGAGCTGTGCAGCTCCATGCGCTCGCGCGTCGTGAGCATCCGCCCGCCGACCGCGTCGGCGGTCTGCTCGAAATCGGGGATGCCTGGGGGCGGGGGCGGGGGCGGCGTACCGAGAAGGACCTCCATGACCCACTTGCCACGGAGGACCGGCGAGGTCCGGTTCGCGTGGGAGGTAAGGGTGAGCACACTCCCGTGCCCGAAGAGCCCCCTGCGGGTGTCGTCGGGATATGAGACCCGCCGGAACTCGTCGCCGACGACGCCCGGAATCCCGTAGTGCCCGGCAAGCCGCTCGTTGGCGTAGGTGTAGTCTGCGCCGAACAGGTCGAGGATGCTCCGGTCGTCGCGGATCAATCCGTGGAAGAACATCTCCGTCTCGAGCCGCATGTCGTCGGCCAGCTGCTCGTAAAAGTCCGGATAGAGTAGCCGGTCCGGATGCACTTTCTCGAGGTCTTCGAGCCGGAGCCACTGCGCGGCGAAGCGCGAGGCGAGGGCGAACGCACGCGGATCAGTCAGCATCCTCCGCGTCTGGGCCTCGAGCACGTCGGGCTCCGAGAGGCGGCCGGTGCCGGCGACCTCAAGCAGCTCGTCATCCGGGGGCGAGCCCCAGAGGAAGAAGGAGAGGCGCGAGGCGAGGGCGTAGTCGGAGACCCGGTACGTCTCGCCGGGTTCGAGGCCGGCCGGCGCCTCCTCGAAGCGGAAGACGAAGTCCGGCATGGCGAGGATCCCCTGGAGCGCAGTGCGCACACCCGCTTCGAACCCCCCGCCCGCCACACCCCGGTCATAGAGCGCCATGAGCGTCTCGAGCGCTCCCGGCGTCGGGGGCCGCCGGAACGCCGTCGATGCGAGCCGAAGCACGATCTCCTCCGCGCACGGCCGCTCCTCCTCCGGCGAGGTGGGCCGGCAGTGGAAGATGGCCCGCCGGCTCGGCGTATCGGACAGCCCGCTGGGGTTGTAGGGGCCCAGGATGACGAGGTCCTTCAGGTGCGCGAGCGCCGTGATCCCGTAGCCGTTCACGCCGATCTGCCGGTCAACGAGCGACCACTCGTGCGGAGAGGTCAGGTCCTCGACCGGGCCGTCAGCGATCTTGATGAACGCGGCCGAAACCCGATGGGGCCCGCCGGAGACGTAGATCGGCTCTGTCTCCATGCTTGCGCTGTTCGGATCGGAGGTGCTCAGCCAGCGATCCACATCGATGAGGGCGACCTGCTGGCCGTCGATCGATACGTCGATCTGCTCGCCCGCCGTGACGCGCCCGAACATCTCGCCCATCGTCGTGTGCTCGAACCAGAGCCGGAACCGGTATTCCCCGTTGGCCGGGAAGTTGTGGACGACCGAGATGCCGCCCCGCGTGCCGCGCGGTGCTCCGGGCACCCGGTCCCACTGTGACACGTAGCCGGAGTTTGTGTAGGTGATGGAGTTCTGCGAGGGGTTCGGCACACCGACCGCAAGGCGGCTGATCTCATCGGCGGCACGAAGATACGCGTCGAGCACCGTCGGCGAGAGAAGCTGCACGTCCGCGATGTTGTCGAAATTCGCGCTCTTCGTATCGAGGGGAAGGAAATCCGCGGCATCGATCTCCAAGTCCAGCAGGTCCCGGATCGAGGCTCCGTACTCTGCGCGGTTGAGACGCTGGAACGAGCGGCCGCCCGGATTCGAGCTGCCGGCCGCCGCCTCGTCCATCCGCGCCTCCAGCGTCTCGACGAGGACGAGGAGAGAATCGGAGGGGGGACGCGGTGCGCCCGGGGGTGGCATCATCCCAGCGCGGAGCTTCCGGATCATCATTTCGGTTACCGCCCCCGTCTCGTCCGCCGAATTCACGGCGAAGCGCTCGAGGGAGAGGTTTCCGGAAAGCGTCTGGTCGTTGTGGCACAGCACACAGTACTGCTGGACGATCTCGTCAGACTCCCGGTACGCCGCGGCGACCTTGTCCGGGCCTGCTCGGGGAGAGAGGGCGGGATGGCTTCGCACCACGCCGGAGACGCTTCCCGCACTCATGTTGGGGACGAGAACTGCGGCGGAGAGTCCGGCCACGAGCGCCAGCGAGAGAAGGTATCGCATCCGTGCCTGAGAACCGCTGCTGAGGAGTGCTCTGGGTGTTCCTGTCGACCGAATCCAAACTACGATGGGAGGGACTGCCAGTCCAGAAACAGGCCCTCGGGTCGACCGGGGCCGGCGCGGCGGCAACAGGTGAGGACGCCGGACGCGGCGCACGCGCAATCGCCGGAGAAACGCAGGATGTCTGAACAGCCACTCCTGAACCAGGTGGCCGTTGTCGCTGGCGCAACGCGCGGCGCCGGCCGGGGCATCGCCCGGATGCTGGGGGCAGCGGGCGCCACCGTCTACTGCACCGGGCGGAGCGTGATCGGGCAGCCCGGGACACCCGGACGACCGGAGACCATCGAAGAAACGGCCGAACTGGTCAATGCGGAGGGAGGCCGGGGGATCGCCATCCGGACCGACCATACGGTCGAGTCCCAAGTGGCACGGCTCTTCGCTCGGGTCCGCGCCGAAACGGGCCGGCTTGACATCCTCGTCAACGACATCTGGGGAGGCGACACGCTCACGGAGTGGGGAAAGCCGTTTTGGAAACTCTCGGTCGCCCAGGGGCGGGAGATGCAGGAGCGCGCAGTCCATAGCCATATCATCACGAGCCGTCACGGCGTCCCGCTGATGATCGAGCGGGACATGGGTCTCGTCGTGGAGGTCACCGACGGGGACACTCTCGGCTATCGGGGGAACCTCTACTACGACCTAGCGAAAAACGCGGTCGGCCGGCTTGCCTACGCGATGGCCGCAGACCTCCACGCCCGTCATGTGACGGCGCTCGCGATCACACCCGGATTCCTCCGGTCGGAGGCGGTCCTAGACATGTTCGGGGTTACCGAGGCGAATTGGCGTGACGCGATTGAGCAGGACCCCTACTTCGCCGAATCCGAGACACCATGCCTCGCCGGGCGGGCCGTGGCGGCGCTCGCTGCCGACCCGAACGTAGGTGCAAAGAGCGGCGGACTGTACTCTACTTGGGCGCTATCGAAGGAGTACGGCCTGACCGACGTGGACGGACGCCGACCGGACTGGGGCGCCTTCTTCGCGCGGAAGGTCCGGGACATCGTCGGTGGGAACGAGCCTACCGAGCTCGACGTCTTCGTCGTCCGGACGCGGCTCTGGCAGGCAGAACTCGATCCGGCAGCGGGGGACGAAGCCGGACACCTCCGGGTCTGGCTCGCCCGCCATGGATAACAGACAAGCTGCGGAGACTGGACGGCCGGCGCTGCGGGCCGCTCGACCCCGGGAACCACCCGCACGGGCGGCACACGGGTTGATACGGCAGCGACCGCCAGGCCTGCGGCCCGACGCGAGACGCGTTACGCCAAGCGACCGAGCAGCCCCCCAATTTTCCAGGACAGCCGGACGGGCCGGCGCGTTCGGGACATGCTGCGTTTGCGGGCACGACACGGTTGGCCGGCTTGCCAGGACGATTCGGGCGGCTGGAAGAGCGTCGCTTCGACCATCAGCGTATTGGCGTCGTGTCCGCAGGCCTCCTGGACAGATTCCTCGGAGGAATTGCGTTGTGGCGCGACTGCGGCTCACTCAATCTCTGGAACGCGCACGAGGATGAGTCTTGCACGGATTCGTACCGAGTCATGGGTCGCCTGTTTGTGCCGGAACGGGTCCGTCCCCAAGCCCCATGGCTTGTCAGGAATCTGTTTTTCGCGACCCACTACGACCGTACAGTGTCTTCAATTATCTGCGAGTGGCCGACCGCCCGAAGGGATGGAGGGAGGTGGTTGAGCCCGACAGCCGTGCAGCCCACCAGTCGACATCCCCACTCGCCGCTCCCTCCCCGAGGGAGTGAAGCACCAGCCAAGATGTTGACAATCAGCCGCAGGAGCATCCTGCCCATTCCACCGGGGCCGGTCGACCGTGCGTGGAGTCTCGGCGATGCTGCAGCCGCCAGACGTCTCCGCGCAACGACTCCGTCACTTCGCCTTCCATCGGCTGTCTCTCGGCTGCCGCCCGCACCAGCGTCCAAGCGTCATCGGCGACCACACGGTTTGTGATGTTCGCTGTGGTCTCGCGTCCACGCGGTCAGAAACGCTGGATGCGTCGCCAGCTGCGCGTCGGAAGGCCTCGCGGCCGCCATCCGTGGTAGGGATGCATGGCTAGGAGTTCCGAGTCCCGGAATACCGGCAGCAGCACGGCGCCCGCTGTGAACCCGCCGACGTGCGCCCAGAAGGCGACCCCGCCTCCGCCCCCGCCCGAGCCAGCGATCCCGCCCACGAACTGCAACACAAACCAGTATCCAAGCATTAGCGCTGCCGGCACCGCGATTCTCGTGATGTAGAATCCAAGAACCACGAGGAGGTGCACGTGAACCCTCGGGTAGAGCAGGACGTATGCGCCCATAACCCCTCCGACGGCTCCGGAGGCTCCGACCATCGGGATGACCGATTCCGGGTTCGACGCGACCTGGGCACCGGCCGCCGCCAATCCGCACAACAGGTAGAACGCCGTGAACCGAAGATGCCCCATCGCATCCTCGACGTTGTTGCCGAAGATCCAGAGGAACCAGAGGTTTCCAAGCAGGTGGAACCATCCTCCGTGAAGAAACATGGAGGTCACGGCCGTCTGCCATGCCGGGACCTCACCCGTCTGGCAGACGGCACCGGGCCCAAGGGCGAGCGAAAGCCCGTCCGGGATGCGCTGAAGGAAGACGCCCGGAATTAGCCCGAGTCGGCAGACGGAAGTGGAGAGCGCCGGCTCGGTGCCCGCTCCCTGGAAGTAGAACCACGCGGCCAAGTTGCACGCCACGAGCAGGCAGGTGGAAATCGGCCGCAGGATCTGCGGATTGTCGTCTCTCAGCGGGAACATGCGGTCCGGGGGTTCACGGGGGTGGAAGGGATCCCGACGGCCTCCGGATCCGTCGGCGTCCGGCCGCCCAGGGGCGAACCTCCCGGGATCCGCTGTCTTCGCCTCACACCGTCACCTCACAGTGTTTCCGACCGCATGCGGGGCCCACACCGCACGCCACCCAGGCCGGCAGCGGGATGGACAGCAGAAGGCTCACGCCAGCCCCAACGACACCGGAACGATCAGTTCGGCACCCTGGTTTCTCGAGCTGTTGACCCTCTTCGAGACTGGATAGGACCGGTTGGTGCCGCCCCTGGACGGCCTTACGAGACGCCTGAGCTCGTCCGTCCTGCAACCGGGATCGAGCCACCGGGCCAAGTCTTCGCGGGCCAGTATCACTGGCATCCGGTCATGGATCTGGCGAAGTCCCGGACTCGCCGCAGTCGTGAGGATCACGTAGGCCGGCCCATCCTCGACCTCCTTCCAGAGCCCGGCAAATGTGCAGGGACCTTCCCGCTCGGGAACGACCCGATACGGCTGTTTTCCCTTCGCGGTCGCCTTCCACTCGTAGAAGCCATCCGCCACCACCAGACAGCGGCGGTGGCGGAACGAGTCCCGGAAGGCCGGGAGCCGGTGCGCGGTCTCGGCTCGCGCGTTGATCAGCATGCGGCGGGACCGGCCGGGGGATTCCATGAATAAACCCCAGTACGCGGGCTGGATCGTTCCCGGTTCGGCGTCGAGGATCACGGGGAGGTGCTGGCCCGGGCTCGCGTTGAAGACCGGCCGCGGGGGCTCCAAGAACGCGGCCCCGTAGTAGCGACCCATGAGATCCGGATCCATCGTGATGGTGTAGCGGCCACACATTTTCCCGGGCAGGTTCGGTTGCGCGGACAGCCGGCCCACTCAAGCATGCCCCGGGCGGGAGCGCCGGGGACGCGATGTCGCCTTCCGTCAGCCAAACCCATGACCAGCGGCCCGCTCACGTCAGAACCCGCTCCCCTGCGGGTCACGGGCTTGCGCCGGAACGGTGTTTGCCAGCCCGCCGGCGTCGCACGCCCCGTCGGCGAACCCGCGTCGCGCTCAGCGGAGGAGGAGTGGGAGGAGGCATCGCGCGAGGCCAATACCGGAGGAGGGACTCGAACCCCCGACACGCGGATTATGATTCCGCTGCTCTAACCAGCTGAGCTACTCCGGCACAGGGAAAAAACGCTATTCCGGCACGGATCGAGTGTCAAGCCGGACCGGGGCGGGCCCTGCCTACCTTGTCTCGAGCTCCTCCGGTTTCCCGCCGTCCGGCTCCTCGCCGTCGACGTCCCCGACGAAGCGATAGAGGACCTCACCGTCGCGGATCATGCCGAAACGCTCCCTAGCGAGCCTCTCGATCGCGACCGGATCATTTTCCAGCGCTGCGACTCGTCCCCGGAGCGAATCCGCCTCGGCGCGGAGGCGCTCGAGTTCCGCCGTCTTCGCCTCCATTTCGCGCCGGATCTTGCGAACCTCGAGAAGGGAGTATTCGCCGCCGAACGCCGCATAGTAGCCAGCAAGTCCGAGCACCAGCGGGAAGATCAGCTTCTTCATCATCCACCCCCCGACTCATCCCCGCACTAACCTTCCTTCCAGAGGGAACGCCCCGGATAGACGGCCCGCTCGCCGATCGTCTCCTCGATCCTGAGGAGCTGGTTGTACTTGGCCACACGATCCGTTCGTGACGCGCTCCCCGCCTTAATCTGGCCCACACCGGTCGCGACTGCCAGATCAGCGATGAAGACATCCTCGGTCTCCCCCGACCGGTGCGAGATGACGGACCGGTATCCTGCCTCCCGGGCAACGCGGATCGCCTCGAGTGTCTCGGTGAGCGTCCCGATCTGGTTCACCTTGATCAGAATCGCGTTCCCGACCCCTTCCTGGATCCCTCGGCGCAGACGTGCGGGATCGGTCACGAAGATGTCGTCCCCCACGATCTGGACCCGGTCACCGGCGGCCCCGGTCAACGCCCGCCATCCGTTCCAGTCGTTCTCGTCGAGCGGGTCCTCGAGGGAGAGGATCGGGTAGCGGGCGACCCACTCCTCCCAGAACTCGACCATTCCCGCAGAATCGCGCCGCTCACCCGACGACCACGCGAAGCGGTACTCCCCGTCCTCGTGCAACTCCGATGCGGCTGCATCGATGGCGATAGCCATGTCCTCGCCGGGTCTGTACCCCGCGCGCTCGACCGCCCGGAGCACGACTTCGACCGCCTCGTCGTTGTCCCTGAGATCGGGCGCAAACCCGCCCTCGTCTCCCACCGCCGTGCTGCCCCCCTTTTCGCAGAGGACCTCCCTGAGCCGGTGGAAGACCTCGGCACCCATCCTGAGGGCTTCGCGGAAGGTCTCTGCGCCTATAGGCATCACCATGAACTCCTGGAGATCTACGCTGTTGGATGCATGGGCACCGCCGTTCAGGATGTTCATCAACGGGACTGGGAGGACCCGGGCATCCTCGCCCCCGATCGCCCGAAAGAGCGGGAGCCCGAGGGCCCTCGCCCTCGCCCTCGCGCCAGCAAGTGAGACAGCGAGGATTGCGTTCGCGCCGAGGCGCGCCTTGTTCTTCGACCCGTCGAGCCCGACCAGGGCACGGTCGAGCTCCTCCTGGTCAGTCACGTCCATCCCGACCACGCGATCGCGGATCTCGCCACGGACATTCGCCACCGCGTGTTCCACCCCCCGGCCCAGATACCGCGAGGTATCGCCGTCCCGCAACTCCACGGCCTCGTGCTCTCCCGTGGACGCGCCGCTCGGAACGGCGGCGCGGCCTTGTGCGCCGCCGGCCAGCCGCACATCCGCCTCCACGGTGGGATTCCCCCGTGAATCCAGGATCTGCCGTGCCCTGACCTCGGCCACCGTCGTCTTGCTCACTCGCGTCCCTCCGTCGTTGTGCCCGATCCCCTGTGTGAGCCGACGTCCGTGTCCGACTCGTGTCCGGCCATCGCCACGCCGGCGAGGGCGGCCACGGCGTGGCGGGTCTCCTCCGCAAGAGCGTCCCGGTTCACCTGGTCGAGCCCACCCACCTCGATCGGGCGGCCGACCCGGACGCGGATCTCGCCGCTCCGGACCTGGAAGGATCCCTTTGGCATTACTGCGCCACTCCCGCTGATTCCGACGGGCAGGATCGCCACACCTGTACGGATCGCCAGGACGAATGCCCCCTTCTTGAAGGAGTAGAGCCGGCCGTCGGGGGACCGGGTGCCCTCCGGGAACATCGTGACGATCAGGGACTCCTCGCGGAGCTTTTCGCCCGCCCGGTTGAGCGACGCGATCGCCCGCCGACGGTCCCTCCGGTCGATCGGCACGTGGTCGCATCCCCTCCAGGCCCGGCCGAAGATCGGGATCCGGCCGAGTTCCTCCTTGGCCACGAACCGGAGCTTTCCTGGCACCGCGACCAGTAGAACGAAAACATCGAACCAAGACTGGTGGTTCGCGACGAGAATCGCGGGTTTCGACCAGTCCACCGCATTGATGCCGGAGACGCGGAGTCGGACGCCCGCGCACTTGAGAACGAGCCTCGACCAGCGGCGGGGACACCGCTCGCAGACATGTGCGCTCACCCGCCCGCCGATCCATCCGCCGATCACCACGAGGGTCGCGAAATACGCGGTCATCGCGGCACCCGCGAGGAGAACCCATGCCGAGCGGATCACGGGTGTGCCCTCCGGAAATGGTCGAATCCCTGCCCGGCGAGCGACCGGACGGCGTCGGCGCCGCCATCCAGGAAGACCCCGGATCCTTCCGCGATCCGGCCGACGCGGGTCAGCGAAACGCCGAACCGCCCTTCGAATTTCTCGCGGCGCTCCTCGAGTTGGCCGGGAGGGGAGGCCACGAGAAGCTCGTAGTCGTCTCCGCCGCCGAGGGCAAGGTCGATCGGCTGGATCCCGCCCGGAAGCTCGACTCCGGCGAGCGCCGGATCGATTGGAACTGCTCCGGCCTCAAGGACAGCTCTCGCGCCGGAGGCTGCCGCGACGTGCGCGGCGTCGCTCACGAGTCCGTCCGATAGATCTATCCCGGCCGTGACACCCGCGTGCGCAAGCCAGCGGCCCTCCTTCACCCGCGGCCGTGGGCACGCGAAGGCCGAACGAAGCGCGGGAGGCACCCTCTCTCCCGACGCCCACAGCGCGGTTGCAGCGGCGGCGGCGCCGAGGACCCCGGTCACCCAGAGATCATCGCCCACGCGCGCCCCGGAGCGGCAGACCGGCCGCTCAGTCCGTCCGACCGAGACGATGTCGAGGATCATGGGGCCCGGAGACCGCGCCAGATCGCCCCCCAGAAGCTCGACGCCGACCTCCGCGAGCAGGTCGCTTACCCCGGCCATGAGGTCCTCCACCCCACGACCGTCTCCCGGTGCCGCCGCGGACGCCAGGACCCCGGTCGGCTCGGCCGCCATCGCCGCCATGTCGCTCAGACCGGATGCCGCGGTCCGGTATCCCGCCTCCCTCGCAGAGATCCACTCGAGGCGGAAGTGGACGCCCTCGATCCCCATGTCCGTCGAGATCACCGTCCCGCCCGGGAGAATCGCCGCGTCGTCTCCCGGACCGAGAAGCGCCCGGGACTCTCCCGCCACCCGCCCCCCCGCGGGCGGTCCGGCGCGCAGGACCGAGAGGATCCGTTCAAACTCCCGTCCGGGACCGAATTCCGGCAGGCCTGCGCGGAGCGGCTTCAATGCGGGCGGTCCAGATCGAGGAGAATGAACGGGAGCCCGAGGTCCGGGCGCCGGGGGAGAGGCTCGCCGAGCGCGCGCGCCATCGAATCGGCGATGTCGGTGGGCAGGAGCGCCTCGCCCCGCATGGCGAGCGCGGCGGCGCGGCCCGTGTAGTGGAGAGCGAGCGCTCCGGCCGCGGCGGCGTCGGCCCCGCGGGCGAGGAACGCACCGGCCACACCGGCCAGCACGTCCCCGGTCCCGGCCCGGGCCAACTCCGAGGAGCCGCCCGTGCTCACCCAGACACAATCCTCCGTCCCGCTCGCCAGAAGCGACGGCTGACCTTTGAGCAGGACGGCCGACCGGTAGCGCTCCGCGGCCCGGCGGGCGACCCGGACCGGATGGGACAGGATTTCGTCCCGCCTAGCGCCCAGCCGCGCCATCTCCCCGGGATGCGGCGTCAGCAGACGGCGCGCGGAAGACGACCCACGCGAGAATGCCGGGAGGCCGCCCGCTCCGAGAAGGGTCAGGGCATCGGCATCGAGGAGGAGCCCGCGAGATCCAGGGAGTGCGAGGAGCGCATCGAGACGTCGCCCCGTATCCCCGTCCACCCCGATCCCCGGCCCCGCGGCGAGCGCGTCAGAGGCCTCGGCTGCCTCGCCGAGCGCTCCGTGGTCGAGCGCGTTGACGTAGATGGCTTCCGGAAGGGCTACCTGGAGGATCTTCCGGTTTTCCGGGTGCGATGCGACCCGGAGGTAGCCGACGCCGGCGCGGAGCGCCCCTCGACCCGCCAAGACCGCGGCTCCGGCGACACCGGGCGAGCCCGCGAGAATGAGAAGCCGCCCTTCTGCCTTCTTGTGCGTGACCGGACGCCGCCTCGGCCGGTGCCGGCCGGCCCACCCCGCCGTGATGACACGGGCCGCGACAGGCCACGCTGCAGACGGCGGAAACCCGATCTCGACGGCGACGATCCGCCCTGCCCGTCCGCGGCCGGGAAAGAGGAGCGTTCCGAGTTTCGGGGCTCCGAAGGCGATCGTGACGTCAGCCCGGACCGCCTCACCGGAGACGTTGCCCCGGTCTGCATCGACGCCCGAGGGAACGTCGAGAGAGACGACGGGCGTGCGCGATCCGTTGACCGCTTGGATCACGCGGGCGAAGGGCTCCCTCGGACTCCCGCGGATCCCCGTGCCGAGGAGAGCGTCGACGACAACGCCCGCCTTCCCGAGAACGGACCGGAGCGCCTCGGCATCGGACGGGATGGGACCCGCCGGGACGGGCCATTCGTGTAGGAGGGGGTCGGGCACCGTCTTCCGCCCGAGATGGAGGATGCGCACCTCCCGCCCCTGCGAGAGGAGCGTGCGCGCGAGGACGACCCCGTCGCCCCCATTGTTGCCGGCGCCCGCGAGGACGACGACCGGACCGTCCGGCCAGATCCGGTCGGCGACGAGGGCCGCGGCCCGGCCCGCATTCTCCATGAGGACTGCCGCTGGGACGCCGGCTTCCTCGATCGCCCACCGGTCGAAGGCGGCCGCCTCCCGGCCGGTCGGCGCGTAGACCTCCGGCCGCCCGAACGGGCGCGTGGGCACGCAGGCAGCGTCCGGGCACAGGCCGTGGAGGGAGGTCATTCCCGACCGCGGAGGCGGGGGGGCTGCCGACCGGAGCGTGTCCGGCTTTGCGAAGTCACCGTCTACTTGTAGCTCTGTCCGATCGCGCGCCCGAAGGTGATCTCTCCGTTGTCGATCCGGATGTTGAAGCCGCATTCGGGACTCGAACAGACCCACGCCTTGTAGCGGATGGGTGCGCCCTCACGTCCGAAGTCCGACAGCGGCAGAAGGCGCCCCGCATCGCACTTCTGGCAGCGGGGAAAAACCAGCCGTTGTTCCATGGTCAGCACCTGTCGGATCCCGTCCCGGAACCCCCGTTAGCGCCGTCGCGCGCTAGCCGGCCGCTCCCCAGGGGTAATTCCGGTCGAATGCATCCTCGAAGTCGAAGATGCCGTGGAAGTCCTCGGGACGGTCGTCATCCTGCGTGATGAGCACACCCGCGTCGACGAGAGCGAAGACGATCTCCCCGACGTCATCCGTGCTGTGGACCCCCCAGTGCTCGAGCACCGTGCGGGCGAGGGGGCCGAACCGCTCCAGGGCGAGAGAGCGGACACCGTGGGCGAGCTCCGCGCCGGTGATGTGCCGGGGCTCGTCGAGCCCATTGAGCACATGATGGAGCGAAGAAAGGACGAACAGGTACGCCTTGCCCTGGAAGCGCGGGTTACGCCCCCTGAGACGGTCGAGGATCTCGTCGGCGAATTTGACGTCGGTCATGGACCAAAGTTGGTCCCCTTTCAGGCGAGACGCTAGGGGACAGACCCGGGCGCCGGATCTGCGCGTCAGCCCTCCTCCCGGAGTTCCGGGTAGAGGGGAAAATTCCGGCAGAGTTCCCGCACGCGCTCGCGGACACGCAAGCGGAGCGGCTCACTGTTCGTCTCCTCGAGGATGTCGGCGATCCAGCTCCCGATCAGCCGCATCTCAGCCTCGCGCATGCCCCTTGTTGTGAGCGCAGGAGTGCCGATGCGCAGGCCCGAAGTCACGAAGGGGGAACGCGTCTCGCCCGGCACAGTGTTCATGTTCACGGTGATCCCGGCGGCCTCGAGGGCCTGCTCCGCGTCCCGTCCCGTCAGGTCGCCCCGGTCCCTCAGGTCCACGAGGATGAGGTGGTTGTCCGTGCCCCCGGAGACGAGCCGGAACCCCCGGTCCATGAGCTCGGCTCCGAGGGCCGCGGCGTTGCGGACGATCTGGCGCTGATAGGCCCGGAATTCCGGTGTGAGCGCCTCCTTCAACGCGACGGCCTTCGCCGCGATAATATGCATGAGCGGGCCGCCCTGCATCCCCGGGAAGACCGCCTTGTCGATCGCCTTCGCGTGCTCTTCCCGGCAGAGGATCATCCCCGAGCGCGGGCCGCGTAGCGTCTTGTGGGTCGTTGTCGTAACGATGTCCGAGTCGTGGACCGGGCTCGGATGGAGCTCCGCGGCGACGAGTCCCGCGATGTGCGCCATGTCGACCATGAGGAGCGCGCCGACATCCCGGGCAATCTCGCCGAACGCCCCGAAATCCAGGACACGCGGGTATGCGCTCGCCCCCGCAACGATGAGCGCGGGACGCTCCCTCTTCGCCTGGTCCCGGATGAGATCGTAGTCGACCCGCCCGTCCTCCTCCCGCACCCCGTAAGAGCCCACCCTGTAGAGAATCCCGGAGGCGTTGACCGGCGAGCCGTGCGTGAGATGCCCCCCATGGCTGAGCTTCATCCCGAGGATTCGGTCCCCGGGTCGCAGGAACGCGAGGTAGGTCGCCATGTTCGCCTGTGCCCCCGAATGCGGCTGCACGTTGGCGTGCTCCGCCCCGTAGAGCTCCCGCGCACGCGAGCGGGCCAGCTCCTCGACGCCGTCCACGAACTGACATCCCCCGTAGTAGCGCCTGCCCGGGAGACCCTCGGCGTACTTGTTCGTAAGGACGGTCCCCGCGGCATCGAGCACGGCACGGGACACGAAGTTCTCCGACGCGATGAGCTCGAGCTGATCACCTTGGCGGCGAAGCTCCCCGGCCACGGCCCGGTAGACCTCCGGATCCGCGCGCCTCAAGTGGGTATAGGGCTTCGACATGGCGGTGGGGATCCTCCTCTTCCTAGGTGATGTCCGTCCCGGACGCCCGGCCCGCCGGCGCCGAGCCGGATGGGGGCGGGGACAGGACCGGGGGCGGTTCCGGCGTCAAGACGCGGACCGGCGGCGGGGTTCGGCAACGCACCGGCCTACGCCCCCGACCCTGCAGGCGACGGAGCATTCGGGGCCGCGGCGAGGCGGTTTTCCGCGAGGCGATTGGCCGCCGCGCCGGGCGTCATTCCCTCGCGTCGGGCGAGGGCGAAGATGCGGCCGAGGGTGCCGAAGATCTCCGTCACCTTGCGCCGCGCTTGGCTGCGGTTCCAGCCGTGCCGCTCACCGTAGATGCTGATGAGCCCCCCGGCGTTGCCAACGTAGTCGGGGACGTAGAGGATTCCCCTCTCCCTGAGCGCCGCCTCGTGGCGTGGCTCCCCTAGCTGGTTGTTCGCGGCCCCGGCGACGACGCCTGCACGGAGCCTCGGGACCGTGTCGTCGTTGATTACCCCGCCAAGTGCGCACGGGGCAAACACATCGGCCTCCACGTCGTATACATCCCCGGGAGCCACCGCGTCGGTGTTCAGGCGTTCGACGGTCGCTTGGACCCTCGCTGGGTCGATGTCCGTGATGGTGAGCCGTGCTCCCTCCCCAGCCAGGATACCGCAGAGCTTCGACCCGACAGCGCCGAGCCCCTGCACTGCGATGTGCAGCCCTTCCAGTGATCCGTCACCGTAGCGCTCGGAGGCGCCGGCCCGGATCGCCTGAGCGACACCGAGCGCCGTGAGGGGCGAGGGGTCGCCCGAGCGGTCGCGAAGCCCGGCCACGAATTCCGTCTCACGGAGGACGATCGCCATGTCGTCAGCGGATGTCCCGACATCCTCCGCAGCGATGTAGCGGCCACCAAGCGAGGCGACGGCCCGACCGTGGGCGCGAAAGAGCGCGTCGCGGTCCCGGCGACGGTTGTCGCCGAGAATTACCGACTTGCCCCCTCCAGAATCGAGGCCGGCTAGGGCTGCCTTGTACGTCATGGCCCGGGCAAGCAGGAGCGCGTCGCGGAGCGCATCCTCGTCACTCGCGTAGTTCCAGTAGCGCGTCCCGCCCATCCCGGGGCCGAGCGTCGTATCGTGGACCACGATGATCCCGCGGTAGCCTACGGCCGGCTCCGACCAGAAGACCACCTGCTCGGCTCCAGACGCATCGATCTCACTGAAGATCCCCACCGCCCACCTATCCCCCGCTGCCGGGCGGGTGCACGCTCCGCCCGTCCTTCCCGAGCCGGCCCCAGACGAACTCGGTGTCGTGTTGGAAGACGAGGAGCCACTCCTCGTCGAGCGCCCGCCGCCAGAGCCGCCGTTTCGTCTCAAGGCTGACGAGGGGCTCCACGTCATACCCCATGATCCAAGGAAGTGGCACATGCGCGCGCGTCGGGCATGCGTCGGCGAGGAAGCAGGCCGTCTCGCCGCCCGATTCAACCAGCACGCTCTGGTGATACGGGGTGTGACCAGGGGTACGCAGCAACCGGACGCCCCGGGTCACCGTCCCGTCCCCCTCGGCAAGCCGCCAGAGTCCGGCATCGCTCACCGCCTGGACGTTGCGCCGGAAGTAGCTCGCCCGGATCCGTTCGCTCGGAAGGCGCGAGAACTCGAGTTCACCCCGCTGCACGACGTACTCGGCATTCGGAAACGAGGGTTCGATCCGCCCCTCCGGTCCGATGCGCGTCGAGCCACCCGCATGATCGAAGTGGAGGTGGGTGAGGATCACAAGATCGATCTTGCCGGGCCTGAAACCCGCAGCACGGATGCTGTCCTCGAGCCGCGTGGGACGGCCCTCGTTGCGGACCGCGTAGATGTCCCGGAACTTCGCATCCTCTTTGCTGCCAACACCGGTATCCACGAGGACGAGTGCCTCGGGTGCCTCGACTAGGAGGCAGCGGAGCGCAAGGGGGATCCGGTTCCGGCCGTCAGGTGTGATCTTCCGCTCCCAGAGCGGCTTCGGCACGACCCCGAACATTGCGCCGCCATCGAGTCCGACGACACCCGCATCGAGCGCGTGGATCCGGATCTCCCCGACCCGGCGGGAGGATGGGGGGACGGGGAGCGCGCCGACGGACCACGCGCTCACCGGCACCGCTCCGGCGGATCTGGTACGGACGCACGGAAACCCCTGGGATGGACACACCTCCGGCACCGCCCTGCCAAGTCGCCTCGCTCCCTAGTCCCGGTCCGCGACGGAGCCCAGCGAGAAGCTCAGGACCTCAAGCTCGACGGTGAGACGAACGGCATTCACGCGCACTCCTGGCGGAACCTTGAGCGCGACCGGGGCAAAGTTCATGATCCCCCTGACGCCGGCCCGGACGGCCGCATCCGCCACCTCCTGGGCGGCGGCAGCCGGCACGGTAAGCACGACAATCTCGATCCCGGTCTCGCGGAGCGATTCCTCAAGCACCTGGGCGTCCTCGACCGTCAGCATCCCCCGGCACCTTCCGACCTTCTCCGGATCCGAGTCGTAGACGGCGACGAACTCGAAGCCCCGTGCCCGGAAGTGAGGGTACTCAAGGAGCGCCGCACCCATCCGGCCGATCCCCACGAGTGCGACACGCCATGTGCGGGAGACCCCGAGAATCCCCCGAAGTTCATCCCTCAGGGTCGTGACCAGGTAGCCCAATCCCCGCTTGCCGAAGGATCCGAAGAGGGAGAGGTCCTTGCGGACCTGGGCCGCCGTCGTCCCTGCCCGGTCGGCAAGGACTTGGCTCGATACAGTCTCCTCCCCCTCGCGCTCAAGCCCCCCGAGAACCCTCAGGTAGATCGAGAGACGCCGGATCGCGGAATCCGAGACCTTGTGGAGCGAAGCGGGCACGAACGGCCTCGACCTGGATCATCCGTTGTTCGAGCGGAGCTTTACCCAAGCGCCAGCAGAGGGTCCAATCCGCCAGCTCACACGGCCCGCGGGGAGGCGGGCCCGGAGCGACGCGGCACCTTGTGAAAAGCTTCACAAGGAAGGTACGGCGGGGCGCCGGCCCCCGTCAAACGGGCAGACGCCTCGCCATCGCGCGGAAGCCTTCGGGCGAAACGGCTTCCGGCCGGTCGGCGGCGCGGGCACCTGCGGCCCGAAGGAGTTCCGACACCTGGGACGCTGCGAGGCGAAGTTCCGGATGGTCGCGCATGATCTTGCCAAGCTGCTTGCGGCGCCACTGGAAGAGAGCCCGGGTGAGCCGCCGGAGCCGTCGCTCCTCGACCGGGAGGAGCGGCGAAGGGTCGAGAGGCCGGATCCGGAGCACCGAGGAATCCACCTTCGGACGCGGCCGGAAGGCCCCGGACGAGACCTGGAGGACGGACTCGACTTTAGCGACGGTCCGCACACCCACGGTCAGTGACCCGTAGGCCCGGGTACCCGGCGCTGCGAGGATCCGGGCGGCGACTTCCCGCTGGACCATGAGGAGGATCTCGGCCGGACGGGGCGGGCTCAGGAGGTGGAAGAGAATCGGCGAGGTCAGGTTGTAGGGGATGTTCCCCACGACCTTGAGGCTACGCGGCGCGGCGATCGCGCCGGGCTCCACATCGAGGATGTCCCCATGAATCACCTCGACCACCGGGTCGAGCCCGAAGCGTTGTTCGAGCGCCCCGGCAAGGTGGTCGTCGATTTCGACGAGGACGAGGCGCTCCCCCCCTGCCCGGACCACGCGAGCGAGTCCTCCGGTGAGCGCGCCCCGCCCGGGACCGATCTCGAGCACGGTCTCGCCCGGGCCCACGCGCACCGCTTCGACGATCCGGGCCGCCACACCCCGGTCCACGAGGAAGCATTGGCCGAGGGAACGCTTGGGCCGCCTCACGCCCGCCGCTCAGATCCGGAGCACAAGCGCGGTCCGGTCGTCGGCAGCGGTGGCGCCTTGCCCCCCGAGGGTGAAGAGTGCGTCAACGATCTCGGACACGGGGCGGGCGCGGAGCCGCACTGCTTCCTTCACGACGCGGCGCTCTCCCGCCACCCTCGACCCCGGAACGAGATTGTCCGAGAGCCCGTCGGTGAAGAGGAGGAGGAGGTCTGTGCCGGCATTCCACGGAACGGCGCGCTGCTGGTAGCCCCGCGCCCCTGCCATCCCCATGGGAGGATCGAGCGCGCCGAGCCGCTCGGTCTCCCCATCGTCCCGCACGAGAAAGGCGTGCGGGTGGCCTGCGTTCGCGTAGAGGAGCTCGCGGCGGTCCGGGTCCACGAGTGCGTAGAAGAGCGTCAGGTACATCTCGGTGCTCTCGAGATCGTCGATGAGCGCTCTTCCCACCTCTTGGAACACACGAGCCGGGGCATGCACTTCCGCGGCGTAGATCGTCGCCGCGCTCATCGTCCGGGCCATGATGAGCGCGGCCGGGAACCCGTGGGTCGACACATCGCCGATCATGACGCCGAGCCGCTCGCCCGGCATCCGGAAGAACTGATAGAGGTCGCCCGCGACGGATGCGGCCGATTCGACGCGCGCAGCCACGCGCCCCGGGGCGAAGGTCGCGGAGTCGGGCAGGAGCTGCATCTGGAGGTCGTGGGCCAGCTCGAGCTCACGCGTCACGCGCTCCCTCTCGAGTCTCTCCCGTACAAGCCGGTTGTTCTCAAGCGCCGCCCCCACCTGGCTCGCGATCGCCGACAGCAGCTTCCGATCGGAAGACTTGAACCGGCCACCGTGACGCCGGCCGATCAGGTTCAGGACGCCGACCGGCCGCGGCCCCCCGGCCGATGGAGTGAAGCGAATCGGAACCGAGAGCACGGGTTCGGTGCCTTTCGGGAGTTCATCGCTCCGCGGGGCGTGCGCATCGTCGTCCCCTCTCCCGTCCGCGAGGATGACCGGCGTGCCCTCGCGGAGCACGCGGGCCGTGACAGCGTGGGGGTCATCGGTGGTGATCGGCGTCTCCCGTCCCTCGGCCCCCACCGAGGCGACGAGGTGCAGGCAGGACTCCGGCTCGTCGAGCACCCAGAGCGACCCGCGGCGGGCCGCCATGACCTCGCACACTTCGGTGAGGATCAGCCGGGCCGCTTCCTCGAGAGAGAGGAAAGAACCGAGCGTCTCGGAGACGGAGTAGAGGAGGTTGATCTCCTCATGGCGCTCGGAGATCTCGTCGGAGTAGTACCGGACCGCCTCGGAGTAGTCCCAGAGCCGGCCGATCGCGTGGCGGACGACGGAACCGGCGGCGCGCGCCGGCCGGCCGGCCGGGCCGGGAATCTCGAGCACAAGCCCGGCGCCGGTGCGGGTCGGCACCTCGATCCGACAGGCGTCTGGAGCAGGGGCACCTGGAACGAGACCGAGGGGGTACAGGCGCGTGTGCCCGCCCTTGTTCGCCACGGCCCAGAGCCGGGGCTCGACCGAGAAGGCCGCGGAAAACTCGTCGAGGACGCGGACGACCGCCTCGGGGATGGAGGTCTTGCGAGCCCCGCCGGGGCTCATGCAAGCGCCCCGTCGGATTCGGCGTCCGTCTCGGGGAGATGAAGCACGAGGGTTACGCTGTTGCCCGAATCGTTGAAGCGCACCTCGTCCATGAGCTCGCGCATCAGGAAGAGCCCGCGGCCGTGGCTGCGGCAGCGGTTGCCTGCAACCGTCGGGTCTGGCACCTCGTCGGGATCAAAGCCCGGACCCTCGTCGCTCACCTGGGCAGTCACCGAACCGGCCCGCACGTAGACCTCGACACGCACCCGTTTGGCCGGATCGCGCCGGTTGCCGTAGATCATCGCGTTCGAGAGCGCTTCGGTGAGGCTCACGCGGAAGTTCAGGTGGAGCTTGTGGGCCACTTCCCTGCAGACGTTGCACCGGGAGACGACGAATTCGACGGTGTCTTCGATGCGCCTGATGTCGTTGGGGAGCTCGAAGACCAGCTGGCGTTCCATCTCGCGGCGGGCCTCAGTCGGCCTCAAGTCCCTCCTGTCTCGAGTCGACAATGCGGAAGAGGGTGTCGAGCTTCGTGAGCTCGAAGAGCGTGCTCAGGTCCTCGCTCAGGTTGGAAAGGCGGAGCTCGCCGCCGGCCTCGCGGATCTTTTTTGAGAGGCTCACGAGCACCCCGAGGCCGGACGAGTCGATGTAGGCCGTGCCGGTGAAGTCGATGAGAAATCGACGCGCCCCGCCCCTGAGCTCGTCGAGCACCGTCTGCCTGAGCTCCTGCCGGTTGCCCACGATGAGTTGGCCCGTCACGTCGACGACCGTGACCTCGCCCTCCCGGCTCACGCTGAATCCCATCTCTTCTCCCCGCAAGTCCCCGAATGTGGGAAACCGCCTGCCGGACAGCATGCGGTCCCTCACCCGGCCCGTGGGAATCTCGCAAGATGCAGGGCCGCCGCAAGGCGCGCCCCGGAAGGGGAGGTGACGACCTCCGTGCGGGCCGGCGCGGGGTCACAGCCCGTTGCCGGATCGGAAGCGCTGTTCGAGCCGCCTGAGCACGGGGGGCGAGACGAAGGGCGAGACATCGCCGCCGAGGCGCGCGACCTCCCGGACGAGGGACGCCGAGAGGAAGGAGAGCCTCGCGTCCGGGGTCAGGAAGATGAACTCCAGGTCCGGATGGAGCTCCCGGTTCATCTGGGCCATCTGGAATTCGTATTCGAAGTCGGAGACGGCCCGGAGGCCGCGCACCACGGCGCGGACGTCCCGTGCCCGCGCGAAATCCACGAGGAGCCCGCCGAAGGATACGCACTCGATCGCGGGCTCACCCGCGAAGACCTCGCGAAGCATCTCGAGCCGCTCCCCGAGGGGAAAGGCGGGCGCCCGCCCACCCGAAGAGCTCTCGGCCACCGCGACGATTACGCGGTCCGACACCCTGAGCGTCCGGCGCGCAATATCCTCGTGGCCGAGCGTGACCGGATCGAAGGAGCCTGGATAGAGGACGGCCGACTTCCCGCGACGCCTCACCCGGACCTCTCCCAGATCGTGAGCGTCGTAGCGCCGTAGCGCCGCTGCCGGAGGCCGGGAAGCTCCGGCAGCGGCTCGCGCGTCGGGTGCTCCACCCAGAGTTCCTGCGCGAACGGGCGCTCCGCGACGCGCAGAAGGAGAGCGGCAGCGTACCCCCGACCGTACGGGGGGTCAGCGAGAGCGAGGTCGAACCCCTCGCCGGTGGCCCGTTCGAGGTAGCGGATTGCATCGGAACGCACGACCCGGGCGCGCGTTCCCGCACCGAGTTCCCCGATGTTGCGCTCAAGGAGCCGGAGGGCGCTCCGCGCACGCTCGACGAAGACCGCCTCGAGCGCCCCCCGCGAGAGTGCCTCGAGCCCGAGCGCTCCGGTTCCCGCAAAGAGATCGAGGACCCGCGCGCCCTTGAGCCGCGCTCCGACAGCACCCATCCACGCCTCCCGGATCCGGTCCGTGGTCGGGCGGACGCCTGCCCCCCGGGGAGCCCTGATGCGCCTTCCACGCCACTCGCCCGCGATGATTCTCACGCGCCGGGACCCCCGCTGGGCCGCCGCCGGGTCACCTTCCGGCTTCCGGCTCCCGGCTCCCGGCGGCCGCCTCGAGCGCTTCGGGAGCGGGAATCTTCACCGGGCTTCGGAGCTCGTCGTCGAGATCCGGCTCAGGCTCGGTCGTCAGGATCACGCCGCAGCCCTCGCAGCGGATGAGCCCGCCCGTCCGCCGGATGTCGTTCTGGAGCTGGAGCGGGATGATCCAGAAGCAATTCCCGCACGCGCCGTCGTCCAGGAGGGCCGCCACGATCACGTGCTGCCCCGCGCGGATGAAGGCATCGTAGATCCTCCGCTCGGCGTCGCCCAGCTGGTCGAGGAGCAGCTCCCGGCGCGCCCGGAAGGAGACTTTCCGCTCCTCGAACTCCGCGCGCTGGACACGGAGGGAGTCCTGCTGCGGCGCCACGTCCGCGCGGGCAGCCGCGGCAGACGCCTCAAGCTGCCGGAGATTGGACTCCGAGCGGCGGATCTGGTCGAGGAGGTGGAGCGCCTCGTGCTCGTCCCCATCGATGGCCCGGCGAATCAGATCGAGCTCGGTCTGGACGGCGGCCTCCTCCCTCACGTTCCTCACGCGGTTCAATCTGAGTTCGAGCCGCCCGGCCCGTGCCCGCTTGTCGTCCGCGGCGCGCTCGAGACGCCGCTCATCCTGGCGCATCTGGGTGATGCGCGCCTTAAGCTTCCCCAGATCCGACTCGAGCCTGAGCGCCGGCTCCTCGGCCTCGGCCAGCCGCTCGTCAAAGGTGGCAAGCACCCTGTCCGCCTCCCGCATCCGATCGTCCAGCGCCTGGACCTCCCTGAGGGAGCCCATCGTCGTGCGTGCCATTCAACCACCCGGTTCTTGACGTGACGGCCGCGGGACCGTCCCGCCGACCACGTTCCAGCGTCCCCTCCGCAAGTTCCTCACCTTGACCAGCCGCTCGAGGACCGCGCGCGCCTCCTCGTGCGTGACGCCGCTAAGCGCCTTCTCGAGTCCGTCGTGCTCCACCTGGAACGCCCGGTCCTCGAGATCCAGGAGGCAATCCAGGAACGCCTGCTCGGTATGTTCCACCTCGCGCGGATCGCCGAGCAGGCTCTCGAGCTCCGCCTGGACCTCCGGGGCAGCGCCGTCGAGGGGCGGCTCGAGACCCGGATCCGCTGCGAGCGCCTCGAAGATGGCGCGATACACGGAGTTGCGGAACTCCCCCGGGCCGACGCGCTCGAGGGCCCGGTCGAGCCACTCCCGCGCCCGGAGGAGGATGATGAGGAGCTGCCGCTCGGCCTCGTGCTCCCCGAGGCGCGCACGGCGCCCACCTCCCCCGCCTTGCCGGGGCAGCGGCCGGGTGGACCGGTGCCCGCGCCCCGGCCGGGCCGTGGCGTCCTTCTCAATTTCGGTCTCGAGCGTCTTCCTCCTCACGCCCGTCCGTTCCGCCACGCGCGCGGTGTAGATGTCCCGGAGCGCCGGGTCCGTCGTGGCGCGCAGCGTCGAAAGGAGCTTGTCGACCGCTGTCCGGATCCCGTCCGGCCGGCCCAGATACCCCTTCTCGTCGAGGAGCTGGAGCTTGCGGTCGAGGACATCGACGGCCGCGTCCAGATAGCGGCCGAGTCCCTCGCTGCCCTCCAACCGGACGATCGTGTCGGGATCCTCCCCGCGGGGAAGCGTCGCCACCGAGGGGTGGACGCCGTGGGAAAGGAGCGCGTCCCCGGCGCGGAAGGCGGCGCGGACCCCGGCGGGATCGGAGTCGAAGAGGAGGATCGCCTTCTTCGTGTACCGGGCGAGGAGCCGCGCCTGCCCGTCGGTCAGCGAGGTGCCGAGGGCGGCCACGGCTCCCTCGACGCCCGCCGCGGCCAGGGCGACGACGTCCATATACCCCTCGACCACCATGGCAGAGCCCGCGCGCCGGATCGCATTCCGGTTCCGGCCGAGGCCGTAGAGAACCGCGCCTTTGCGGTAGACCGGCGACTCGGGGGAGTTCATGTACTTCGGCGCGCCCTTGCTCGCTGTGCCGAGGACGCGACCGCCGAATCCGACGACGCGGCCGCCGACCGACTCGATGGGGAAGACGACCCGCCCCCGGAAGCGGTCGTACGGCTCCGCGGCCCGCTCGGACTCCTTGACGAGGCCGAGTTCGAGGAGGTGTTCGAGGGGAAGGCCGTGCGCCGTCGCGGCTTCCCGCAAGCCCGACCACGACTCCGGCGCCCAGCCGAGGCCGAATCGTTCGGCGGTCACATCGTCGATCGCGCGCGCCCGGAGGTAGGCCCGCGCGGCGGCACCCGTTTCCTGGTCCTCAAGATTCCTCCGGAACCACGACTTCGCGAAGGCGTTCACCTCGTAGAGGGCGCGGTGGGGGTCGCGCCCGCGAGACGCCGCTCTCTCCTGCAGGTCCACTCCGTATCTGGCCCCGAGCGCCCGGACGGCGTCGGGGAAGTCCATCCCGCCCTGCTTCATGACGAAGGAGAAGAGGTCGCCGGACGCCCCGCAGCCGAAGCATTTGTAGAAGCCCTTGTCCGGCACCACGTAAAAGGAAGGTGTCCGGTCGTCATGAAACGGGCATTTCCCCTTCCAGTCCTTCCCGGCCCGGGTGAGCTTCACGCTCTCGCCCACGACTTCCACGAGATCGGCCCGAAGGAGGACTTCGGCGATCGCCTCGTCAGGAATCACTTCGGCAACATTGCGGCTCCGGTTCCGGCTGTGCCCGATCCCTCCCTGCCGGGCTCCCGGAACGGAAGCTCGGCCAAGGTCCCTTCCGGACGCAACTCCCGGGTCCCGGCACCTCCCCCCGCGGCCGGGTGCGGTGGCGCCCTCCGGGCGTGATGCGTCCGCCCGCTACCCGGGGGGCCAAGAGAGCGACCGCCCGGCCAGGAGGTGGAGGTGGAGGTGGCCCACGCTCTGCCCCCCGTCCGGACCGATATTCGTCACGAGCCGGTAGCCGCTCTCCGAGACGCCGAGGCCCCGCGCGATATCGCGCGCAGCGATCAGGAGCTCGCCGACGAGAACCGCGTCGGAGTCGGTGAGGTGATCGACGGACGGTACGTGCTCCCTGGGTATGAGGAGAATGTGCTCGGGGGCCTGCGGGCTCACATCGCGAAACGCGACCAAGCGTTCCGCCTCGTGCACGATGTCGGCCGGGATCTCGCCCCGTGCGATCCGGCAGAAGATGCAGCTCGCTGAATCCCGCGTCGCCATCGCGTCTCCCCGTCGTCGGGACGCCCCCTTCCGGCCGGGGGCCTGCACGCGGCCGGGCCGCGGCGCCGGGGGACCCTATCCTCTGCGAACAGGACGGAGGAGGATACCCCACCGAGCGCATTCCGGGCCACCCCTACCCGAGAAAGGCCCCGCTCCACCACCCCTCTTCGGAGTCCGTGGCCTCCAGGCTGAAGCCGACCCGGGCGGCCGCGGCCTCCACCCAGGCGGACTCCTCCTCGAGGATCCCGCCGAGAATCGCCCAAGCTCCGGGCCGGGTCCCTTTCCGGAAGCCGTCGAGCCGCCGAACGAGCGGCTTGGCCTCGAGGTTCGCGACGATCCCGTCGAAGGGCGCATCCCCGTGGAGGAACTCAGTCCCGACCGCGGCTTCCACGACGCGCACCGCTACGGACACGCCGTTTCGCCGGGCGTTCTCCGCCGCGGTCGCGCAGGCCCACGGGTCGCGGTCGAGGGCGAGGACGGGGCAGGCTCCGAAGAGCGCCGCGGCGATCGCGAGTATGCCTGATCCGGTCCCGACATCGGCGACCCTCTGGCCCGGTCTCACCCGCTCGACGAGGAGGCGGAGGCACCCGCGCGTCGTCGGGTGCGCCGCCGAGCCAAAGGCGATTCCCGGATCGAGAGTGAGAAGCCGGTCTCCGGGCCGGAGCACGGGCTCGGCCCAAGTCGGACTCACTACGAGCCGGTCAGCGACCCGCCTAGGCCCGAGGCCGCGCCGCCAGAGTTCCGCCCAATCCTCGTGGGGCTGCCAACGCACGTCGACCTCGAGCGGGGCGCCGCCGGCCGCCCCGGCCACCCGCTCCCGGACGAGTGCGGCGAATTCGGAGAGCGATCTCTCCGGCCGGTCGAAGTACGCGAGCAGCACCCCATCGCGCTCCTCCACACCACGGCCCGAGAGACGCGCGAGCGCATCGACGACGAGCCCCGCGGCACCCGGATCGGCCGGGTACCCGACCTCGACGACGAGCCAGCGGGCGGGCACCACGGGGGGAAACGCCCCTGAGCCGGCCATCAGGCGGAGGTGAAGGCCTCCTTCATCCGTGACCAGAAGCCTCCCCCCTCCCCCTCCGGTGCCTCCACGCGCGCTGGCGCGGGATCCTCCACGCCGGCGAGCTCGTCGAGGAGCGTCCTCTGCCTGGAGGAGAGCCTGGTCGGAGTCCACACGCGAATCCTGACGACCAGGTCCCCCCGCCGGCCCCCGTTGAGGTCCGGTACGCCCTGGCCCTTCACCCGGACTGCCTGGCCGCTCTGGACGCCGGGCGGGAGCGTAATGACAACCGAGCCGCTGACCGTGGGCACCTCGATCTCAGCGCCGAGCGCAGCCTGGCTGAAGGTGACCGCCGCCTCGGAAACAAGGTGACGCCCCTCGCGCCGGAAACGCCCGTCCTCCTCCGGTTCCAGGAGCACCATGACGTCTCCCCGCTCCCCCCCCCTCGGGCCGACGTTCCCCCTCCCGCGAAGCGTGATGTAGTTCTCCGACGTCACGCCGGCTGGCACGTCAACCTCGAGATCTCGCTCGCGGCGCACCCGGCCTTCCCCATGGCACACGCGGCAGGGCGTCGAGATGACCGAGCCCTGGCCGCCGCAGGTGCGGCACGTCACGACCGAGACGAACTGGCCGAGCACGGACCTCTGGACCACCCGCTCCTCTCCCCGACCCTGGCAGGCGGGGCAATTCGCCGGCCCGCGCCCATCTCTCGAACCCGATCCGGCACAGTCGCCGCACGACTCGAGCACGGCGATCCGGATGCGTTTCTTCGCTCCCGCCACCACGTCCTTCAGTGTGAGCGGCAGACGGACACGGAGCGTTTCCCCGGTGCCCGGCCCCCTCCTTCCCCCGCCGCGGCGGCCGAAGAGGTCCTCAAACCCCCCGGAGCCGCCGAAGTCTCGCATGAAGATGTTGATCGCGTCGCGCAGGTCGAACCCGCCCGCGAACGGATCGCCGGCCCCGGCTCCCCTGAGGCCTTCCCTCCCGAACCGGTCGTAGGCGGCCCGGCGATCCGGATCCTTCAGTACTTCGTACGCCTCGGACAGCTCCTTGAACTTGGCCTCAGCATCGGGCGAGCCCTGGTTGCGGTCCGGATGGTGCTTCATCGCGAGCTTGCGGTACGCCTTCTTGATCTCCCCGGGATCGGCGTCCCTCGCGACCCCGAGGATATCGTAGTAGTCGGTCATGGTCCCTCTGTTCGCCTGAGGCCCGGAGCTCGGTCTACGCGCGGTGCGACGGACCCGTCACTCGAGGATCTTCGTGACGAGGGAAGATGTGTACTCGACGATGGCGCAGACCTTCTCGTAGGGCATGCGGGTGGGCCCGATTACGCCGACCACGCCCTTCAGGTCGCCGACGCGGTAGGGCGCCGTGACGAGGGTGAACTCCGAGAGGGCCGCATCCTCGTTCTCCCCCCCGATCGTGACCTGGATTCCTTGCCCGCGCGCGCGGCCCCCCAAGGCACCTGCGAGGAGGTCGGTCTGCTCGGTAAGCTCCATGAGCTCCTTCAGCCGCTCCCCGCTCGTGAACTCGGGCTGCGTGGCAAGGACGCTTGCCTGGCCCAAGTGGATCCTCGACTGCCGTGTCTCCGGCCAGTCGAAGAGCTCCCCGCCTGAATGCATGAAGATGTTCAGGATCTCGCCTGCTGCCCGGTCGCCGTCAGGCGCGGCGTCGCGGATCCGTAAGGCCACCGTATCCCGGATCTCGCGCAGGGTGAGCCCGGCAAGACGCTCGTTCAGGATGAGCGTGAGGGTGACGAGCGTGTCTTCGGGGACCTCGCACGGGAGGTCGACGAACACGGTCCGCACGAGCCCGCTCCGAACCCTAGCGACAAGGAGAACCTTATTGGCGGAGACGCGGACGAGTTCGAGACGCTCGAGCACGGCGCCCGCCAGACTCGGGGCGGCCGCGACGCCGAGCTCTTGGGAGAGCAGTCCAAGGGCCCGTGCGGCCCGGCCGATGAGACGCTCGACGGCCGATGCGCCGTGGCGCTCGATCTCGGAGGCCAGCCGCGACTTCTCCGCCCGCGTGAGGGGAGCTGGCTGCATGAACTGCTCGACGAAGGCACGGTACGCGCGGTCGGTGGGGACCCGGCCCGCGGACGTGTGCGGATGGAAGAGGTATCCCTTCTCCTCGAGGTCGCTCATCGTGTTCCGGACGGTGGCCGGCGAAACGCCGAGTTCGAAGCGGCGCGCCACGTTGCGACTCCCGGCGGGCGCCGCTGTCGCCACGTATGTCCGCACCACGGCCTCTAGAACGTGCCGCTCCCGATCGGAGAGTTCAGAGCCGACGTGACCGGTCATCCCCCGTCCCGTTTCCGTTTCCGACCCGGGGGAGGCGGCCCGGCGCGGTCCGGCCCGCGACTCCCGCGCTCCGCCCGTGCCAGCGCATCCGCCAGCTCGTCCAAACGGAGCCAGCCCGCCGGGGCGAGGCGAAGCCGCGTCCGGGCGTCGCGCGCGAGCCCGCTTGCGGTCCAGGCGTCCGCTAGCCTGCGTCCAACAGCCCCGAGCTCCGAGCGCGGGATCCCGTCGGCTAGCCGGAGCCGGCACCAGAACGCCTCCGGCGACCGCGGATCCACCGACGCGGCCTCCGACACGGGAATCTTCCCCCCCTGCAACGCCCCTAGATATCCCCGCCATTCCCTGAGGTTCCGGACTGCACGGCCCCGGATACGGCTGTGCGCGCCGGGGCCGAGACCCAGCCACGGAGCCCCGCCGAGCGTTGCCGGCATGTGGAGCGGACGGTGCGACGGGCGGGCGAAGGAGGTCATCTCGTAGGGCTCGTAGCCGGCATCCTCAAGCACCTCGTGGCAGACGAGGTACTGGTCGGCGACAAGGTCCGCGTCGGCCGGGACGAAACGCCCCTTCCGCCACGCTGTGAAGAGCGGGGTGCCCGGCTCGAGCGCGAGCTCATGGATGGAGACGTGCGGAACTCCGGCGTCGATCACCCGATTGAGGGTAGCCACCGGTCCCGGGTCGATCTCTGGGGGGAGCCCGAATAGGACATCGACGCCCCAGCTCCGAAATCCCGCGCGGCGCGGCGCCACGATCGCAGCGAGACCCGTAGCGGGAGCGTGCCCACGGCCGAGCCACTCGAGCACCCCCGCCCGCAGGCTCTGCACCCCGATATGGACCCGCGTCACCCCTGCCCTCCACCACCGCTTGAGCAACCCATCGTCGATGTCCTCCGGATTCGCCTCGACTGTCCATTCCGAGAGCCGCGAGAGCCGCCCGCCACCCACGATGGCTTCGACTGCCCCGGTGAGCCCCGCACCCAGGCAGGAGGGCGTGCCTCCTCCGACGAGCAGAGTGTCGGGCCGGGAGAGATCGAGCCCGGCGGCCGCTTGAAGCCGGAGCTCGGTGGCCAGCGCCCAGGTCCAGCGGGAGGGATCGGGCGAGGGGTCGGCAACGACCGGGTAGTCGCAGTACGGACAGCGGCGTCTGCAGAAGGGCATGTGGAGGTAGAGGTGGCGGACCGCCGTCACGGTACTTCCCGCCTGCAGTTCACGGAGCGGCGGGGACGGGAGCGAGAGTCCCCGTGTGTTCCACCGAGCGTCATCCCTCGGCGCCGGATGCGGCTGTGTGCATGCGCGCGCCAGGGATCAGAACTCCCCGTCAACCGCGCGCCACCAGAGCTCCTCTTCCCCTGCGGAGCGTTCGCCGCCTGTGTCCCGGCGGGGACCCGGGACCGGATCCGGCAGCACGCGGTCGCTGCTGCCCGCCCGGACCTGTTTCCAGAGCCCCTCGAGGAGCTCGTCGAGGCCGTTGCGCGTGACAGACGAGACGACGAACGAGCCCCAGGCGCCGGGCGCCTCGATCACGGGTGGCGGCTGTCCGGGGCCGAGGAGGTCCGCCTTCGTCATGACGACGCAATGGGGGCGGGAGGCCAGGTCCGGCGAATAGCTCGCGAGTTCTCCGCGGAGTCGGCCGTAGCTTCGCGACGGGTCGGGGTCGTCCACGGGAACGAGGATCGCGAGCGTCCGCGTCCGTTCGATGTGCCTGAGGAATTGGAGGCCGAGGCCCCGGCCCTCATGTGCCCCCTCGATGATGCCAGGGATGTCGGCGACCGCGAATGACCGGAAGCCGGAGAGTTCGGCCACCCCGAGATTCGGCGCGAGCGTGGTGAAGGGGTAGTCGGCAACCTTCGGGCGCGCCGCCGACACCACGGAGAGCAGGGTCGACTTCCCGGCGTTCGGTTCCCCAACGAGACCCACATCCGCGATCAGCTTGAGGGTCAGCTCGATGCTCCTCCTGATCCCCTGCCGGCCCGGCTGCCATTCCCGCGGGGCCTGTCTTGTCGCCGTGGCGAAGCGCGCGTTTCCGAGGCCCCCGCTCCCGCCCTTCGCCACGACGAGGCGTTGCCCCCCCTCGAGGAGTTCACCGATCACCTGGCCTGTGCCGGCATCCGTGACAACCGTCCCGGGGGGGACATGAAGCTCCCGGTCCTCCCCTCTCCGGCCCGTCCGGTCGTTCCCCTCCCCATGCGCACCCCGCCCCCCCCGGTACAACGCGTGATAGCGGAAGTCGAGCAGCGTCGTGAGCTGGGGATCGCAGACGGCAACCACGTCGCCGCCGTCGCCGCCGTCGCCGCCTGCGGGCCCGCCGCGCGGGCGGCCCCACTCGCGACGAAAGGCATCGGAACCGGACCCGCCGACCCCCCCTTCGACCTCGATCGTTACGCTGTCGACAAACATCCCGCTATCCGGAGGTGGGGCGGCGGCCGGATCGCCCGCCGGGGTGGGCCGGGAGGCGAGCGCCGGCACCCGTGCACGCCGGGGAGCCGCGATCGGCGCTTCCGGCGGGTCTAGAAAAGGTCCTCGGGCGAGTCTGCACCCCGAAGTACTCCAAGGGCGGCCTGGAGCGGGGCATCGTAAGAAACGCCACGCCGGAACTCTCCTATCTCACCCCAGCCCTGGAGCGCGATCTCAAGCTCCAGGTCGATCTCAACGAAGCGCTGCGCGTCCGGATAGATTCCGCTTCCGGGCTCGAAGTCCGTGTCGCCTTCCAGAAGCGCGAGAAGCTCCCCGGCCTCGGCTCCGGTGAGCTCGAAGTCCGGCACGTCGTCACTCACCGGTCTCTCCTGCAGATACCGCACGGCATAGTCAAACCGGGCCAGGCTGTAGCCGGCGGCCTCCTCAAAGAGGCGGCGGACCGCCGCCTGCTCGTCCGAGGAGAGCGTATCCACCCGGGCCAGCACATCCGGGACGATCCCGCCCCCGCCGAAGAGCGGACGCCCGCCACTGGATGTCACGACCGGCCGACCCGCCGTGTCGGCGGGAAGCGCAGCCCGCCCCATGATGTCGAGCGCCAGATGCCCGCCGGGAGGATTCTCCCCGTCGGGCCCGTCCCCGGTCCTCTCGATGGACCGCCCGAGTGGGGTGAACCACCGCGCGGTCGTGAGCTTGAGCATATTGCCCCCGGGGAGGTACAGTAGGGTCTGGACGGATCCCTTTCCGAAGGTGCTCGTCCCCACGAGGAGCGCACGGTCGTGGTCCTGGAGCGAACCGGCCACAATCTCCGAGGCCGAGGCGCTTCCCCGGTCCACAAGCACGACGAGCGGCACGCCCTCGTAGTGGTCCTCCGACGACGCACGGAGCATTCCGTTGATCCCGCGGTCGTCGCCGCGCGTATCGACGACATCGGTCCCGTCCGGGAGAAAGAGGTCTGCGACGCCGAGCCCCTGGTCGAGGACACCTCCCGGATTCCCGCGGAGATCGAGGATGAGCGAGGTGGCACCCTCGTCAAGGAGGGAGTCCGCCACGGCGCGGACCTCGCGGGTCGCCGTCTCGCTGAATACGCGCAACGGCACGTATCCGACCGCGTCCTCGAGGAGCAGTCCGAAAGGGACAGACCGGAGGCGGATCCGCTCGCGCTTGATCGTAAAGGGGATCGGGGCCTCGACTCCGGGGCGCTCCATGAGTACGTCGACCGAGCTCCCCGGACTTCCGCGGAGCATCCGGACAGCCTCCTGCACGGACCAGCCGCGCGCTTCCTCTCCAGCGACTTCGATGATCCGATCACCGGTGCGGATGCCAGCGCGCGCCGCCGGTGTTCCGGGCAGCGGCGCCACGACCGTGATGTATTCGTCGCGGTCCGTGATCTCGATCCCCAGGCCCCCGTAGTCCCCCTCCGTCTGGATGCGGAAGTCCTCGTAGGCACTGGTGTCGAGCACCGAGGTATTCGGGTCGCCGAGCTCCTCGAGGATGCCCTCGATCGCATACTCATAGAGCTGTTCCCGATCCACCTCCTCTACATAGAGATCGGCGATATAATCGACGATCTCGTCCAGGAGCTGGGCCTCCATGACGACCGCGTCGCTCCGGCCCATCCCGCGCTGGATGAGCCATCCCCCGATCACGAGCGCGAGCATCAGGACGATGCCGGATGCCGCCGGGGTACGTTTCCGCGTCATGCCCGCGCCGGGAGGGATGGAGAGCTCACGAGAGGGGAGGGTGTCTTAACCCCTCCCCTGGAAGAATGATTCAGGGAGTGCATCCTCAACGGTCTTCCGGACCACCCGGCCGACATCCGCCTCAGTCCCGGACGCGTCGATCAGTCGGACCCTCTCGTCCCCGGCCGCGAGCGTCCTGTACGCCTCGCGCACCCGCTCAAGCCAAACCTCCCCTTCTCCCTCGATCCGGTCACGGGCCTTTCCCGCCCTGCTCTGGCGGGCGATGCCCGCCGCGACGGGAAGATCCAGGACGAGGGTGAGGTCCGGTCGGACCGCTCCGGTCGCGAACGCGTTGAGGGCGCGCACCGCGTCCGAATCCAGTCCCCGGCCGCGCCCTTGGTAGGCCAGGCTGGAGAGCTCGAAACGGTCCGCGATCATGACCTCGCCGCTTGTGAGCGCCGGACGGACGACATCGCGCACGAAGGCGGCCCGCGCCGCCAGGAGAAGGAGAAGCTCCGTCTCGGCGGGCATTTCCCTCCCCGACGCGTCGAGGAGGACGCGGCGGATCGCCTCGCCGACCCGGGTGCCGCCGGGCTCGCGGCCGATTCGATGAGCGATCCGGCGCTCAGCCATCCATCGGGAGAGGAGCCTTGCCTGGGTCGTCTTCCCGGCCCCCTCAACGCCCTCGAGGACGAGGAAGAAGCCGCGGCCGCTCACCGCCTGACGTGCGCTTGCCGGAGCCCGGGAGAAGGACTAGCCATCCCGGTAGTAGTCCATCCCGAGGTGGGTGAGCGGCTCCTCGCCGCCGAGCCAGCGGAGCGTGTTCTTGAGCTTCCGGTGCTGGATGAAGAGATCGTGCTCCGGGTAGAGCCCCTCGGCCGTCTGCGGGCTCTTGAAGTAGAAGGAGAGCCATTCCTGGATCCCGGAGAGCCCGGCCCTGGCCGCGAGATCGAGGAAGAGGGCAAGATCGAGGACGATCGGCGCCGCGAGGATCGAGTCCCGGCAGAGAAAGTCCACCTTGATCTGCATCGGATAGCCCATCCACCCGACGATGTCGATGTTGTCCCACCCCTCCTTATTGTCCCCGCGCGGCGGGTAGTAGTTGATCCGGACCTTGTGGTAGAGTCTCCCGTAGAGTTCCGGATACATCTCTGGCTGCAGGACATGCTCGAGCACCCCGAGCTTCGACTCCTCCTTCGTCTTGAAGGAATCCGGATCGTCGAGAACCTCACCGTCCCGGTTGCCGAGGATGTTCGTCGAGAACCAGCCGTCGATGCCGAGCATCCGGGCCTTGAAGCCGGGGGCAAGGATCGTCTTCATGAGGGTCTGGCCGGTCTTGAAATCCTTCCCGGCGAGGGGCACGCCGTGCGCCGCGGACGCCTCTTCGAGCGCCGGCACGTCGGCCGACAGGTTCGGGGCGCCATTCGCATAGGGCACGCCCTCCATGATCGCCGCGTAGGCGTAGATCATGCTCGGCGCGATGGCCGGGTCGTTGGACTCCATCGCCGCCTCGAAGGCGTCGAGCGACTCGTGCGCGGGCCCAGGCCGCAGGAAGATCTCCGTCGACCCGCACCAGATCATGACGAGCCGGTCGCACCCGTTCTCCCGCCTGAAGCGGCGGATGTCCTCCCGGAGCCCGTTGGCGAGCTCCATCTTGCTGGTAGCCCGTTTCACATTGGTACCGTCGAGCCTGCGCACGTACGTCCGGTCGAAGACGGCCGGCATCGGCCGAATTCCCTCGAGAAAGCCGCGGAGCGACCTCAGGTGGGGAGAGTCGAGGACCCCGGCCTTGAGTGCGCTCTGGTAGCCGTCGTCGGGGATCGGGTCCCACGCGCCGAAGGCGAGATTCTCGAGGGGGACAAGCGGGAGGAAGTCGGCGATCCTCGGGACGCGGTCCGCGGTCCGCTTGCCGAGCCGGATCGTGTTCAGCTGGGTCAGCGAGCCCAGCGGGCGGGCGAGCCCCCGGCGTGCCGCTTCCACCCCCGCGACAAACGTCGTCGCGACGGCGCCGAATCCGGGGAGGAGGACGCCGAGCCGTCCGTCCGCATCGCGGACCTTGGGTCTTTCACTCACGGAATGCCTCGCAGTCACGGTTCATCAGGCCGTCTCCCCCACCGCTCAGGCGTCGAGCGGAACCCCGGACGCATTCCTGTAGACCAGGACGATGCGCTGGATCACAGTCAAGATCGTCGTCAAGGCCAAGATGACGAGGATCACCTTGAGGACCAGCCCCTGCCACATGAGGCCGAAGAAGAGGCACCCGCCCCCGAGGAGGACGATGCGCTCGGCGCGTTGCATGAATCCCGCCGAGCAGTCGACCCCGAGTGCCTCCGCACGCGCCCGGGTATAGCTGACCATCAGGGAGCCGCCCATGGCGAGCACGATCACGTAGACCATCCAGACGTCGGCCAGTTCGCGCCCGTACTGGTTGTAGAGGGAGAGAAGCCCGAGGAAGACGACGATCTCGCTCACGCGATCGAGCGTGGAGTCGTAGAAGGAGCCGAACTTGGACGCAAGCGCGCTTGCTCGCGCAACCTGCCCGTCGAAGATGTCGAGTATGCCCCCGGTCACGACCAGGAGACCCGCCCAGCGGACGTGGTCGAGGTGGAAGAGCACGCCGGCGGCGATCGTCACGACGAAGCCCAGTGTGGTGATCAAGTTCGGATGAGTCCCCCGCCGCACGAGGGCGAGGACGACCGGGTTGATGATGCGGTAGACGGGATCCTTGAACGCCTTCAGGGACTGCATCGTATGACTCCGGTCAGGTCGCGAGGATGATGCGGCCGGCCGCCCCCGCCTCGATGCCGCTCGCGATCGTGTCGTTCACGCGCCCGAGCACCTTGTCGAAGTTCGCCTGGGCGGCTATTAGACGCTGGTATTCAGGGCGGACCTGCAGCTTCTCGGCGGCTTTCTCGTAACGCGACCGGGTCACGTCGTCGACCTGCTGGCCGCTCCGGAGCCGGGTCATCACTTCCGTCTCGGCCTCCTCGAGCGCCGTGCGGAGCTTGGCCATATCGCGGTCGTCGTCCACCGCGCGGACCGCCCGGCTGAGGGCCTGATACTCGTCAGTGCGCCCGAGCGCCTCGCCCAGCTCCCTCGCCATCTCCTCAATCTTTCGCATCGAAGCGTCCGTCCCCCCGTCGATTTCTTCCCGTACTCTCCGCACCGCCCACCACCCTCTCCCACCGCGCGAGCACGATACGCTCGACCCCGGCAAGGTCCCGGACAACCTCCGGCGGCGCATACCCGCCGCCGTGCCGAATGCTCTCCGACACCGCGCCCGCCTGGCCGGCGCCGACCTCGACCGCGAGGAGCCCGCCCGGCGCCAGCACCCTGTGCGCGCCCCGGATGAGCCGCGTCAGGACGGCGACGCCCCCCTCTCCGGCGACGAGCCCTTCCCGGGGCTCGTAGAGGCGCACCTCGGGCGGGAGCGCCTCGAACTCCTCCCCCGAGACGTACGGGGGGTTCGACACCACGACGTCGAAGCGTTCCCCGTCCGCCACCGGAAGCAAGAGATCCCCCTGACGGAACTCCACCCGCCCGTCGAGGGCGTTGCTGCGCGCGTTGCGCCTCGCGACATCCAGGGCGGCCTCCGACGTGTCCGTCGCGACGATGCGTCCAAAGTCCCCCTCCGCGGCGAGCGAGAGCGCGATCGCGCCGCTCCCGGTGCCGATGTCGAGGGCCGACCGGCGGGCTACCCCGTCCACCCCCATCCGGGCCAGCACCGCACCGACGAGTTCCTCGGTCTCCGGCCTGGGAATGAGCACGCTGCTGTCGACGGCGAGTTCGAGCGCCCGGAAGGGAACGCGGCCAAGAATGTACTGAAGCGGACGCCTCCGCGCGCGGTCCAGGAGGCGGGGCTTGAAGCGCGCAAGCTCGCCGGGGGTGAGGGGCCGGTCGAAGTCGAGATAGAGGTTCAGCCTCTCCGTGCCGAGCGTGTCGGCCAGGAGGTGCTCGGTATCCAGCCGCGCTTCCGCGACACCCTTCCCCTCGAGGTAGGCGGAGCTCCATTCGACGAGGTGGAGGACGGTCCACGCATCGCCCTCGGGCGGCGGATCCCGCCAGGCGGACCGCGCTAGGCTTCGGGAGACGCCCAAGGCTCGCGCTACCCGATGCGCTCGTCTTCGTCGGCAAGGCGGAGGCCTTCGAGCAGCTCCGTCAGGTCGCCGTCGAGGACGTTCGGGAGGTTGTGCACGGTGAGGGCGATCCGGTGGTCGGTGATACGGTCCTGGGGAAAGTTGTAGGTGCGTACCTTCGCCGACCGGTCCCCGGTTCCGACCTGCGTCCTGCGCTCCCGGGCGCGCGCCGCCTCGCGCTCGGCCATCCTCCGGTCGAGGAGGCGGCTGCGGAGCACCTTCATCGCCTTCGCCCGGTTCTTGTGCTGCGACTTCTCGTCCTGGCAGGTGACGACGAGCCCGGTGGGACGGTGGGTGATCCGCACGGCGGAGTCCGTCGTGTTCACCGACTGCCCGCCTGGGCCGGAGGAGCGGAAGACATCGATCCTTAGGTCCGCCGGGTCGATCTCGACATCGACGTCCTCCGCCTCGGGGAGGACGGCGACGGTGGCCGCCGAGGTGTGGATCCGGCCCTGGCTCTCCGTCTCCGGAACGCGCTGGACGCGGTGCACACCCGACTCGAAGCGGAGGAGCCCGTACGCTCCCTTGCCGCGCACGACGATGACCGCCTCCCTGACCGCGCCAAGCGCGCCCTCGGAGAGATCGACGATCTCGACCTGGAAGCCCTCCCGCTCGGCGAATCTCCGGTACATCCGGAGGAGGTCGCCGGCAAAGAGCCCGGCCTCGCTCCCCCCCGTGCCGGCCCGGACCTCGACGACGGCGGCGCGGCCCGCGAACGGATCCTCGGGCAGGAGGAGGCGCCGGGCCTCGGCAGACAGCACCGCGATCCGTTCCCCGAGGCGCTCGGCTTCCTCTCTGGCGAGGGTGCGGAGCTCATCGTCTTCCGTGCCGGCCTCCGCGAGCTCCCGGGCGCCCTCGAGCTCACGGACCGCGGCGGCGAGCGTGCGGGCAACCCGCACGACGGGCAGGAGGCGGGCGTGTTCCCGGCCCAGTTCCCTGAGCAGTGCTGGATCGGCGCTCACCCCCGGCTCGGTCAGGCGGAGGTTGAGCGCCTCGAAGCGCGCTGCTGCCTCTTCAAGTCGGCTGGTGAGTCGCTCGTCCACGGCCGGGATGTCCGGGGCGGAGATGCGGGCGCACCCCCGCAGGGGACGGGTGCGGAAGAGGCGTCGGAGGCGCCGTCTCGCGGGCCTTCCGCGTCACGTCTCGCTGAGTTTCGCGTATTTCCGGTTGAAGCGCTCGACACGGCCCGCCGTATCGACGAGCTTCTGCTTCCCGGTGTAGAACGGATGGCAGGTCGCGCAGATCTCGATGCTCAGCTTCGCCCTCGTCGAGCGCGTCTCGATCACGTGCCCGCACGAACAGGTGATCTTGACGGGCTGGTACTTGGGATGGATTCCCGGTTTCATGGCTGCTCCTCCGGCCCCGGAAGCCGGTACGCGGGCCGGTCGGCACTGCGCTACCTGTCGCGGGGAGGAGAGAATATAGGGAAGGGACCGACCGCCTTCAACGGGGGCGCGCCGCCGGAGCAGGGTGCGTTGCACCCCCCCGGCCCGGGTAGCGCCATCCGTCCCCGTGCGGGCCGGCGGGGATAGCGGCGGAGAGGCGATCATCTTCCGCATGCCTCCCGGACCGGACCGGTCCCGGCGCCGCAGGCAGGTCGCCGCGCTCGCGTGGCCCATCGTCCTCGCGAATGCGTCCGTGCCGCTTCTCGGGCTCGTGGACACGGCCGTCATCGGGAATGCAGGCACCACGCGGGAACTCGGCGCGATCGCGCTCGGCGTGCTCATCTTCAATTTCCTCTACTGGAGCTTCGGCTTCCTCCGGATGGGGACGACCGGGTTCACGGCTCAGGCTTCGGGCGCCGGCGACGAGACCGAGGTCCGGGCGACGCTCGGCCGGGCGCTCCTCCTGGCAGCCGTGCTGGGCGCCGGGCTCATCCTGCTCAGGCGCCCGATCGGCGGGGCCGCGCTCGCGCTGCTCCAGGCGGATCCGGCGACGGAGGACTTCACGGCATCCTATTTCTTCCTCCGGATTTGGGGCGCCCCGGCGAGCCTCGGCATCCTTGCCGTGCTCGGGAGTTTCGTCGGGACTGGCCGCACGGACCATCTCCTTCGCACACAGCTCTTCCTGAACGGGCTGAACGCGGTGCTCGACCTCCTTTTCGCCGGGATTCTGGGGATGGGTGTCCGCGGGATCGCGCTCGGCACCGTCATCGCGGAGTGGGTGACCCTCGGACTCTGCCTCGCGGTGGCAGTCACATCCATGCGCGGGCGGGCGACGGCCGGCGAGGAACTCTGGCCGTGGGCGCGGATCGGGGACCTCCGGCGCCTTCTGCCGACGCTCGCGGCCAACGGGAACATCATGGTCCGCACCCTCTTTCTGATCACGGGTTTCGCCTGGTTCACGAACCAGGGCGCAGGGCTCGGGACCGAGGTGCTGGCGGCCAACCACATCCTCCTGCAGCTCGTCTCGCTGAGCGCCTACCTTCTCGACGGGTACGCGAACGCAACGGAGATCCTCGTCGGGCGCGCGGTCGGTACGGGAGAGAGGGGCGCATTCGACGCCGCCGTCCGGGCAGCCACGGAACTCGCCGGGATCACGGCAATCCTCCTCGGAGTCGCCGTCCTCCTCCTCGGTCCCGCCGCCGTCAACGCCCTGACGGATCTGGCTCCGGTGCGAGAAATCGCGGAGCGCCATCTCCCATGGACGGCCGGCTACGTCGTGGCCTCGTTCGCGGCCTTCCAGCTCGACGGCGTCTTCATCGGCGCGACCGGAACGACCGAGATGCGCAATGCAAGCATCCTCTCCTTCATCGCCTTCTACGCGGCCTCGCGGATCCTGACTCCGCTGCTCGGAAACGAGGGGCTCTGGCTGGCGTTCCTCCTCTACGTCACTGCGCGGGCCGTCGCCCTCGGGCTGTTCTATCCCCGGCTCCGGCGTCGCGTCGCCAGCTGACGACCGGACGCCCCGCGGGGCTGTCACCGCCTGAACCCCGGAAAGGGAAGGGTGGAACGCAGGCCTATGGGCGGCCCTGGCGCCTTGTTCCCCGGAGGAGCATGGGGGCGGCGGCGGCGAGGAGGAGGGCCAGCCCGGCGAGGCTGCCCAGGTCTCCGAACCGGACATAGGACGTCATCGCCGCCGACACCGGGGGCGTGACCTCTACAACGGTCGCGTTCCGGGGTCGGAGCCGACGGACCGGGCCGCCGTCGGGTCCGAGAGCGAGGAGCTCTCCCCCGACCGAGGGCTTGAGGACAGCCATCCGCGTCTCGATGGCCCGCAGCACCAGGTGGGCGCGGTGCTGGGCGCGGGCCGCCGCTCCCAGACGCGGAAGCACCGGGGCGAACCACCCCTCGTTGGAAGGGTTCACGAGTACGTTTGCCCCCGCCCGTCTCAGCTCCCGTACATCGCGGCCGAATGCCGCCTCGAAGCAGATGACGACTCCGGCCGCGAGTCCTCCGTCAAGCTGGAGGACGCCCCCGCGAGGGCCGGGCGCAAGACCATTGCTCTCGACACCCGGCACGAGCCGCACCTTGCCGTGGACGAGCTCCGTGCGGCCACCCGGATCGACGAGGACCACCCCGTTCCGGAGCTGCCGTTCGGTCCCGTCCGGTGCAGTTCCCGCCGACACCAGCGCGCCGGCAAGAACCGGAACGCCGGTGTCCGCCGCCAGTGGGACGATCCTCTCCTCTGTCCCCTCGCTCCAGCTTGCGCGAAAAGGAGCCTCCGGCAGCAGGAGAGCCTCCGGCCCGGTCGCCGGCGCTCCCGGACCCGGCCGGAGCGCGGCGGAGATCCGCGCAACGGACTCCGCTGCAACCACTTCCCGGCGTTCCGGTTCGAGGAGTTCGGCCCGCGTCATGGGTATGGCGGCAACCCAGACGGGCGCGCCGTCTTCAGTCGGGAGTCCTGCGGCCCGCACCCCTCCGAAGAGTGCGGGCCCGAGGACCAGGAGCGCGGACCCGAGAAAGCGGAGGCCGCGCCGGCCGCGTGGCCGGCAGAGACAGCAGACGAGTGAACCGTTCACGAGCCCGAGCCAGAGAGTGAGGACGCTCACGCCACCCCATTCGGCAGGGGTGGCAAGTGCGGGCGAGCCGGAGAGAGAAAGCCCGAGGGGCGTCCACGGCATCGCGAGCGGTCCGGCGCGGGCAAGAACGCCCTCGGCTACGACCCATACAGCCGGGATCGCGATCAGGGGTGAGCGGCCCGCGCCGAGAAGGCGGTGGAGCACGAGGACAAGAACACCTCCCGTCAGCGTGAGGACGCCGAGGGCAAGCAGGCCGAGAAGCGCACCGAACGGCGTCATCCCGTGCAGGGTGAAGGGGATCCAGTGGAGCACGATGGCGTAATGGACACCAGCGAACCAGAGCCCGGCGCGGACGGCGTCGTCGCGTGTCCTGAAGGACACGGCGAGGTATACGCCCAACGGAACGAGCGCCACGAACGCCAAGGGCCAGAGCCCGAAGGGCGGTAGGGCGAGGGCCGCGAGGGCACCGGAGGCAGAGCCGGCACCGCGAGCGCTCACAATCGCCCTCCTTGCGCGCGCGAGCGACCCCACACCCACACGTCGCCTCCGGCAACCCCGCTCCCATGGGGCCCTGCTCCCCCGGCGGGCAGACCTCGCGGTCGCGGGGCTGGATGCCCCGATCGTCCGCCGAAGCTGCCCGACACCCGACACCGGTTGGAGTACGTCACCCCGGACGGCATCGCCGGCTGCCGGCTCGCTCCCCGGAGAAACACCGCGTCCGCACCCGACTCAAATCAGCCCGTATTTCTGGCGGGCCACGGAAAATCGGGTAATCCCGCAGTGCATCCGGTACCTGGTCCGCAGTGTCTGCGTGGCCATATGGAGGCGACGGTGCTGCGGGGACAGCCGGGTGAACACCAGCCGGTCGGCCGGGGGGCCGCCAGACGCAGGTTGCCAGACCCAGCGCGCGTTGCTGAAGATCAGCGACCGTTCCTACTCCGTCGTCTGTGGGAAACCCGTTTGTGCGGCACCAATACAGGCACGCGAGGCGGGATGTCAGGAGATCCGGCCACGCCGGACTGATCCTGCCCCGACTCGACGGACGGTTAGCTCCTGGAAGTTCTGACAAGTGTTCTCGTTCTTGACTTCCTCGCCGGCGTGGCGGGTGTCGTGGTGTGGAACCCCGATGATAGGAGGAGCGCGCCGTGCCAGATGGCCTCCGCCCTCGCCTGGTCGCGCAACTCCGCTCCGGCCCGTTTGGCGGAGTTCCTCGAAATCGGCCCATGCCATGTGCAAGCGAGCCGAGCGCAGCCATCGGATGTGACAAAACCCCTCGATGAGACCGAAGACATCGCGCCACGCCGCCGTCTGCGCTGTCAAGAGCGCCGGCGGTCGATCAGCTCGACCTCGAGATTCGCGAAGCAACTCTCCGCGAGCGGGTCGTCCAGCGCATCTCCCACCAAGCCCATGAGCTGCGGGATGTGAGAGTCCCGCACGGTATGACGGAGCTATGCGTCGTGAAATGAGGTTCCACCACCCCGCGTGATTCTCCCTCTGCTTGCCGAATCCGAGCGTCTTGCCCGTGAACCACGACATCCGACAACGCGTAGCTGGGTTGGCACGCTCGACGTGGACACACGAGACATGTCGGGTCACCGATCGGCCGGGTCTAGTGGATCCCCGATCGGCTGTCATCAAAATCCTTGACGAACTGCGCGCAGTCGATCCAGCGGCCCTCTGTTGACAACGAAGGGTTGCTGCGCAGCTGCTACATCCCTAGGTAGCACAAGGGTCTTTAGTGCTAGCTCCACACTAGATCAGTCGCCGAGTCTACAGCACGTTGATCACCCATTCCCGGAATCAGGAACAACACTCGCCGGTGGCGGGTTGGTTTTGATTTTGCAAGGGACGATGCAGCGGCGCCGTGTCCCCACACTAGAGTATGCGATCGACCTGACAGATCGATCTACACGGGGATCGGGACTAGCCCACTCCAAGTTGGAGATGGAGATCTGACGAAGGGCAGCCGCAGCCTCCCCCCGGCTACTCACGCCGTTTACGAGACAGGAGGAACTGGCCCGATTGCTTGGGATCATATCGCACGCGCCGCCGCTAAGGCAGCCTCAAGCGTGAATTCAAGCTCGTCTTCGCCATGTAGGACCGAGAGGAATCCCGCTTCGAACGCCGATGGTGCGAGGAATATCCCGCGCGCGAGCATTTCCCGGTGGAAGCGGGCGAAACGCGCCGTCGCCGCTTCGCCCGCGGCCTCGAAGGAGCGGACGGGTCCCGGGTGGAAGAAGATCCCCCACATCGATCCCACCGCCGTGCCCGAGGCGGGGACGCCGGCCGACCCGAGCGCCGCCGTGATTCCCTCCACCAGCCGCCGTCCGTAGGCCTCCAGCCGGTCGAAGGGGTCGTTCTCCTCAAGCCAGGCGAGTTGCGCATTGCCCGCTACCGTGGCGAGCGGATTGCCCGACAGCGTTCCCGCCTGGTATACGGGTCCCGCGGGAGCGATCTGCGACATGATCGCGGCCCGGCCCCCGAAGGCTCCGACCGGCAGGCCGCCCCCGATGACCTTGCCTAGGACGGTCAGGTCCGGCGTCACTCCGTAGCGTTCCTGCGCGCCTCCGAGCCCCACCCGGAATCCCGTCATGACCTCGTCGAAGACGAGGAGCGCGCCATGGCACACCGTGAGGGCGCGGAGCCGCTCGAGGAATCCCGGAACCGGAGGGATGAGCCCGGCGTTTCCCATGACCGGTTCGAGGAACACGGCGGCGAGCGAGTCGCCCTGGTGCGCGAACGCCTCCTCTACGGCGTCGAGATCGTTGAATGGGAGGAGGAGAGTGGTCTCCACCGCTTCCGCCGGCACCCCCGGCGAGTCCGGGAGTCCGAGCGTCGCCGCCCCACTTCCCGCCGCCGCGAGAAAGGGATCCGCATGACCGTGGTAGCACCCGGTGAACTTGATGAACCGGGTACGGCCGGTAAACGCGCGGGCCACCCGGAGCGCGCTCATCGTCGCTTCCGTCCCGGAGTTGACCAGACGCACCATCTCGATCCCGGGGACGAGGCGGACCAGCCGTTCGGCGAGCTCCACCTCCGTCCCGGTAGGCGCCCCGTAGCTCGTCCCCCGTCCGAGCTGCTCCTGGAGCGCACGCGTCACGACAGGGTGCGCGTGGCCAAGGATCAGCGGACCCCACGAGAGGACGTAGTCGAGATAGCGGCGTCCTTCGGTGTCCACGAGGTACGCTCCCTCCCCGCATTCGACGAAGAACGGCTCCCCGCCGACGGACCGGAACGAGCGCACGGGAGAATTGACGCCGCCGGGGATCACCGAGCGAGCGCGGGTCCAGATCGCGTCCTCGGCGGCCCCGCTCCCCGGGGGACCGCTTCCGCCGGCCGTGCTCATCCGTCGCCCGGGCTGACCGGTCGTGCGATCAGGTCGTAGTCGAGCGCATCCACGATCTCAACCTCGAGGAAGCTGCCCGGAACGGCCGGAGCTCTCGCAGAGACACGGGTCAGCCCATCCACCTCGGCCGCCTGCGCGCAGGTCCGCCCCTCGAGCGCCCACTCTCCGCCTTCTCCGCCGGTGCACCGGTCCACAAGCAGGGTATCCCGCCGTCCCACAAGCGCTTCGTTCGCCTCGAAGGAGATCGTCCGCTGGACCTCCATCAGCCTCTCGAGCCGTTCGCGCTTGAGATCCTCGGGGACCTGTCCCGACATCCCCGCGGCGGGCGTGCCTTCCTCGCGGGAGTAGGCGAACGCGCCGAGCCGCTCGAAGCGGACCTCTCCGACGAGCCCGAGCAGCTCGCGGAACTCCTCGTCCGTCTCACCGGGAAACCCGACGATCACGGTCGTGCGAAGAATCAGGTCGGGGACCGCCGCCCGGAGCCGGGCGACGCGTTCCCGGATCGTCGCCTGCCGCTCCGGGCGGCGCATCCGCCTGAGCATCGTGTCTGCGCCGTGCTGGATCGGCATGTCGAGGTAGGGGAGGATCCGCTCCTCTCCCTCGAGAAGCGCCACGGTCTCCGGTGTGATCCCGGACGGGTACATGTAGAAGAGGCGGATCCACGGGATCGCGGTCCCGTTCAGAAGCGCCCGCAGGAGATCCGGGAGGAGCGGCGTCCGCCGGGGCCGGCCGCCGGGGCCGGCCGCGCGGACCGCGCTGCGACGCAGGTCGCGCCCGTACCAGGTCGTGTCCTGTGAGACGATGCTGAGTTCCCGCACTCCCTTCCGCTCGAGCTCCCTGGCCTCCTGCACCAGCTCGTCGACGGGGGCCGAACGGTGGAGCCCGCGCATGTCGGGGATCGAGCAGAACGCACAGGTGTGGTCACACCCTTCGGAGATCTTCAGGTGCGCGGTGTGCGGCGTGTCGCTCGAGAGGACCCGAAGCGGCAGCTCCATGGTCGGGACCGCCGCGCTGGCTCCCGGGAGAAGGCCCCGCACGGTGAGCCCCGGGATCAGGTCCTGCATCCTCGAGAGACCGAGGAAGATGTCCACCTCGGGGATTTCGCGCTCGAGTTCCGGCCCGTGCCGCTCCACCATGCACCCCACCGCCGCGACAGCCCCGACCCGCCCCTCTTCCTTCATCGCGCAGGCCTCGAGAATCGTCTCGATCGACTCTTCCTTCGCTGCTTGGATGAATCCGCAGGTGTTGATCAAGACGAGATCCGCACCCTCGATCTCGCGGGAGATCCGGGCGCCCCGGGCAGCAAGCGCCGCCATGAGGCGCTCGGAATCCACGGTGTTCTTGTCGCACCCGAGGGTCACGACGCTGATCCTCGGCGGGGGGCCGGGACGCGCCTGCGCGCCGGAGACCGGGGCGGGAGCGAGCCCGACGCCCGGGGCCGTGACGGCCGCCGACACGGGGAAGACCGGGAGCTCGCGGCTCCTCCGGTCGCGCCGGTTCATCGCGTGATCACCTGCACCCCCAGGGGCGGCTCGAAGCGGAACCACTCCGGGCCCAGCCGGGGGTCGGGCCGGTGGTTCGAGAGATGCAGCGTCCGAACGGACTCGGATTCCTCGCGGACCACGAGCCGCCGGATCAGGCCGTCATCCGCGCCGATCCAGAGGCGTGCGTGCAGGTAGGGAGAGGGCACCATGGGACGGAGGCTCACGACCTGCATCGCCTCGCCGTCGATCCGGTCGGCTTGCTCGAACGTCGCGGCGTAGCGTTCCCCGGGCTCGGAGAGGAACTCCCGGTGCAGGTCGAACCTCCCGTCCGCCCCGGCCAGCGGCGTCCGGAAAGCCTGCCCTGGGTCCGTGCTCGGGAAGTAGACCCAGAGATCGGTCCCGTCCGCGACGACCCGGTCCCCCGGCGGATCCAGGAAACGCATCTCGAAGTGGTCGGCGCCCTCCTGGCAGAGCTCTCCACTGCTCTCCTTGACCTGCCGGAGGAGCGTCACGTCGATCCTCTGCTCGAAGTCGGCACAGAGCCCGGAGAGGGCCTGGAACCGCCCGGCTGCCCGCTCGATGACGGAGACCGCGTCCTGGCCCGAGCCCGCCGCTGGCTTCACCGCGAATCCTAGCAAGAAGGCAGCCATGAGCCACCTGCACCGCGCTGCATCGTCCATGATGCCCCGCTCTACCCGGCCGCACGCGCAAACGTTCAGGCAGGGGGCGGGCCGAGAAACCCCGTCCGTCCCAAGGGGTAGGCGGGGCATGTTCCGACGCCCGAAGCGCTGGCCCGCCCTCATCGCCCTGTCGGTCGCCGCCTGCTCGGCGCCGGCTCCATGCCCGCCGACCGGGCTGGCCGAAGGACGCGGCGCGGCCGTCCCCGAGGGTTCGGTCGACCCCAGGGACGTCGAGTTCGCCCCCGGACTCGATCTGGATCTGGACCGGGGCTCGGTCCTCCTCGAGGGACTCTACTGTCTCGACACCGCGGGCGGGAGTGGTGAACCGGCGACCCCTGGCGCCACCGTCACCGTACACTACACCGGCTACCTGCCCGACGGCACGATCTTCGACACGTCCTTGGAGCGTGAACCGTTCAGCCTGCTTCTCGGGGCCGGGCAGGTGATCCCGGGGTGGGAGTTCGGGCTCGACGGGATGCGGGTCGGCGGGCGGCGACGGATCGTGATCCCGCCCCACCTCGCCTACGGAACCCAGGGGGGCGGAGGTGTGATCCCGCCGAGCGCCGTCCTCGTCTTCGACGTCGATCTCCTCGAGATGGACTAGCCGCCTCCCCGCTACCCTTCCGGGGGGGAACCCGAGATCAACCGGTCGAGTTGGCCCTGCCCCATCGTGACCTCCCGGGGCTTCGAGCCGTCGGGCGGGCCGAGCACGCCCGTCTCGTGGAGCTGGTCCACGATCCGCGCCGCCCTCCCGTAGCCGACCCGGAGCCTCCGCTGGAGGAGGGACGTCGAGCCATGTCCGTGCTGGATGCAGAGCTCGGCGGCGTCCCGGAAGAGCTCGTCCCAGTCGCCCTGGAAGCCACCGTCCTCCTCCCCGGCTTCCTCCTCGCGGACCCGCACGAGCTCGAGGATATCGTCCTCCGGACCGGGGAGCGGGAGCGGTCCGCCGTCGGGGGTCCGTCCTTCGCTCGCCTCCCGGTACCAGTCGATGAGTCTGCTCGTCTCCTCGGTCGAGATGAAGGCGCCCTGCATTCGGATCGGCACGCTCTGGCCCGGCGGGAGGAAGAGCATGTCGCCGTTTCCGAGGAGCGCGTCGGCTCCGTTCTGGTCGATGATCGTCCTCGAGTCGGTCTTGGACGCGACGCGAAACGCGATCCGGCAGGGGAAGTTCGCCTTGATGAGTCCAGTGATGACATTCACCGAGGGCCGCTGGGTCGCGACGAGGAGATGGAGCCCGATGGCCCGCGCCTTCTGGGCGAGGAGGGTCAGCGGTTTCTCGACCTCGCTCTGGACGCTCATCATGAGGTCTGCGAGCTCGTCCACCACGAGCACCACGAAGGGCAGGATCCCCTCGCGGTACAGCCACCGGTCCGGGTCGCCGTCCGGGCCCTCCGGCTCGACGCGCCTGAGCGGCTCCCCATCGCGCACACGCTGGTTGAACTCTCCGATCGAGCGTACGCCGTTCTCGGAGAGGAGGGCGTAGCGCCGCTCCATCTCCATCATCGCCCACTTGAGCACGCCCGCGGCCTCCGTCGGCTCGGTGACGACCGGGTGACGGAGGTGGGGAAGGTGCCCGTACGTGCTGAGCTCGACCATCTTCGGGTCGACGAGGAGGAGGCGGAGCGTTTCCGGGGTGTGCCGGTAGACGAGTGAGGTGATGATCGTATTCAGGCACACCGACTTGCCCGAGCCGGTGGCCCCCGCGATCAGGCAGTGCGGCATCTTCGCGAGATCCGCGACGTAGGAAGCCCCGTGCAGGTCCCGCCCGAGTGCGAGCGGGAGCTCGGCGCGGGAGCCGCCGAAGGTGCCGCTCTCGAGAATCTCCCTCACCTGCACGATCGTCGGGACGGGGTTCGGGATCTCGACCCCGACGGCTCCCTTGCCGGGGATCGGGGCCACGATCCGGACCGTCCGGGCGCGGAGCGCCAGCGCCAGGTCCCGGTCCAGGTTCACGATGCGGTTCACCTTGACGCCGGGCGCGGGCACCACCTCGAACTGCGTCACGACCGGACCCGTCGTCCTGCCGGCGAGTTCACCCTCCACATTGAAGGTCCGGAGCTTGTCGATGAGAACCGCCCCCAGCGCATCGAGCTCGCGCTCCATCTCTGCGAGATGCGTCCGCGTCCCCGGCGTCAGAATCCTGATGGGCGGAAGCGCGGACGGATCCGCGGCGGTCTCCGGTTCTCCGTCGCCGGGCGGCTCACCCCCCCCTGCGGCAGGCGGCTCCTCGGGGGCCGCTCTGGAGAGATCGGGGAGGAACTGCCCGTCAGCCTCTGCGGAGGGCGGTTCCGGGGGGGAGGAGGATGCCCCGTCGCCAAGGTCTCCACCGGATGGCGGCACATCCCTCTCGGCGGAACCCAGACGGTCGGCCACGGCGGCGATGAGCCGTCTCCACCCGGCGCCGGCGATCCGCCCGAGCGCAACGGCGCCCGAGCGCAACGGCCGGGTTCCGGCGGTCGCAATCCAGAGGAGTATGAGGAGCACGAGGAGGATAAAGACCGCCCCGAAGAAGCCCGCCGCGCGGAGGAGGGGCCGGGCTGCGACCGCCCCGAACCAACCGGCGCCCGTTCCGTCCGGCGCCACGACATGGGCGAAGACGGGGAAAAGGAGTGCCAGGCCAACCGTGAAGATGACCGCGCGCGTCCAGCGCTCCCGCCCGATCCAGCCCGCCAGGTGAATCCCCGCGAGCCCGATCAGGACGGGCAGAAGCCATGCGCCGATACCCAGGACGAAGGTCGTCCCCGTGCGGATCAGTGCCCCCATCGGGCCCATCACATTTCCCGAGGGAAACCACTCCGGACCGCTGGGTCCGAGCGAAGCGGCCGGGATGAGCGCGAGGAACACGAGGACTCCGAAGGCGAGGAGCGCAACGCCGGCCACCTGCATCCTCTGCTCGCGCTCAAGCATCTCGGACCGCCGGAGAAGAGACGTCTGGCATGGGCGCGCCCCTAGCCAGGAAGGGAGATCGAACGGCCGGTCATCTCGGGGACGATGTCATGCCGGTCGATCTCGGCGCAGAGTTCAAGATCGGCCCCGAGCCCGACGTCCACCAGCGCCATCCCTGCCGCGACCCCCCGGAGGAGGGCGGGCGTGACCTCCTGGCACCCGGCGAGCCGGAGAGCCGCCCGCGACGCATCGTCGAGCACGGGCTCCCCGCCGGACGTCCCGACCAGCTGCCTGATGATCATCCCCGCGCAGAGAACGTCGTCGAGCGCAAACCGGTCTTCCTTACCGGCGCAGACGAGGACGACCCGTCCGGCACCGCGCGCGGCGCGGCTTACGGCCGAGAGGTTCGTCAGGGCGGCGACCAGGATCCGGTCCGCGCTCCGGGACGCCACGAGGGCCCGCGTTCCGTTCGTCGTGGTCAGCACGAGGTTCCTCCCCCCCACGCTCTCCCGGGTGTACTCGCGGGGCGAGTTCCCGAGGTCGAAGCCTCCGATCCTGAGCCCGCGGCGCTCTCCGCCGAGGACGGTGTCCTCCGGGCCGAGCTCGCTCGCGAGGCGGCGGGCCTCCCCGACCGACGCTGCCGGGTAGACGGCGCCCGCGCCGGCCGCGAGCGCTTCCAGGATCGTCGTCGTCGCGCGGATCACGTCGATGACCACCGCCGCCACGCCCGCGACGGAGGCCGGATCGACTTCGGCGGCGCTGAAGCGGGTCTCGATCCTCATCCTTCGAGGAATCGCTCCACGAGGTGCGTGTCGACCGCGCCGCGCCGGAAATCCGGGTCATGAATCAGTTCGCCGAAGAACCCGATCGTGGTCGACACGCCCTCCACGACGAAGGAGCCGAGCGCGTGCTCGGCGCGCACGAGCGCCTCCTCGCGGTTCGACCCGCTGACGATCAGCTTCGCGAGGAGAGAGTCGTAGTGGGGCGGTACGTGGTACCCGGCGTAGACATGCGTGTCCAGCCGAACGCCGGGTCCGCCCGGTGGGTGGAAGGTCGTCACCTGGCCGGGCGAGGGCTGGAAACCGCGCCGCGGATCCTCAGCGTTCACGCGGAACTCGAATGCGTGGCCGCGGAGCACCGCCGGCTCCGACGGGAAGGAGAGGGGCTCGCCCGCGGCCACCCGGATCTGCTCCTTCACGAGATCGAGGCCCGTCGTCACCTCCGTGACGGGGTGTTCGACCTGGATGCGCGTGTTCATCTCGATGAAGAAGTACGACCCTCCGGCGTCGAGCAGGAACTCGACGGTGCCGGCCCCGACGTACCCGATCGCCCGGGCGGCCCGGACCGCAACCTCGCCCATCTCCTCCCTCAGCCCGGCGGTCATCGCCGGAGAGGGAGCCTCCTCGATGAGCTTCTGGTGCCTGCGCTGGACGGAGCAGTCTCTCTCCCCGAGGTGCACGATCCGGCCACGCGTATCGCCGAAGACCTGGAACTCGACATGCCTGGGCCGCTCGATGCAGCGCTCGATGTAGACGGCCGGATCCCCGAAGGCGGAAGCGGCCTCGCCGCTCGCGGCCTGGTAGAGACGGTCAAACGATTCGGGCGAGGCGGCCACGCGCATGCCCTTCCCCCCGCCCCCGGCCGAGGCCTTGATCATCACGGGGTAGCCGATCGCGTCGGCGAGCCGCTTGGCGTCCTCGACCCCGGCCGCCTCCGTCTCGGAGCCGGGAACGACGGGCACGCCCGCATCGGTCATCATGCGCCGCGCGGCCGACTTGTCGCCCATCGCCCGGATCTGGGCCGAGGTGGGACCGATGAAGACGAAACCCGTGCGGGAGCAGATCTCGGCGAACTCGGCATTCTCCGCCAGGAATCCGTATCCCGGATGGATCGCCTCGGCGCCCGTGATCTCCGCCGCGGCAAGGATCCGGGGAAAGTTGAGGTACGACTCCGAGGAGCGCGCCGGACCGATGCAGACGTCCTCGTCGGCGAATCGCACGTGCAGCGATTCCGCATCCGCCTCGGAATAGACCGCAACGGTCGATATTCCGAGCTCCTGGCAGGCACGGATCACTCGGAGGGCGATCTCGCCGCGGTTGGCGATCAGGACTTTCTTGAACACCCGGGGCTCCAGGGCGAACGCGATGTCAGCGCGGCTCCAGCCGGAAGAGTACCTGGCCGAACTCCACCGGCTCTCCGTTCTGCACGCAGACCTCGACAATGCGGCCGCCGGTCTCGGCCTCGAGCTCGTTCATGAGCTTCATCGCTTCGATGATGCAGAGAACGTCTCCGGCGGCAATCTCGCTCCCGACCTCGACGAACGGAGCCGCCTCCGGGGAAGGCGCGATGTAGAAGGTGCCCACCATCGGCGAGGAAATCTCGACCCACCCCGCATCCGGATCCGGCTCGTCCTCCGCTGCCGCGACGGCGCCCGCCTCCGAATCGCCGGGGAGAGGGAAAGGGCTGGCATCGGGAGACCCGACGGCGGCGGTGTTCCACACGGCGGGGGGACTCCGGGATATGCGAACGCGGGCATCGTCCTTCTCGATCTCAACGTGATCGAGGCCACTCTCGTCCAAGATGCGGATGAGCCGCTCGATGAACTCGAGTTCGATCATCACACCCTCTCGAGGTACTTGTCCTCGCGCCGGTCCACCCGGACGACATTGCCCGTCTCGACGAACAGCGGCACCTGGATTTCCGCGCCGGTCTCGAGTTTGGCGGGCTTCGTTCCGCCCTGCGCGGTATCCCCCCTCAAGCCCGGGTCGGTATGCGTCACGGCGAGCTCGACGAAGTCGGGGAGCTCGACGGCGATCACATTCCCGTCGTGCACGAGCCCCTCGCACTGCATATTCTCCTTGAGATACTTCAGCTGCTGCTCCCCGATAAGATCCCCCGAGATCGGGATCAGCTCGAAGCTCTCCTGATCCATAAAGTAGTAGTGCTGGCCGTCCGTGTAGCTGAAGCTGACGGGTTGGCGAACGAGCCGGACATCGGTCACCTTCTCGCCGGCCCGGAACGTTTTCTCGACCACCTGCCCCGTGAGCACGTTCTTGAGCCTCGTCCGCACGAAGGCCCCGCCCTTTCCGGGCTTGACATGCTGGAAGTACGTGATCGACCAGAGCCCCGAGTCGATCTCGAGGACCATGCCATTCCTGAAATCCGCAGTCGATGCCATGCTGTGGATGCGTGTCTGAAGGGAATGTGCGAGAGCGGACGGAACCTGGCCGCTAGGTGCCGGCTAGGTTCCGTACGAGGCCCTCGAGCCCAAGAAGGTAGCTGCGAAGCCCGAAGCCCAAAACCATCCCGCTCGCAACCGGGGTCAAATAGGAGTGCCGCCGGAAGCTCTCGCGCGCCTGGGTGTTGGAAAGGTGCACCTCCACGAAAGGGCGCTCGACCCCGACCAGCGCATCGCGGAGAACAACCGAGGTGTGCGTGAGACCCCCGGGATTGATCACAAAACCTGCGACCCGAGGCGCAGCGTCGGAGATGAAGTCGATGATCTCCCCCTCGTGGTTCGATTGGATCGTCTCCAGTTCCACGCCCAGCTCCCCGGCACGGCGCGCAATCGCCAGGTCGACGTCCTCGAGCGTGTCGTGACCGTAAACCTCGGGCTCGCGACTTCCGAGAAGATGCAGGTTTGGTCCGTGGATCACGCCGATTCTCATGACAGGATTCCCCCGGCGCGCGCGGTAGCCCCGTCTGCCGCCTCCCCAATGTCCACATTCGCAACCCGGTCACCTGCGGAGACCGACGGCACCGGGATGGCGACCGGTCCGTCCGAGGGCGGGTCCGGGGACGCCCCAGGGACTGCCAGGGACGCGAGTTCGTCGCGCCGCGCGACCAGATCGGCATTTTCCGGATCGGCCCGGAGCAGGTGTTCATAGACGGTCACTGCACGCTCCGTCAGGCCCTGTTTCGCATAGAGATCCGCCATCGTGCGCGTGACGAACGCACCGTCAATGAACCGGACCTCCCCCGGAGCCACACTGGCAACCGGATCGCCACGCGGTGCACGTTCGCGACCATCCTCCCGCGCCCGATCCCATTCCTTAGGCGGTGGGCCACCCGGCGGCGCACGCTGGCCGTGAGCCGTGTTTGCGTGCTCGGCCACCGCTACGGCCACGAGTTCACCGAGTTCCGGAGCCGCCTCCAGGACCACGAGAGCGGCAAGCGCCGCGACGCCGCCCGGGGCGACCTTGATTGCGCTCCGCAGATCAAGCAGTGCCGCCACGGCGTCCCCCTCGCGAACCAGGGCGGCAGCGCGCTCGACACGGGCGAGGGCGTTTCCCGGATCGAGGGAGATGACACGGTCGGCGTGAGCGCGCGTCCGCTGCAGGTCACCGCGAGCCCGGGCGACACGGGCCGCCACGAGGTGGCCCGTCGCGAAGTCGGGGAGCCGTGCGACCCCTTCCCGGACCACTTCCTCTGCCTTCGCCACATCCCCGCTCCGGAGATAAGCATCTGCGAGCGGCGCGAAGGCGCGCCCGTCGGGGTCGCGCTCGGACCGGAAACTCGCTGAGAGAATCCGGATTTCTTCCTTCAGCGATTCTGGCAAGCGGAGCCCTCCGGGAGCCGGAGGCCACAGCAGGCAACCGGGCAGCTCGGGCGGGGAAAGTGCGGGAATATCTCAGGGTTCCCGGGGAGTGTCAAACGACCGGGCGAGGCGATGCGGCCGCGTTTGCCGGGAAAAAAACGGTTGAAGCGCTCCGGCGCTCGGGTTACGTTTCCGTTCCCGTTCCCGCAGCCCGGAGCGGCCCGGGAAGCACCCTTCCACCCGCAGGACGCCGGAAACCGCCCCTCCCGGCCGCGGGCACCGATACTCACAAGGAGCACGCCGTATGTTGATGCGGCAGATGCGGCAGAACACGAAGATCATCATGCTCGTCACGGCGCTCGCCTTCGTGGCGCTCATGGTGTTCCAGTGGGGGATGGACGTGACAGGCCGCACGGCCGCCGGGACCCTCGGACGGGTCGGCACCCGGTCCGTCTCGGTCATCGAGTGGCAGAACGCGTACCGCACCCTCTACGACCAGCGCTCCCAGCTGCAGGAGCAGCCCATCACGACGCAGCAGAACCGGGAGATCGAGGACGAGGCGTGGGACCAGGTGGTCGACCAGATCCTGATCGACCGCGAGCTCTCGCGACGCGGGATCCGCGTGAGCGACGACGAGGTCCGCCAGGCCGCCCGGCTCTCCCCCCCGCCCGAGTTCCAGCTCGATCCCGCGTTCCAGAACGAGCAGGGCCAGTTCGACCTCGTGCTGTACCAGCGGTTTCTGGACCAGGCCGGCCAGGATCCGGTCTTTCTCCAGCAGCTGGAGCTCTACTACCGCAACCTCCTCCCCCAGAACAAGCTGATCCGGCAGGTCACGGCGAGCATCTTCGTACCCGACGGCGAGCTCTGGGAACGGTGGCGGGCCGGGAACGAGGAGGCGACCGCCACCTTCCTCTCGGTCTCGCCCGATGACCGGGTGGATGACGCTGCCGTCACCGTCTCCGATGAGGAGGTCGAGCGCTACTACGAGGAGAACGGCGAGGAATTCGAGGTACCGGCGCGTGCCCGCGTACTCTATGCCTACTTCGACAAGGCACCCTCGCCCGCCGACACGGCGGCGACTTTGGAGCGCGCCGGCGAGATCCGTGACGAGATCCTGGAGGGAGCAGACTTTTCAGAGGTCGCGCTACGCGAGAGCACCGACCCGGGCTCGCGCGCCACGGGCGGCTCGCTCGGCGTCTTCGGGCGCGGGACGATGGTCCCCGCCATCGACTCCGCCGCCTTCTCGATGCCCCCGGGCGAATTGAGCGAGCCGATAGTCACCGCGTTCGGCGCGCATCTGTTCGAGGTCATCTCCCGCGACGAGGAGGCCGACGAGGTCGAGGCACGCCACATCCTCCTCCCGATCGAGATGACCGATGAGGCGGAGATCCGGCTCCTGACCCGGGCAGACTCCCTCGAGACACTTGCCGAGGACCGCCCACTCAGGGAGGCGGCGGCCGCGTTTGGGCTTGCGGTGCTGGAAGGCGAGATCGAGGAGGAGTTCGCCGTCCTTCCCGGTGTGGGAAACGCTGCGGAGGCGGCCGACTGGGCCTTTGTCGAGGACGATGACGCAGGGGTTGTGAGTCCGGTCTTCGAGACGACGTCGGCCTTCTACCTGGTCGAACTCATCGACGAGTCGGCGGCGGGCACGCTGACTCTGGACCAAGTCGCCGAAGAGATCCGCGACACCCTGCGGGCGGAGAAGAAGACGCAGCTGACGCTCGAGGAGGCACGGTCCTGGCGCGGAGAGCTCGCGAGCGGCTCCACGACACTCGAAGGCCTCGCGGAGCGTCTAGACGTGGAGGTCCAGACGGCGGGACCCTTCACGCGGGAGTCATTCGTTCCCGGGCTCGGTCAGTCGAACCCGGCCGTGGGGGCTGTCTTCGGAACACCGCCGGGCGAGGTGGCTGGGCCGGTGGCCGCGCTCGGCCGCGTCCTCCTTCTCAGGGTCGAGGAGCGGACGGAGGCGGACCAAGCGGAGTGGGAAGAGCAGAAGGAGGCCCAGCGCGCGCAGGTCACCGCAGTATTTCAGGAGGCGCGCCTGGACGAATGGCTCGACGGACTCCGGTCTACGACCCGGATCCTGGACAACCGGGACGCATACTTCGAGGCGGCGGAACAGCAGGCCGAGCAGGGGATCCAGCCACAGATGTTCTTCTAGCCCGCAGGGCACTACCCCCCAAACCGGCCTCCTTCTCCCCCTGCTACTGGCTTGTCGTAAGGCGCCGCGGCTCTCCGTCCGAACCCTCGCCCTCCTGCTCCCTAGCCGGAGGTGGTTCCGGAGCCCGCGCGACACGCGGGGGCTCGGCAGGGACCTTCAGCTCCCCCTCGATCTCGCGGATCGAACTCTTGAACTCTCGGATCCCCTTCCCGAGAGAGGAGCCTATTTCTGGCAGCCTCTTGGCTCCGAAGAGAAGAAGCACGACCAAGAAGATCAGCATGATCTCCCACATCCCTAGGCCACCGAACATTTGATTATCCCTCCCTGGACGACGGCAACGCCGCCCTCTGTATCCCCACGATCATCATATCACATCCAGGAGCGGGCCACGAGGGCGACCGCGCCGATCCCCGCCAGGGTAAGCACGTTCAGCCGCAGGTCGAGCGGGCCTAGGGTCACGGCCACGGCGACCAGATCCAACTCTACGGGACCAACGGATGCGGCGACCGAGGTGACGAGGAAGTCCCGGGCCGGACTCTCCGGAATGAAGGCCTCGGAGAGGAAGGTCATCAGACCGCCGAGCAGGAAGCCCAGAACGATCGTCCAGACGATGCGCGGCACCGGCGTTTGGCGGACATCGAGGAGCCTGTTCACGCGACACCCCCGATGGATGAGCGGATCCCGACAAGCCGTGCGCTTCCCTTCATGTCCCCGGCTCCTCCGGGCGACGGTCCCCTCTCCCGGGCACCAGAGGCCCGCCCCTCATCGCGTCCGCTCGACCGCGTAGCGGACCGTACCCCGCAATGCATCGATCGCATCCCCTTCCTCCGGGATGCGCCGGAGGGCATCGTTCGCGCGGTCCGCAAACGCCTCCGCGAGCGACCTCGCGTATTCGAGACCCCCGAGGCTGCGGACCAGATTCACGATCGTATTGATGTCCTCGTCCGAGGGATCCAGCCTCGTGAAGAAGTCGCGGACCGTTTCGCGTTCGACCCGACCCGCGCGCCGCATCGCTTCGATCAGGGGGAGGGTGACTTTCCGCTCCCGCAGGTCGTGACCCACCGGCTTACCCGTGCGCGCCTCGCTCCCTTCGTAGTCTAGCAGGTCGTCGGCAATCTGGAAGGCCATGCCCAACGCGTGGCCGAAGGCACGGAATTCTTCGCGCGCTTTCGCGAGCCCGGCGAGCGCCCCCATGTCGCACGCCGCAGACATGAGAGAGGCCGTCTTGCAGGCGATGAGCCGATGGTAATCCGCTTCGCTGAAATCGAGCGCGTCGTAGGAGACGAGTTGCCGGAGCTCCCCGATGCTCATCTCATTCGCTGCGCGCCCGATCGCCCGCACCGCTTCGATCCTCCCGATCCGCGACAACTCCATGACGGCCCGCGAATAGAGGAAGTCACCGGTGATGATCGCGACCTGGTGGTTCCAGAGGTGGTTGACCGTCGGGAGTCCCCGGCGGAGGACGGAGTGATCGACCGCGTCATCGTGGACGAGCGTCGCGAGGTGCACAAGCTCGATGACCGCAGCTAGGGGAAGCGCGTCGGGATGCCGGCGCCCGCCCACCTCGCTTACGAGAAGGAGGAGCGTCGGACGGAAGAGCTTGCCGCGAACGGCAAGCAGGTGGTCGTTCACCTCCGCGTGGAGATCGAAGTCGGAGAAGATGATCCGACGGATCTCGCCGGAAACGCGCTCGAGCCCTTCCCGCACCGGCTCCTGCAGCTCGGACAGCGACGGTGCAGTGGGAACGGGCGTGAGCGGGGACTGGGACTGGGACATTCGCACCGGCGGCATGGTTCTCGCTCTAGTTCAGCGCGGTGGCCCCGGGCGGGCGCATCCGGCGGCGGCGCACATCGGCCGCACACCCGGACGGATACCCGCGGATCTCGCCGGAAGACTCGCGCCCGCCTGCCGGGGTCCCGTTTTCACCCCTCCCCGATCCAGCGCGCGAGCTCCGCCAGACCCGACGCCAGACGCCCGGCCGTGTCGCGTGTCCTGCGCGGCAACGGGCCGTCCGCGCTGGCGACGGCCGATGCCAGCGCACCGGCGTCTCCGGAGAGCCGCCTGAGCACGTGGCGAAGGAGATGGGGCGCCAGGACCCGGGAGGCATCCGGGTGCAGGAGCGAGAGCCGGTCCGCGCCGGCGTCGAAAACCAGCCCTTCGGGCACCATGCCCACGACCTCGGTCCCGACTACGCTCCCTCCCGCGGAACGGACGCGACGGTCGATCTCCCGAAACACGGGAAACGGTTTCCGGTTCCAAGCATCCTCCAAGTTCATCGAGATCTGCAGTTGGCTCTTCGAGGGCAAGTCCAAGGCCAGGGCCCGGAGTCCTTCGAATCCGCCGCTGGTCTCCCTCAGCCCAGCCACGATCCGGCGCAGCTCCCCAATTGGGATCCCGTCGACGACGACATTCCACGCGAGCAGAAGTGGACGGGCGCCGACGCATGTGACACCCGCCGTGGGATGCGCCCCAGGCCGCGTCCAATTCTCCGGAAGGATGTCCGGACGACGATCTTGGGGGAAACCCCCGACCAGTGCCTCGAATCCCCCCCTCCTGAGTTCGGCTAGGTGCCGCCCTCTCGGCTCCGCGGCATCAGCGTAGAAGAAAACAGGTATGCCCACGTCGCGCGCGATGCGCTCACCCACCCGCCGCGCCGAGGCACGCGCATCCTCGATGGTCAGGCCGAGAAGGGGCACGAAGGGCAGGACATCGAGGGCACCCACCCTAGGATGGACGCCCTCATGAGCCCCGAGATCGATTGATTCGGCTGCGATCCTCGCGGTCGCCACGCCGGCATCCTCCACGGCGGCCGGCGGCCCGATACATGTTACAACTGACCGGTTGTGATCCGCATCCGCCGATGCGTCCAACACTTCCGCACCCGTCTCAGCGATGGCCCGGACCACACGGTCAAGGAGCTCCGGATCCCGTCCCGCGCTGAGGTTCGGCACCGCCTCGAGAACGGGTTCCATGTGCGCGAAGCTAACCCAGCCCCCAATCCGGAACAAGCACGGCGGCGGGAGGTCCCGGTGTTCGGGTGGTACCGGGCGACGGAGGGTGGCGGTCAGAAGGCGGGGAAGCGGTTCGCGCCCCCGAGGCCCGTGTTCCCGCTCCGCTGCAGGTAGTCGAACCTGAGATCCTGGTTCGCCCGCAACGCTACCTCAAACTGGAACGACCAATTGCCGGTCGCGGTCTGCACGAACCCGAAACGCGCCTCCCACTCATGAAGGTCGCGGACGAGACTCACGACGTGGTCGTTGAAGCGGCGCGCCTCCACATCGTACGAGGTGGACCAGTCAACGGTCCAGCTCGGCGAAGGCGCAAAGGAAAGGCGCCCCTGCACCATCTGCGCGCGCAGGCGGCTCCCCCTCGCCGAGTCCCGGGGCCGGTTCAGGGAATAGCTGATGTCCGCGCGCCACCCCTCTCCAGCCCGCTCCGGGCCGAAGGTGTCCCCGCCCGGGATGACCCGGTCCGAATCGAACGAGGCGAACTGGTCGAGCGGCGCCCCGAAACCGCCGGGTTCAAAGACCGCGTCCTCTTCGGTTCCGGACTCGGGTTCCGGTTCCGGTTCGGGTTCGGGCTCGGCCGCGGGCTGAATCCCGAGGAACCTTCCGATCGCCTGGAGGAACCGTGACTCCCCGTCGAGCGAGAATCCGAGGGCGAGCTGGGAGAGATGCGGGCTGAACTCGCGTACCCCGCCCTCCCGCCTGGCAGCGTCGTCAAACAGTTCGTGCGTGAACGATAGGTTGAGCTCGCGCAGGTAGTCGGACGTCACCCGGTTCGTCACGCTCATCGTCGTGAACCCGTCAATGAAGTGCCCCGTCGAATCCGCCTCGATCACATCGTAGGAAAGGGCATTCGTTTGGAGACCGAGGAGAACGACGTTTCTGGAAGGCGGGAGGCGACGAAGCCCATCCTCGCCCGGTGCCTCGGGATCCGGGGCTCCCGCTTCCGGAGGGACCGCCGCTCCCCCCGGTTCGGCCGTGGGTGGAACCGGCACGTCGTCTGGCGGGGCATCGCCGGCGGCGACCGCCGTGCTATCCGCGCCAGGCGGGCCCTCCTCCACTGCGGGATCCAGAGTTTCCGGGTCAGGCTCGCGCTGTTTCGCCTCCCATGTCTGGTTGAATCCGAAGGTGACGATGTTCTGGGTCCGCGCCACGGTCGCGCCGAAGACGCGGCTCTGGAGATCGGTCGAGAGGGTCTGCGGGGCATACGCCCAGCTGAGCGAAGGGGTCACCTTGTGCCGGATCGCCTCGAAGTTTCCGATCCCCGGATAGAACCCGTAGATGTCGGTCTGGAGGGTCAGTCCTGCACGGACCCTCCGGGGACCGGCCACGAACTCCTTCGCCTCGAGAATCGAGTCGACCTTCATCATCGAGCCCTCGACAGAGAGATTCGGCGTCAGTGTCGTCGAACCGATCAGCCGCTGCTGGTAGGAGAGCCCGGCGGACCAGTTGACCGACCCGGTCCGGAAATCGCCCCGGCCGTCGGGGAGCGCCGCGAGCCCGTCAACTTCCGGATCGGTCCCCGGCGAGAAGAAGGGGGCGGGCACATCCTGGAAAACCGCCTCCCGTGTCCGGAGTGCGCCGCGGACCGAGAGGTCGCCGAAGCTCATGCTCCCGTTCGCCGACCCATCGGTCCGCACCTCCGAGGCGTCCCGCATGGCAAACGACGTATCAGGCTGCGCCGGCCGGCCCGAAAAGCGCCGGTCCCAGCTCATTGATCCGCTCACCGAGACGTTGTTATACCAGCGGGCGGTCTGGGACGGTGCGCCGAAGAGCGTCAGCGTGGACAGCGAGATCCGCGCGGAGGGAAGCGTCCCTTCCGTCCGGCCCTCCTCGCTCAGGTACTGCTTGCGGCTCGAGCCGACTGTGAGCTGCCCCCAGCCGAAGCGTCGGTTCAGACTCGCGTCCGAATCCACCGTCGAGACGGCCTCACGCGGGTTGTAGGAGTTGCGCCGGACGAAGTCGGCGGTCGTCACGTAGCGCCCCGATGCCCGGAGCTGCATCTGTTCGGACTGCTCCCAGCGGTGGCTCGTGTCGAGGGCGAACTGCGCCTGGCCCGATGTCTGCCAGTACCGCTTGACATTCACGGTGCCGTCGAGGAACTGGCGCGCCCATCGGTACCGGAGCCCGCCCTGTAGGGCCGTGTAGTTCTCCGAAAACCAGTCCATGGCAAGCATCAGGTCTGAGTAGTCGCTCATGGCCCAATAATAGCCGAGGTTCGAGATCCTCCGGTTGTAGCCCGACGAGGTGCGGACAATGTCGTTGATCGAGAAGGTTGGCGTCAGAATTCCGCTCGTCCGCCCGCTCCCCAGGTTCTGCGCGATGAACGGAAGCCAGAAGATCGGCACATCGTCCACGTACATTCTGACGGAGCGGGCAATGAGGATCTGGCCGCCGACCACCTTGAGCTCGCGGGCCTGGAAGTAGGAATGCGGGTGCTCGAGATCGCACGTCGTGAATCGCGCCGAGCTCCCGAAGAGGCGATCCCGCTCCACCGAGTCCAGATCGCCGTAAACGATCCATTGTGCGCCCTCTGAATATGTGGTTTCAGCCGCGAGTGCCGTCCCCCTCTCGGCCCGCAGGTCGTAGACCAGAAGTTCGCTGCGGAGAGGCTCGTTCGTGTCCGACGTCAGGTCCGATGCACCCTGGGTTCGGACCAACCCGGCCCGGTCCTCGTAGGTGATCGAAGTGTCCGCCTCGAGGCGGACTCCCTGGCCGGAGAAGAAGGCGCGCGACTCCTCCGTTCCGGAGAGGACGAGACGCCGGGTCGCCGCATCGAACTCGGCCCGGTCGCCCTGGTAGCTCGCCGCGCTGAAACCCTCGAGCTCGACGAGCTCCTGCATGATCCCGTCCGCGCCGGGGGGGAGTTCCGGTGGACGCGCGGTTTCGGCACGCTCCCCTCCCCGGCCATCGTCGTTGCCGGAGACCTCTCCCGCCGCGCTTGAGTCGGCCTCCACCTCAAGAGCCGCCTCCGCGTGGCGAAGGCGCTCGAGGACGAATGCGCGCACCGAATCCGCACCGCTCAGGATCTCCTCACCCGGCGCCTGGCCGACGAGCGCTCGCGGCACGGCGACGAGAAGGAGGCCGTGCGCGAGGGCAACCCCGAGGAGGAGCCGCGCCCGGGCTCCAGAGGGTCTCATGGCCCGGATGCCTCCACGGCGCCTGCCGGTGGCTCTTCGGATGCGAACGGCACACGCTCCCGCTCCGCCTTCCGACGGTAGATCATGACCGAGATCAGGATACTGATCTCGTACAGGAGGACCATCGGCCCCATCATGAGAAGCGTCGAGGCGATGTCGCCCGGGGTCAGGAGCGAGGCGAGCACGGTGATCGCAACGATCGAGTGGCGGCGCGTACGCCGCATGAAGGCCGGCGTCACGATTTCCATCGCCGAGAGGATCATCACGACGACCGGGAGCTGGAAGACCGCCCCGAAGGCGATAAGGATCCGGGTCACGAACGTCAGATACTCCCCGACCTCGATCGTGGGCACGAGGAACTGCTGCTGGAAGCCCGCGAGAAAGATCAGTGCGATGGGCAGTACGAAGAAGTACGCCATCGCCACACCGAGACAGAAGAGGACGAGGCTGAAATAGAGGCTCGGGATGATGACCCGCTTCTCCTCTTGCTTCAGGCCCGGGGAGAGGAAGGCCCAGATCTGGTAGACGACGATCGGGAAGGCGAGGAGGATGCCAACAACGAGGGCGAGCTTTAGGGTGACGAAAAACGGGGTCGCGGGGCTGAAGTAGGCGAGTTCCCCCGTCTGCAGCATCGGACGGATCGGGCGGATCAGGATCTCGAGGACACCGAGGTATTGGACGAACAGGAACCCAACGACGGTGCCGACTCCCACTGCGATGAGTATGTAGAAGATGCGCCATCTGAGCTCCTCGAGATGGTCGAGGAAGGGCATCTCGCCGAGCGGGTTCGAACGAGGTCGTGGCATGGCGACTAGCTGGTGGACGGGGCCGTCCACGCCCGTACCGCGCAGCCGTGGACGCACGGCGGGGTGCGTACCTCAGAGGCGGGGACGGCCGGGCGCGGAGCGGAGGCGGGGCGCGCCGAATGGATGCCGCTAGAGATCCCTGAGCTCGCTGCGGGCCAGCTCGGCGGCATCAGAGTCCGGCCAGGTGTTAACGACTCGTTCGAAGAACTGCTCTGCATCGTCCGGGTTGCCGAGCTCCAGTTGAATGAGTCCGATCCGGTACAGCGCATCGGGAACCCGGTCGGCTGTCGGATGGAACTCCTGAATCTCCAGGAACGCCCCGATCGCCTCCTCGACGTTCCCCTCGCGCTCGAGAATCTCCGCTAGGTAATACCGCGCGTCCGGAGCCAGTTCGTGAGAGCCGAACTGGTCGACCACCTGCTGGAACCCTAGGCGCGCCGCCCCGAGGCTCCCCCTCTGGAGCTGTGTGAGCGCAGCGGTGTAGAGTTCGTCCGCCTGGTCGCCGCCCGCAGGGAGAGCCCCGGGCAGAATCCCGCCGGAGGGAACGGCAAATCTCGCTTGTGCCCGGTCCCGCTCGAGTTGGTCCCGCAGTCCGGCAAGCTGCTGCTGCGACAGCCCGCTCAGCTCCTGGACCGTCAGGAGCTGGTCCTGGATCCCCGCGAGCTGACGCGCGATGTCGCCTCGCTCGTCCCGGAGATTCGCCGCAAGCTCGTCGATGCGGCCCTCCTGATCGGTCTGCGCCGCTCGAAGTTCCTCGAGGAGGAGTTGCTGCTGCGAGTAGAGTTCGCGGATTTCTTCCTGAAGCCCGCGCACGTCGGCCCGCGTCGCGCAACCTGCGGCCAGGACGCACCCCGCCAGCAGAGGGAGCAGCGCCCGCCGAATACCCGGGGAGCGGGAAAGGCAGACTCGCGCGAAACTCATCAGACGGGGTCTCTCCTCTGGCAAGCGGTCCAGCGGCGGCGGGAAGGGCGGACCGGCGGAGACCGGCGTAAGCTACACCGGCCGGGGGAACGAGGGTCCCCCCGGCCGGCAGCATAGAGGTTCGGCGGTGAGATCCGGGTCAGCCGCCGCGACCGCGCGGCGTCCTATTGGGCGGGATTGATCGAGCCGCCCCCGGCGGTGATCACGAACTCGACACGCCGGTTCTGGGCCCACGCGGTCTCGTTGCTTCCGGCCGAGAGCGGCCGTTCCTCGCCGAACGAAGTCGTCTGGAAGTTGCCGCCCATGAGCCCCTGCTGGCCGAAGAAGTCCAGAACGCTCTGGGCCCTTCGGTTGCCGAGCGCCTGGTTGTATTCAACCGATCCGCGTTCGTCCGCATGGCCCTCGAGCCGGATCCGAACGGCCGGGCTTGCCCGCAGGATCGCGACCTTCTGGCGAAGTACCGACTCGGCGTCTGGCCGGATCGCCGACTCGTCGTAATCGAAGTGGACCCGCTGCTCGAGGATTTCCCTAGCTTCGGCAATCGCTCTCTCTCTCTCGGCCGCTGCCCTCGCCGCCGCCTCCTGCGCGGCCCGGACCGAGTCCTCGTAGGCCCGCAACGAATCCAGGTCGGGCCCCGCCGCCTGCGGCTCGGGTGCGGGAGGCTCCGGGGGCGGCTCACCACCACAGGCAGCCACTGCCAGCCCGCCGAGAACCACAGACGCGAGAAGAAGTCTGCGATACATCATCATTACTCCTGAGTGCAGAAGGTCAACACCTGACGCACCGACCGTCCGTACCGGCGTAGACGCGCCATCTGGGCATTCCCAAGCCCCGCGCAGCGCCCGCAGACGCGGCACAGAGCCACCCTGCCATATATCAAATATCGCCTGCCGGCGCAATGCCTGCTTGGTGCCACGGGCGGGGGGATTCGCAACTGGGCGACCTCAGGGGGCCAGCGGTGGAGACCACGCCGGCGGATTCGGGCGGATCCCCGAGACGAGCGTCCGGGAGTTGCCGGTGAAGAGATCCGTGACGAAGAGCCCGTACCCGTAGCCGCGCACGCCGACATGCACGAGGTGGCGGCCATCCGGCGCCCAGCTCGGATCCTCGTTCACCCCCCGGAAAGTAATCTGCGAGGTCTGGCGGACACGATTCTGGCCGTCCAGCTCGGCAACGAGGATCTGGTGGGCTCCGCGACGCTCGACACGGCCGTGATAGGCGATCCGGTTGCCCACCGGGGACCAGTCCGGGGAGGTGTAGTACCCGGGCGTGCCGTAGACGTACGGGGAGACGATTTCGGGTCGGCGCGATGCGTCCACCGGCATGAGGTAGATCTGCGGGGCTCCGGCCCCGAGCCGGTTCGAGTTGAAGGCCACCATCTGCCCTTCGGGGGCGAAAGTGGGAGAGATGTCCTCGCTCGGGCCCTGCGTCAGGCTCCCGAAGCAGCAATCATCGGCGATGTTGTAGCGGAACAGGCCGCTCGAGCCGCCGCCGTTGATGGCAAAATAGACAAACTCCCCGTCCGGATGGTACGCCGGGGACATGTAGTCGCCGGGGCGCGGGGTCGGCACCTGCTTCTCCTCACCTGTACGCAAATCCAGCTCGTAGATTCGGGGAAGCCCCTCGTCCTTGTAGGATGTGTAGACGACACGCGTCCCATCCGGGGACCAGGAGGGCGTGAGCGAGATCGGCACGCCGAGTTCGCCCCCGCGATGACTCGTGAGCCGGCGGAGGTTTTCCCCGTCGGAGTCGACCACCCAGAGATCTTGGCTCCCGTCCTCCATCCGCCTAGAGAAGACGATCCGCGTCGCTGCAATTCCAGGCTCGTTGAACACCCAGCGGACGATCGAGTCGGAGGCGACGTGGCCGGACATGCGGAAACCAGACGCTTCCGTCTCCGGGATCCGGAAGCGTCCCCTTTCGGCAACCTCGCGGTAGACTACATCGTGAAGCTCCAGAATCAGGACAGCCGAGGCACCGCCCCCCTCAATACGTCCCGTGACGAGCCATGTCGCGCCCAACTCGTCCCACAGCGTGTAGTCGACTTCCTCTGAGGCCAGTGCCGCAGGGATCGCATCAATCACCGTGAAGCGATCCGAGTAGCGGAGGTCACGGGCAATGATGTTCTCCACCTGTGTGGCCTGGGCCTGCCCACCCCCCCGTGCGGCGAAGGGCTGGATCGCGAGCGCCGGGAGGGTCCGCGTCTCATACGTGAGGCCGAGGCTGACGCCAGGGAAGCGTTCCTCAATGTCTTGGGCGTCAAGCGGGGGGGTGCCCGCACCCATCACGCATGCGAGCACCGCACCGAGTGGGAGGAATCGCCTGGATCGAAGCGACCGCGCGTCTCTCGATATCATGTTCAGCTCCCTCCCTATTTCACGCCTGTAGTGCGGGACGACGCCTCCCCACTCGACCGCTTCCGGCGCTTCGTTCCTCCATCCGGGCATCCACGCCACGTCAGACGGGCCGGAAGGTGAACTGCACCGCCAGCGCCTCAAGGGGGAGGTCCGGGGGCAGGGGCCCGAGCCGGCCCGAGCCGGCACAGGCCACGGCTCCGAACGCCTCGACATTGAATGACCCGCTCCCCGAAGGCGTGTAGATTTGGATCGAAGATTCGGGAATCCGGCCGTCCCGCTCAATCTCGAAGCGGAGCACGGCAGTCCAGTCGCCGCCACCCGCCCATCGGAAACAGCGGTTCACCTCACGCACGATTTCATTGTAATAGGCTGGATAGTCCCGACGCAGCCCTTCCATCCGGACGGCCATCGCCTCCTCGGAAGCGCTCTCCGGCTCAGCGGCCGGCTCGTCCGACGGTGCCGCCTCGACCGGCTCGGGCTCGGGTTCCGGTTCCGGTTCGGGCTCTGGCGGAGATTCGGGTTCGGGCTCCGGCGGCAGCTCAGGTTCGGGCTCGGGTTCCGGTTCGGGCTCCGGCTCCGGCGGGGCGAGGTTCGGTGTCTCCACTGGAGGCGGAGACTCCAGAGCCTCGAGCTCAGCCTCGGTGATCAGCTGCATCTGGTAAGTCACATACTCTATCTCTTCCGCACCCCCCCGGCCCGTTACCCACGTCCCGATGACGAGCAGGCAGTGGAGACCGACAGAGAGGAGGACCGGGCGCCGGCCCGGGCGCCGGCTTGCCCGTGCCGGCGTGGCTACCGCCGCCGGGTCCGAGCCGGGTCCGCCTACTCCAACCCGGTCGGCGGATGGACCGCCGTGCCCCGGTTCCGCCCTTCCTGCCGGGCGGCTCACGGCGCCGGACCCGGACGCTCGCGGGCGACCAAGCGCCACGGGACGCCGACCTCGCTAGTCACTTCGGCGACGATGCCGATGACCGGAAGGACCCGCCCGTAGATGGCGAGTGAGTCGCCGCGGATGAAGATCTCAGATGGCCTGGCAGCCGCGAAGAGCTGCGGGAAAACCTCTTCGAACTCGGCGGCGTCGATCGGCGTCTCGCCTACCACGACCGTGCCATCCTCGACGATGTTCAGGATGAAGGGGTTTTCCGCCGGTTCGAGAGGCTCGACCTCGGCCTCCGGGATGCGCACCTCGATCCCGCCCTGGAGAATCGGAGCGGTGATGATAAAGATCACGAGCAGTGTGAACGCCACGTCGATGAGGGAGGTGACGTTGATTTCCGCGTTCACGCTGAGGTCTCCGCGCCCGCCACCGTGCCGTCCCGCACCGCCCGTGTTCATACCTGCCCCTCGCGGGCGAGGTCGCCGATGAACTCCGAGGAGAATCCCTCAAGTTCACCGAGGAATAGATTCAGTCGGGCGACGAAAAAATTGTAGAAGATGACGGCGGGGATGGCGACAGCAAGCCCCGCGACTGTCGTTACCAGCGCCTCAGCCACACCGGGCGCGACGGCACCGATGTTCGTCGAGCCCGTCACGACGATCCCGAGGAAGGCATTCATCACCCCGATCACCGTCCCCATCAGCCCTAGGAGCGGACTGACAGATCCGATGACGGCAAGCCAGGTGAGGCCGATGGCCATGTCGTCGCGCTCCTCGGCCTCCTCCTTTTCCATGACCAGACGGAGGACCTCCAGCTGCGTGAGGGAGAGCCCCTCCTCGGGCACGCTCGCCTTGAGGCCGGTCGGCTGGAGCTCGCTGAAGAAATTCATCCCCTGCCGGAATACGCGGCAGTACGGCGAATCCGGCAGGGTGAGGACCGCACGGTACGCGTCCTCGAGTCCGCGGGACCGCTCGACCGCATCGAGGAACTGGTCGCCGTGCTGGCGCACGCTCCGGAACTGGCGCCATTTCCAGAAGATGATGACCCACGACGTGACCGAGAACGAGGCGAGCACGATCAGGACTATCTTGGTCGGGAGCGTACCGCCCCAGACCAGATCCCATGCGTTTTCGGGAACGGCACGGCCCACCTGCAGGAGGAGGATAGTCACCGGAGGCACGCTCCACCCTGCCGGCCACTCCGGCCCGGTATTCTCACCCGGTTCGGCCCGGATGCGGACCCATGCCCAAGGTATCTCAACGCGGCGCACTCCGGTTCAGGTTTTCCGTTCCGCCCGACGCGGAGCCGTGCCCGGCGGCGTCCGGCTGCTTCTGCAAGCTGCCATCCCGCAGAGGTCCTCCGGCATCCGCGTCCCCAGCCGCACTATGCGGGTCAGACCTCGATCCGCCGCCGGACCGGGCGGCCTCGTCGCCGATCCCGTAGAGGAAACGGACAATCTCGACGAGTTCCGGGCCCGATCCTTCGGCCATTCCCTTCTTCAGCCGGACGGTCGGTGCGTGCAGGAGCTTGTTCTGGAAGCGCCGGGCAAACTCCTCAACCAGGGCGCGTTCCTCGGGCTCGAGTCCGGCAAGCCTAGCAAAGAGCCGCCCTAGCTCGGACTCCTTGACCCGCGTTGCCCGCTCCCGCATCGCCCGGATCACCGGGACCACCTCACGCGAGGCATGCCAGGCGAGAAACGTGCGGCGATGCTCGGCAAGGACGCTCCGGGCCTCGGGGATCGCTTCCTCCCGCAGCTGGACGTGTTCCTCCACAATCGACCTGAGATCGTCCACATTGTAGAGAAAGACCCCCGGCTCGTCACCCACCGCTGGGTCGACGTCCCGCGGGATCGCGATGTCGATCACTAAGAGCGGGCGGCGGCGCGGCTCGTTGAACGACTCGGTCAGGATCGCGCGCGTGAGGACCGGGTGGGGCGCCGCAGTGCTGCTCAGCACGATGTCGACGGTGGCAAGGATGTTGGAGATCCGCTCGAAGGGAACCGCCTGCCCGTGGTGCTTCCGGGCAAGGTGTACGGCGCGGTCGTACGTCCGGTTGGCAACGGCGACGCTCTGGACCCCTTCCCGGGCTAGAGCCGTGAGAATGAGCTCCCCGGTCATCCCCGCGCCAAGAACTAGGATGCGCTTTCCGTGAAGGGACCCGAAGATCTTTCCGGCCAGCTCGACGGCAACCGAGGCGACCGAGGCTGTGCCCTCCCCGATACGGGTCTCGGACCTGACCTGTCCGCCGGCCGCGAGCGCCGTCTGGAAGAGGCGGTTGAGCACTGGGCCCGCGAGGGACGGGGTGGCGGGGACGGACCGCGCCAGCTCGAGCGCATCCCTGACCTGGCCTTGGATCTCGGCTTCTCCCGTGACCATTGCATCCAGACCCGCCGTGACGGAGAGGAGGTGCCCCGCGGCATCGGCTCCCCATTTCTCGAAGGCGTAGGGGGCTGGGTCGCCGTCGATCCCCCCGATCCGCTGGCGGAAGAGCCGGAGGCGCATCGCCCTCGTCCGCTCGCGGGTCGCGGGAAAGATGTAGGCCTCGGTCCGGTTGCAGGTGGAGAGGAGGACGGCCTCGTCGGCGGCGAGGTCGCTCCTGAGCGCGAGCAACGCGCTCCTCGCCTCCTCCACGCTGTAGGCGACCTGCTCACGTATCTCGACGGGCGCGGTCTCGTGACTCACGCCGACCACGGCGAGGGGGAGGCTCATGCGCGCGGAGCACCCCCGTATCCGGCACTCACAGGAAGAGTCCCGTCCCGACCGCCGTGAGGCGGAATGCAAGGTAAGTGCCGACGACGACGGCGAAGCCGATGACGGCCGCGAGAGCGCCCCGGTACTCACTGCTCCCGGGCCCACGCCGGGCCGCAAAGATAGCAACGAAGACGGCCCAGCTGAGAACGGCCCAGATCACCTTCGGATCGTCGATCCGGAGCGATCCCAGGTTCTGCACGGTCCACGCCCACCCGAGGACGAGCGCGAGGCTGAGGGAGACGAATCCGACGGTGAGCCCGACACGACCCACCTTCTCGAGCGTTGCGAGGGGCGGGATGAAGCGCGAGAGACGCCCCAGCCGCTTCATCTTGAGTTCGTGATGTTGGATGAGGTAAAGGAGCCCCGCCGCGAAGGCGACGGCCAATCCCTGGAGGCCAAGAAACGCCAGCGCGACGTGGAGGACGAAGCCCGCGCCGCGGAAGCCGAGGTCCATCGGCGACGGTTCGATCCCGAGCAGGAGTGCTCCACCCTCCAGAGCCACGAGGAGCGGGAGGAGCCCGAGTGCGATCCGGCCCGCCTCCCGGAGGGGCAGGACAGCAACGAGAGCCACGCCTCCGACGAGGGCAAGCGAGGAGAGAGCCGGTGCAAGTCCCCCGAGAGGGAGCTGGTCGTAGGTGAGCCAGAAGTCCACGGTCGCCATCGCGTGGAGGAGGACGGCAACGACGGTGAGCCCGGACGCCACGGCTACGACGTTCGGCCGGGGTCCGCGAAGAAGCAGGTAGACCCACGGAACGAGTGCCCCCACGTAGGCGACAAAGGCGGAAAGGTGAATCACCGGCGGAACCCTCGGGGACGGCAGCGGCTCGCGGGCGGTCCCTTCCAGCGTGTTATCAACCCCACTGCCCCCTCACTCCGCCCCGCGGGCGAATTCACGGGCCCAGTAGGTGATGACCATGTCCGCGCCCGCCCGCCGGATCGAGACGATCGCCTCCCGCATCGCTCCCTCGTCAAGCCATCCCTGCTTGATCGCCGCCATGACGGCCGAGTACTCACCGGACACCTGATAGGCGGCGACCGGCGCACCCGTCCGCTCCTTGACACGGCGAACAATGTCGAGGTAGCCCTGTGCCGGCTTCACCAAGATGATGTCCGCACCTTCGGCTAGGTCCGCCACCGCCTCCCGGAGCGCCTCCTCCGCATTCGCCGGGTCCATCTGGTATCCCTTCCGGTCGCCGGAGCCCGGCGCCGAATCGGCCGCATCCCGGAACGGACCGTAGAAGGCAGAGGCGTACTTGACCGCGTAGCTCATGATCGGCGTCTCCGGGAAACCCGACCCATCGAGCGCTGCCCGGACGGCCCGGACCCTCCCGTCCATCATGTCCGACGGGGCGACGACGTCCGCACCCGCCGCCGCATGGCTCACGGCAGTCCGGGCCAGACGTTCCACCGTGGGCTCGTTCGCCACCCTCCCGTGCTCGACGATCCCACACTGGCCGTGTGATGTGTAGGCGCAGAGGCAGACATCGGTGATCAGCGCAAGCTCCGAAATCTCCGGGCGGAGCACCCGGAGTGCCCGCTGGACCACGCCATCCTCGGTCCACGCCTCCGAGCCTTCCGCATCCTTCCCTTCAGGGATCCCGAAGAGAATCACCCCACCGAGCCCCGCCACCTCCGCCTCGGCGACGTCGCGCGCCGCCTCGTCCACGCTTGTCCGGAAGACCCCGGGCATCGATGGGACGGGGTCGCGCCGCCCCGACCCGGGGCCGACGAAAAGCGGGAGGACGAGACGCCGCGGAGACACGGCAGTCTCGCGCACGAGCCGGCGGATAGCCGGGCTTCCCCGGAGGCGGCGTCCCCTGAAGTTCGGATCAACCATTCCGGTCCCTCCTACCCGCCGGATCCGCCCCGCGGTCCTGCGGAGTGCGCCGACGCACGGTCGCATCCTCCGCCGGACTCGGGTAGCCGGACCTGTGCCGATGGACGGCGCCGAGGTTGCCGAACCGTCTCACTCTGGGCTCCGGCCACGGTCGGAATCGGAGGGGAAAGCGACCGGCGAGCGGAGGTAGTGGGGCTCGAACCCCTCCGCCTCGACCGGTGCCACGCCGGACAACGCATGAAGGCGGACGAGCCCCTCGGCGGTCGGGAACCCGTAGGGCAGCGGGAGAAGCGGATGACCCGCCTCGCGGATGCGGGCGGCACTCCGGAGCGCCCCGTCCCCGCAGAAGCGGGCCCGGCCCGGAACGGGACACCCGAGCACCGCACCAATCGTGGAAGCCCACGGCTCGACGAGCGTAACGATCTGCTCAGGGAGAACGCGGTAGCACGCCGCATAGACCCGGTCGGAGCGCGCATCGAAGAGTACGTAGCGGGGGACGCGGGCGTCTGGTGGCGCGGCACCTGTGCGTGGTGTGGCCCCGGGTAGCACGCCCGGGTGCACTCCCGGACCCGGCACCGCCGCGGCCATGAGCGATGAGTAGGGGTAGAGGGGCACGCCAAGCCCGGTCGCGAGCCCCATCGCCGTCGCCGCACCGATCCTGATCCCGGTAAACGATCCCGGACCCCGGCCCACGAGGACTCCCCCGATCTCACCGCGCCCGACCCCGGCCTCCTCGAGCGTCGACTCGATCCGGGCGAGGAGCCCGGCGGCGTGTTCCCTCCTCCGCGTGAGCCAGCCCGTCGCCCGGACGTCGCTGCCGACGGCCACCGCGACGGAAGCCACCGGCGCGGTAGTCTCGAGCGCCAGTAGCACACGCCGGGAACTCAACCGCGCCTCACGGGCGGACCCGGGCAATCCGGAAGGGGCGGTGGCGACCCGCTCCTCGAGATCTCGACGGTGCGGAGGGGCGATGCCGGACCGGGCGCTGAGAGCCGGATCTCCCAGCGCTCCCGTGGGAGGTATGCTCCGGCCCGATCGGGCCACTCGACGAGCGCGATCTCCCGCCCCGCCCCCAGCTCCTCCCATCCTAGCTCCCAGATCTCCTCGGGATCGTGAAGCCGGTAGAGGTCGGCGTGCACCACCTCGACCCCTTCACGCGCCGGGTAGCGGAAGAGGAGACCGAACGTCGGGGAGGGGAGACGGGCCGACACCCCGGCGCCCCGTGCGACCGCACGGGCCAGGACAGACTTGCCGGCACCGAGTGGGCCCGACAGCCCGATGAAGACAGGGAGGCCGATCTCCCGCCCGATCCGCCCGCCCCACGCCGTGAGCTCGTGCTCGCGGAGAATCATGTCACACTGCTCAGGCGGCCGAGGCCCTGAGTTCGAAGAGTTCGTCGCGAAGTAGGGCGGCTCTCTCGAAGTCGAGCGCGGCCGCAGCAGCCTCCATCTCCTGTTCGAGTTCGCGGATCCGCGCCTCGGGTGCGCCCTCATCCCCGTCGTCGCGTGAGCACGGCCTCCGCCTCGGGGGCGGGACAGTACGGGCATCCGCCACCCGGGTCGAGAACTCGATCTCCTCGATACTCTTCCGGACCGTCTCCGGGGTGATCCCGTGCGCCGCGTTGAAGGCGATCTGCACCTCCCGGCGCCTTTCGGTCTCCTCGATGCACCGGAGCATCGAGTCCGTCACATGATCCGCATAGAGGATCGCCCGCCCGCGCACGTTTCGGGCAGCGCGGCCGATCGTCTGGATGAGCGAGCGGGCATCCCTCAGGAAACCCTCCTTGTCGGCGTCCAGGATCGCGACGAGGGAAACCTCGGGGAGGTCGAGCCCCTCACGGAGGAGGTTGATCCCGACAAGCACGTCAAAGCGCCCGAGCCGGAGCCCTCTCAGGATCTCCATCCTCTCGATCGTGTCGATGTCGGCGTGCATGTAGCGCACCCGGACCCCCACCCCCTCGAGGTATTCCGCCAGGTCCTCGGCCATCCGCTTCGTAAGGGTGGTGACGAGCACCCGCTCGCCGCGCGCCTCGCGTTCCCGGATCTCGGACAGGAGATGGTCGACCTGCCCGGTGACGGGGCTGACAACGACCTCGGGATCCACGAGCCCCGTCGGCCGGATGATCTGCTCGACGATGACCCCGTTCGACAGCTCAAGCTCGCGGTCTCCGGGCGTCGCGGAGACAAACACCGCGCGCGGGACCATGTATTCCCACTCCTCGTAGGTGAGAGGCCGGTTGTCGAGTGCCGAAGGGAGGCGGAAGCCATGCTCGACGAGCGTCTCCTTGCGCGAGCGGTCACCCCGATACATCCCACGGATCTGCGGTAGCGTCTGGTGTGACTCGTCGACCACCACGAGGAAGTCATCGGGAAAGTAGTCGAAGAGGCAGAAGGGGCGCTCGCCCGCCTCCCGGCCGGCCAGATAACGCGCGTAGTTCTCGATCCCCGGGCAGGTCCCGATCTCGAGCATCATCTCGATATCGAACCCGGTGCGCGACTCGATCCGTTGGGCCTCGAGGAGCAGACCGTCGGCACGGAAGCCCGCGAGTGCGCCGGTGAGCTCCTGCCTGATGAGCGGGACGGCCGCCTCGATCGTGCGGCGGCGGGTGACATAGTGGGAGGCCGGGTAGATCGCTGTCCGGGCAAGCGGCGTGATGCGCTCGCCGGTCAGCGGGTCGAACCGGGTGATGCGCTCCACCTCGTCGCCGAAGAACTCGACCCGGATCGCCTGCTCCTCGTAGGCGGGCAGCACCTCGACGGTGTCCCCCCGGGCGCGCATCGTGCCCCGCTCCAGGGCCATGTCCGAGCGCCGGTAGTGGATCCCGACAAGCGCTCTCAGGAATGCCTCCCGGCCAATCGCCTCGCCCACTCCGATCTCGACCATCAGCGACCGGTAGTCGGAGGGGCTGCCCAAGCCGTAGATGGCCGAGACCGAGGCGACGATTACCACGTCCTCACGCTCGAAGAGCGAGGACGTGGCGCGCAGCCTCAGGCGGTCGATGTCCTCGTTGATCGAAGCGTCCTTCTCGATGTAGGTGTCCGTGGCGGGTACGTAGGCCTCGGGCTGATAGTAGTCGTAGTAGGAAACGAAATACTCGACGGCATTCGCCGGAAGCAGCTGCTTGAGTTCGCCGTAGAGCTGCGCGGCAAGAGTCTTGTTGTGGGACATGACAAGCGCCGGGCGGCCGTGGCCGGCGATGACATGCGCGATCGTAAGGGTCTTGCCCGTCCCGGTCGCACCGAGGAGCGTCTGGAACCGGTCCCCCCGGCCGAGCCCCTCAAGCAGCGCCGCGATGGCGGCGGGTTGGTCGCCCTTCGGCTCGAACGGCGCCTCGATCCGGTAATCAGGCACGGAGTTCCCGCGGCCGGCGGCCCCGCCCCCTACGTGTCCCGGCCATCAACGTGGCCCGGATCTAGCGAGGATTCGCGGCGCGCGACATGGAGGACGCCCTTCACTTGCGATACCCCGCGCATGACTTTCTTTAGTTGGCTCAGATCGCGCACCTCGACCACGAATTCTCCGAGCATCCCCTCGTCGACGGCTCGGATGTCGGCATGCTGGATGTTGGTCCCGGTCTCGGTGATCGCCCTCGCGATGTCGGACAGGAGGCCGCGCCGGTCCGTCCCCTGCGTATAGAGTTTGACGAGGAACCGCTCCTCCTTCTCCGCCGTCCACTCGATCTCGATCCGCCGCTCGGGATCCCGGGAGAGATTCAGCACGTTCGGGCAGTCCTTCCCGTGGATGGAGACCCCCCGTCCAACCGTGATGTAGCCGATGACGTCGTCGCCCGGCACGGGCTGGCAGCACTGCGAGTAGCGGACCATCAGGTTGTCGAGCCCCTGGATCCGGACCCCCGGCTGCGAGCGGCGGAGGCGCGAGGCCAAGCGGCGGAAGGGCGACTGCGCTGCGAGTTCGGCCCCTGCGGGCGGATGTTCCGGGTGAAGCTCCCTGATCACGGCTGAAGCGCCGACGTCGCCGCGGCCGAGGGCCACGAGTACGGCTTCCCAATTCTTCATCCCGAGCGCGCCCGCCACCCGCGCGAGCCCGTCCTCCGTCGGGAGGGCAAGGCGCCGACGCCGCATTTCGCGCTCGAGGAACTCCCGGCCGAGCTTGACGGACTGCTCGTGCTCTTCCCGGCGGATCCACTGCCGGATCCGCTGCCGTGCACGCGCCGTCTTCACGAAGGCGAGCCAGTCACGCGACGGCGTTTGCTTCGGCGACTTCAGGATCTCGACCGAGTCCCCGTTCTTGAGCTCCCTCGAGAGCGGTGCGATCCGACCGTTCACCTTCGCGCCCCCGCAGTGGAGGCCCACCTCGGTATGCACCGCGAAGGCGAAGTCGATCGGCGTCGCCCCGATCGGGAGCTGCTTGACCTCTCCCTTCGGAGTGAAGACGAACACCTCGCCGAGGAAGAGGTCCATCTTCAGGAACTCCATGAACTCCTCGGGCTCCGACGCGTCCTGCTGCCACTCGAGGACCTGCCGGAACCAGGAGAGCGCCTCGTCCACCTCGCTCGCGGTACTCCGGCCCTCCTTGTAGCGCCAGTGGGCGGCGATCCCGTACTCGGCGGTCTGGTGCATCTCCTCCGTCCTGATCTGGACCTCGTAGCGCCGGCCGGCCGGGCCGAAGACCGTGGTATGGATCGAGCGGTACATGTTGGACTTCGGGGTGGCCACGTAATCGTGGAAGCGCTCCTGGATCGGGGTCCACGCGGAGTGGATGAGCCCCAGAGCCGCGTAGCAGTCCTGCACGCTCTGGGTGATGACGCGCATCGCCATCAGGTCGTAGATCTCCTCGTACGGCTTTCCGCGCCGCTCGATCTTCTGGTGGATCGACCAGAGGTGTTTCGGACGCCCGGTGACCTTGGCCGTGATGCCGCCGTCGGCGAGGAGCCTCTCAAGGGGAAACTGGAACTCGCGGATCTGCTGCTCCCGCTCCGTGCGCCCGGCCTGGAGGCGGTTCCGGAGCCTCCGGTACACCTTTGCCTCGAGGAATTTGAAGCAAAGGTCCTCAAGTTCCCACTTGACCTGCGCCATTCCGAGGCGGTGGGCAAGCGGGGCGTAGATCTCCCTCGTCTCCCGGGCGATGCGGCGACGCTTCTTCGAAGCGAGGTACTCGAGCGTCCGCATGTTGTGGAGCCGGTCTGCAAGCTTGACCAGGATCACCCGAGCATCGTCGGCCATGGACAGGAGGAGCTTGCGGTAGTTTTCCGCCTGGTGCTCGGCGTGTGAGCGGAAGCGCACCTTGCCGATCTTCGTCACCCCGTCGACGATCGAGGCGACCTCCTGGCCGAACCGCTCGGCGATATCCGTGGTGGTGTATAGGGTGTCCTCGACGACATCGTGAATGAGAGCGGCGACGATCGACGCGTTGTCGAGGCCGAGTTGACCGACGATCTTCGCGACCTCGACCGCATGGCTGACGTACGTCTCACCCGAGGCACGCATCTGGCCGCGGTGCGCCTCCTCGGCAAGGCGGTACGCAGCCACGACCTGCCCTGCGTCAAGCCGGGCGGTGTACGGCGCGAGAATGCGCGCCAGCTCCCGGGGGAGAGCATTCAGACGGATGCTCCCGCGCGGGACGGTCTCGAGCTGTGGGTTCATGCTGCCGGCCTAGACCTGTTTCCCGGACGGGTTCCCCGGGGACCGTGCTCCTCCCCTCTACCCTCTACCCCGTACGAGGGAGCGGGCTCCGCCCAGGCGACGCGGAGCGTTCCCGCCCGTCACGAGGGCCGACCGCAGCATTTCTTGTACTTCTTCCCACTCCCGCAGGGACACGGCTGGTTGCGGCCGGGCGTCGGGGCGACGGTCACGGGCGAGCGCGGGCGGGCGGGGGCGCGGTTGGCTCCCATCGCGGCTACCTCCGACGGAGGAGGCGCTCCCCGTCCCGGTCCCACGAGTGCCGGACGGCCCCGGACCGGAGCGGCGGGGCGGGGCGGGGCGGGGGCCGACCGGGACGAGGCGACTCCGGCGCCCGCAAGCTCACGCGGACCGCTGTACTGGAGCCGCTCGGGTCCGCGCGCAACGGCCGGAGTCCGCGCCTGCCCTATCTGCGCCCGGAAGAAGAGGCCCGTCACGGTTCGGCGGATGTCCCGCATGAGATCCACGAACATGTCGTAGGCTTCTTTCTTGTATTCGATCAGTGGGTCCTTCTGCCCCCACCCGCGGAAGCTGATCGACGCCTTGAGGGCGTCGAGGTCGTAGAGGTGGTCCTTCCACTTGTTGTCGATCACCGAGAGAAGGATCCAGCGCAGGAGCTGCTCGGAGTGTTCCGCAAAGGTCTCTAGTTTCCGGCCGAACTGCGCTGTCACCGCCGGGAACACGACCTCAAGGAGCTCGTCACGGTCGTAGGGGCCGTCGTCGCCTTCCCCCTCCGCAGGAAGATCGTCGACGGGGATGAAGAAATCCGTGAGGAGCCGCCTGCGTAGCGCCCCGAGATCCTGGGACGCGGAGTACGGATCCCCATCCCCGTCGGCATGCTCCTCGACAACCTCCGTCACGGCGGTTTCGATCATCTCGAACACCTCGCCCCTCAGGTCCTCCCCGCCCTCGAGCGCAAAGAGCCGGAGGTCATAGATGACCTCCCGCTGCTGGTTCATCACGTCGTCGTAGTCGAGAAGCCGCTTTCTCGCCTCGAAGTTGTTGCCCTCGACGCGCTTCTGGGCCTTTTCGATCGACTTCGTAACGAAGCCGTGTGTGATCACGTCACCCTCGTCGGCGCCCCCCATCTTATCCATGATCGTGGCGACCCGCTCGGACCCAAACACCCGCATCAGGTCATCTTCCAGGGAGAGGAAGAACTGGCTGGCACCGGGATCTCCCTGGCGACCCGCCCGGCCGCGCAGCTGACGGTCGATCCGACGTGATTCGTGCCGCTCCGAGCCGAGGATACGGAGGCCTCCCTCCTCAATCACGTCGGCGTCCCCGGCCTCCGAATAGTCCCTCCAGCGGGTCGGATCGACCGCCGCGAGCATCGCTAGATCTAGTCCCCGCGAACGGGCCCACCCCACGGTGCGCGGCTCGGTCACGCCGGGGCCGAGCTTGATGTCGGTTCCCCGCCCGGCCATGTTCGTGGCGACCGTCACGGCCCCAGGCTGGCCAGCCTCCGCGACGACGTCCGCCTCCCGGCGGTGCTGCTTCGCGTTCAGCACGTTGTGGCGGATCCCCCGCCGCTTGAGCATCCTCGACAGCGTCTCGGAGACCTCGACGTTCGTCGTTCCGACGAGCACCGGAATCTCCATCCGGTTGCACCGCTCGATCTCCTCCATGAGACCGTTGTATTTCTCGCGTTTCGTCTGGAAGATCAGGTCGTTCAGGTCGTCCCGGATGACGGGACGGTTTGTGGGGATGACAAGGACGTCGAGCCCGTAGATCTGGTGGAACTCGTGCTCCTCGGTCTCAGCCGTTCCGGTCATGCCCGACAGCTTGCCGTACATGCGGAAGTAGTTCTGGATCGTGATCGTGGCGAGCGTCTGCGTCTCGCCCCGGACCTGGACCCCTTCCTTGGCCTCGACCGCCTGGTGGAGACCGTCGCTCCACCGCCGGCCCGCCATCTGGCGCCCGGTGAACTCGTCGACGATCACGATCTGGCCGTCCTCGCCGATGATGTACTGCTCGTCCCGGTGAAAGAGGACGTAGGCCTTGAGGAGTTGGTGGATGACGTGCATCCGCTCGCTTTTTCTCGCGTACTCCCCCTCGAGCGCCTCGATCTCGGTTCTCTTCGCCTCTGCGGTGAGATCCTCGTCGTCCTCGATCTCCCCGATCATTTCCGAGAGGTCGGGCACAAGGAAGGCGTCGGGATCACCCGGGCTCAGCCTGTCGATGCCCTGGTCGGAGAGGTGGACGTTGTGACCCTTCTCGTCCATCGCGAACAGCAGGCTCTCGTCGAGTTCGTGGAGGCGTTTCTCACGCATCAACTCCGCCTCGGCCTTCTGGACCGCCTTCTGGATCGAAGGGTCGTCGGCGAACATCTTGAGAAGGCGCTTGTGCTTGGGCGTCCCGCGCTTGACCGCGAGAAGGCTCTGGGCGGCCGACCACTCATCCTCCTCGTCGAGCGCCCGCTCGGCGTCGGCGATGAGCCTCGAAGCGGTCTTCAGCTGCTCGCGGTAGAGCTTGTCGACAAGAGGGCGGTACTGCTTGTAGCTCGTCTGTGTATCGCGACTGACCGGCCCGGAGATGATGAGGGGGGTGCGGGCCTCATCGATGAGGATCGAATCGACCTCGTCGATGATCGCAAAGTGGTGCCCCCTCTGGACGCGCCTATCGAGGGAGTGGACCATGTTGTCGCGCAGGTAGTCGAAACCGAACTCGTTGTTCGTCCCGTAGGTGATGTCGGCACGGTAGGCGGCCCGCCGCTCCTCGGTCCCCGGCTGGTGCAGGTCGATCACCCCGACCTCCATCCCGAGGAATGAGTAGATCGCACCCATCCAGGCGGCGTCCCGCTCGGCCAGGTAGGAGTTGACGGTGACGAGGTGGGCGCCCCGGCCCGCGAGGGCATTCAGGTAGAGGGGCATCGTCGCGGCGAGCGTCTTCCCCTCGCCGGTCGCCATCTCGGTGGCGGTTCCACGGTGCAGCGCGATCGCCCCGACGATCTGTACGTCGTAGGGGATCATATCCCAGACCAGCCGCTGCCCAGTGACGATAATCTCCCGGCCGACGAGCCGTCGGCACACCTCCTTCACGACGGCGAAAGCCTCGGGCAGGAGGTCGTCGAGCGCGGCCTCGAGTTCGTCTCCTAGCGTGGCCTCAAGCTCCGAGAGCTCGACGGAGAGCGCTTCCCGCTCAGCCGTCGCGGTGGACTTCGCCTTTTTCTCGCGCACCTCCCTGATCCGGTTCTCCGTGTCCCCGACACGTTCGGCGATGTAGGTCCGGAACTCGAGCGTCTTCCCCCCGAGATCCTCGTCGGAGAGCTCCGAGAGCTCCCCGTAGATCTCGTCGACCTCCTCCACGACCGAGAGGAGCCGGCGGACCTCGCGGTCGTGCTGGGACCCGATGACTCTCCTGACCCAGTCCTTGATTCCCATAACCCGACCGTCCCGGCCCTAGGGCTCCGTCCTCGCCGCACCCTCACCAGAGGGACCGTCCATAAGGTACAGACCCTCGGCCTCTATGATCCGCCGGACACCGTCCGGCACCAGATAGCGCACGGAGCGCCCGTCTCGTATGCGCCGCCGGACGAGCGTGGAGGAGATGTCCACGCGCGGGATCCGCACCTCGGTGAAGGGAAGATGGGGAACGTCCGCGGAACCGGCACCGTCCGCCCCGGGCCGGCCCTTACCCCGCGTCACGACGGCGATCTTGGCGAGCCCGGCGATTGCCCCCGAGCCTCGCCAACGCCCGAAGGAGGCCCACTGGTCCGCTCCGAGCCCAAGAACAAGCGGCGTACCGGGCTGGCGCCTGGAGAGGACACGGAGGGTCTCGACGGTATAGGAGACGCCGATGCGCTCGATCTCGACCGCATCGGCAGCGAAGCGCGCATCGGCCCGGACAGCGGCCCGGACCATCCGAAGCCGCACGTCGGGCGGAGCTGAGGGCGCGACCGCTTTCAGGGGAGGGTGGCGGGCGGGGACGAATACCACACGCTCGAGGGAAAAGGCCTCAACGAGCGCGTCGGCCACGATCAGGTGTCCGATGTGCGGGGGATCGAAGCTCCCTCCGAAAACGCCCATCCCCCCGCTCGGACCGCCTCCAGACCCGCTCACGGCGGGCTACCGGTCGTCGCCCGCCGACGCACCGGACGCGCCGGCCTCGCTCCTAAGCTCGCGCACGGATTCGGAGTCGGGGAAGTTCGCGATCAGTCTCTCGGACGCTTCCTCGGCTTCGGGCTCCCACCCCAGCTCGACGTAGGAGCGGTAAATCCCGAGCAGGCCCCGAGGGGCCCATTCCGTTTCGGGATAGGTGTTGACGACATCCTCGAAGATCATGATCGCCGAGTTGTGCATGTCGAAGCGCCGGTAGAACTCCGCTTCCTGAAAGCCGGCCTCTGCCAGGCGGTTCCTCATCACGACCCGAATCGAGTCCGCCGTCTCGGCCACGTTCAACCCGCGGAACTCGAGCCAGGTCTGGCCGCACGCCTCCTCGGCCCGCGCCGTGTATTCCTGGTCCCGCTGCGGGTGGGGAGCGAGGGATGCATACGCCTCGCAGATACCGAGCGAGGCCTCCGGGGCCAGATTATGGCTGCGATAGACCTGGAGGAAGCGCTCGTACTCTGAGACCGCCGTCGCGAACTCGCCACGGCCGGAGTAAGCGCGTGCGACCAGGATCCGCGCCTGCGGGTTCTCCAGATAACCGGGAAACTGCACGAGGAGGCGCTCAAGCATCTGGATCGCATCGTCCCATTCCGCCGCCTCGAACGCCGCAGATCCCTCCGCCCAGAGCTGGTCACCGTCCATGCTCAGATACGCGGGCACCGAGGCGCACCCTCCGAGGGCAAGGAGCAGAAGCGCGGACGCTACGCCGCCCCCACCGGCGGGGGCTCTTCTCCAGGGGTGGCCCGCATACATCATGAGTCGTAGAACTCCCGGATCGCCCGACTAACCTCTTCCTGCCGCTCCTGCCCCAGCTCGGGGAAGACGGGGAGGGAGAGCACCTCCGAGCTTGCCCGCTCCGCAACCGGCAACTGGCCCCGCTGCCCCCCGAGCCCAGAGAAACACGGCTGGAGATGCAGCGGGACGGGGTAGTACACCGCGGTTGTGATTTGGCGCCGCGCGAGGTGCGCCCTGAGTTCATCGCGACGCCCGGCCCGAATCGTGTACTGGTGGTACACGTGAATGTTGTGTTCGGTCTCCTGCGGGAGAACGATCTTGCCGACTCCGGCTAGCTGACGGCGGTACCGAGCGGCGTTCTCGCGCCGCATCTGGGTCCACGACGCGAGGTATCCGAGCTTGGTTCTGAGCACGGCCGCCTGCAGGGCGTCGAGCCTTGAGTTCGTTCCCACCGTATCGTGGCGGTACATCCGGGTCGAGCCGTGCACGCGCAGCCTGCGCAGGCGACGGGCCAGAGCCCCGTCCGATGTCGTCACGAGCCCCCCGTCACCAAATGCCCCGAGATTCTTGGTCGGATAGAAGGAAAAGGCTCCGGCGTCGCCCAGAGAGCCGGCTCTCGCCCGGCGCCTGGTCGGGTCCTGCCCGACGCACTGGCTCGCATCGATCGCCTGCGCCGCATCCTCGACGACGAAGGCGCCCCGCTCCCGGGCAAATTCAAGGATCTCGCCCATAGGGGCCATCTGGCCGAACAGGTGGACGGGAATCACGCCCCGGGTGCGCCCGGACCAGGCGGCCTCGACCGTATCCCGGGTGATGTTGAAGGTCATGGGATCGATGTCGCAGAAGACCGGTCGGAACCCCGCATCCCACACCGCACCGGCCGTCGCGAAGAAGGTGAAGGAGGGAACGATTACCTCGTCGCCGTCTCCCGGCCCGAACGCGCGAAGGGCAAGGAGTAGGGCGTCGGTACCGGACCCGCAGCCGACGGCGTGGCTCACGCCCACTCTCTCGGCGAGCGCCTCCTCGAGAGCCTCGACTTCCGGACCGAGGATGAAGCGCTGCGAGGCAACGACACGGCGGATCGCCGCATCCACCTCGCTGCGGATCCGATCGAGCTGCGCGGTGAGATCGATAAAGGGAACAGCCATTAGGCAGGGTGTTCCCGGCCATGAGCGGGCACGCTCCTCCCGGGGCTCGTCAGCAGGGGCCCTCTCCCCCGCGCCGGAAGCGGATCTCGTCAACGCGCCGTTCGGCCTCCGCGACGATGAAACCCCGCGAGAGGTCCTGCTGGCCGACCTGGCCATATGCCTCGACGGCCGCACGGCATTCGCCTTGGGACTCAAGTATTTCCCCGACCTCGAACCAGGCGCGGGCAAGGCGGTTGCGCGGTTCGCCGATCCCGATCGTGACCCGGTGGAGGCGAAGCGCCTCCTCCCCATTCTCCTCGGCCCTCGCTTCGATCGCGAGGTCCGCCGAACAGTTCCCGATGTTCCAGTCCACCTCGGGCCGTCGGGCGGGCCCGACCGCCCGGCGGATCTGTTCGAGGAACACGAGCGCGCGCCGGCAGTCACCGAGCTCGGCGTGCGCAAGCGCCATCTCGAAGACCACCTCCGGGTCAGTCTCCATCTCCCGGATCGCCTTCTGGAAAAAGGGGAGAGCCTGGCCGTGGCGTCCGTTTCGAGCAAAGTGCCGCGCGAGGGGGAGTGAGATCCCGTGGAGGCTCACGCCGGGCTTCAGCAGGACTGCACCCTCCACGGCCGCTGCCGCGAGCGTACCGTCCTGGCGGGCCATCGCGCGCCTCGCCGCCCTAAGGAGGTCGGAAGCTCCGAGATCCGCAGTGGCGGGATCCCTCTCGGCGGCCGCCAGATAGTACTCGCGCGCCTCATCAATCCGGCTGCTTTCGGCGTAGGCATGCGCGACACGAAGGAAGGTGTCCACATCGCCGGTGCCCTGTGCAAGGGAGAGCCGATACTCGGCGAGCGCCTCCGCGAGATCGCCCCTCGCGAACGCCTCGTCGCCCCGGCGGAGCGCTTCATTCTCCGGGCCGGTGCTACTGCAGGCGGCGACGGGGATAACAAGTGCGAACAGGATAGCAGCACGGCACTTCATCCCCGGATCTTCCCCGCATCACGCACCTGAGAACCTCCTTCGAGGCTGATGCCGTCTCGCCCGGCGGCGGGCCGGGCCCCCGCGGACGGAAGCCGCCGACCCCGCCGCCACCCCGGGCTGATGTGGAACCCCCACGGCGGGACGTTGGGTTCCGCCCCCCGGCCGGAGCGTCAGCCGCCCCCCCTGTCCCCGAGAGCATCTCGAAAGTACGGGAGCGTCCGGGCGAGTCCCTCGGGAAGTGAGACCGCCGGCTCCCATCCGAAGAGGTTCCGGGCCCTTGTGATGTCGGGGCACCTCACCTTCGGATCGTCCTCGGGAAGGGGGCCGTAGTCGAGCGTCGAGCCGCTCCCGACGAGCTGAAGTACGGTCCTGGCGACCTCCGAGACCGTGTACTCTGCGGGGTTACCGAGGTTCACAACGCCGGAGTGCCCGGACTCGAAGAGTCGCAGTAACCCCTCGACCAAGTCGTCCACGTAGCAGAAGGACCGGGTCTGGGAACCGTCGCCATAGATCGTGAGCGGGTAACCCCTGAGCGCCTGAACGAGGAAGTTCGAGACGACGCGCCCGTCGTCTGGCCGCATCCGTGGGCCGTAGGTATTGAAGATCCTCGCAATTCCGACCGAGAGGCCGTGTGCCCGATGGTATGCCATCGAGAGCGCCTCGGAGAACCGTTTCGCCTCGTCGTAGGCGCTCCGCGGCCCCACCGGGTTTACGTTCCCGGAGTACCCCTCCGGCTGGGGATGCAGCTGCGGGTCGCCGTAAACCTCGGAGGTCGAGGCCAAGAGGAAGCGGGCCCCGTTCCCGAGGGCCAGCTCCAGGAGGTTGCGGGTCCCAAGGCTTCCGGCCTCGAGCGTCTCGATGGGGAGCCTGAGGAAGTCGGGCGGACTTGCGGGCGACGCGAGGTGGAGTACGCCGTCAAAGCCGTCTCGGAATGGGAGGGGGCGGCATACGTCGCGCGAGACCAGGGAGAAGGCCGGATCCCCGGCGAGCCACGCGACGTTCGCCTCCGTTCCGGTCGCGAAGTTGTCGAGCCCGACGACCTCGTAGCCCTCGCCGAGGAGGCGCCTGGCGAGGTGGCAGCCGAGAAAGCCAGCCACGCCTGCAATGAGGATGCGCCCCTTCATGGCGCGCCGATTCCTTTCCGGCGCCACTCTCCCGTCGCCCGGGTATGCCGTCCCGGACAGGAAAGCACCAGGTAGGCAGCGGCTGCCGACCGGCAGGCTCCGGCGAGAGAAAGCGGCATGGGCCCGGCTTACACGCTCCTCCGGCCGACCGAATCGTAATCGAAGCCGAGGCGCTTCATTCGGTCCGGTGTGTAGAGGTTCCGGCCGTCGATAATCACCCGTTCGCGGAGCGCCGATCTGATCCGGGTGAAGTCGGGATGGCGGTACGGATGCCACTCGGTGTGGATCAGGAGTGCCGAGGCCCCGTCGAGGGCGGCGTAGTTTGTCCCGCAATACTCAACGGTATCGCCGAAAACCTCCCGCGCACGCGGAATCGCGGCCGGATCGTGGACGGCCACCCGGGCGCCGCGGCGAAGTAGCCCAGCGATCGTGACGAGACTCGGCGCCTCACGCATGTCATCGGTGTTCGGCTTGAACGCGAGCCCCCAGACGGCGAAGGCACGCCCCTCAAGCCCGTCACCGAATCTCGCGACCACCCGTTCGAGAATCCACCGCTTCTGCACGCGGTTCGTTTCCTCGACAGCCTCGAGGATCGGCAGTCCCACGCCGTGGGTCCGGGCATCTCGGATAAGGGCCTTCACGTCCTTCGGAAGACAGGAGCCGCCATAGCCTATTCCCGGAAAGAGGAAAGCGGGCCCGATACGCCGGTCGAGCCCCACCCCGCGGCGCACCATCTCAACATCGGCCCCGACCGCGGCCGCGAGCCGTGCCATCGAGTTCATGAACGAGATGCGGGTCGCGAGCATGGCGTTTGCAGCGTACTTCGTGAGCTCTGCAGAGGCCACGTCCATCACGACGATGTCGGCGCGCGTGCGCACGAACGGGGCATGGAGCTCCCGGAGGATCTCGGCCACCTCAGGATCCTCCGCCCCGATCACAATCCGGTCCGGCTTCATGAAGTCGCGCACCGCTGCGCCTTCCTTGAGGAACTCAGGAACGGAGCACACCCGGATCCTGTGCGGGGTGACGGCCCCGATCGCTGCATGCACGCGGGCAGCGGTCCCGACGGGAACCGTACTCTTGATGACAACGATCTTCTCGCCATCCACCGCGCGGCCGATCGCGACCGCGGCGTCGAGTACATGCCTGACATCGGCGGATCCATCCTCGTCCGCCGGCGTCCCGACAGCGATGAAGAGGAGCCAGGAGCGGCGGACTGCCTCACCGAAATCCGTCGTGAATCGAAGCCGGCCCTGTGCCAGGTTCTCGCGCACGAGCGGTCCGAGGCTCGGCTCATGGATCGGGATCTCCCCGCTGGCAAGCCGCGCGATCTTTTCCCGGTCGATATCCACGCAGGTCACATCGTTTCCGGAATGCGCAAGTCCGGCCCCGACGACGAGCCCGACGTATCCGGTTCCGATTACAGTGAGGTGCATGGCTCAGGGCTGCGAGGCGGAGGAGAGCCAAGGCTGTCGCGACACGGGGGACGCGGCCCACGACCGCGTCCGGGGCTCCCACGGGTCCGATACTGCGAGCCGGCTCACGTGATGAGGAACCCGACCGCGTCGAGCACCTCTTCCACCGCCTCGCCAGGGCTCACCGCCGATGTATCGATTTCGAGTTCCGGACGCTTGGGCGCCTCGTAGGCGGAGCGGCTCCCCGGAAGTTCGAGTTCGCCGGATGCCTCGAGCCTGTAGAGGCCCTTCGGGTCCCGCTCCCGGAGCACCTTGAGGGGCGCATGGATGTGGACCTCGAAAAAACGGTCCGCCGGGAAGAGGTCGCGGACCCGGTCGCGATCGACCCGGAAGGGTGAGACGAAGGTACAGAGGACCGCCGAGCCCTGCTCGAAGAACAGCCTGGCAACCTCACCCACCCGACGAATGTTCTCGGTCCGGTCGCGGTCGGAGAACCCGAGGTCGCCTGACAGTCCGTGTCGAAGATGGTCGCCGTCCAAGAGCATCGTCCGGACGCCACTCTCGAAGAGAGCCCGCTCGACGGCCCGGGCAACCGTGCTCTTGCCCGCAGCCGACATTCCCGTGAACCAGAGGACGAACGCCTTGTGTCCAATCCGCTCTTCGCGCTCCTGCCGGGGGATGTTGCTGGCCTCCCAGACCACGCGTTCCGACTTGCGCCGGACCGGAGGCCGCCCACGACGCCGCGCCGCCCTGAGGCGGCGCACCCTGCCGCGGATCATCCCGGCGGCCACCGTCACGTTCGTGTGGGGATCGACGAGCACGAAGCTTCCAGTGGCCGAGTTCACCCGGTAGGAGTCGAAGAAGAGCGGCCGGGTCGCGATGATCTCGACGCGCCCGATGTCGTTGAGTTCGATGGCCGCCGTCGGCTCGCGCCGAAGCGTATTCACGTCCACCCGGTACTCGATCCGCTTCACGACCGCGCGCACCCAATGCGTGGTGTGGAGCAGATGATACTGTCGCCCGGGCTGCATCGCCTCCTCGCCCATCCAGCAGAGATAGGCTTCGAAGCGATTGGCGACCACGGGGATGTTGCGCCGCCGGACGATCATGTCGCCCCGCGAGATGTCGATCTCGTCGTCGGTCGTGAGGACCACGGCGTCTCCGGGCCGCGCCGCGGCCATGCGACCGTTCGGCGCATGGATCGCACGGACACGCGTCCTCTGCCCGGAGGGGAGAACGACGATCTCGTCGCCCGGTGCGACGCGGCCCGAGGCCACGCTGCCCGCGTACCCGCGGAATCTCTCGTCCGGCCGGAAGACATTTTGCACCGGAAAGCGGAAGTCGATCTGGTTGCGGCGCGCCCCGAGGCTCACGGTCTCGAGCCTGTGGAGAAGCGCGCCGCCCCGATACCACGGCATCCGTCTCGACCACGAGACGACATTGTCGCCGTGAAGGGCGCTGACCGGGAGGTAGGTGATGTCCTTTAGAGTGAGCTTTCTCGCGAAGCGGGCGAAGTCCGACCGTACCCGGTCGTAGACTTCCTCCGAGTAGTCCACGAGGTCCATCTTGTTCACGGCGACGATCAGGTGCGGAATCCCGAGGAGCGAGGCGATGAAAGCGTGCCGCTTGGACTGCGTCAGCACTCCTCGCCGGGCGTCGATGAGCACGACGGCGAGCTCGGCCGTCGACGCTCCCGTCACCATGTTGCGGGTGTACTGCACGTGGCCAGGCGTGTCGGCGATGATGAATTTCCTTCGCCGAGTGGCGAAGTACCGGTACGCGACATCGATCGTGATCTTCTGCTCGCGTTCGGCACGAAGGCCGTCGGTCAATAGGGCGAGATTTGTCCCGGCCTCGCCGAGCCGCCGGCTCGCACCCCGGACCTCCTCCAGCTGGTCGGAAAATACTGACTTCGTATCGTAGAGGAGCCGCCCGATCAGCGTGCTCTTCCCGTCGTCGACGCTGCCGGCCGTCGTGAAGCGCAACAGGCCGATGTCTCCGTCGGAGCGAGCCGTCTCCATCAGAAGTAGCCTCCCCGCTTCCTGTCCTCCATCGCGGCTTCGGAGCGGCGGTCGTCGGCCCGCCCGCGCCGCTCGGTCACCCGGGCCGCCTCCACCTCAGCGATGATCGCCTCGACGGAAGTAGCCGCTGAACGGAGCGCGCCCGTACATGTCGCGTCCCCGATCGTCCGGAAGCGCACATGCTCCCGGCGGACCTCCTCGCCCTCGCCGAGCTCGATGAACGGGGTCCAGGCCAGAATGACCCCGTCGCGCTCCACGACCTCCCGCTCGTGGGCAAAGTAGAGCGGGGGAAGCGGGACCTGTTCTCGACGGACGTACTCCCAAACATCCGTCTCCGTCCAGTTCGAGAGGGGGAAGACGCGAAAGTGCTCGCGCCGGTTCATTCGGCCGTTGTAGAGGTTCCAGAGCTCGGGCCGCTGCGTTCTGGGGTCCCACTGCCCGAAGCGGTCCCGGTGCGAGAAAAAGCGCTCCTTCGCACGCGTCTTCTCCTCATCACGCCGTGCCCCACCGAGCGCTGCGTCGACCCCGAGCTCCCGGATCGCATCAAGCAGCGTCACTGTCTGAAGTGCGTTGCGGCTCGCCTCAGGACCCGCCTCCTCCCGGACGCGCCCCCGGTCGATCGTGTCCTGCACGGAGCGGACGATGAGCTCAAGCCCCATATCGGCGGTGAATCGGTCCCGGAACTCGATTGTCTCGGGAAAGTTGTGGCCGGTGTCGATGTGAAGGAGCGGGAAGGGGACCGGTGCCGGATGGAGCGCTTTGCGCGCGAGCCACGCCAGCACCGCCGAGTCCTTCCCTCCCGAGAACAGGAGGGCGGGCCGCTCGAACTGTGCGACCACCTCGCGGAAGACGTGGATCGCCTCGTTCTCAAGAACCCGGAGATGACCCCTCATCGCTCGCTTCCGCCGTGCACTACGTCGTGTCCCGCGGTCCCGCCAGCCGGATGACCGGGCGCCAAGGACCGGTGAGGTCCCCTATACAGCAGAAGTACGGGTTGCGGAACACGCCGCCGTCGTACCGGAGCGGAACGTCGAGACCGGGACGGTCGAATGCGAAGACCCCGCCTCCGGCGCTCTCGACAACACACTGCGCGGCCGCCGTGTCCCACCACATCGTCGGTCCGTCGCGGATGTACAGGTCCGCCTCTCCCTCCGCGATGAGACAGAACTTAAGCGAGCTTCCCACACTTGTGAACTCCGCTCCCGGCGGAATCCGGCGAACGAGCTGTTTGACCACCGGCCCCAGGTGATCCCGGCTTCCCACGACCACAATCCGGTCCGGATCCAGGCGCCGTGTGCGGATGGGGCGAAATCGCCCGTCAGCGCCCGCCTTCTCCGCACCACCGCCCTGCCGACCGCGGTAGGTGGAGCCGAGCGCAGGGACATGGACGATCCCGTAGACGGGCTCTCCGCCCTCGATCAGTGCGACGTTTACGGTGAACTCACCGGTGCCCTTGAGGAACTCCTTCGTTCCGTCGAGGGGATCGACGAGCCAGTACCGGTCGCGTCCTGGTCTGCCCCGTAGGACCGAGGCTGGCGACTCCTCGGAGAGCACCGGAATCCCCGGCGCAAGGCGGCGAAGTCCCTCATCGAGGCAGGTGTGCGCCCGGCGGTCGGCAAGTGTGAGCGGCGAGAAGTCCTCCTTCAGCGCGACCCCGCCGGGCACTCCGTAGGACTCGAGAATCCTCTCGCCAGCCCGCGTCACGAGTTCGAGGAGATCACCTGGCCGGGCCGGCGGCTTGCTCACCGGAAAGACTCGGCCGCAAGGTGGTCGATTGTCGGCGGCGCGGACCCGCATCGTGAGGCTGGTTGCCAGGTACATACCAGATCGCGGCGGATGCGCCGAGAGAGAGAGGGTGCCCGTCGACCCTGCGGCCCATGCGCGAGGTGCTTCCCTGCACGAGCCGGGCGGGACATACCTGGCGTCGGCAGCAGGGGGAGCAGCGCCAAACGGTCACCGAGGCAGGCGGACAGCGGCACAACGCAGCCTATCGGCCGCAGGTAGGGGAAGGCGGCATCCGGGCGCGGATGGCCGTGGGCGGGCACGCCCAATCTCGATCCGGGCGGCCTCTGCGGCACGGCCATCAACCACCGTCCTCCCGGCCGACCCGACCCGAAGCCGGGCTCCCGCTCCGCCGCGGACCGGGCGACTCGCCCCCCTTCACGATCCATCCGCGCCCCGGGGCAGTGCCCCCCCCGGTCCCTGCGCGCGAGGTCGCGTTCCTCGAGTCCACGAGAATCCGTGCGCAACGGTGAATCCTCTCGAGGTCGAGCACCGAGTGGTCGGTCACCAGGACGACCGCATCTGCCGCCTCGAGCGCATCCTCGGTGAACTCGACGCCATGCCAGCGTCGCCCCTCCCACTGGATCACCGGGACGTGTGGGTCGTGGAAGACGACCTCCGCCCCATCCTCCTCAAGCTCCCGGATGATCTCAAGGGCGGGCGACTCGCGAACATCATCGACGTCGGGTTTGTAGGCAACGCCGAGGATGAGGATGCGCGACCCGTTCACGGCCCTCTTGGCCATGTTCAGGGCGCTTCGGACCTTCTCAACGACGAAGTGCGGCATCTCCGCATTGATCTCGGCGGCCAGCTCGATGAGCCGTGCCTGGTAATCAAGGCTCCGCATCTTCCAAGACAGATAGTGCGGGTCGACCGGTATGCAGTGGCCGCCGAGACCGGGACCAGGCGTGAACTTCATGAACCCGAAGGGTTTCGTGGCTGCAGCGTCGACCACCTCCCAGACGTTAACCCCGAGCCGATCGGCAATCTGAGCGATCTCGTTAACGAGCGCGATATTCACGGCCCGGAAAGTGTTCTCGAGCAGCTTGACGAGCTCGGCCACCTCTGGGGAGGAGACCGGCACCATCCGTTCTATGAATCGACCGTACGCGTCGAGTCCGGCGTTCAGGCACGTCTCGGTGATCCCGCCGATCACCTTCGGCGTGTTCTCTGTCCTCCACACCGCATTCCCGGGATCGACGCGCTCGGGCGAGAAGCAGAGGAAGAAATCGCGCCCTACCTCGAGTCCCCGCCCGGAAACCAGCGGGAGGAGGACATCGCGCGTCGTCCCCGGATACGTCGTTGACTCCAAGACCACAAGCTGGCCTGGGCGGAGGGCCGCGCTCACGGCACGGCCCGCCGCGAGGATGTGTGAGATGTCCGGGTCGCGCGTCTTCGAGAGCGGCGTCGGGACGCAAAGGCAGATCACATCGCATTCACCAAGACGGGCCGTCCCGACAGAGGCCTCAAGGCGCCCGGTCTGCCGGAGCTCGGACACGCGCCCGTTGTCCACGTCCCGGACGTGGCTGCGACCCGCGTTGATCCCGCCGACAACCGATTCGTCGAGATCAAAGCCGAGGACGCGGCTCCCACTTCGGCCGATCTCCACCGCGAGGGGCAGCCCGACATACCCGAGTCCGACGACACCGAATGTGAGCTCGCCTCGTGCGAAGCGTCCCGCCCGGGAAGCTGACGACATCTACCGCCCCTCCCTCCGGTGCATTCCACACCGGTCGCATCGGCCCGCTAGCCAGACGCGGTCGCCCACTCCGCCAACGCGCCGAGAAGCCCGGTGAAAGTGTAGGGCTCCGCCACCCGGTCAACAGCGAGACCGCGCGCACCAAGGGCATCGGCCGTGCTGGGGCCGAGCGCGAGGATTCCGATGCCCGCCGGGATCCCAAGGCGGTCCGCGCGCCCATCCACAGGACGTGCCCCCCTGTGCTCCGTCCACGCTTCCACGAACAGCCTAGCAGCGGACGGGGCGGTGAACGTCAGCGCGTCGACTTCACCCGTCGCGACGAGAGCGGCGAGCCGAGCTGCGGCGCCCGGCACCTCTAGGGTCCGGTACGCCGTGACGAGCCGGACCTCGGCGCCCGCGCTGCGGAGCTGCCGCGGAATCGTCTCCCGCCCCTCCTCCGCTCTCGGAAAAAGTACCCGCGGCGATCCTCCCCCCTGCGCGGCGAGGATCGAGCGAACTACGCCCTTCGCGTTGAAGCGCACCGGGAGGACATCGGGCGCCAGTCCGGCGCGGGCGAGCACCCTTGCGGTGCGCGGACCGACGGCGCAGATCCGGAGTCCGCCGGCACGCGCATCCTCAACCCGCACTCCAGCTGCGCGGAGCGCCTGAACCAAGGGGGCGACCGTACGCGCGGAGGTCACGACGAGCCAGTCGTAGCCCGCCAGATGCAGGACAGCGCGTTCCAGGACTCCTGGGTCCCCGGGGGGGGCCGTTCGCGTCAGCGGAACCGGAAGGGGAGTCGCACCTGCCCGGCGCAGGATCCGGACCAGCGGATCCCCGGGGTCCCGGGCCCCGGAGCGAGTCACCGCAACCCGCAGGCCGCGGAGGACCGATGAGCCCGTGACGCTCCTCACAACCGATCCTCTCCACACGACCGGGGAAGCTGTGAAAATGCCCGGCCCGCACGGCCTACGGTCTACGGGTGGACGCGACCCCGTGCGGCAGACCCTAGGCTTCCGGCGGAGGGCGGAGGGCCGGGGCCTTCCGGATCCGGCCACCCGAGATGCATCCGGCGCAGACTCGGATCCGGCGGCGCCTACCCCGGTCGTCCGCGATCTTGGCCGACTGCAGGTTCGGCAGCCACCGGCGCCTCGTCTTGTTGTGAGCGTGACTCACCCGGTTGCCGGACCCCGGGCGCTTCCCACAGATCTCGCAGACGCGTGCCATCGTCGTCGACTTGCCTCGGTGGGCGGGAGCCGCTACGCCCCGCCCTCCTCGGCCGGAGGCGCCAGTTCGAGTTCCGTCGCGAGGATGAAGGTGGAAGAGGCGGCTGCGGCCTCTCTGGTGGCATCGTCCGGGAAGGCGGACTCATCCGCCCACGCATCAAGCACGCTGTCCGTCAGGGCGTACACGGTGCCGATCACCCGGCCCGTGTCCATCGGCGAGAGAGATGCGCCTGCCGCTCCAAGCGATGCATCGACGCGAACGGGATAGGCAGACTCATCCGGGAAGGCCACGAAAAACAGCTGCGCGCCTGCCACACTCTGGACCTCGACACCGTCGACAGCCACCAGGTCGCCCTCATAGATATTCGGGCTCCGCGCAAACAACCCGAGCGACACCGCCTGGGCTGTTACATCCTCCTCGGCCACGGCCACTTCGGTCGGGATGGCGGTGATCGAAAGCCAATAGAGGAAGCCACCGATCGTCCCGAATGCCACCACCATCGCAATTATGTTGAACCCGCCCTTGGCTCGCGCCATGATTCGGTCCTCTCCCGCTCGTCCCTATGAATACCTTATGTCCACGTCCGGCCCACGAGCTCGATCAGCGCCAGTTCTGCTGCATCCCCCCGCCGACGGCCCACTTTCAGAATGCGGGTATAGCCGCCCGGACGATCCCGGTAGCTGGGCCCGATGTCGTCGAACAGCTTCGCGAGCACGGCCCGGTCCTGGATCCTGCGGGCCGCGAGCCGGCGCGCGTGGAGATCGCCACGGCGCGCAAGCGTAATCAGTTTCTCCGCATAGGGACGCAGCTCCTTCGCCTTGGCGACCGTCGTCTCGATGCTCTCGTGCTCAAAGAGACTCGTGGCCATGTTCCTGAGCGTCGCACGCCGGTGGGCCCGCGTACGCGAGAGCTGCCTTCCCCGTTTCCTGTGCCGCATTGCCCGCCTTTTTCCGTTCCGCTACCGATATACCACGGTGCCGGCCGTGTGTCTACTCCCCGTCAGCGCCCGCGCCGGCCTCGGATCCGTCGTCCGCAATGAACACCTGCCCGTCGTCGCCCGTAGCAATCTTCATTCCGAAACCGAGCCCGTGACCCCTCAGGAAATCCTCGATCTTCTTGAGCGACTTGGCACCGAAGTTGTCGATGTCGAGCATCTCTTCCTTTGACTTCTGGATCAGCTCCATAAGAGTCCTGATATTCTCTTTCTGCAGGGAATTCCGGGACCGGACGGAGAGTTCCGGAACATCCTCAAGATTGCGGCCAATCAGCTCCTGGACGGCTTCGGAGACCGGCACGCCGGGATCCGGTACAGTGGAAGGAACACCGTTCCCGGCCAAGCTGACGAGGTACTCAAGGTGCGTGCTGACCAGTGTCGCCGCCGTTGCAAGTGCTTCCTCGGGAGATATGGAACCGTCGGTCTCCACGGAAAAGGTCAGCTGATCGAAATCGGTCCGCTGCCCGACCCGGGTCTCAAGGACCTCGAAGTTGCACCGCCGCACCGGGTTGTAGATCGAGTCGATCCGCACGAGGTCGACTGACTCTCCCTTCTCAAGTTCGTGTTGGTCGGCAAGCACGAAGCCCCGGCCCTTGTCCACCCGGAGCTCGAGCCTGAGGGTGCGTTCCTCTTGGAGCGTGAGAAGGAGATGGTCCGGGTTGAGGATCCGGACCCCCGCCCTTTCCCGGATATCGCCACCCGTCACCGGCCCAATGTGCTTTGCCGTAACTTCGAGCGTAGCCGCATCCACGTCGTCGTCGAGGACCAAGATCAGCGACTTGAGGTTCTGGATGACCTGGTGGACATCCTCCACGACACCGCGGATTGTCTGATGCTCGTGGACGACCCCCTCGGTCCGGAACGCCCAGACGGCCGCTCCCCTGAGCGAGGAGAGCAGGACGCGACGGACCGCGTTGCCGAGTGTGTGGCCAAAGCCGCGCTCGAGCGGCTCGATGACAAACTCACCCCTCTGTCCATCCTCTGAGAACCGGGTCGCCTCCACCTTCTCGGGAAGGACCAGCCCCGTCAGATCAATCTCCACCATGCGCCTCCGTATACGATCGCCCGCGGGCGAACATGCCCCACCCGGTGCATCACTTGGAGTAGAGCTCCACGATCAGCTGCTCCTGCACCTCCATCGGGATGTCCTCCCGGGTCGGAGGCCGGACGACCCGCGCCACCCGGTTCTTCTCGTCGAGCGCCAACCATCCCATGAGCGAGGGACGGGTCCGGGCTGTGAGGCTTGCCTCCACCACGGCGAGGCGCCGCGACTTGGCGCGGACCGCGATGTCGTCACCGGCCTGGACCTCGAAGCTCGGGATGTCGACCACGCGCCCGTTCACCTCCACGTGCCGGTGACGGACAAGCTGTCGGGCCTGATTGCGGCTGGAGGCAAAACCGAGCCGGAAGACGATGTTATCGAGACGCTTCTCCAACCCGATCAGGAGGTTCTCACCCGTCACACCACCCTTCTTGACGGCCTTCCGGAAGAGATTCCGGAACTGGCTCTCCTGTAGCCCGTACATCCGCTTGACCTTCTGCTTCTCACGGAGCTGGAGCGCGTATTCGGACTGCTTGCGCCGGCGCGCGTGTGCAGGCCCGTGCTGGCCTGGGGGATAGGCCCTCCGCTCCACCGGGCACTTCTCGGTGTAGCACTTCTGGCCCTTGAGAAAGAGTTTCTGCCCCTCCCGGCGACAGAGCTTGCAGACCGCCTCTGTATATCGCGCCATCAAGAATTGTCCCCATTGAGTCGTCCCGAACGGTCAGGTGCCCAGGTGACGCCCCGCAAACGAGCAGGCTGCGCGACGCGCCCCTAGACCCTGCGTTTCTTCGGCGGCCTACACCCGTTGTGTGGAAGCGGCGTGACGTCCTGAATGGACTTGACCTTGAGGCCGGCCGCCGCGAGAGCCGATATCGCGGACTCGCGCCCTGATCCTGGGCCCTGAACGCGCACGTCGACGCGCCGAACCCCAAGCGCGTATGCATCACGCCCCGCCTGTTCCGCGCAGACGGTCGCAGCGAATGGCGTTGACTTCTTGGAGCCCTTGAAGCCGGCTTTTCCCGCGCTCGCCCAAGTCACGACGTCACCCGCGCGATCGGTGATCGTAACGATCGTGTTGTTGAAAGTAGCCTGGATGTGGGCCACCGCGTCTGCTTCGACGACGCGCTTCCGCCGACCCCGCCCGGAGCTCTTCCTGCGGCCTGAACCCTTCCTCGGCACCGCTCGATACCTCCTGTCGTCGCGTTCCAGAGGCCCGAAGAGGCAGGCCCGCTGTTGTTATCGCCTACTTCTTCGGCGGCTTCTTCTTGCCGGCGATCGCCCGCCTCTTTCCCTTGTGCGTCCGCGCGTTCGTGCTCGTCCGCTGACCACGGACGGGAAGCCCGCGACGGTGCCGGAGGCCCCGGTAGCACCCGATGTCCATCAGTCGCTTGATGTTCATCGATGTCTCGGTGCGGAGCGCTCCCTCAACCTTGTAGCGTGTCTCGATCTCCCGTCGGAGGCGGTTCACTTCCTCATCCGTGAGATCGTGGGTCCGGACGTGGCGGTCGACGCCCGCCCCTTCGAGAATCTCGACCGACCGGGACCGTCCCACCCCGTAGATGTACGTCAGGGCGATCTCGACGCGCTTGTTTCGCGGCAGATCAACGCCGGCAATTCTTGCCATTGCTCTCCGAACGTCCGATGACCGGGCGGAAGCCGCAGGAGCTCAGCCCTGGCGCTGCTTGTGCCTCGGATTTCGCTTGCAGATGATGCGCACGACGCCCCGGCGGCGGACAACCTTGCAGTACTCGCAGATCGGCTTGACGCTTGCCCTCACCTTCATCGGGCACTTCCCCCCGGTTCAGTGCATAGCTGAGAAATATAACCTCTTCTGCGTAAGGGCTCAAGGCGACGTTCGGGGGTTACTGGACCTCGACCCCGGGCGCATCGTGGGTCAGCACCCGCGCGCCCTCCCCGGTCAGGGCAACGGTGTGTTCGAAATGCGCGGAAATGGAACCATCAGCCGTTGCCAACGTCCACCGGTCGGCAAGCGTGCGGATCTCGCGGCTTCCCATGGAGATCATGGGCTCGATGGCCAGTACCATCCCCGCCCTGAGCACGGGCCCCGTCCCGGATTCCCCGAAATTGGGCACCTGGGGCTCCTCGTGGACCTTCCGGCCGACCCCGTGTCCGACTAGGTCACGGACGATCGAGAATCCCGTACCCTCCACGACCCGTTCAACCGCGTGACCGATGTCGCCGACATGGCCGAGCGCTCCGGCGGCCTCGACCGCCCGCTCGAGTGCCTCCCGCGTCACCGAGAGGAGTCGCTCGACCTCCGCCGAGATCCGCCCGACGGGGAAGGTGCGCGCCGAGTCTGAGCACCACCCGTTCAACTCGACGCCCACGTCGACGGAAATGATATCCCCTTTATTGAGGATACGGTTGGCGGACGGGATCCCGTGCACGATCTCCTCGTTGATCGAGGTGCAGACCGCGGCGGGGAACCCGTAGAGCCCCTTGAAGACAGGCACCGCACCCTTGTGCGAGCGGATGAACTCCTCGGCGAAGGCATCGAGCGACGCGGTCGAAATCCCGGGGATGATCCTCGGTTCGAGTTCGTCGAAGAGGTCGGCGATAATCGCCCCGCCGCGGGAGATCCTCGCGATCTCTGCGGGCGTCTTCAGCTCGACCACGCCGAAGCTCTACGCGATTGCGCCGAAGTGCGACGCGAGGCTGGCCTCAAGCCCTGCCTGAACTTCATCGGGCGACTTCTCCCCGTCCACGCGAAGGACCGCCCCCCGCGCACCGTAGTAGTCGATAAGCGTTTCGGTCTGCTCAACGTAGACCCGCAGCCGCCGGTGGACGGTCTCCGCCGTGTCGTCCTCGCGGTGCGTGAGCACTTCCCCGCATCGGTCGCAGACACCTTCCGAGCCCGGCGGATCGAAGTAGATGTTGTAGATGGACCCGCACGCCGCGCAGCTCCGGCGCCCGCTGATCCGCCTAATAAGAACGTCGTCGGAGGCCTCGAGCAGGACAACGGCATCGACGGGCCGGGAGCAGGCACCGGTGAGTGCCTCGGCTTGGGCTACCGTTCGCGGGAAGCCGTCCAAGAGGACGCCCGCGTCGTCCGGGAGGCGGGCCATGCGTTCCTCGAACAGCGCCACCATCACGTCATCCGGAACGAGTTCCCCCTCGTCCATGTAGCGCCCCGCCCGCCGGCCCACCTCTGTCCCTTCGCGCCGGGCGGCCCGGAGGAGGTCGCCCGTGACGAGGCGCTCCCATCCGAAGACCGCGGCCAAGCGGAGACCCTGGGTCCCCTTTCCGACTCCCGGAGGACCGAGGAGGATCACGACGAGACCCCGGTCCGGCATCGCTACATGTACCGTTGGCGTCCGCGGACCTTGACGCGCCCCTTCTTCATGAACCCGTCATAGTGCCGCAGCAGCAGGTGCTGCTGCGCCCTCTGGACAGTATCGAGCCCGACCCCGACGCAGATCAGCAGCCCCGTGCCGCCGAAGAAGAATGTCTGGATGCCGAAGATGTCGAAGATCCAGAAGGGGACCATCGCGATCGCCGCGAGGTAGAGGGAACCGGGCACAAGGACACGCGTCAGCACGCGGTCGATGTACTCCGCGGTACGAGCGCCGGGCTTCACCCCGGGTATGAAGGCACCCTGCTTCTTCAGGTTCTCGGCGAGATCAACGGGGTTGAAGATGATCGCCGTGTAGAAGTAGGTGAAGAAGACGATCATGAGCCCGTAGGTCCCATAGTAGAGCCAGTTTCCGGGCTGGAACATGTTCGCCAGATCCTGGAAAAACAGCGAACTTGAGAAGGCACCGATCGTTCCCGGTATAATGATGAACGACTGGGCGAAGATGATCGGCATGACCCCGGACGCATTCACCCGGATCGGTACATAGGACTTCTGGCCTTCCTGGATCCGGCCTCGCCCTACGACCTTCCTCGGAATCTGGACCGGGATCTGGCGGGCACCCATCGTCATCGACACGACGCCACCGGTCACACCCACGATGACGGCGACGAGCACAAGGAGGGCCACAACGCCGATCTCCCCGACCATCATGGCCTCCCAAGTGCGAACCACGGCACTCGGAAAGCCCTCGATGATGGAGAAGAAGATCAGCAGCGACATCCCATTGCCGATCCCGTGTTCGGTGATCTGTTCGCCGAGCCACATCACAAAGACTCCGCCCACCGTCAGGGTCACGACCGTGCTCAGCGTGAAGACGAAGTCCGAGGTGACAACCGCCCCCTCGATGGAGCCAACGAATACCGAGTAGCCGTAGCCCTGGAGGATGCAGAGAACGACTGTGACGTACCGCGTCCACTGCGTGATCTTCTTTCGCCCCTCCTCCCCCTCCTTCTGGAGTTTCTCAATCGTCGGGAAGACGGCCGCGAGGAGCTGGAACATGATCGAGGCCGAGATATACGGCATGATCCCCAGTGCGAAGATCGTCGCCCGGGAGAGCCCGCCGCCCACAAACATGTCGTAGACCCCGAACAGCGTCCCTCCGAAGAGCTGGCCGAACTGGGCCTGGAGCGCGGGGAGATTGACCCCGGGCGCTGTGATGTGCGCACCCACCCGATAGATGAGGAGCACCAGGAGGGTGAAGAGGATCCGGTCCTTGAGCTCGGGAAAGCGAAGGAGGTTTTGGAGCGGGTTCGCCATGGGGATCAGCCGTCGTTACCGGAGCGATGTCTGGCCGCGGTCATCTGGAACATCACCGTTCGATCCGCGTGACCGAGCCCCCAGCTGCTTCGATCTTCGCCTCCGCGGCCGCGCTCGCCGCATGAACCGAGACGCGAAGCGAACGACCGATGTCTCCCTTCGCCAAGAGCTTGACGGGCTTCCGGGAAGATCGGACGAGGCCCTGGACGTATAGGTGCTCGGGTGTGACATCGGTGCCCTCGAACCGCTCGAGGCGTCCCACGTTCACGACCTGGTAGGTGATGCGGCGTCTGGGTCTGAATCCGCCCTTCGGCAACCGGCGCTGGAGGGGCATCTGTCCTCCCTCGAAGCCGGCCGGTATCGAATTCCCGGAGCGGGACTTCTGTCCCTTCTGGCCCCTTCCGCTCGTCTTTCCGAGCCCGGACCCGGGGCCCCGCCCACGCCGTTTCCTCGGTGAGCGTGACCCGGGGACGGGGCGAAGGTCGTGCAGTTCGGCCATTTCCGCGCTACTCCTCCACGTCTCGGACCCGAACGAGGTGACGCACCTGGCGGATCATCCCACGGATCGCGGGCGTGTCGTTGTGTATCCGCGTCTGCTGATGGCGGGTGAACCCGAGGGCCCGGAGAGTCCTCCGGTGGGCCCGCGGGCGGCCAATTCCGCTCCGGACCTGGGTGACGGCGATCCTCCCCCTCCGCTGCCGGCTAACCACGACGCACCCCGGCACCGAGCGCTTCGACGGAAATGCCCCGCTCCCTGGCCGCCCGTTCAGGGGTGACGAGGTGCGTGAGCGCATGCATGGTCGCTCGGACCATGTTAATCGGATTGTTGCTCCCGAGGCTCTTCGTGAGGATGTCGGTGAAGCCGGCGGCCTCGAGGACCGCCCGCACTGGCCCTCCGGCGATGACGCCCGTACCGGGTGCGGCGGGTCTGAGGAGAACACGTCCGGCTCCCCACTCTCCGATGATCTCGTGGGGGATCGTCCCCCCCGACATCGGTACCTTGACGAGCTGCTTCGAGGCGTGCTCCATCCCCTTGCGGATCGCTTCCGCCACCTCGTTCGCCTTCGCAAGCTCGATGGCTACGCTGCCCTTGCGGTTGCCCACGGCGACGAGCGCGCTGAACGAGAAGCGCCGTCCCCCCTTGACCACCTTCGCAACCCGGTTGATGTGGATCACCGTCTCGACGAGGTTGCTGTCCCGCCGACGACCCCTTCCCCTGCCCCGTCCTCTTCCTCTTGCCATCAGAAGTGCAACCCTCCCGTCCTCGCCCCCTCGGCGAACGCCTTCACGCGGCCGTGGTAACGGTACCCGGCTCGATCAAAGACGACCGCCGCGATTCCCTGTTCGACCGCCCGCTCCGCCAGGATTCTCCCTGCCTCGAATGCCGCGGAGATCCTCGGTCCTGCCCCGGGTCCGCCGCCTTCCGCGGCCTTCCGCACCGCCTCGGAGAGTGTCGAGATCCCAAGGAGCGTCCGGCCCTCTCCGTCGTCGATGATCTGCGCCTCGATGTTCCTGAGCGACCGGAAGACCACGAGCCTCGGACGCTCGGCGCTTCCCGCCACGCGCTTCCGGACGCGCGCGTGCCGGCGAGCCCGCTGGAGGCGCCGGCTCTTCCTAAGCTTGGAGTATCTGACCCGCATGACCCGAGACTCCTCTCCCTGAGCGGTGGCCGCGAAGCGCTATCCGGCCGTCTTTCCGGCTTTCCTGCGGACGACTTCGCCCAAGTAGCGCACACCCTTGCCCTTGTACGGTTCCGGGGGCCGGATCGACCGGATCTCGGCCGCCACCTGCCCGACGAGCTGTTTGTCCATCCCCCGCACGATGACCTGGGTCGGCGTCGGGGTCTCGATCTCGATCCCGTCGGGAACCGGGAATTCGACCGCGTGGGAGAAGCCGAGGTGAAAGGTCACCCCGGCAGGCCCGCGCTCGGCGCGATACCCGACCCCCCTGATCTCGAGCTTCCGCTCGAAACCCTTCGTCACTCCTGTCACCATATTTGCGATGAGGGAGCGGGTAAGTCCGTGAAGCGCGCGGTGGCGTGCCTGTTCGGAGGGGCGGGTGACAGTGACCGCCCGGTCCGAGATCGCAACACCCATCGCTGGGTGCGGCGCGAATTCGAGTGCTCCCTTCGGACCCTTCACCGTGAGCGTTTCTCCGTCCGAGGCGACCGTGACACCCGCGGGCAGCTCGACCGGCAGGCCACCGATTCTCGACATCGCTCAGCTCCCGGATCGCCCGGCAAGTGGGGTGCTCACCAGACGATTGCCATCAGCTCACCGCCCACGCCGAGATGCCGCGCACCGCGGTCCGAGACAACGCCCCGTGAGGTGGAGAGGATCGCCATCCCGAGTCCGTTGCGGACCCGCGGGATCTCGTCGACGGTAACGTAGCGCCGGAGCCCCGGCCTCGAGACGCGCTCCAGGTGGCGGATGACCGGCTGCCCCTCGAAATACTTGAGGTAGACCCGCAGGACCCCGTGGCGACCGTCGTCGAGCACTTTGTAGTCAAAGACGAAGTGGTTCTCCTTGAGGATCCGCGCGACCTCGACCTTGAGCTTGGAGACCGGGATGTCCGTCCACCGTCGTCCCGCATGGAGACCGTTTCTGATTCGGGTGAGCATGTCTGCCACCGGATCGGTCATCATCTCTGTCTGGCTCCTCTACCAGCTCGCCGTGTGGACGCCGGGGATCTCGCCCCGCGGCGCCATATCCCGAAAGCAGATCCGGCAGATCCCGAGCTTGCGCACGCATCCGCGCGGGCGGCCGCACCGATGATAGCCACGGACCGCGACTTGGGCTTCCGCTTCGAATTCTCGATCAGCGCCTTCTTCACCACCTCACTCTTCTCCTGTCCCTAGATCGCCACTGGCGTCCGGCCGCGGAAGGGAAATCCGAGCTCCCGAAGAAGCGCGTACCCCTCGGCATCGCCCACCGCCGAGGTCACGATGGTGATATCCATCCCGTGCACACGCTCGACGGCATCGTAGTCAATCTCGGGAAAGATGATCTGCTCGCGGATCCCGAGGGTGTAGTTGCCCCGCCCGTCGAAGGACTTCGGGGGGATCCCCCGGAAGTCGCGTATCCGCGGTATCGTTGCGGAGACGAGGCGGTCGAGGAACTCGTACATCCGGCGTCCCCGGAGGGTGACGGAGACCCCAACCGGCATGCCGGTCCGAAGTGAGAAATTCGCGATCGACTTGCGGGCCCTCCTCACGACAGGCTTCTGCCCGGTGATGATGGCGAGCTCATCGACTACCGAGTCCAGAAGCTTCTGGTTCCGGCTCGCCTCACCCACGCCCACGTTGACGACAACCTTCTCGACCCTCGGGACTTGGTGCACGTTGCCGAGCCCCAGCTCCCTCCCGAGCTTCGGGCGCACCCTCTCGTGGTAGTAGGTCTGCAGCCTCGGCTCCATCATGCCTTCCCGCACAGCGCTCACCCTCCCGTTCCGCTTCCGTTCACGGCCGCGGGATCGGGTTTCCGTTCCGTACCGAGAATCGCTCCTTCGATCCGTCCCCAGCACGCCGGAGCCTCACCCTCGAGGCCTCGCCCGAATCGGGCTCGACCAGCATCACGTTCGAGATGTCGAGCGGCGCTTCGAAGGAGACGATCCCTCCCTCGGGATTCTGCTGGGTTGGCCGCTGGTGGCGCACGCACATGTTGATGCCCTCAACGACGACGCGGCCTTCCCGGGCGTCCACGCGCAGCACGACTCCCTCGGTGTCCCGGTAGTTGCCGCGGATCACCCGAACCCGGTCGCCCCGCACGACATGCGGTCTCCGCTGCCCGCGACGCCTCCTCCCGGTCCCTCGCATCAGAGCACCTCCGGGGCCAGCGAAACGATCTTCATGTAGCGCTTCTCCCGCAGCTCCCGTCCAACGGGCCCGAAGATGCGTGTGCCCCTCGGCTCCCCGCCGTCGCTGATCAGGACGGCCGCGTTCTCATCGAACCGGATATACGAACCGTCCCTGCGTCGCATCTCCTTCGCGGTCCTGACTATGACCGCCCTCGCCACCTCGCCCTTTTTCACGGCGGAATTCGGTATCGCATCCTTGATAGTTACGACGATCACATCGCCGACCCTCGCGTAGCGCCGTTTGGATCCCCCGAGAACGCGAATGCAGAGGGCCCGCTTCGCCCCCGTATTGTCGGCGATCTTGAGGACAGACTCCGCCTGGATCATCGTTCGCTTCCCCTGCCCCTGCTCCGCGCCCCCGAATTCAGACCCGCTCGGGCCGTTCGAGCAGCCGCACCACCCTCCACCTCTTCAGCCTAGAGAGTGGACGCGTCTCCTCGATCTGCACCACGTCGCCCACCCGGTACTCGTTGCCCCGGTCGTGCACGTGGTACTTCCTCGAGCGAACCATCGCCTTCCGGTAGAGCGGATGCTGGATCTGGCGGTCCACCCTCACCACAACAGTCTTGTCACCACTCACGCTTACGACGGTGCCTCGGCGGATCTTCCGGCGTCCCCGTACCCTCGGATCTGTGACACCCGGCGTATCCATCGCCTTTTCGTTCATGCTGCATCCACCGTTCCTTCGCCCCGGCCTGCCGCGGCCAGAACTCTGCTCCGCTCGCCCAGCACGGTCTTCATCCGGGCGATGTCACGCCGGATCTCCCGGGGAAGCTTTGGGTTCTCAAGCTGCATCATCGCCGCCCGGATCCGCAGCCGGAACAGCTCCTCCCTCAGCTCGCCGATCCGCTCTCGAATCTGCGGATCGGTGAGTTCCCGAATGTCGGCAACGTCCATCGGTCCCCCGCCTCAGAACTCCTCGTCGCGAACCAAGAATCGCGTTCGGACCGGCAGCTTCGCTGCGGCCAGCGACATCGCGTGTTCCGCGATGTCGCGGGGCACACCCTCCATTTCGAACATCACGCGCCCCGGCTTGACCACGGCGACCCATCCTTCGGGGCTTCCCTTTCCCTTGCCCATCCGCGTCTCAGCGGGCTTCTGCGTCGTCGGCTTGTCGGGAAAGATCCGGATCCAGACCCTGCCGCCCCGCTTGATGTGGCGGGTCATCGCGATCCGGGCCGCCTCGATCTGCCGGTTCGAGATCCACGCCGGCTCACTCGCCTGCAGACCGTACTCCCCGAAGGAAACACGGTGGCCGCGGCGCGCGGCGCCACGCATGCGGCCCTTGTGCTTCTTCCGGTACTTGACCCGCTTCGGTGAGAGCATGCGTTCTCTCCCGGCTCCTCAGCTGCCCGTCGAATAGGTTCGGCCACGACGTTCATCGACGACCTCGCCCAGAAAGATCCAGCACTTGACGCCCACCGTACCGTAGGTGGTGTGCGCCTCAACGCTCGCGTAGTCGATGTCAGCCCGCAGCGTGTGGAGCGGGACACGCCCGTCGTTGTATCCCTCGACACGCGCGATCTCGGCGCCCCCGAGGCGGCCCCCGCACTGTATGCGGATCCCCTCGGCGCCCGCTCGCTGTGAGGACTGGATCGCCCGCTTCATCGCTCGCCGGAACGAGATCCGGTTCCGGATCTGATGGGCCACGTTTTCGGCCACGAGCTTCGCGCTCAGCTCCGGGCGCTTGACCTCCTCGACGTTCACCGAAACCTCGGCGTTGGTCAGCACGCCCAGCTCGTCGCGCAGCTTGTCGACCTCCGCGCCCCGCTTCCCGATCACGACACCGGGCCGGGCCGTCTGCACCGTGACGACGATCTTCGAGGGCTTCCGCTCGATGTCCACGTCCGCGACCGCGGCGTGCGCGAGTCGCCTGCCTAGGTAGCGGCGGATCGTTTCGTCTTCCTGCAGGAAGCGCGGAAAGTCCTTTTCCGCATACCAGCGCGACTTCCAGTCCTTGAGGACGCCGAGGCGAAATCCGGTGGGGTGGGTCTTCTGTCCCATACCTGGCTACTCTCTCGTCTGCACAACCACGGTGATGTGACTCATCCGCCGGCGCCGCGGGGCAGGACGTCCCATCGCCGCGGCCTTGTAGCGCCGGAGCGCGGGACCCTCGTCGACGAAGGCCTCACGGATCACGAGCTCGTCGATATCCACTATTCCGCCTTCCTCTTCGGCCCGGTACTGCGCATTGGCGACTGCGGAGCGAAGCGTCTTTTCCACGGGCCCGGCAGCCGCCTTTGGCGAGAACTGGAGAAGGGCATACGCCTCGTTGACCGAACGCCCCCGGATCTGGTCCACGACGAGCCGCACCTTTCTCGGGCTCATCCGAATGAACCTGGCGACCGCCTTCGCCCACATCGTCCGACGCCTCCCCCGCTATCGCGCCTTCGCGCGCCTGTCGGCAAGCCTGCCGCCGTGGCCCCGAAAAAGCCGGGTCGGAGAGAACTCCCCGAGCTTGTGGCCCACCATATTCTCCGTCACGTAGACCGGAATGAACTTGTTGCCGTTGTGCACGGCGATGGTATGGCCCACAAATTCCGGCGAAATCGTGGATGCACGGGACCAGGTCCGGAGCACGCGCTTCTCGCCGCGGGAATTCATCACGTCGATCCGGTGACGGAGCTTCTCGTCGATGAACGGCCCCTTGCGAACGCTCCTTGGCATCTCTCTCCTTCCTCTCCGTGTCGGCCGGACGGACCGGCGGCCAGCCCCGCCCGTCGGTCCCGGTTACCTGGTAGCCTTGCCCCGCCGGCGCCCGCGAACGATGTAGCGGTCCGAATACTTCTTGCGCCGCCGCGTCTTCCTTCCCTCCGGCTTCCCCCATGGGGAGACTGGAGGGCGTCCGCCGGAGCTGCGTCCCTCACCGCCCCCTAGGGGATGGTCGACCGGGTTCATCGCGACGCCTCTGACCTTCGGACGGCGACGGCGCCACCGCGTGGCCCCCGCCTTGCCGAGCGACTGAAGCTCGTGGTCGTGGTTGCCGACCTGGCCGATCGTCGCCAGGCACCTGCGGTGCACGCGACGGACCTCGGTGGAGGGCAGGCGAAGTGTCACGTACCTGCCCTCCCGGGCGACCACATTCACGCCCGCACCCGCAGACCGGGCCATCTGGCCCCCTTTTCCAGGCGTCAGCTCCACGTTGTGGACCGTCGTTCCCAGGGGAATCCGCGAGAGCGCCATGGCGTGGCCGACGGCGATATCCGCCTCCGGCCCCGACAGAACCGTATCCCCGACCCCGAGGCCGCGGGGGTGTAGAATGTAGCGCTTCTCGCCATCCGCGTAAGTCACGAGCGCGATGTTCGCCGAACGATTCGGGTCGTACTCGATCTCGGTGACCCGGCCGGGGATCCCGTGCTTGTCCCGGCGGAAATCGATCTTCCGGTACCTCCGCTTGTGGCCGCCGCCGCGACGGCGCACCGTCATGTGCCCGTGGTGGTTGCGGCCCCCGGATCCGGCCAGCCCTTCGGTGAGCGACCGCTCGGGTTCCGAGCGCGTGATCTCGGACCTGTGGACGATCGTGCGGAAACGGCTGCCGCTCGTGACGGGCCTGAATCTCTTGAGCGCCATCGGCTATTCCCTCATCCCAACTCGTAGAACTCGATGTGGTCCCCTTCGGCCAGGCGCACCATCGCCTTCTTGTAGCCGGGCCTGCGGCCGACCGGATTCCTGCGGCTGAGCCGGCCCATGAGTGCACGCTTCGCCTTTCCCGGATAGCGGGCGGTGCGTACATCCTCGACGACAACGTCCCACGCCGTCTCGACGGCCGCGGCGATCTGGGCCTTGTTCGCGTCGCGATGCACAATGAAGGTGAATACGTTGTGCTCGGACTGCTCATATGTCGCCTTCTCGGTGACGACCGGGGAGACGATCACGTCAAACACATCACGCATCGGCTTCCTCCCCGCCCTCCGAAGCGCCAGCGATTCTGCCGTCGTCCACCCGGGGGTCGGTCGGCGTCTCTCCCCCGGAGTCGGCGGCCTCGCCCAGCACTGTCCGTTCGACCACGACAGTCCCGGACCAGAGGATGTCGTAGGTCGACTCTCCGCCGAAGGGCCGGACGAGGATCGTCGGGACGTTCCGGCCTGAGAGAACGACGTTGTGCTTCACGCCATCGGTGAGAATCAGCACCTTCCCCCGGACACCGATCGCCTCGAGGAAGCGCACGAGCCGCCGCGTGGAGGGCGCCTCGAACGAGAGCGGGTCGATCACGGCGACGCGCCCTTCCGCGGCCCGGGCGCTCAGGGCGGAACGGCGGGCCAGCGCCTTCACCTTCTTCGGGATCCGACGGCGCCACGAGTGGGGCTGGGGGGGGAAGGCCCTTCCGCCGCCCGTCCACTGCGCGGCGCGCGTCGTCCCCTGCCTAGCCCGGCCCGTTCCCTTCTGGCGCCAGGGCTTGCGGCTCCCGCCGCGCACCTTCGCCCGGTTCTTCCCCGCGGCCGTGCCCTGCCTCCGGTTGGCCAGGTGAGCAGTCACGACGGTGTGGAGCACGTCCTGGTTGACACTGACCCCGAAGAGCTCGTCCGGAAGGGCCCGGTCGCCTTCCGTCTGCCCGTCCGCCCGGTAGTACTTCGCTGTTGCCATCGTCCCTATTTCGAGATGAGGAGAAAGCCGTTGCGGGGCCCCGGCACCCCCCCCCTGACGAAGAGGAGGTTCCTCTCGGCGTCCACCCGGACGATCTCCAAGTTGCGGATCGTGGTGCGATGCGCCCCCATCTGGCCCGGCAGCTTCTTCCCCTTGATCACACGCGACGGATCGGTTCCGGGACCAAGCGAACCCGGGGTCCTGGACATCGGGTGGCCGTGGGAGGCCGGCCGGCCGGCGAACCCGTGACGCTTGACCCCCCCCTGGAACCCGCGGCCCTTCGAGGTGCCGACGACCTTGACCCGGTCCCCCGCGCCGAAGATCCCGACGGTGAGCTCGGCCCCTGCGTCGAGGTCCTCCCCGGTGCCGACGCGGAATTCGCGAAGGATTCTCGGGGCGTAGTCGAGGCCTGAGTTGGCCGCGTGGCCGAGCTCCGCCTGCGGGCTCCGCGTCCACTTCTTGCGACCGAACCCGAGCTGGACCGCGCTGTAGCCGTCGCTCTCCGCGGTCTTGCGCTGCAGGACAGGGCACGGGCCCGCCTCGATCACCGTGACGGGCACCGCGCGCCCCTCCCCATCGAAGACCCGGGTCATCCCGACCTTTCGCCCGATCAGTCCCGCCATTTCACTCCTTCCGTTTCGCTCCGCCGCCCGAGCGGCCCTGTGCAGGCTGGATCAGTCGACCTTGATCTCGACATCCACGCCGGCTGGGAGGTCGAGCTTGGTCAGGGCGTCAACCGTCGCCGTCCGGCTCTCGATTATGTCGATGAGCCGCTTGTGCGTCCTCAGCTCGAACTGCTCCCTCGACTTCTTGTCGATGTGCGGACCCCTGAGCACCGTCCACCGCTCGCGGCGGGTCGGCAAGGGTACCGGTCCCTTGACCGTCGCGCCGGTCTTCTCCGCGGTCCGGACGATATCGGAGGCCGTCTGGTCGACGACCCAGTGGTCAAACGCCTTCAGCCGAATCCGAATTCTGCCTGCCATGTCAAACTCTCGTGCGCCTCCGGTTCTCGATACAGGGACCCGTGCCCCGCCCGGACCCGCCGGTGATCAGTCGATGATTTCGGTGACGACTCCGGCTCCCACGGTGCGTCCGCCTTCCCGG
>CAZHGS010000006.1:106501-121209 GCA_964532325.1 uncultured Gemmatimonadaceae bacterium | reverse complement strand
CGAGCTCGCCGTGGCTGTGCGGGGCCAGGAGGTCGTCGATGTCGTGCAGGAGCGCTGCCACAACCATCTCCTCATCCGCGCCGTCGCGATAGGCGCGGGTCGCGGTCTGCAGCGAATGCTCCAGCCGGTCTACCTGGTAGCCGGCGAGCGAACCGGAGAGCTGACGGAGGTGCGCCAGTACCCGGTCGGCGGTTCCGGCGGCGAACTCCTCCTCGAGGCGATCAAGCAGTTCGTAGTCCTCCCGGGTGCCGTCCGCCATCCTGGTGAAGCTCACCCGGGGATTGTCCGGCCCTCTCGTATCCTCCATGAATATCACTCTCGGAATAGGGGCTGCCGTTGAAAGCACCGTGGGTCCCTGCCGAGCGTGATGTCAAGCGAGGGGGCCCGAGCCCCGGGGCCTGCACCCGGCCTCCTTCGGGCTCCGCCCGGAGTCGGCTCTGCCGGGGGTCCGGTGCTTGGCACGCGCGGATAAGGGCAGGCGGTGATACTCGGCGGCGTTGGTGTGCGCTCTGCACAAGGCTCAACGCACCACTGCCCGAAGTCCCTCCGGGCAGGCACGCTTTGGACCGGTCACCACCCACCCCAGGGGATCGACCATGCATCACTCGATCAGCAGCCTCACCCGGCATGCCGATGTCCTCTCCGCACTCTGGAGCAGCGGTGAGCGGACCGATCTTCCCTACCTCTGGCTGCGCGACAACTGCGGTTGCAGCGAGTGCCGCGTCGAACAGACATCGGAGAAGCGGTTCCACCTCTTCCGGGTTCCAGGCAATCTGACACCAGAGAAGGTCAGCCTCGAACGCGCGGGTTCCGAGGACGAGGCGATCTCCATCGCCTGGCCGGACGGACACCGCACCCGATACAGGTCGAGCGAGGTCCACGGCATTCTGAGCCTGCCCAGTATCGAACTGCGCTACTGGGATGGCGGTTTCCAGCCGCGGAGATTCGACTATCAGCGGTTCCTGGCGAGCGACCGCGCTGCGGCGGAGCTGATCGACGAGTTCCTGCGGACCGGGGTCTGCGTCCTGGTCGACGCCCCCACCGAACCGGATTCGTCGGAGCAGCTCGCGGCCCGTCTGGGCCCGATCCGCGAGGTGCTGTTCGAGCGCATCCACAACGTCAGGGTTGATCCGAAGGGATACAACATCGCGCACACGGATCTGGCGGTCGCGCCCCACAACGATTTCACCAGCTACACCTGGCCGCCGAACGTGCAGGCGCTGCATATGCTCGTGAATGAGTGCGAGGGCGGCGAATCCGTCGTCGTGGACGGGTTCGGCGTGCTCGACGAGCTGCGCAGCGATCACCGTGAGATGTTCGATGTCCTCTGCGCGGTACCGGTGCCCTTCCGCATCTTCAGCGAGGAGCACGAGTGCTACGCGTCCAACCCCATGGTCGGGCTGGACAGCAGCGGCCAGGTCAGGCTGGTGCGCTTCAACACCGCACAGATGCAGGCCATTCCCCTCTCGGAGCCTCGGCTGCGTGACTTCTACGCCGCCTACCACGAGTTCTCCGGGCGCGTCAACTCCCCGAGTGCACAGGTCACCTTCCGATTGGAGGGCGGGGAGATCCTGCTCTGCGACGGGCACCGGGTGCTGCACGGTCGCAGGGCCCTTCGCTCGACCGGGCAGCGCCACCTGCAGGACGCCTACTTCGAGCACGACAATGTGCGCAACCACCTGAGATGGCTGCAGCTGAGCGGCCGGATCTGAAGAAGGTCAGCCCGCGATCGGTCGGCCAGCCTCCCGGCGGCGGTCCACCAGCTGCATCTACCGGATGCCACCTCCTCCAGGGACCCGGACCCGTGCGGCGCTTCGCGACCCGGCTCTCGGGCCCGCCCACCCGGGAGGAACCGGAGGTGGGGTCCATGAGCAGAGGGCGACCACTCCCGGACTGTCCCGTCGAGTCACCGGGACGAGACGCGCCTTCTCTCAGACCGTCGCGTCGAGGCCCTGGGCGAACGCTACCTCGCGGGCGCTCGGGTTCACGGAGGGGCGGAAGGGCACGTCGCACACCTCTGCGCGCTCCGGCCGGCCCGGCTCACTCGCGTACTCGTCGGGGAGCCACACCGCGAGCTCGGTGCCGACGGCCGACCTCCCGGCGGGCACGTACCCGAGCGAGATGTTGCAGCCCAGCTCGGGAGCGTACCACGGTGAGGTCAGGTAGCCGATCGGGTCGCCGCCGCCCGCATCCGAGACGAGCCAGAAGTCCGGGGCGTAGTCGTCGATCGGCTTTCCGCCCAGCCTCATCCCCACCATGACCATCGCGAACGGAGAGCGGCCGGCGTCGAGCTCGGCACGCTGACGCTCCAGTTCGGTCCGGCCGATGTAGTCTCCCGCCTTCGCGCGCGGCACCTGGTAGGCCAGGTTGCACTGGAACGGACTCGTCTCGTGGTCGATGTCCTGTCCCCACGAGATGATACCGGCCTGGATCCGGCGCTGGTGCCCCGGAGCGATGACCATCAATCGGTGCGCCTCTCCCGCCGCGAGCACCGCACGCCATAGCTTCCCGGCGTGCAGGGTGGCGTCCCGAAGGTAGATCTCGTACCCCTTCTCGCCCGAGAACCCGGTCTGGGAGACCACCACGGAACACCCCGCGATCTCCGCCTCCATCAGCCCGTAGTACGGGATCTCACGGACGCCTGCTCCCACCAGGTCGGCCATGAGGTCGAGCGACTTCGGCCCCTGGATCTGGAGGGGACAGACGTCGATCTCGTCGATCTCCACCTCCATCCGGAGCCCTACGTTCACGCCCTGGAGCCAGAAGAGGAGGTCGGAGTCGGCGAGCGAGAACCAGAACTCGTCGCTGGAGAGCCGGAGCAGCACCGGGTCGTTGAGGATGCCGCCCTTCTCGTTGCAGAGGATGACGTACTTGGCGTGCATCGGCCTGATGAGGGTCGCGTCCCGGGTGATCACGTAGTCGGTGAACCGTTCCGCATCCGGTCCCCTGACCCGGATCTGCCGCTCCACCGCGACGTTCCACAGCGTGACGTGCCGGGTCAGCGCCTCGTGCTCCGCCGCCGCGCCGCCGTCCTCGGGCCGCACGTAACCGCGGGGGTGGTAGATGCGGTTGTAGACGGTGGCCCGCCAGCAGCCTGCTTCATGCGAGAGATGCCAGTAGGGGGACTTCCGGACCCGGGTGGAGATGAGCAGTTCCGTCGGGGTACGCCCGCTCTGGCGAAGGTTGATCGGGACAATCCTGTCGGACTGGTCCACGCTGATCGGATGTCGGATCATCGCCGGGGTTCTCCAGCTGGGTGGTCCGAGTTGGGCGGGGTCGCGGGCGCGACCACCGGTGTCCGTTCAGGTTGTCGGTCGATACGCCGGGGAGCAAGCGGCCAGGGGCAAGCTGCCGACGCTTCCGGGAGTTGGCCGGATGTAAACGGACTCTCCGTGGCCCGGCCGCCGGTGAGCCGGAGCGGCGGCCGGTGCATCGCCGGGGCCAGGCGGACCGACCACATCCGTTACCCGGATGCGCACCGATGCACCTCGGGGTGGCACCCACTCGGGTTGGGCGGCGCTATGCCGAGGCAGATCGGAAGAGGAGACGGACTGGCGCTCCGAGCCCGGCGGGAGCCCGGACGGCGATCCTGGCCGATCCCGGTTATGGGCCGCACGGGCGCGCATCGGACGCGTCCCCTAGCTTGCCGGCGGCTCCGGGCCGTTCGGCGTCGGCGCGGGACGGCGACTATCGTGGCGGGAACGATCCGTCCACGGGTCCACGCATACGTCCGTCCTCTTCGGGAGAGAGACGATGACGTTTCCCGTTGTCGAGACACTCCGGTCCGCCGCAGTCGAACTCCTCCTCCTTCGCGAACGCTGGCGGAGCGGTTTCGCCTACAACCCGTTCTCCCCGAAAACCGCGCAGGATCCCTACCCCGCCTACGCGGAGCTCCGCGCCCGGGCCCCGGTATACCGGAGCCGACTCCTTCAGGGCTGGGTACTCACGCGCCACTCCGACGTCAACGCCATCCTCCGCGATCACCGCCGCTTCGGGAGTGACCCGCGGAAGGGCACGATCCCGGCCCACCGCCGGGTGATGCTCCCGCGGCCGGAAGAGTACACGATGCTGATGCTCGATCCTCCGGACCACACGCGGCTCCGCGCGCTCGTCAACAAGGCCTTCACCCCGAGGGCGGTCGCCGCACTCGAGTCCCGCATCCGCACGACCCTGGCGGCACTCCTCGACGAGATCGCCGATCCCGCCGCGTTCGACCTCATGGATTCCGTCGCGCGGCCGCTCCCGGTGATCGTCATCGCCGAGATGCTCGGCGTTCCGCCCGAGGACAGGGCGATGTTCAGGAGCTGGTCGGCGAAGCGCGCACGCCTCCTCGAGCCGACGATCGGGATCCGCGAGTGGCGGGGCGGGAAGGCGGCCGGACAGGCCTTCGACGCCTACTTCCGCCGGGTCATCCGGGAACGCCGGGACTCGCCCCGCGGCGATATCGTGAGCGCGCTCCTGCGCGCACAGGACGAAGGCGCCCGGCTGAGCGACCGGGAGACGCTGAACATGCTCCGGCTCCTCCTCGCTGCCGGCAACGAGACCACCGTGAACCTGATCGGCAACGGGGTCCTGGCACTTCTCCGACATCCCGAACAGCTCGAACGGCTCAGGGACGACCCGGGGCTCATCGCGGGGGCCGTGGAGGAGCTCCTCCGGTTTGACTCGCCGGTGCAGGCCGATTTCCGGCGTGTACTCGTGGACTGCGAGGTGGACGGCCACTCGCTTGGGCAACGTGAGAACGTCGTGCTCCTGCTCGGAGCAGCCAACCGGGACCCCGAACTCTTCCAGGATCCGGACCGACTCGACGTGGGGCGCCACGCGCGTCAGCACGTCTCGTTCGGGAGGGGGATCCACCACTGCCTCGGGGCTCCGCTGGCACGGCTGGAAGGCAGGATCGCGCTCGAGATGCTCCTCGAACGATTCCGGTCGATCGAGCTCGCCGGAGACCCCCCGCGGTTCCGGCCGGGCGTGGTGCTCCGGGGACTCGAATCGCTCGCGGTGCGTTGCGTGCCCGCATGAGCCCCGGGCGCGGCTGGCTGAAGGAGGGTTGAGCCGCCGGACGGACGGTTGGCGGGGAGCTGGCTGAAGGACAGGCGCACCGAGGATGCGGTCGTCTTCCGTCCACTGGCCGCCTCCGGAGTCCCGGAGGTGACCGGCGGCGCCGCACCTGTTCCTCGACCTCGGGTGCGGGTTCCCTCCGGTCACGGCGCGGGAGACAGCCCGGCGCTTTTCCCGACATCCTGGTCACGGCAGCGGACCCCTCGTTTGCCCGCTATCCGGTTCGCCGCGGGAACGGGGACTACGCCTGCTTCGGCCCCGACACCGAGCTCCTTAACTTCCAGCCCGGTCAGAATGCGGTGGAGCACTGGGAAGGGCTCTACCAGGACCCGGTGGATACGCGAAGCCGGTTCCTGGGTCGTCTGTTGGCAGCGCTCGAAGAGGGGGGTGGAGGCGGCACCGGCCGCGCGCGGTGGGAGCGGGAGGGGTTCACGGTCGTCGAAGACCCGATCCTCGACTTCTCGGCCGAAAACCTCACCTTTGCGGAGGAGGGCATCGGCGCCGAGGGACTCGGCAGCTACGAGGCCGTCCGATGCCTGAACGTCCTCTGCTACTTCGACCGGGCGTTCCGGGACCGGACGCTCGAGTGGATGGCCGACGTCCTCGTCGACGGCGGGATACTCGTTACGGGGGTGAACTGGGCCGGGTCGCGCCATTCCCGGCTCACGGTCCTCCGGCGCGAGGACGGCTCGATGGCCGCGAGGGAATTCGCCTTCAGCATCGAGAACGTACGCCGCTCGAGATGGCCGCGTGGTTCGCGCTCGACGACGACTATGAGTTGGCGGCACTGGCCGAGCTCATCGGTGTGATCCGCTCCAGCGGGGAGTTCCGGAGGAGCTTCGACGGCCGGATGGACGAGCTCCTCACCGCCACCGGCTTCACCTCCCGGCGCGCCAACGGCTACCTGGGCTTCCTCGACCAGACGGCGGGTTCCGATCCGCTGCAGGCCGCCGCCACCGTCGGGCGGCAGCTGGAGGAGGAAGGGTTCGCCGAGGGAGCTGCCGAAATCCTGCGGGCGGGCGGATACGACGCCTCGGTCAACTGCGTGGGGCACGTCGCGGTGGACCCTGACGGACCCCGGGCATTGCCCGCTCCCTGAGCCGACAGGAGCACGGAGCCGTCCGCGGGAGGCCCCACCCGGGGGAACCGTTGGCCACCGGGTCCACGCCCCGGGACTCCGGGGGCGTGTCCGGCGGTCGGATACCCCGATACGACCACTGCCGTGGGCTGTGGCACGGGCAGAGGAATAGGGAATCATGGAGATCGACGTCGAACGCCATCTCGATGCCGTCGAGCGCTCGGTGTCATCGCTCGTCCTCGAAGGACAGCCCGCGCGCGGGGTCACCCTCTCCCGGAGCTACCGGACCGGGATCGCCAATCTCTGGGACGCCGTCACGAGCGCGGAGCGCATCCCCAAGTGGTTCCTCCCGGTAAGCGGCACGCTCGAGCCCGGGGGCCACTATCAGCTGGAGGGCAACGCCGGCGGTAAGATCACGGCGTGCGTGCAGCCCTCCCATTTCGCGCTCACCTGGGAGTTCGGCGGGTGGGTGAGCTGGGTGGAGGTGGCCCTCTCGGCCGATGGGAAACGGCGGGCGCGACTCGCGCTCACCCACACCACGCACCTCTCGGAGCACTGGACTGAGTACGGACCGGGCGCGGCGGGCGTCGGCTGGGAGCTGGGTCTCCTGGGCCTCGCGCTCCACCTCACGGACCCCGACGCGCCCAAGCCCGACGAAGCCGCGTTTGCCGCTTCACCCGAGGGGAGAGCACTCATCCGGGGAAGCAGCGATGGATGGCGGCAGGCGGCGGTCGCCGCCGGAAAGGAACCGGCCGCCGCGCGCGCGGCGGCGAGGCGCACCGCGGCGTTCTACACGGGAGAACCGCCTGATCCCGTCTGACGGGCGATCTGCCGACCGCGACGGAGTCGCGGCGTTGACCCGGGAAGCCGACTGCTGCCGCGTGTCAGCTCAGGCGCACCGCGACGACCGTGCTCCGGAAGAGGAACTGCGTGTAGCCGTACAGCAGCCCCGCCAACCCCACGGCGACCGCCGCGGTTCGTGTCCAGAGTCCCGCACCCCGGAGCCCGAAGACGGTCTGTAGCGATAGGCTGGCATACCAGCCCGATGAGCCCGGCCAGAACCGCGCCGTTGGCCACCACCGACACCGTCGGATTGTCCAGGAGCGTTTCCCCCCGGGAATGCTTGCCAGGCGCATGAAGATGACCGCTAGGAGCACCACGGGAATGAACCATGCAACGAAATCTGTTGCGTGTATGAAGTGTTCGCCGAAGAGCCGAGCTGGAAGGAGCGCCTTGTAGACCCTCTACGTCAGCCTGAAGTTGCCATCGCCGCCTTGCCCTCATGTCTCGCACCGACATGGACTGTAACTCGCAGATCGCGGTCCAGCGCCGTGAGCATCCTCATCAACCGGTCCAGCGTGAACCGCCCGAGATCAGCGTTGCGAATGCGCGAAAAATCCGCTGCGGCGAAACGGGTCAGCGCACCGGCCTTTCTCACCGTAAGCCCACGATTGTCCAGCACCGCGATGATCCTGGCCGCGACAACCGCTTTGGCCTGTTTCAAATCCGCATCGGGATCGCCGAGATCACGAAACACATTGCCGCTCCCCTCGATGAGTTCGAAGTCGCTCTCGCTCATGGCATCAACTCCCTTCTCAGTCTCGTCAGCCGACTCCCGATCAGATCGATCTCCCGCTTCGGCGTCTTAATTCCTGTCTTCGATTTCTTTCGGAGTGCGTGGATCACCCACAGCTGGCCGGCCACTTCCGTCACATAGACTACCCGCCGGGCATCGGTCCGCTATCGAACGGCAATCTGCATGACGCCCTGTCCAAACCCTTTCAGCGGCTTTGCGATATCCGACCTGCCACCCGCAGCCGCAATCGTCAGCGCCGTGTTCGCCCGGTCCCGCACGACCGCAGGGGACGATTCGAACACCTTCCGCGCAGCCTTGATCCAACTGATGGGTCTCATATCATGGTCCATGCCTTCCGCATGTTGTCAATACTGACTACATCGGTCGAGCTGATCGCGCCGCGTGGGCGAGCGTGCTAGGGGCCCGTTGGGGTCCGGCGCGTCGCTCACGCCGGGGAAGGAGCGCCGTCCCCCTGAATCCCTCGCCCAGACCCCTCCTTGCACCCTCTTCGGACCCCGCGGCATCTTGCTTCCGAGGTCATCCGGACTCCAGACCCGCCTCCAGGGGATCACGCCGGACGTGCCGCCCCGGGGGCCGTCCACCCGCCCTGGCAATGAGACAGTCTGGAGGAGGCGGAGCCTGCGGCGGCATTCTTCCAGTAGCACGGAGCTGTTCCGAGGAGAAGAGGAATGCGTCTCGTCCAAGCCACTCTCTGTGCGGGCGTCCTGCTGGTGGCGGGCGCTGAACCCGGGGCCGGTCAGGCGGCCATTCCGAGGGAGGCGACCGACGATCAGGCGGTCGTGCTCAAGGGCTCCGATCTCGAATCGGCGCTCGCGGCGCTCAGGAGCGGAGAACTCGCCAGCGGGAGGATTCTCGAGGGTGGAGAGGTCTTCAGCGTCACGATGCTCCACCGGACGGCGCCGACCGCGACGATTCACGGGACGCTCAGCGACCTCTACGTGGTGCAGGAGGGGTCGGCTACGCTCGTTACCGGCGGATCCCTCGTCGATCCCCGGCCCGCAAACCGGCCGGGCGACCAGCGGGGCAGTGCGATCCGCGGCGGGACCGAACGCGTGATCGGGCCGGGGGACGTGGTGTTCATCCCACCCGGCATGGCCCACGGGTTCAGGGATTTCGCGGACGCGGGGTCGATCACCTACCTGAACATCCACTTTCCGTGGAGCAGATGAACAGCGCACGGACCCGTCCTTCGCTCCCCCCTTTCCGGACACGGAGCGCCTGACGCGCCGGCCGCCGGGTAGACTCCGTCGGATGCCCGGTCCCCTTCTCTTCTTCCTCCCGCGTCCCGGATGTGACACATTCCTCCCCTCGCCGGGGAGGCCCCGGCGGGGTCGGCGGATCTCGCTCCCGGGGCGAGGCCCGCGAGTTCGCGAACGGCGCCACCCCACGACGATGAACACCGACATACCGACCCCTCCTGGCGCCGCGCTGCCTCCCCACGCTCCGGGGCTGGGACCCCAGCCACCACGCGAACAGAGGGAAATCCCGTGAAGCTCGCCCTCTTCGGGTACGGCCGCATGGGAAGGGCGGTCGAGGAGGTGGCGAGGGACCGTGGCCACCAGGTCGACCCGATCCTCGACGAGCCCGACAACCCCGAGGGGCGGGGCATCACGCCCGAGTCGCTGGCCGGAGCCCGGGTTGCCGTGGACTTCTCCGTCGCCGGCGCCGTCGCGGACAACGTCCGGGCGGCAGCGCGGCACGGCGTGAACGTGGTCGTGGGCACGACGGGGTGGGACGCGGAGAAGGAGGCGGTCGAGGAGGCGGTCCGGAGCGCGGGCACGGCGATCCTCTCGGCCCCGAACTTCTCGATCGGGATGCTCCTATTCGAGCGGATCGTCCGGAGCGCGGCGCGTCTCGTGGAAGGCGCCCGCGAGCTCGAGGCGTACGACGTGCACCTCTCGGAGAGCCACCACCGTATGAAGACCGACCACCCGAGCGGGACCGCGCGCCGCCTCGCGGAGCTTCTCGTCGGCGAGCTGGATGCGAAGACGGACTGGTCCGCGGTGCTCGAGGAAGGCGTGGCTGTGGACCAGGCGTGCCTCCATGTCGGCGTATCGCGCATCGGCTCCGTCTTCGGGACGCACTCGGTCGGGATCGACGGGCCGAACGACCGGATCGTGCTCGAGCACCAGGCCCGGAGCCGGGCCGGGTTCGCCCGGGGGGCCGTCCTGGCAGCGGAGTGGATCCGGGACCGCTCGGGGATATTCACCATGGGGGATGTGCTTCGCAGCGGGGCGGGAAACGGATGAACGAAGCTCCGCAGGCCGCCGATCTTGCCGTCCGCATCCGGGAGCTCGCGGCGCAGTCGCCTCTTCGCGACCGCAACGAGGCCCGGAGCGCGGTCGCCCGGCTCCTCCAGACCCTCGAACGGGGCGAGGCGCGGGCCGCCGAGAAGGGCGCGGACGGATGGCAGGCCACCGAGTGGGTTAAGGAGGGGATACTCCTCGCTTTCCGGGCCGGCGAGACGGTCCGGTTTCCCGCGGGAGAGGCCACCAAGGGGGCGTTCCCCTTCTTCGACAGGGACACCCTCCCGCTGCACGAGACCCGCGGAGTCGATGAGAACATCCGGATCGTGCCCGGGGGGAGTTCCGTCCGGGCCGGCGTCTACCTCGCTCCGCGCGTGGTGATCATGCCACCGGCCTACGTGAACATCGGGGCCTGGATCGGCGAGGGCTCGATGGTGGACTCCCACGCGCTGGTCGGATCGTGCGCCCAGATCGGCGAGAGCGTCCACCTGAGCGCGGGCGTCCAGATCGGGGGGGTCCTCGAGCCCGTTGGACTCCGCCCCGTCATCGTCGAGGACGAGGCGATGATCGGAGCGAACGCCGGCGTCTTCGAGGGCGTTCTCGTCGGGCGGCGAGCGGTTCTCGCCCCGGGCGTCCAGCTCACCGCGGCCACACCCCTCTTCGACCTCGTCCGAGAGACCGTCTACCGGAGCAGCCCCTCGGCTCCGCTGAGCGTTCCCGAAGGGGCGGTCGTCGTTCCCGGCACCCGGCCCGCGCCGGGGGCGTTCGCCGAGAAGCGGGGACTTCAGCTCTACGCACCGGCGATCGTCAAGTACCGCGACGAGAAGACGGACGCTGCGACGGCGCTGGAGGAGGTCCTGCGTTAGGAAGCGCGGAGAGCCGGATCACCCGTCGGCAAAGCGGACGGACGGAGGTGCAGATCGTTCCCGGCGACTCCGGGGAAGAGGTCGACTGATGCCCTCCCCAACTGGCTTCACCTCCGCGCGCGAGCGTCGCCTCTGGGGCTGGACCCTCGCCGCCGTGGCCGCGATCTACTCTACGCTGGGCCTGGCGAGCACACTCGCCGGGGTCCTCGGCGAGAGCAGCCTCGGCCCCGGCCTCTTCGTCCTCTCCTGCCTCCTCGTCCTCGTGGCCGTGGTGACCCAGGGGCTGGGAACCCGGCCCGGCGGGGACGAGATCGGTGTCGCGCTGGGGATCGCGGCCGTCTACCTCCTCGTCTTCACCCGGATGTCGATCCCGACCGAACGCTCGCACCTGATCGAGTACGGCGTGGTCGCCCTCCTCGCGCGCGAAGCACTCGTTGAGCGGGCAAGCCAGGGGAAACACGTCCCGGCGCCGGCGCTCCTGGCGGTACTCCTGACGGTTCCGGTCTCGGTCCTCGACGAGGGCATCCAGCTGCTCCTGCCGAGCCGCGTCTTCGACCCGGTCGACCTGCTGTTCAACGGAGTGGCTGCCGTGATGGCCGTCCTCTCCGCATCCGCGCTGGCGTGGGCGCGGAAGCGGCGAGCGGCGCGGTAACAACTCCCGGTCGGACCCCCGGACCCGGATCCCGCCGACGGCGCCTGGATGCGGCAAGGCGACCTGGAGGGGGAGACGGCCGCGTCCGACGGAACGATGTCGGCGCGAGGACTGGACGGGAGGAAGTGCCGACGGCCGTCAGGTCTCCAGAGCGATCTTCACCGCCCCCCGGACGGGGGAGACCCTCGCGGGAAGGACTTGGAATCCCTCCTCCCCGAGTGCCGCCTCGACGCGCGCCCGCATCCGTCCGCCTGGCTCCACGAGACCTCCGACCAGTGCCACCGGGGGAGCGGCCGCAAGCTCCAGCGCATCGACCAGCGCCCGGGCATGCCGGACCAGACCGACCACGGCCCGCGCGACGATCTCGCGCGCGGCCCGGTCTCCACCCTCGGCCGCCGCCAGCACGCCCGGAGCGAGGGCCGCGACGTCGGACTTCTCGGCCTCCTTGCTCCACTCGAACACATCCCCGGGGGAGTCCGATCCCAGTGCGGCGAAGAGGCGCGGCGTGAGAGTCGTCGGCGGGGCTCGCCCCTCGGCCGACCGGACGGCTGCCCGGATGCCTTCCAGGCCGAGCCGGTACCCGCTCCCCTCGTCCCCGAGGAGCGCCCCCCACCCGCCGACGCGCCGCAGCACCCCGGTCGCCGCCCGGCCGACTCCCACCGAGCCCGTGCCGCTGATGAGGAGGATCCCCTCGCGGGACCCGAAGGCGTCGCGGAAGGCAATCTCGGAATCCGAGACGACGCGCACCCGCGTCGCCACCGCCGCGCCGCGGATCCGCTCCTCCACGAGCTCCCGGGCCTCCGGGCGGCCCGATGCGCCGGCGAGACCCGCGCAGAAGGCGTCCACGGGAAGCGAGACCCCGTTCTCGCGGGCGAGCGCGCGCACGCCCTCCACGATCCGCCGGGCCACCCGGTCGTCCTCTCCGACCCCGAGGAGACCGGAGCCCCCCAGTTTTCCTCCGAGGCGGTCACCCGCCAGGTTCGCCAGGAGGAAGCGGGTCCTCGTGGCCCCTCCGTCGATCCCGATCACCCACGCGGCGGACGGGTTCATCTCCTTCTTCCCACGGGGCGGAGCCGGCTCACCGCACCCCCCACCGCGACGGTCGCGACGGCGCCGATCGGAACGAACCAGGGGAATCCCACGGAGTCGCCCGCCGTCAGCCAGATCCACGTCACGGTTCCGATGCCCGCCGTCATCCCCAGGATCACCCCGCGCGGGGTCGCACGGGCGTCTGCGATCCCGAGGAAGAATGCGCCGAGGAGCCCGCCGTAGACGAGTGACGCGATCGTCAGCGCCACCTCCACCGCCGTCGAGTCCTCGCTCAGCGGCACGTATCCGACCGCTGCGGCGATCAGGAGACCCGCCCAGACCAGGGTGAAGACGCGTCCCGCGCGCAGGATACGGGGCTCGTCTCCCCCGGCCTCCGAGAGCGGAGCCCAGAAATCGTAGGCGGAGGCGGAGGCCAGTGAGTTGATCGAGGAGGAGAGCGAGGACATCGCCGCGGCGAAGACCCCGGCGATCAGGAGCCCGGTGATCCCGACCGGGAGCTCCTCGATGATGAATGTCGCGAAGATCGCGTCCGGGGTCTGGAACTCCGCCCCGCCGTAGAAGGCCCAGAGGCCGACCCCCACCACGAGGAAGATCCCGAACTGGAGGATCACCAGCGCCCCGCTCCCGACGAGCGCCTTTCTGGCCGCCGTGAGGTCCCGGCAGGTGAGGAGACGCTGCACGATCAGCTGGTCGGTACCGTGGGAGGCCATCGCGAGAAAGCCTCCTCCGACCACTCCCGCCCAGAGCGTATAGGGCGGGGAGAGGTCGAACGAGAGGTCGAGCCACTCCAGCTTGCCCGCCGCGCCCGCTTCCGCCAGGATCGCGCCCCAGCCCCCCGGTACGATCTGCTCGAGCGCGACGATCGCGCATGCGGCCCCCACGAGGTAGAGCCCCATCTGCAGCGCATCGACCCAGACGACGGCCTTGATACCGCCGAAGTAGGTATAGACGAGGGTGAGGCCTCCGATGAGGGCGATCGAGAGCGGATAGGGCCAACCCGTGATGAGCGCCAGCGGGATCGCGGTGGCGAAGAGCCGCACGGAGTCAGCCAGAAGACGGGTGATCATGAAGACGGCGGAGGCGAAGCGGCGCGTCTCCGGCCCGAAACGCTCATCGAGGAGCGCGTATGCCGTGCTGAGCTCCCCGCGGTAGTAGGAGGGGAGGAGGAGGGCCGCCGCGGCGATCCGGCCCACCAGGTATCCCAGCGTGAGCTGGAGAAACCCGAGGTTTCCCAGATATGCGACGCCCGGGATCGAGAGGAAGGTGAGGGTACTCGTCTCGGTCGCTACGACCGAGAGAAGAACGGCGCCCCACGGGAGATCCCGGCCACCGAGGAAGTAGTCGCTCCCTCCCCTCTGGTTCCTGCCGAGCCATGCACCCCACGCCGTGACCCCCAGCAGGTAGGCGACCAGGACGAGAATGTCCACGGGCGAGAAGGAACGCATTCCGGACACCTCCGCTGCCGGCCGGATCCCTCGGCTGCGGGGCAACCGAAGATGGATGCGCGGACCCGCAAGGGGTCCGCGTGGGGGAAGCTAGAGGTGCTCCCTTACCCGACAAAGGGGGGCCAAGGCACAGCGGACCGTCCGACCCGCTGGGGCACACGCCGCGCGTGGTGCGAGCCACTCGCCGGTCCGGTCCGGTTGAAGCCGGTCACGGTCCGCCGTAGCTTGACCCCGTCATCTCCCGACAGGATAGGCCGCATCGTGCAAGACGCGACAGCTTCCGCCCGACGACTGCGACAGGCATTGCCGATTCTCACGATTCTGGGTATCGCCGGGTGCGGAGGCGATTCCGGGGATCCGACCGCGCCCGATGATCCGGACGCGGCGACGCTCTCGAGCATCGAGACCCGCATCTTCGAGCCGTTCTGCTCCGTCCACCACGGCCCGTCCGCGGCGTCGGCCGACCTCGACCTCTCGACGGGCCGGTCGTTCGCGAACCTCGTGAACGTGCGGAGCACGCAGGTCGATCTCAATCTCGTCACACCGGGAGATGTGAACGCGAGCTACCTGATTCACAAGGTCGAGGGCCGCCCGGGAATCGTGGGCCGGCAGATGCCGATCGGCGCGGTCCCGCTCACGAATGAGGAGATCGAAACGATCAGGCAGTGGATCGCCGCCGGAGCCCGGAACAACTGAGATCCGGATGTGGCCCC
>CAZHGS010000006.1:0-106401 GCA_964532325.1 uncultured Gemmatimonadaceae bacterium | reverse complement strand
GAGGGATGGAATCTGCGCCAGTTCCCGGGCACCGGTTTCGCGGGCCTGCCGGGCAACAGCGTCGAATCGACCCATTACGCCCGGATCGACCAGTGGGACACCCTCGGACCGGGCAGGAACGGGCCCAACGCCACCGGGGACCTCTTCGACGGTGTCTCGCGCGCTGGCCTACGCCCGTTACGTGACACTCCGGGTGCCGTATCGGATGAGCTCCCGCGCCAGGGGGCTGGACGGCCGCATCGACGGCCCGAGCGCCGGCCGGAAGGGCGGAGGGCTCTGGTCCACGGATGGCGACCGGGTGCCCCGGCAGCTGGAGGGTGGCAAGGGCACGAAGCCGCATGTAGTGCACATCGAGACGCGACCAGATCCCCTGGGCCACTGATCCCCAGGCAACCTCTTCTTCCCGGCTAGGAGACCGACGATGAATTCCCCAGCTGGCAGGTCGACCACCCCACGGCGGACCACTCTCTTCGTCTCCGCCCTCGCCACCCTGGCGTCGATCCTGGCGCTGCCCGCCGCCGGACAGCTCACCGACGACCCCTACCCCGATCCCATCCCCCGATCGGAGGGCGTGATCCGGGTCGACTACGTCGAGTTCGCCCAGGTCCCGGACTTCGAGGGCAGACCGCCGCGCATGATGCACCTCGCGGGTGAGCCGGGCAGAGACCGGATGTTCGTCAACGACATGTGGGGCGTCCTCTACCGGATCAGCGACGGCGGCGAGACCGTCACGGAATACCTCAACCTCACCGACTCCGACTGGGGGTTCAGCGTGGATGCCAGAAGCGGCGAGCGGGGTTTTCAGAGCTTCGCGTTCCACCCCCAGTTCAGCGAAGCCGGCACGCAGGGCCACGGGAAGTTCTACACCTACCTCGACGTGATCGACACGTCGCCGGTGGGAGACTTCACCGCGCCAAGCAACCAGGTGACGCATCACACCCTCCTCCTGGAGTGGACCGCCGGAAACCCCGAGGCGGACGCCTACGACGGGGAGGGGCCACGCGAGGTCATGCGGTTCGCGCAGCCTTTCGCGAACCACAACGCCGGACAGCTCGGCTTCAACCCGCTGGCGTCGCCCGGCGACTCCGACTTCGGCCTGCTCTACATGGGGGTGGCCGACGGCGGGAGCGGTGGGGATCCGCTGGACCTCTCGCAGAATCTGGGCTCGGCCTTCGGGAAGATCTTCCGCATCGACCCCCTCGGCTCGACAAGCGTGAACGGTGAGTATGGCATTCCGTCGGACAACCCCTTCGCCGGCGACGGAGACCCGACGACGCTGGGCGAGATCTACGCCTACGGCGTCCGAAACCCGCAACGTCTCGGGTGGGACCCGGACAACGGCAACCTCTTCATGTCGGACATCGGTCAGAACACGATCGAGGAGCTGAGCCTCGTGACCCGCGGAGCCAATCTCGGCTGGAACGACTGGGAGGGAAGCCACCGGTTCATCGGCCGTGAGGGCGTGGACGGGGGAGACTACCGCACCGACCCGTCAGTGACGTACCCGGTGGCTGAGTATGGACATACGGATCCTCTGCTCGTGGAGGGCGACGCGGCCGCCAGCGGCGTGCACGTATACAGGGGCGGCACGATACCACAGCTGGAAGGGCTCGTCCTCTTCGGCGACAACCCCAGCGGAGAGATCCTCTACATCGACGCCGACAACCTTCCGGAGGGGGGAGAGGAGCACGTCCGCCGCATCCTCCTCAACGACGACGGCCAGGCCAAGACCCTGCTGCGGCTCGTCCGTGAGAAGAACCGGGCCCAGGGACGCGCGCCGGCGAACAACGTCGACCTCCGCATCGGGACCGGTCCCGACGGCCAGGTGCTTCTCCTCAACAAGTTCGACGGGACGATCCGGATGCTCGTGCCGTAGGGGAGCGAAGCGATCTCCCGCCGAAGCGGACGGCCAGGGACTGGCCTGCCAGAAAATGAGTTGAGCGGGGGTGATCGCCTCCGCACACGCGCGACCGACCTCTCCCCACGGGAGCTGGAGGGCACGCCCACACTGACCGCGAGAGCCTCCCGACTCCCGGAAGCTGACGTCCGACAGAGCAGGACCACCTGACTCGTCGGCGAGCCGGACCGGGCAGCGGTTCACCCTGCGCGTGGTCTACGCGAGCCTTCGACGCTTCGATGAGGATCGACGGGACCCCTGCATCCCCCCGTCGCGACTCCGTCGATCGCCGCACCTGGTCGCCATGCTTCCCATCGTCGGCGCCGTTCTCGCATGCGGGATCGTCATCCGGGCCGACCAAGCTGCCGATCCGGGCCGTCCCCGGGCGCCGAGACCGAGAAGGATCCGGCGTGTTCGGGCCTGCCACGGACGGGTACCGGAAAGGCCAGCGGTACCCTTCGCCGTATTTCCATATTGGGTGTATGTCATTCCATACGAAGACGACCCTGCACATCGACGCTGCGGTCATGCGCCGTCTGCACGAAGAAGCCGCCCGCCGAGAGACCACGATGTCTGCCCTGGTGGAAGCGGGCCTCCGGCTCGTGCTGCCAGAAGAACGGCCGGCGGAGAGCAGATCGGGTCCATCGGATCCGCCTCTTCCCTCCTGGAACAGCGGAGGACACCTCGTGGAGATCAGTAACCGGGACGAGCTTTATCGCGTCATGGAAGACGAGTGAGTGCCGGTGTGCGACACGAACGTCCTCCGTGGATGCGGCGGATGGGGGATCCGAACACCACCAGCCCTGCCGCCGTTGAATCCAGGGCGCGGTTCGGGATCCGTCCCCCTCCTTTCTCACCTGGAAGGTGTGTTACGAGTTTCTGCGCGTCGGCACGCACCCGCGCGTCTTCCGGGCGCCGTGGACTCCTCCAGAGGCACGGAGCTCCATCGGCAGGGTCCTGACCTCGCCGGGGGTCAGCCTGCTCCTCCCCACACGCCGTCATGCGGCTTTGCTTGAACAGACGGTGAGCGAGCTACCCGATATTCGCGGCGACCAGATGCATGAGATGCACACGGCCGTTCCGATGCGTGAGCACGAAGTCGGCCGAGCCTGCACCCGGGACACCGATTTTCGCCGTTTCCCGTTTCTCACGGTGGTGGATCCGCTTCGGCGGAAATTCAGGCGATGACCGGCAACCGGGAAACGGACTCGGAGTAGCTCTTTCCGGAAGCGCGGTGGTGGAGGGTCGGCCTCCACACCCCTACGCCCGCGTAGACCGGCCCGGCATCGAGGCCGAGTCTGATGTCCCGTTTCGGGGACTCACCCGATCGGGTCCTCTATGGCCTCAGGCGCTACAGGGATGCCTGGAAGGTGATGGGAACCTGGAGCCAGACGGCCACGTTCTCCCCCTCGTGTTGGGCAGGTTCGAATTCGAACGCGGCAGCCACTCGCGGCGCGGCCTGGTCGAGCTGCTCGTACCCGGAAGTCGCTGCAACGAGGGCGTTTTCCACCACTCCGGCGGCGTTGATGTACATGTGGACGGGGGTCGTGCCATTAACGCCCGACCGGTCAGGATCCCAATACCTGGAGCGAGATAATGGATGCCCCGTGGTTACTCCCGATCCAGAACGTCACGGGATCAGTCGAGTCATCCACGTAGACACGCCGGATATTGACTCCCATCTCGGGGAGCAGGTATTCGATGAACTCGCCCGTCTCCGGGTCGAGGCGCACCACCCGGTCGGTGTACATCGATCCCGTCCAGACGTCGCCGTTCCGGTCCACATGCACGTCGTACGGCTTCGTGTAGGGCGTGGGAGGGAACCACTCCCGGAACTCCTCGGTGTCGGGATCGAACATCCCGACCACACCGCCCCCGAACCCGGCATACCAGAGGCGGTCCTCGGAATCGACCTCCCCCCGGCGCGGACGGGAGTCGAGGGTCGGAGTCTCGTATATGGCGATCTCACCGGTCTTCGCATCGATCCGGCCGATGTGCTCGTTCGAGAAGTCCAGGAACCAGAGGTTGTTCTCCGAGTCGGGCTGGATCCCGTAGAGGTTGTGCGAGTTCAGTTCCGAGTCGCGGAAGGGCTCGAAGGACTCGAACGCGCCCGTGGCCAGGTCCAGACGGTGGGCGCCGGCGATCGACCGGTTCTGAAGCCAGACTTTCCCGTCCACGTGGGAGCTCTCGGGCGCCGCGTGATTGATCTGGAAGATCCTCGTCCCGTACGGACCGGTCGGCTGCTCCAGCTCGTCCGGAACCTTCCAGACCTGGAACTCCTCGGTCCTCCGGTCGAACCTGAAGATCGACCCCTGGAACATGTTTCCTCCCCACGGATTCCCGTCCCGGTCGAGCTTCACAGCCAGGATGCCGGTGGGATTCCCGGGCCTCGCCTCGGGCACCTCGTACTCGGTCACCACGCCCGTCCTCGGGTCGAGCCTGCCGAGGAACTGCTGGCCGAAGTCCACGTACCAGACCATCCCGTCGGGGTCGACCTCGGCGTCGTGGGGGGCTGTCGAGGCCTTCGGCAGGTCGTATTCGGTGACGATCGCCCGGGTGGCCGGGCCGGTGGGCCGCGGCAGGGTCTTCAGCTCGTAGCCGCGCTCCCCGGAGCTCAGGTTGATGCTCGCCAGATACTCGGCCTGCCGCCGCCTCGCCTCCTTCTGCTGCTCGCTCCGCTCCGCGAAGGGCGTCACCTGCTCCGCCGGGCGCCGCTGCGGATTTCCCGGAAAGGCCGAGGTCACGTACCCGTCCATCCGCTCGAGCACGGTGAGCCACTCCTCCGCGTCGTACTCCGACCGGAGAGCCCGGTCGATCGTGTGGCAACGGACGCACCCTTCGAACATGCGTTTCTGCGCGTCCGTGCCGGGCGCGCTCATCAGCCACTCGGCATTGGTGAGCTGCGCCTCGGGGTCCGCGGCGGGCCGGAGCCGGAGATCCGCGGCGGCCGCTCCATTCCCCCCGAAGTCGACGAAGTGAGGACCGTCCAGGTCATAGCCGACGGCACGGATGCTCATGGCCTGCCGGCCGGCTTCGAGCCTCCCCGCCGGGAACCGGTACCGGCCCTCCGCATCCGTGACCACGCTGACCGCAATCGTCCCCCCCTCGCGCTTCGCGGTGACGACCACCCCCTCCATGGGTCCCTCGGCCTCCGACGTCACCTGACCGGTGAGTGTCAGTGCTGCGGGAGCGACAGGGGAGGAATCCGGGCGGGAGAGCGTCACGACCCAGACGCCCGCGAGCACGGCGACGAGCACGAATACTCCCATGACGACGCGTCGTATCCGCATGAGTGAACCTCCATCGAAACGCCAGACGACGAGTCCGGCCTCATCCCACAGGCTGCTCCCGAGGGGGAAGCCGCCGCTCACCATGCATACTGTTCCGTCCTGGTCCCCGGGGGCCAGCCGGGCCTGGCCGCGACGGTGCGGGTCACCGAGACCGGCGTGCGCGGTCGGATTCCGTCAGCGGGACAACTGCACCGGCGACCGCCGGATCGCATCCGGCGTCCGGCACACCGGAAACGCGGGCGTCCCGCGAGCGGCCTCGACGCCGACGCCCGCGACAGGTACTCCGAACTCCGCGCGCCCTGCCCCCTCGACTGCGCGGCGGTCTTCTTCTCGGCGCCTACTTCAGATCGGAGTAGTCGGCGGCGCTCATCATGAAGACCTGCGAGTTCGAGCTCACCGGGTACTTGGCCCGGAGAGCGATCCACTCCGGATCGACGCGGAAGGCGGCCCAGACCTCCTCCCGATGCGCCCGGTCGCGATACGCCAGCATCCAGATCAGCGTATAGGGGTCGTCGAGACTCTGCCAGACCGCGACGATGTCGGCACCGAGCCTCTCGAAGATCGCGACCTCCTGCTCCCGGAAGCGCTGGTGCAACTCGTCGATCGACCGCTCGTAGTCGCCGACACCATCGCGCTCCGTGTCGGCCGTGTACATCCGGATCTCGAAGCAGCGCGAGTCCGGCGCGACGTTGGGGGCGAATTCAGCGGGCAGCTGGGCAGCGGGCCCGCAGGGAGCCGGCCCCTCCTGGGCGTGTCCGGGACGCGCCAGGACCAGGCCGAGGATCAATGCGGTGGCAACGTACTTCATACTACCCTCCTCCCACGGGTCGCGAGCGGGATTTTCCCGGCCGGCCACCCGTGGTGACGCGCCGCGGAGGCATCCCCTTCCACACCGATCATACGACGGTATCCGCTGCTCCGACACGGAACCGCTCCCCGCGCTTGCAGCGGGTGGGGCCACCGGGTAAGGTGGATTCGACCGATGGTGCGAGCCCGCCGACCGAGACAAAGCCATGAAACGCCAATCCGACGCCCCGGGCGTGAACCGGAGAGACTTCCTCGCCGCGAGCGGCGCGCTCCCGCTCGCCGCAGCCGCGCTGACCCCGACGCCGGCGCGCGCGGCGCGGCGCGCACGCGCGCAGCGATCCCGGCAGGACCCCATCCGCGTGGGACTGATCGGCGCCGGCGCCAACGTCAGGAACGTCCAGATCCCCGGCTTCCGGCGCATGCCGCAATGCGAGATCCTCGCGGTGGCGAACCGCAGCCTGGAATCGAGCCGGCGCGTGGCCGACGAGTTCGGCATCCCGCGCGCCTACTCGCACTGGGGGGAGCTGCTCGAGGACGAAGACGTCGAAGCGGTCCTGATCGGCACCTGGCCCTACATGCACCGCACCATCACGCTCGCCGCGCTCGAGAGCGGAAAGCACGTGCTCTGCCAGGGCCGGATGGCGAACACCGCCGGGGAGGCCAGGGAGATGCTGGAGGCCTCCAAGCGCTATCCCGATCTCGTGAGCCAGCTGGTTCCCACATCGACCAGCTACCGGCTCGACAATGTGCTCAAGAGGCTGATCAACGAGGGCTACGTCGGCGAAGTGCTCTCGGTGGACCTGCAGCGCCTCCAGACCGGGGACCGGACGGGGCCCCAGGGATTCGCGGATACCGGCGGCGAGCTGGGCTGGCGCCACAGCTTCGAGTTCAGCGGATACAACGCGCTGAACATCGGGTCCACCTACGAGTCCATGATGCGCTGGATGGGCCCGGGCGACCGGGTGATGGCGATGACCAAGATCCACGTCCCCTACCGGCGGGGTCCGGACGGTCTCATGACCTCGGTGGCGATCCCCGACCACATCGACGTGCTCTACGAGCTGGCGAACAAGGCCCAGGTCCACCTGCGGTTCAGCGCGACGACCGGGATGTCGAACGGGAACCAGACCTGGATCTACGGGACCGAGGGAACGATCCACGTCGACCGCGACCAGACCATATATGCCGGCCGCCGCGGCGACCCGGAGCTCTCCGAGGTGCCGAATCCTCCCGAGGAGCAGGCGTACTACCGCGTCGAGGAGGAGTTCATCAACGCGATCCTCGGGGTCGAGGAGGTCACCATGGCGACCTTCGAGACCGGCGTCCGCTACATGGACTTCGTCGAGGCGGTCTACCGGAGCGCGCAGTCGGGAGAGGCCATCTACCTCCCCACCTGACCCACGTCGGGCCAGCCGGGACCGACCTGCACAAGCTGCGGGGCCGCAACGGTCCCCGCACGCCAGCGGCACGTCGTCGTGTACCCTCCCGGGCCCGGGACCCCCCGGTCAGCGGAGCGACGGCATCCTCTCCTGGACCGATCCCCTCGCTGTTGCGCGATCAGACGATACTCTGCATTCTAGAGTTACTCTGAAATTAAGAGTTAATCTAGGATCCAGAGTATGGAGGCTCCCATGACGGACAACGCCAGGCTTCGGGACGACATCGCATACGTCAGGGCCGCAGCGGAACAATCGACCGCGGTGCCCGTTCCGGCCATTCATCTCCTCTGGGCACTCCTGGTGTTCGTCGGCTTCGGTCTCGTCGACGTGGTCGACGACGGGCGGTGGATCGGGGCCTACTGGGCGCTGGCGGGACCGGTCGGCTTCGGTCTCTCGGCCTGGATCGGCCGACGGGCGCACCGGCGGACCGGGCGCATAGACCGCAAGGCGGGACTGAGGCACGTCCTGCACTGGGCGACGTTCATGTCGGCCGGCGTTCTCGGACTCGCGCTCGTCCAGGCGGGGCACCTGACGTGGCGGGGGTTCGGTTCCCTCTGGGTCCTCCTTGCCGCCCTGACCTACGTGCAGGCGGGGCTCCACCTCGAACGGAGCCTCCTCCCGGTTGGGTTTCTGCTGGCGGTTGGCTTCCTGGCCACGCTCTGGCTGCCGGGTCTCGGCTGGACCGTGACCGGGACGCTCGTCGCCATCGCGCTCGTCGCGACTGCCTTCACCGGGAAGCGGGATCTTGAGCCCGCGGGGTGACCCCGAGGTCGCGGCCCTAGAGGACCTGGCGCTCCTGCACGGGCCGCTCGAACACCGCGTGCGCCTTGCCATCTGCGTCCTGCTCTCCCGACACGACGCCATGTCGTTCAGCGGCCTCAAGCGGGTGCTGGGCGAGACGGACGGAAGTCTCGGGGCGCATCTTCGCAAGCTCGAGGACTGCGGATACCTCCTGGTCGACCGGAGCTACCGGGACCGGAGACCGGTGTCGTGGTACCAGCTGAGCCGGGATGGCCGGGACAGGCTCAGGCGGCACCTCGGGATCCTCACGCAGCTGATCGATCAGACCGGCCTCTAGCGCCGTCGGCACCTCGGGTGGGCCACCGGCGGCGGTGTGCCCAAGACGGGGGGGCGTCGACGGCCGCGACGGCGATCTCCGATGATCCCCCTGGCCGGCGATTCTCGAAGCGGGGATCTCGGTGGTCCGGGGGCCCGACCCGGCGACGCGGTCGACCCGCATGCGAGGCGGTCGGGGGACGATTAGGTTTCGTGGCCATGAGCAACGATCCTCCCGGAAGTGACCGCGCGCCCGTACGCGTTCCGCCTCCGCTGGTGGCGGTCCTGACCATGGTCTTCGGCTACGGACTGGAGAGGCTCGTCCCGCTCGCCACCGCAACGACCATCCCCCCCCTGGTCCGCTACGGCGTCGGGGGCTTCATCGTGGCCGCCTCCGTGGCCGTGCTCTCCGTATGGCCGATGATCCTCTTCCGGCGGACGGGGCAGGACCCGAGACCCTGGACCCCCACCCCCGAGCTCCTCGTCGAGGGCCCCTACAGGTTCACGCGGAACCCGATGTACCTCATGATGCTCCTCGTGTGCGCGGGCGCTTCCCTCCTCCTCGCAAGCGCATGGATCCTCCTTCTCACGCCCCTCTGCGCCGTGATCATCCATCGCACCGCGATCCGCCACGAAGAGGCCTACCTGGAGCGAAAGTTCGGGGAGCCCTACCGGACGTACCGCGACCGGGTGCGCCGCTGGATATAGCCCACGGCCGCACGACATCGGGGAGGCAACCGCACGGCACGCCATGGACGGACTGACCGGACTTGGCGCGGCGGAGCTGGCGCGTCGCATCCGCGCCGGGGACGCAAGCCCGCTCGAGGTCGTGGAGATGCACATCGCGCGGATCAGGGAAATCGAGCCGCAGGTGAACGCGCTCGTCGCCGCCGCCTTCTACGAGGCCATGAGCACCGCGAGGCGGCTGACCGAGAGCGGCGTTCCGGCCGATCCGCCACCGCTCTGGGGCGTCCCGGTCACGGTCAAGGACGCGATCCCCGTGGCCGGCATGCGGTTCACCGCAGGCTCGAACCATCTCCGCGAGCACGTCGCGGACCGCGACGCGGAAGCAGTACGCCGGCTCAGGGACGCCGGGGCCATCATCCTCGGCAAGTCGAGCTGCTCCGAGATGAGCGGCTCCCCCGAGACGGACAACCCCGTCGTCGGCCTGACGCGCAATCCGTGGAACGTCGACCGGTCCGCCGGGGGAAGTTCAGGCGGAGAGGCGGCGATCATCGCCGGTGGCGGATCGCCGCTCGGGCTGGGATCGGACATCGCCGGCAGCATCCGTCTGCCCGCCGCATTCTGCGGCGTCGTCGGCCTGAAGCCGACTTCGGGGCGCATCCCGACGGACGGACACGTCCCGGAAGCTCCGAGCGCACTGGCCGGCTGGAACACCGTGGGCCCGCTCGCGCGGCGGGTGGAGGATCTCCGCCTCGCGCTCTCCGTACTCTCGGCCTCTCCGGCGGCGGCTGGCCCATCGCCACCGCTCGCAGACCGGCGCGTTCTCCTGCCTCCCGCAGTCGTCGGGCCTCCTGTCAGCCGCGAGGTGGCCGACAGCGTGCAGGATGCGGCGCACGTCCTCGGAGCGGTCGGAATGTCGATCCGCCGGCGAGCCGGACTGCCAATGACGAGGACGGTGCTGGAGACGACCGCGTTGCTTCATCGCCACTGGCTGCCGAGCTACCGGAGATCCCTCGGCGGCGGCCGTCCGGTCGCGGTATGGCGTGAACTCACGGGGCACCGACACGACGACGAGAGGGTGTTTCCCGCCGCCCTGGCCCCGATCGCACTCATCTCTGCGGCCGGGCTGCTGGTCCGCGCTATGGGGTTCGGGCGTGCGGGACACCTCGAGAAGCTGCGTTCGCGCTTCCTCGACGAGATGCGCGGTGGCGCTCTCCTACTGCTACCGGTCTTCCCGACGACCGCACGGCGGCACGGATTCTCCTGGGGGCCGTACGGCGGACTCGGACTCACCGCGATCTTCAATGCGCTCGGCTTCCCGGCAGTCTCCGTACCCGTGGGCCTCTCAGATGACGGCCTGCCCCTCTCGGTCCAGATCGTGGCCGGGCCGGGGGAAGACGAGGCCGGGCTCGCCGCCGCGGCAGTCCTCGAACGCGAGTTCGGCGGATGGCGGATGGCAATGCGGGGTTGAACGGCGTCACCCGATTCGCCGGGCCGCCGGCCCGCTCCCTCACACCCGCGAATCCTGAGGAGTGACACGCGGACCGGGAACCCGGCCACGGTCCGGCTGACGGCAGGCGCACTCGCGCCGCGGGCCCCTGCACGGCACGACCCGGATCCGGCTCCGCACGGGCCGAGGGATGCAGGCTCGCGGTCGCGGGCCCCGCCACGGGCCCAAACGCTGGCCGGTCGGGATCGGTGCGGGTCGGGTCAGCTGCCGGTCGGCGGGCCGGGCCGGCAGAGGGTCGAGGAGATCCGCCTTGCACCCGCTGCCCTCTCGGAGTCTCCCGCGATGGACATGCGGACCGGCAGGCTCACGGCCCGACGCCCCGACGCCTCACCGTTCGTCGCCGGGCCTCCGTCCAGGCCGGCGACACCGGAACGCGCGGTTACCGGAGAACCGAGACGACGACCTCGCGGCTCGGCCGAAGAATCGAATAGAGGGTACCGGGCTCACTCGGGTCCCATGCAATGCCCTGGCCCTCCGCCGTCACCGGAAGCGTCTCTTCGAGCCGGAGGACCGATCCGGCCTCGGGGAGCGACAACACGAACACGGCTCCCTCGTCGTGACCCGTCGCGTAGAGTCGTCCGTCCTCTCCCCATATGCCGCCGGAGTTGCTCATCTCGGCGAATCGCTCGACGACCTCGCCCGGGAACACGTACCCGGCCACCCGGCGCCACTCCGAGTCGAACTTGACGACGTTGGTCCACTCCGGGCCTCGACCCGGCAGCCCCCCGCGGCCCGCATAGTGTCCGAACCCGACCCACCAGTGGCCATCGTGCCGATCGACCCAATTGGCGGTTCCCCCGAGGATCCCGAGGCTGTGGGACCCGACGTGCTCCATGGTTTCCGGGTCGAACACCTCGATCGAGCCCACCATCGGGATACCGGGATAGTTCGAATGCGCGCTGTACAGAAGGCCATCGAGAACGATGCCACTGTCCAGATGGACAATCGGCCCGTCCGGCGGCCCTTCCCAACCGCCCACTCTCTCACCGGATCGCTTGTCGTACTTCCCGATGTGCCGGTTCGAGATCGCGTAGAAATGGTTCTCGTCGACCGCCACCCCCTGAGTGGCCTCCTCCGTCCGGAAGCGGCGGACCTCCTCGAACCGCGATGGGTGATCCTGGGCGAGAACGGATGGCCCCGCGAAGAGGGCGGATGCGAGAAACAGCCCACTGACCGCGGCGTAGGGGTAGACCCGTCTCATACGGCTTTCCTTGGGGTTGGCGGCGACGGAACGTCTGCGAACATCGACGGATCAAAACGTCCGGCAACAGGCCGCGGCTCGCAAGCGATCCCCCCGGCAATCGCAGCTCCTGCAGTCACAACGGGTATGTGGGAACACCGGGGGGCGGAGAAGCGGCCAGCAGAAGATGGCGCGGGCTCGGGTGCTCACCACCCGGGTCTCTCCCCGGCAGCCCACCTGAAGGCGACCGGCAGGTCGAGGCGGCCCCAGGGAGCGGATGACCGTCGCGGGACCGACGATCATCACGCCCGCGTTCGCGCTTCCGGGAGGTGAGCGGTTCCGCGACACGGGTCCGGACGGCCACCTGCTCGCCGTCCGGTCCGAGCGCCGACGCGACGCGGCGTGACGGCCGGGAAGACCGGGATCCCGCCCTGCACCGGACCCGCGGCAGCCCGGTGGCCCGGCCCGCGGGAGCGGAGCCCGGAGTGATGGGCGAACGCGCCTGACAGCGCAGGCCGACCGCGACCCGCCGTGGCATCGCTGGATCCGACCCGGCCGATATCGGTTAGCTTCTCCTCCCATGATCTCCGTCTCCAACCTCGCGAAGTCGTTCGGTGACCGGACCCTATTTGCACGTGCCTCCTTCCGGCTAAACCCGGGGGAACGCTACGGGCTCGTCGGCGCCAACGGATCGGGCAAGACCACGCTCCTCAACATCCTGGGCTGCGAGATCGAGGCCAGCGCGGGCACGGTCGTGATCCCCAAGCGCCTGCGCATGGGCGTCTTCCGCCAGGATCAGTTCCGCTACGACGACCACGGGATCCTCGAGGTCGCCCTCATGGGCAACCGGGAACTCTGGGGCGCCATGCGGGAGAAGGAGGCGCTCCTCGCGGACGCCGACAAGCACTTCGACGCGGACCGCTTCTCCGAGCTGGAGGAGATCGTGCAGCTGCACGACGGATACACGGCCGAGTCCCGCGCCGCCGCGATTCTCGAGGGTCTCGGGCTCCCGGCGGGCGTCCACCGCGCCCCCCTCTCCACGCTCTCGGGGGGATTCAAGCTGCGGGTTCTTCTCGCCCAGGTGCTTGCGAGCTCTCCCGACATCCTCCTCCTCGACGAGCCGACCAACCACCTCGACATCCTCTCGATGCGTTGGCTCGAGACCTTCCTGCACGGCTTTCCCGGGCCGGTCGTCGTCATCTCCCACGATCACCGTTTCCTGGACAACGTCGCGACGCACATCCTGGATGTGGACTATCAGACCATCCTGCTCTACCACGGGAACTACACGGCCTTCCTGGAGGCGAAGCGGTCGGAGCGGGAGCGGAGGGAGAAGGAGATCGCGGCCCGGGAGCGGGAGATCGCCCACCACCAGAAGTTCGTGGACCGGTTTCGCGCGAAGGCGAGCAAGGCGCGGCAGGCGCAGAGCAAGGCCCGCATCATCGAGAAGCAGGCGGAGGCGCTCGACGAGCTGCCGTCCACTTCACGGCGCTATCCGACCTTCCGATTCGAGCAGGTGCGCGCCAGCGGCAAGCGGGTGCTCGAGGTCAGGGGCGTCACCAAGGCATTCGGGGACAACGAGGTGCTTCGGGGCGTGGACCTCGCCGTGAACCGCGGTGACCGCCTGGCCGTCATGGGACCGAACGGCATCGGCAAGTCCACCCTCCTCAAGATCGTGATGGGCGAGCTCGAGGCCGACGACGGCGAGGTGGTGTGGGGCTACGAGACCCATCCGGGCTATTTCGCCCAGGACCAGCACGATCTGTTCGAGTCCTCGAGGCGCACGGCCGAGGACTGGGTCTGGGACCTGTGTCCGGAGCAGGGGATCGGATACGTGCGCGACCGCATGGGGCTCATGCTCTTCTCGGGAGACGACGGGGGGAAGCGGCTGGGCACCCTCTCCGGGGGCGAGGCGGCGAGGCTGGTCTTCACCGGGCTGGCCATCGAGCGGCCCAACGTTCTCGTGCTGGACGAGCCGACCAATCACCTGGACCTCGAGTCCATCGAAGCGCTCGTCGAGGGGCTCAGATCCTTCCCCGGGACGCTCCTTCTCGTCTCGCACGACCGCTGGTTCGTGAGCCAGCTCGCCACCCGCGTGGTCGAGATCAGGCCCGACGACATCGTCGACTATCTCGGGACCTACGAGGAGTACGTCCACTTCTGCGGCGACGACCACCTGGACGTGGACCGGGTGATCCTGAAGGCGAAGCGCGAGAAGCGGCGGGCGCGGGTCGCGGACGCCGGCGGCGCATCGCCCGACGGGGGCGGGGGCCGGGATTCGAGGACGCGCGGAGGCACCAGGACCGGACGGGTCCGGCCCGGCGTCTCGAAGGAGGCGAGAAAACGGATCCGGGCACGCCGCGACACCCTGGTCGCCCGGATCGAGGCGGCCGAGGCCCGGGTCGGGGCGATCGACGATCTCTTCTGCCGGCCGGACTTCTTCCAGAATGCCGGAGCCGGCGAGGTCGGGGAGCTCAAGGACGAGCGGTCCCGCCTGCAGACCATGCTCGTCGACCTCATCTCCGAGTGGGAACGCACGGAAGAGGAGATCGACACGCTGCGGCATCCTGCCGAGGCGGACGGCATCCGGCGAAGGGGATCGGCGTAGGATCCGGCGGAGCGGTCCGGCCGGCCCGGCTGCCGCCCAGGCCATCGCCGGCAGCATCCGAACGCCGCCGCGAGCGGTTCCGGGCCGCCGCAGGTCCGGTTGACGGCCGGGCGGGCGGCACTCCAGAGTAACAGGAGATCTCCCGGGCGCGATCTCCCGCAGCGCAGAGCTGCCCCCGTGACCCGACATCCGCCGTGACCGAGGAGTATCCATGAGCCCCCTGGACCTGCGTTTCCGCCTCCCCCGCCGGGCACCGCTCGCCGGCATCGCCGTGCTCCTCGCCGGCTGCTCCGTGGCTTCGGAGGTCCCCGAAGCCACGGACCTCCGCATCGAGAGCCTCTCCACCCGCGCGCACCTGGTCACGGGAGGCGACGTCCTGGTAGGCGTGGATCCCGGAGGCGAGGTGCCGGCCGGGGAGATCGAGATCCTGGCGAACGGAGAGGATGTCACGGACCGGTTCCGGCCCGGGAAGGAGGGAGGCCGGCTCGTGGGCCTCGTGGAGGGTCTCCGCGTGGGCCCGAACACCCTGGAGGCGCGCCTTTCCGGGGGCCGCGGCGCCACACTGACGGTCACCAACCACCCGATCTCGGGGCCCGTCATCTCGGGTCCCCACGAGACGCCCTTCCTCTGCCAGACCGAGGAGTTCGAGCTCGCGACGGGCGCGCTGCTCGGTCCGGCCCTCGACGAGCACTGCTCCGTCGGGACCCGCGTGGACCACGTCTACCTCTCGGCCACCGACGGCACATTCAGGCCGTACGCGGCCGGGGCGACCGATGTGGCCCGGACCACGACGCTCGATGGGGAGACCGTCCCGGTCATCGTCCGCGTGGAGACCGGAACCATCAACCGGGCCATCTACCAGAGCGCGATACTGCACGATCCGGCAGGTCCGCCCCCCGACCCGTGGACTCCGAGCCCGGGCTGGAACGGGAAGCTCGTCTACACGCACGGCGGCGGGTGCCGCAGCGGATGGTTCCGCCAGGGCGCCGGAACCGGCGTCGTCCTGAACGAGGGACTCCTCCGGATGGGATACGGCGTCACCTCGGCTTCCCTCAACGTCTTCGGCAACAACTGCAACGACCTCCTCGCGTCGGAGACGCACATCATGGTGAAGGAGCGGTTCGTGGAGGCCTACGGCGAGCCGGTCTACACGATCGGCACCGGGAGCTCGGGCGGCTCCTACCAGAGCCACCAGACCGCCGACAACTACCCCGGCGTCTTCGACGGCATCATCGTCGCCTCGAGTTTCCCCGACGTGACATCGGCGACGATCTTCACGCTCGCCGACGCCCGGCTCCTCCACCACTACTTCACGAACACCGCGCCCGGGCTCTTCACGACCGAAGAGCAGCGGCTGGTCTCCGGGTTCGGGTCCTGGGGGAGCATCCCGAACCTGAGCGCCGGAGCCGCGCGGATCGACGCGACGCACGAGGAGGGCGCGCCTCCGGAGGCCCAGGGCGCCGAGGTGGGGATGGCGGCTCTCGAGGGGCTGCGCTACAGCGCCTCGAAGCCCGGGGGGATCCGCGCGACGGTCTACGACCACACGGTCAACGTCTACGGGACGGACCCGGCCACCGGGTTCGCCGCCCGGCCCCTCGACAACCGGGGGGTCCAGTACGGGCTCGCCGTGCTCAATCGCGGCGAGATCACGACCGGGCAGTTCCTCGCGCTGAACCGGGAGATCGGCGGATTCGACGCGGATCTGAACCATGTGCCCGAGCGGCACCGGGCGGATCCCGAGGCGGCGCGCCGCGCGCTCGACACCGGGCGGATCCTGAGCGGGCGGGGTGGCCTCACCGCGACCCCGGTGATCGACTACCGGCGCTACACGGACGACCGCGAGGGCGGCGACATCCATATGATCGTCCACCAGTTCACGACCCGCGCACGGGTCGAGAGGGGGAACGGGCACGCCGGCAACCATGTGATGGCCGTGGGCGGCCGGTGGGGCTTCACCGAGGAGGAGCCGGACCTCGGGGTTCTCTTCCGGCAGATGGACGAGTGGCTCATGAACGTCATGGAGGGGAACGGCACGGTGCCCTGGGCCGAGCGCGTCCGGGCCGCGAAGCCCGCGGAACTCGTGGACCACTGCTGGGACACGCGCGGAGCCGAGCGGACGAAGGTCACCGAGCCGCTCGCATTCGATGGGACGGGCACCTGCGCCGAGCTCTACCGGGCCTATCCCACGCCGCGCCAGGTCGCGGGAGCCCCGCTCACGAACGACATCGTGAGCTGTCGCCTGAAGCCGCTCGACCCCGCGGACTACGAGGTCGTGTTCACCTCGGCCGAATGGGCCGATCTCGAGGCGATCTTCCCGGAAGGCGTCTGCGACTGGACCCGGCCCGACGCCCACGGCGAGGGATACCAGGGAACGTGGCTCTCGTTCGGGCCGTCGGCGGTCAACCGGGCGCGCTGAGCGTCGAGCAGGCTCCCGGTCCCGGCCGACACGGGTGGGAGCGGGAGCGGCAGGTGTGCGTCGAAGCTGGAGAGCCACTGGTCGGGCGGCTCGGTCGCCGACCCTCCGGACCGATGGGCCGGAGCGAGGAGAAGGACGGGATCGACATCCCGGCGCCCGACCGGTATCCGGTCGGGGTGCCGCGCTGGCCGGAGCCGGAGGCGCGGGGCCGCCGACCCTGACACCGCGCCCGCGCTCCGGCTACACTCGGAACGGAGCTCGGGCTTCTCTCCCCATCATCCCCTTCGTCGGAGGACCCCATGGCATTCGCCGAGGTCAACTATCCCGCCGTCGCGCTCGCAACCGTCCTGGCGTTCGCGCTCGGGATGCTCTGGTACTCGCCGCTCCTCTTCGCCAAGCCCTGGATGGCGGGGCACGGCTACAAGGCGGAGGACTTCGAGGGGATGGAGGGGGGGATGACGCTGACGTACGGCATCAGCCTCCTCTGCTGGTTCGTGATGGCGACGATCCTGGCCGCCGTCGCGCCGCACTTCGGCGACGGTGTCGGTTCGACGCTGCACACCGGCCTCATCCTCTGGCTCGGCTTCTCGGCCACCGTCGGCCTCACCAACAACCTCTTCTCGGACAAGCCGCGGATCGTCTGGGTCATCGACGCGGGCTACCAGGCGGTATCGGTGGTCCTGATGGCCGTGGTGATCGGCCTCTGGACCTAGCGCGCGGGCACGGGGCCCCGGCAGCCGGCGCTCGCACCGGCCGCCGGGCCGGGGCCGCGTGCTCCCCCCCGGCTTCGCCCTCGCTCCCGGCTGTCAGTCCGGCTCCGGCATGAGCACGAACTCGGGGTAGGCATCGATCCCCAGCTCGGCCACGTCCTGACCCAACTGCTCGACCGTATCGGAGACGCGGGCGCCCATCGTCTTCTCGAGCACCGACCAGACGATCCACGACGTCACGAACGCGAAGCCCGCGATCGAGACGACGCCGACCAGCTGGATGCCGACATTCGCGCCCGCCGCGATGGCCGTGGCGAGCGTGCCCCAGGTGCCGGCGAAGAGGTGTGCGGGTACGGCGCCGACCACATCGTCCACCCTGAGCTTCTCCAGGAGTTTCATGCCGGCGGTGCAGACCACGGCGCCGACCGCGCCGATCACGATCGCCCAGTAGTGACTTGTGATATCCGGCCCCGCGGTGATCGAGACGAGGCCGGCGATCGCGCCGTTGAGACCCGCGAGCAGATCCACCCGCCCGAGGATGGGCCGCGAGACCGCGATGGCGGCAATGACCCCGGCCGCGCCCGCCAGGTTCGTGTTGACCAGCACGTGGGCCATCGCCAGCACGTCGGTCGCGCCCCCCAAGGCGAGCTGGGAACCGCCGTTGAAGCCGAACCAGCCGAACCAGAGGATGAAGACGCCGAGGGTGACCACCGGGATGTTGGACGGGGGGGTGCTCGTGACCGTGCCGTCGTCGCGGAACTTGTTTCGGCGTGCCCCGACCACGAGCGCGCCCGCCAGTGCGGCGGCTCCGCCGGTGGCGTGCACGACGCTCGAGCCGGCGAAGTCCTGGAACCCCATCGCGCCGAGCCAGCCGCCACCCCAGCTCCAGGCACCGACGACGGGGTAGATGACGGCGGTGAGCACCAGGACGAAGACGAAGAACGACCAGAGCCTGACCCGCTCGGCCAGCGCCCCGGAGACGATCGAGGCGGTTGTCGCCACGAAGACCATCTGGAAGAACCAGTCCGACATGACCGCGTAGTCGGTGGCGGCGACCGCCTCGCGCGCGCCCTCCGTCCCCGCGAGGAGCGCGAGCTCATCGGGCGAAGGGCCCCGGAAGAAGCTCAGGGAACCGACGAAGCTGCCCACATCGACATACATCAGGTTGTATCCGATGACGTAGTACGCGATGCCGGCGATTCCGTAGAGGCCGATGTTCTTCAGGCAGATGACGGAGGCGTTCTTCGTGCGGACCGAGCCGGCCTCGAGCATCGTGAAGCCGGCCGCCATCCACATGACGAGAACGCCCCAGAGGAGGAACGAGAAGGTGTTGAAGATGAACTGGAGTTCGCCAACGGAGAGCTCAGCCATGCCTTACCTCCATTTACCGCCGGCCAGGAGCCGGGAGCGGGGCGGTCTTGCGAGCGCCGCGGACGGGAGGGTCCGCGCACTCCCACACGATGGATGATCGTAGTTGGCGGGGACGGCCGTCACCAGATTCGCGGCCTGCGGCACGCGCGCGCCGGCCGCCGCGGCCGGATCCCCCCCTCCCCCGTTGGTTCAGGCGGCGCGATGACGTATCATCAGCCGTTCCGGCGCGCGGGGAGGGGTCGCGGCCACCTGGAGACGAAGACCACGGAGAGTGAGACGATGAAGCTGGACTGCGACACGGCGACCACCGGGAGCGACGCGAAGGAGCCCGGGTGCGGGACGACGAGCCTCGAGGCGCAGCCCATCGTGGGCATCCGGTCGACCGCTCCGATGAGCGAGCTCGGAGCCGTCATGGGAGAGCTCTTCGGCGAGGTCCACGGATATGTCCAGGGAAACGGCGGAGAGCTCGCCGGGATGCCGCTCGCGATCTACCACTCGCCGCCGGGCGAGACCATCGAGTTCGAGTGCGCGATTCCCGTGGCGTCGCCGATGGCCGGCGCGGGCCGCGTCCAGGCCGGTGAGCTCCCCGCGGGCACGGCCGCTACCGTGACCCACCTCGGCCCCTACGAGGGGCTCGGCGCGACCTGGTCGGTGCTCACGGCGTGGATGGAGTCGGAGGGCCTCGAGGGCGCCGGCGCGCCGTGGGAGGTCTACCAGACGGATCCCGGCGCCGAGCCGGACCCGTCCAGGTGGCGGACGGATATCTTCTTCCCAGTGCGCTGACCCGCCATAGGGCCCGCGGGGCTCACCTCCCCGACCCGCGCTCAGGGGGCAGTGCGCGGAGGTTCCGGGCGATCCAGGCGAAGGCGGCGGCGGTGAGGGCGAGGAGCGCCGCGGCCTCGCCCCACGCTCCGAAGATGAGCTTCCCGGTGCCGAAGAGCGCGGTGTAGACGGCCACCACCCCGGCCACCCAGTTCGTCCAGTTGAGCGCCCCGCCCTCGATCTCCTCCCGGCCGAAGCCGAGCCGCGTGGAGACCGCGCTCCATCCGGGGCCCCCGGGACGCACCCTCCGGTAGAACCCCTCCAGGACCTCGTCCGGCTCCGGACGGGTGAGGAAGGTCGCGGCGAGCCATGCGGCGGTCGAGCACGCGACCGTCACGATCATAATCCCCGCCCACTGCCCGGGATCGTCCGGGTCGAGCCCGGCGCCGAACCAGAGCACGAGGCTGACCGCGAGCGACGCCACCATCGCCGCGATCTCCGACCAGGCGTTGATCCTCCACCAGTACCAGCGGAGGATCAGGACGAGGCCCGTCCCCGCGCCGATCGCGAGGAGGAACCGCCAGGCGCCCTCGATCGAGCTCATGAAGTAGGTGACGACGAGGGAGGCGAGCATGAGGACGAGGGTCGCGGCCCGGGAGACGCGGATCAGGTGGGCCTCTCCCTCTCCCCGGTGGAGGAACCGGGCGTAGAGGTCGTTGACGAGGTAGCTCGCCCCCCAGTTGAGCTGGGTGGAGATCGTGGACATGTAGGCGGCGGCGAGTCCGGCGAGGAGGAGCCCGGTGAGACCCGGCGGCAGAAGGTCGAGGATCGCCATGACGTAGCCCTGCCTCGGGTTCTCGAGTCCCGGGTAGAGGACCGTCGACGAGAGCGCGACGAGGATCCATGGCCACGGCCGGAGCGCGTAGTGGGCCACATTGAACCAGAGGGTCGCGAGGAGCCCGTCCCGCTCGGTCCGCGCGGAGAAGATCCGCTGCGCGACGTAGCCGCCCCCGCCGGGCTCGGCACCGGGGTACCACGAGGCCCACCAGTTCATGGCCAGGTAGACCGCGAAGGTGATCGCGGGCATCCAGGCGACGCCCGTGGCCGGAAGGAGGGCGGTCGCCGCCTCGGCCGATCCGTAGACGTCAGCGAGCCCCGCCTCGAGGCCCGAGATCCCCCCTACCGCCTCCACGGCGAAGACGGCCAGCACGATCGCGCCGCCGAGCGCGAGGCCGAACTGGAAGAAGTCCGTCACCACGACACCCCAGAGCCCCGCGAGGACGGAGTAGCCGGCGGCGAGGAAAAAGCAGACGAGGAGCGCGGCGAGCCGCGGGATGTCGAGCGCCACCGAGGCGATCTCGACCATCGCGAGATTCACCCACCCCATGACGATCAGGTTCACCGGGAGCGCGAGGTAGCCGGCCCGGAAGGCGCGGAGGATGGCCGCGGGCCGCCCCCCGTAGCGGAGCTCGGTGAACTCTACGTCGGTGAGCACGCCCGCCCGGCGCCAGAGCCGGGCGTAGAAGAAGACGGTGAGGATCCCGCTCATCACCATGTTCCACCAGAGCCAGTTGCCGGCGACCCCGTACTGCGCGACGAGCTCGGTCACGGCGAGCGGCGTGTCCGCCGCGAAGGTCGTGGCGACCATCGAGGTGCCGGCGAGCCACCAGGGGAGCGCGCGGCCCCCGACGAAATAGTCCGCTACCGAACGCCCGCCGCGGCGGGCGAGCGAGACTCCGATCGTCGTGGCGAGGGCGAAGTAGGCGAGGATGACGGCCCAGTCGAGCCCCGTCATCCGCCGTCCCGGAGCGGGACGTCGCGGTCCGAGATCGCGGCGATCACAAGGTCGTGGACCCTCGGACGGAACTCGAAGATGCGGGCGTTCTCCCTGGTCGGGTTCACCCGGTTCGTGAGGAGGACCACGAAGAGCTCGTTCTCGGGGTCCACCCAGATCGAGGTGCCGGTGAAGCCGGTGTGCCCGAACGAGCGCGCGCTGAAGAAGTCCCCCGCGGCGGAGCCCGCCGACGGCGTGTCCCACCCGAGAGCGCGGCTCGACGCGGGGGAGGCGCGGGCCGTGAAGGAGCCGACCGACTCCTCGGCGAGGATCCGGCGCCGCACGTCGACGCTCCTCGCCCCGCAGGGAAGGCCTCCTGCTGCCTCGAAGGCGCAGGTCTCGAGCATCCCCCCGCCCGCGAGGAGCCCGACGAAGACGGCGAGGTCGGCAGCCGTCGAGAAGAGGCCGGCGTGACCCGAGACGCCGCCCATCGCCCAGGCGTTCTCATCGTGGACCTCACCGACCACATGGCGGCCCCGGTAGGCCTCGTCGACCTCCGTCGGGGCCGTCCGCACCCGCTCGGCGGGGTCGGGGTTGAACCCGGTGTCGGCCATCCCGAGCCGGTCGAAGAGGCGGTCCTCGAGGAAGGCGTCGAGCGGCCGGCCGCCTGCGGCCTCGACAGCCCAGCCGAGCGTCATGAATCCGATATCGGAGTAGATCGTCTCCTCCCCCGGCGCGGTCTGGAGGGGGGTCGCGAACGCCGCCTCGCGGATCGGCCCTGGTCCGGTGAGATCCTCGAAGTAGCGGATGAAGGGGGGAAGCCCTCCGCGGTGGAGGAGGAGGTCGCGGATCGTGATCGCAGCCTTCCGCCCGTCGCCGAGCGCGAACTCCGGGAGGTAGCGGCCAACGGGCGCGTCGAGGTCGATCGCTCCCTCTCCGGCGAGCATCATGATCGCCGTCGTTGTCCCGACGACCTTCGTGAGCGAGGCGAGGTCGTAGAGGGAGTAGGGGGTGACCGCGGCACTCGATGGATCCCAGTCGAGCCGGCCGTAGCCCCGGAGCCGGACGAGCCGGCCGCGGCGGCCCACGGCGAGCGCGGCTCCGGGGGCGACGGAGTCGGCGAGCGCCGCCTCGATGTAGGCGTCGAGCTCCCCGAGGGCGCCGGCGTCCATCCCGACGAGGGCCGGATCGGCCTCGAGCGGGGAGACCCCGAGGGCACGCCAGCTCCCCGGCACCGGACGCCCCGGCGGGAGCGGGGGGGGGAGGACGAGCCCCACCTCACCGGGGAGAGTGTCGGGCGCCGCTTCCGCCGGACGCTCCCCGCCCCCCTCCCGGACGAGACCCGCCTCATCGAGGAGGTCCCTCCGGGGCTCCCCGCGGGCCGCGATGGCCGGGATCGCGGCCCGCGCGAGCCCCTCGCCGAGCTCGTGGAGCCCGGGGATGGTGACGGGAAGGCGGCCTCCGATCGGCTCCGCGCCCGCGACGGCGCGGGCCGCAGCGCGTTGCGAGACCTCGCGGCCGCCCCACGCGAGGAGATAGCTCCCGACCGACGGCGCCGCGCTGAGCAGGTAGGGATTCCCGAGGGAGATGAGCACGACGGGACTCTCCCCGGCGAGCGCGGTGATGAACTCCGCAACGGGATCGGGGAGCGCGACACTCCCGGCTCCCGCCTGGGGCGCGATGTACGCGCCCACGAGCACGGCGTCGAAGTCCGCCGCCCGCCCGAGGAGGGATGCCCACTCCGCGCCGGGCGTGTCGGGGCCCACCCTGGACGTCCGGAGCTGGCCGACGAGGCGCGACAGGATCCCGTTGAACTCGCGCCCGGCCACCAGGTTCGTCGAGGGGGCGTAGGTGACGCTGAGGATCCGGCGGTAGCGGTCCGGGTCGAGCGGCACGAGCCCGTCGCGGTCGCGAACGAGGGTGATCGAGCGGGCCGCCGCCTCGCGGGCGGCCTCCCTGTGCGCGTCCGTACCCACGCGGGCACTCACCCCCTCGATCGGGACGGTCGCCTCGCGGTCGAGCCCGACCCTCGCCTTCGCGTGGAGGATCCGGCGGACGGACCGGTCGAGGCGCTCGCGCGGGACGCGGCCCTCCTCGACGGCCCCGACGATCGCCTCGACGGCGGACGGTACCGACGCCGGGATCAGGATCACGTCCGAGCCCGCCTCGAGCGCGAGGACGGCGGCCTCTCCCGCCCCGTACTCGGCGGTGATCGCCCCCATCCGGAGGGCGTCGGTCACGAGAAGGCCCGTGAACCCCAGCTCCTCGCGGAGGAGCCCGGTCATGATCTCGGGCGCGAGCGTCGCCGGCGGCGTGCCCTCGCCGAGGATGCCCGGAAGGGCGATGTGCGCCGTCATCACCGCATCCACGCCCTCCTCGATGGCGGCCCGGAAGGGAGCGAGCTCGACCCGGTCGAGTCGCTCCCGGTCAGCCCGGATCGCCGGGAGCTCGAGGTGCGAGTCGACCTCGGTGTCCCCATGGCCGGGGAAGTGCTTCGCGGTCGTGAGAACCCCTCCGGCCCGCGCCCCGCGGATGTAGGCGCGCCCGAGCGTGGCGACCTCCCCGGGGGACTCCCCGAGGGAGCGGGTGTTGATGATCGGGTTTTCCGGGTTCGAGTTCACGTCGAGGACGGGCGCGAAGTTCATGTGCACGCCGACCGCCCGGGCCTCGAGCGCCGTGATCCGCGCGAACCGCTCGACCTCGGCCTCCGCCCCGACGGCGCCGAAGGCCATCGTCGGGGGAAAGCTCGTTCCGCCCCCCTGGCCGAGGAGGCTCGGGAGAGCGTAGCTGTGGTTGATGCGCATCGCCGGACCCCCGTTCTCGAAATCGGAGGTCACGAGAAGGGGAACGGCCGCGCGCTCCTGGAGCCGGTTCAGCTTCGCGACGTACGCATGCGGCGTTCCGATCGAGATCACGACCCCCCCGATCCCCCACCGCTCGACCCACTCGACAGTCTCGAGGAACTCGGGATCGTCGTCGGCCGCGTACCCTCCGGAGATCCAGGGGAAGACGAGCTGGCCGGCCGCCTCCCTCAGAGTGAGGCCATCGAGGGTGTCGTCGACCCACCGCTCCCCTTCCGTGTCCGGCTCGGAGACGAGGTAGGGACGGCTTTCGGCCTCCTGCGGTGCCAGGGTGGGGGGAGCCGCTCCGCACCCGGCGGCGAGAAGGAGGAGGGCGGAAGCGATGCCGGGCAACCCGCGGGCACCTCCTCCCGTCACCGGCCCTCCCGACCCGACAGGACCCGCACACGCAGGGGTGCGGCACCGGCCGAGGACCCTGCAGGCGGTTCGCAGGATGTGGGGCGAAGCATCGGGGTCTCCCGCGATGGAGCACCTTGCGGCTCCCCGTTCAACCTCCGGACGGAAGCGGCGGCGTTCGGGACAGGAGCCGGGGTGAAGCTAGGAGAATCGCGATGGAGCGACAATCCGCGGCGTTGTCCAACGAGAGGGACGAACGGGGGGTGCGGACCGATCATCGGCGGATGATCATGAGACTCCCGACCGACCGGATTCAGCCGGTCGACGAGACCCGCGCCTCCCTCGCCGGGAATGAGGCATCGGCTGGATCCGCCCCGTTCACCTTCGGGAGTGCCGCACGGATCTCGGACGCATCGGCCACGTTGTGCTGAGCCAGGCCCTGGTCCACCGCGTAGCGGAGCACGACGCCCACCCGCTCGAGCACCTTGCGGGCGGTGGCGTGTTTCTCGTGCCAGATCGGGGTCAGGATGGCCAGCATGTCGGAACGGGTGATCCCGCCCACGGGCTTCGCCCCGATCACCGGATCCGCATGGTCCCGGAGGCCGGACCTCCACTGCCGGGTCGTGTTCGACCCTGCCTTCCAGGACCTGGCGCGGAGGCGGATCACCTTCTCGGCAAGCGTGCGGAAGGTCGGGACCCGCCCGCGTCGCGGATCGCCCCCGCGATGGGCCACCCGGCGATTCTCCAGAGCCTTCGCCCTCGCCTCGGCCAGCGTCACGACCGGATACGGGCCGAGCCCCACGTTCGTCGCCTTCCCGCCGATCCGGAGCCGCTGGCCCCAGCTCTTGCTGGGCCGGCCGTTCGCCATCTTGTGGACCCGCAGATAGAGGCCGTGGCCGCCGCACCCGCCCCCGTACCGACCAGGGTCCTTCACCCGCCGCACAAACGTCGCGCTCAATGGCGATCCGCTTCGCCGTCCTGGCATCGTATTACGCCGGAAACCGGAGTACGTGTATCACTTCCATCGAGCCTGAAATGATGCAATACGGGTGATTTTCGCCCAGACCCCGCAATCTCGTGGGGGAAGGATACCGGTCAGTGTGTCCTGTGACTGATTATATCAGAACGTATTGCACTACTGATGCAATCCCATGCAATCCCGCACAACGTTCGCGATCGGTGTCTCCTGTGGAACGCGATCAGGGAGTCCGAAGAAACCATGGCCGATTCCGAGGCAGGACGATCACCCCGAAGTGAGCGAGCAGCAGCGCCGGATGACCTCAGGCAGCGAGCCGGTCTTCCATCCTCGCAGAGGCCCCCCGAGGAGAGGAGAAGAATCCGGCACAGCCGAGGTTATCCACACCGAGCACTCGGGAGGTTGCACGCCTGAAGTAAGGTCTCGGGCGGAGCCACCGGGAGATCGCCGCAGCCCTGGGCATCGCCATCAGCACGCTGAGCAGGTAGGTGAGCCGTGCGGCCGAGGCGGGCTTGTCGCGGCCGTTGCCGGAAGGGATGGACGACGCCGCACTCGAAGCGGCGCTCTTCCCAGCCCAGCCGCTATCCCAGGGGCCCGGCCCGATCCGGACCGGGGCGGAGATTCACCGAGAGCTGCAGCGGCATAGGGGGGATGAGGCTACGGCTTCTCTGGCTGGATCACCGCACTGTCCATCCGAACGGCCAACCGGTACAGCCGCTTCCGCGACCGCTAGAATGAGTGGCGGGGCCGCCTGGACGCCCCGGTCCCCCACCCCACCGCCAAAGCGCCCAACAGCAGGAGGAACCCGGTGCGCAGGAGCATCAGGGCCCGCTGCGAGGTGACCGGGGGGACCGTCTCGCCACGCTCCACCATCTCGAACCCCTGGACCATCCGGGGGGCCGCGTCGGCGCGGGCCTCCTCGACCGCGGCCGGCTCGACCGCGGCCTCGGGGATCGGCTCCGCATCGGCGGGAGCGGGGGTCGGGTCGCCGGCGAGTTCCGCGGCCTCGGCCACGACGTCCGTCGCCAACAACGGAGCCCCGCGCGCTTCGGCAATGGCGGTGGCCAGCGCCGCACCCGGTGCCGCGTCGAGATTCTCCATCGCGTAGGCGAGGAGGGGAGCGTTGTTGCACACCAGGGCGTTGCACGCCGCGCCCGCGGCCTCGATCGACTCGAAGAGCTCCTCGGTCAACCGGGCCACGACCTCGGCGGGGGCGTCCCAGTAACCGCGACGGCTCGTCTCCAGCATGCGCGCGACGATGGTCTGATAGGCCCACGCGTGCTCGCGCTGGGAGAACCACTCGTCGAGCCCCAGGCCGTTGCGGTCCTCCACGTAGGTGGCGTACATCTCGTTCCACTTCGCGTCGTCCACCGCGTCGGGAACCGTGACCTGCCAGCCCCAGAGGTTCGAGACCAGGCGACTCACGAACCGCGCCCCGGAATAGCCCTCGGCTATCATCCCCTCGATCCACTTCGGATTGAGGTAGCGGGCGCGGAGCTCCCGGCCCATGAATCGGGCCAGCGTCTCCTGCCGCTCCGAGCCGGGGTTGGTGAGGTCGGACACCACTACCTCCGGCGCCGTCCCGTCCACCGAGCGGATCGCCATGACCGCTCCGCCCAGGTACTGGTAGAAGTCGTCGTTGTCGAGGGTCGCGTAGAGATTGGATGACCGGCTGTGTACCGCCACGTCGGTCCCTGCCAGCGCGCCCCGGAGCAGGTCGACCGAGAACCCGTCCCGGTCGCTCAGCTCCGGCGCCACCTCCTCGGGTCGGTCGCCCCAGAACCCCTGCCCGTACACATGGCTCATGCGCCCCAGGAAGAGGTTCGCGATCTGCCCCTCCTCCTCCCACTGATCCGACGCCAGGATCGCGTCCTCGAGGTTCGTCCCGTAGGCTCCTTTGGGGACTCCGAAGATGCGTGCTCGGGCCAGGCGCGCCGCCATCTCCTCCGAGACGCCCTCATCGAGCAGCCTGCGTTCGGCGAGGAGCGTCTTGATGCGTACCTGGTTGTCCTCCTCCTCCAGCGCTGCGGCCATCTCCACCGCACCGTCCAGTAGCTCGAGGAGATTGCTGAAGAGGTCGCGGTAGAGTCCGGAGGTGATCACCGTGACGTCGACCCGGGGCCGGCCCAGCTCCTCACGCGGTACCGCTTCGACCCCTCCGACATTTCCCCGTGGATCGTAGCGGGGACGCATCCCGAGGAGGCGGAGGACCTGGCCCTCCACCAGCCCCTCGTGCCGGAGGGTCTCGGTGCTCCAGAGAGTGTAGGTCAGCCGATCGGGCCAGCGCCCGTTTCGGGCCCGGTAGTCGGCGACCAGGCTGTCCGCCAGTTCGGCGCCCCGCGCGAACACCGCCCCGGACGGGATCCGGCTCGGATTGAAGGCGAAGAAGTTCTTGCCTGTGGGCACGCTCTCCGGATTCCGCAGGGGGTCGTTGCCGGCGCCGGCCGGGACGTAGCGCCCGTCGAGCGCCGCCAGGAACGACGCCAGCTCGCGGGGGCCGCTGGCCAGGAGGTCCTCTTCGTACCGGCGGATCTTCGCCTCCAGCTCCGCCTCGGACGAAGCGTCGTCGCGCGCCGCCATGGCCTCCGCGGTCGCGCGGGCCAGCTCGGGGCTCGGCGACCGTCCGAACTCGTGGAGTCCGTAGGGGATGTCGGCGTTGCCGATCGCGCGGAGGTGGTGCTCGACCGCCTCCATCTCCATCTCGGTACGCACCGAATCGATCCCGAGGTCGGTCAGGATCCCCCGCTCGAGGAGCGCCGCGTTGATCTCCGCCCTGCGGACTTCAGCCACGGAGCCGCTCCGGTCCGTCGCGACGTTCCAGTCGTCGATCATCGCCTGGAGGTCGGCCAGCCCCCCCTCCAGCCCCGCCCGGTCGAAGGGAGGGGTAAGGTGGTCGACCACGGTCGCCATACCCCGCCGTTTCGCCTGCAGGCCCTCCCCCACATCGTCGACGATGTAGAGATAGATGTTCGGGAGATCGCCGATCAGGACCTCGGGAGCGTCGTCCTCGTCGAGCCCCGCCTCTTTCCCGGGCAGCCATTCGTGCGTGCCGTGCGTGCCGACGTGGACGACCGCGTGGGCATCCCACTCGTGGCGGAGCCAGAGGTAGAACGCCACGTACTGGTGATGGGGAGGGAGGGCGAGGTCGTGATAGGAGTGGGTCGCGCTGTCCATCGCCATTCCGGCGCCGTGGGCACCGGCACCGTCCACGGGCGCGGCCCGCAGCGGCTGGGCCGTGAGGAGCGTGTTTCCGAACCAGACGGCCGGCAGGACCAGGAACGACTCGCCGTCCGGGTCGGTCCAGGTCATGATCCGGCCCTCCTCGGGCTCGCCCCACTGCTCGACCACGGAGCGGCGGAAACCTCCGGGAAGCTGCTCGAACCACTCCCGGTAGAGGCGGACGGGTACCATCACCGGCTCGCCGGAGCCGACGAGGCGGTCCAGCTCGCCCCCCGTCCACGGCCCCGCGTTCCGGCCGACCGCCATCACGCGTTCGAAGATGGAGTCGGGCTCCAACGAACGCCCCCCCACGTCGTATCCGGCGGAGTCCAGGGCGGCGAGGAGGCCCGAGAGGCTTCCAGGGAGGACGTTCAGATACGACGCGCCCACATTCTCCTTGCCCGGCGGATAGTTGTAGTAGATCATCGCCACGCGCCGCTCCGCGGCCGGCGTCGCGCCGAGCCGGACCAGGGCCGCGGCCCGGTCGGCGACCCGCTCGACCCCCTCCTCGATCGGCCGGTACTCCAGCACTTCGAGACCGAGCGCGGGATCGGCCCGGGGCTCCTTCGCGGCCACCACGGTGGGAGACACGAGCCCGCCCAGCTCCGGGTTGGCGACCTGCCACCCCCGCTCCGTGATTCCGATGCCGGTCGGATCCTCCCGCCACTCGACGGCCGACTGGTTCGAGAGGGCTATCGCGTTGAGGACGGGAGCATCCAGACGTTCGAGCACCGGTCCCAATGCGTCGGGATCGACCCCCAGGCGGAGCGACATGGCCACGACCGCCGACACGCGCGGCGCGCCCGCCTCGTCGAAGAACCAGCGCTCCAGGTTCGGGGGCTCGGGGTGCCCGAAGATCGTCAGGACATTCAGCCCCCGCTCCTCCAGCGCCTCGGCCATGGCGCGCACGTGACGGGTCTGGCCCGAGATCACGTAGGTCCGGAGCACGGTGAGCCCGACCCACGGCCGGTCCGGCCGGTACGCTTCGTACGCCTCGACGTATGCTTCGTAGTCGTGGAAGACGCGGTCCGTGTGAGGATCGAAGATCCCTTCCTCGGGCATGGGCCGCGGCGGAGCCGCCGCGACGTCCTCCCCGAGCTCCCGCGCCAGGAGGAAGAGGATGAGGTTCCTGAGGTTCTCGGGGCCTCCCTGCTCGTAGTAGAGGTAGACGGTGGGGTCGAAGCGGAACCCGGCCTCCCCGAGCTGTTCCTCGAGCGGCGTTCCACCCACGGCGTAGACCGCGGCGCCGGCCGCGACGCGCTCTTCCAGAGCGGCTCGAAGCGCTTCCAACGCGTCGGTCTGGTGGACGTTTGCCACCACGAGCCGGGACGCCCCCAGAGCCGCGAGGTCGACACGGGCGGGGTCGGTCGGGAAGAGGTGGAACCGGATCCGGTCGCCAAGGCCCGGATCCTCTTCGTGGAGGGCGCGGATCACGGCCGCGGTCGCCTCGGTATGGGAGTCGCTCAGGATCAGGGTCACGTGGGCCTGACCCCGAAGCGGCGTGGGGCTCATGGCGGCGATCCCCACGACAGCGAAAGCGGCCGCCACCCAGATCCCGCCCCCCCTGGACATCCGGTCGAGACGCCTCATGGCGACACCGGTCCGTCCGCCACGTAGACCACGCGGCCATCCGCGAGCCGGTAGGCGGTGCCCAGTCGCACGCCCTGTCCCTCCAGTTCCGTATCGGTGATCTCCTGCACCCGGATCTCCTCCGCCGTCTTCGTGATGATCTCCATCGTGCCGTCGCTGTTCTGCTTCACCAGGGTGAACTCGGCGCCGGGATCGAAGAGGTCCAACATCCCCCACACGCCGAAGAGGACGATGAGGAGCGCCACGATGAAGGCGAGACTCGCGTCGAAGAGGTTCGCGACGCCGGACAGCGGATCGTCGAGGGTACTCTCGCGCATCCCGGACCCTCTCCACCTCTCACGCGGGGATCGCATGGACCGTCTCCTTGGGCTCCGAAGGGTCGGGGGAATCCGGAGCGTCGTGAGACTCCCACGGTTCGTTGCGCTCCGGGAGTTCGCTCTCCGAGGGTCTGCGATCGCCCACGGATTCGTTGTAGAGCCGCTCGGCGTGGAGGCGCAGGAGGTCCAGGTCGTGGTCCGCCGCACGCTGGCGAACCAGGGTGAGGAGATAGGCGACGATCCCGACGCTCAGGCCGACAACCGTAGTGGCGAAGGCCGTGACCATCCGGCCGGCGAGCGCCGGGAGGTCTCCCCCCGCCAGCGAGCCGAGCGCCGTGGCCATCGGAATGAGGGTCCCCATGAGCCCGAGCGACGGACCGACCCGGACGGCGAAGCGAACACGGTCGACACGCCGGGTGAGGCGACGCCGGACATCCCCCAAAGCCGCCTCCAGCGCCAGCCCGTCGGCGCCATCGGACGAGCGAACGGCGGCCTCCAGGCGCACGGCCTCGCTCTTCACGACCCGATCGGGATCGCGGCGACGCTCCAGCATCTCGCGGAGCACACTCCCCGACGCGAAGGCGCACCATGCCACCATTCCCGCCAGACTGAAGAGGACCGGATAGAAGAGGGCCGTCGAGAGGAGATAGATAAACGACTCGATCGAGACGAGAGGATCCATGACGTGCCCTGTTCTATGCCCGATCGAGACGGGAGGAGAGGACGAATCCCGCGACCGCTACGGCCACGGGGATCAGCACCGAGGCGACGGCGAAAACGGATCCGGACTCAGAGCCCCCGGCCGCCCCCACCCCCGCGGCGGATTCCGCGGGGAGATCGCCCGGCAGGTGCGAACGTGCAAGGAGCCACGCCGCACCCGCGATCATCGCAACACCCAGCGCCTGGACCAGGTGGGACCGGGCCCGCCGGACGAGCAGCGCGCCGACGAGTATCCCGAGAATCGCCCCTGCCGGTGTGAGGGCCGACCAGGCCGGGATCAACGGACGTCCACCCCCATCTCGAGACGAAGGGTGCGCCCCGGAGCCAGGTAGTAGTCGTAGTAATTGCGGTCCAGGACGTTGTCGACGCTCGCGCCCACCTGGACGCTCCGCCAGCGGTACTGGGCACGGAGATCCATGAGGAAGAACGGGTCGTACGCAGTAAAGACGCCGTTCACGATGTCTTCGTTGGTATCCAGGCCGAACCGCTTGCCCACGTACCGGCCGTGGACTCCGGCGGTCCAGGGCGCCGACAGAAGCTCCACGCCCATGTTCGCCATATGCTCGGGCACGGTGGTGAGCCTCTTCCCTTCGGTCTCGGGCGCCGTTTCGTTCTCGATGACTTCCGTGTCCGTCCATGTGTAGTTGGCGAAGGCGCGCGCCGAGGCCGCCAGCCGGTACTCACCCTGCAGCTCCACTCCTCTCGTGCGCGCCTGGCCGGTGTTGATGTAGATCGCGTCTCCGCCCTCCAGCGAACGCCGGTCGATCAGGTCCTTGACATCGTTGTGGAACCCCGTGATCCCCGCCGTGAAGACGCCGAAGCGCTGCTGGATCCCCGCCTCGATCGCGGTCATGGTCTCGGGACCGAGATCCGGATTCGAGTAGTAGACGCGTCCGGACGAGAGCGTCCAGGTGCGATAGAGCTCGAAGACGGTGGGGCCCCGGAAGGCACGGGAGACCGAGAACTTCAGTCTCGTGTCAAGATGGGGCTTGATCGACAGCGCAACCCGGGGACTCACGAACGACGACGTGCGGGCCTCGTAGTTCGCGGGATATCCCTCCGTGCCAACGGCGTTCGCGAAACCGTCATGGGTCCGCCACCGGTCGAAGCGCAGACCCACGTAGGTGCTGACCGCATCGCTGATCTCGATCTGGTCCTGCACGAAGCCCGCGAGTGTCGAGACCGTCCCGGCCGCCTCGTACCGCAGGTCGTCGGTCGTCTCCCTGTCCCGCCAGTTCATCAGGTTCGTTTCGTCGAGATCGGCCCGGTCCCGCTTGAAGGTGCCGCCGAAGGTGATGGCGTGCCGGTCACCGAGGTGCGTCGTTGCCTGGAGGTCGGTGACGTAGCTCGGCGAGGGATTGCGCACGATCTTGCCGGTCCCGCCCTCGTAGCTGGCGCCCCTGCTGTCGTACGTGCTGTACCAGGATTCGTAGTCGTTGTACCCTCCGACCCCCCGCAGCTCGAGCCCCCCGATCGCGGTCTCCACGCTCCCGGTTACGTAGAGGTGTTCCTTCCCGCCGTAGCTGGAGAGGAAGTTGCTCTCCGAGAGGGAGATGCGGCGGCTTCCGCCGTCCTGCACCGTCAGCGAGCCCGACCACACCGGTTCCCCGTTCGGGCCGGTGACATACGACTGAGGCGCGTCGTGGCTGTGGGCCGCTGTGATGCGCATCGCCATCGCCGAGAGGCGCGTCGTCGGACTCGCGTCCCAGGTCACCTTTCCGGTGAACGCGTCATCCTCCACCCCGCGGACGCCGCGGTTGCCCACGATGTAGGCGGGACCTCCAGTCCGGGTTTGGGACGGTAGGAAGCCGGTGATGGGAGTGTCGCCCTCACCGTCGCGGGCCGACCGAGCGACGTCGGCCCAGGAGTAGCCGTCGGTGGAGTGGCGCCGGAACGAGGCGAGCACCGAGACGGAGCCGAAACGGTCCCCCGCCGAGAGGTACGTCGAGCTCTGGTTGGCCAGCGCGTTGTCCCCTCCGATCCCCGGTGCGTAGGTCTGTTCGGCCCGGAGGGAGCGGGAATCGGGGGTGCGCGAGATGTAGTTGACGACGCCGCCCATCGCGTAGCCCCCGTAGAGGCTGGAGCCGGGCCCCCGCACGACCTCGACCCGCTCGACATCCTCACCCGCGAACCCGGCGAAGCGGAAATTCCCATTGTAGGCGCCGTTCATCGGGACACCGTCCACCAGGATGAGGGTCCGCTTCTGGCCCTGCAATCCACGCAGATAGATGGAGCCGTGTCCGTCGTCGAGCACCGTCGCCCGGTGGTTGTATACGCCGGGCGTCAACGACACCGCGTGGTCGATGCGTGAGATGCTCCGCGTCTGAAGCTGCGGGCGGCTGATGACGGAGATGGCGCCGGGCGCGTCCTCGAGTCGGGTCTCCGTTCGGGTCGCCGTGACGGTGATCTGGTCCACCTCGAGCGGAGAGGGGGTCATCTCGATCACCTGAGGCACCTCCGCGCCCACCTCGACGCGCCGGGGCAGGTAGCTGAACGAGGTGACGAGGATCTCGGCCGTACCCGACGACGGAATCGAGAAGCCGCCGTCCGACGTCGGTTCGGCGACGACGCGCTCTCCGTCGCTCCCGACCACCTCCACCTGCGCATCCGGCAGCACGACACCGGACTCCGCGTCGACGACGCGAATCTCCACCTGAGCCGACGCCGGGGCGACCCAGCACATCAGCAAGCCGATCAGCAACGGGATACGCCACCGAACCGACGGGCGTGACGGGAGGACTACTGCAGATCGCACCATGACCGGATCTCCACAACTCGAGGAAGGGATCAGCACTATGAGAATGAGAATCTATTATCATTATAGAGCGGTAAGCATGTTAATTTCCGCACCTCCCTACGCGCAAGACTGCGCGGAAAGGAGAGTCCCCCGGCCGGCGTGACTCGGGATCCGCAGAGGTCGAAGTCGTCGGACAGGGACCGGTCGAACTCGAGGTCGGGGACGGGGTCGGGCTCGGCGCGGTCGAAGGCCGGCGTCTGATCGGGGAGCCCGGTGAGGAAGTCGTCCTGGGGTGGTCCGCCTCGGCCCGGGGGATCGGGACCGGCCGGCGCAGGAGAACAACCGGGGGCGGGATCCCGCCCCGGACGCCGTGCTACGCCTTCCGGGAGATCCAGGCCCGCCAGCCACCGTGGCGCGTGATCTCGGTGGCGTCCGCCACCGCGCGCGGCTCACAGACGAACCCCTTCACGACGCCTCCGTCGTCCAGCTCCACACTCCCGATCGCCAGGGGCGGGGGCACCTCCGCGACGAAGGCGCCGAAGGCCCTGAGCCCGAGTTCCCACACCTCTACCTCGATCGCAGCCCCCGCACCTCCGGCATGGACGAGCCCCGGCTTCGGCGGTGAGGCGCCGGCGAGCGCGTACAGCCGGTAGGAAGGCGCCGTCCGACACGCGCGGACCAGCTGGCCGCCGCGCGCGGCCAGCTGGTGGTTGAGCGGCTGGCCTGAGAGGTGGGCCCCCGCGACCGCGAGCCGAACACGCCGCCGACCTCCCTCCGGACCCGCTTCAGGCCGCCCGACCGGCTCGCCGCGGGCGTGCGCCTCGTAGCGGCTCGCGAGCCGGCAGACGAGCCGGTCGGCGAATGCGGGCGCGACGAGGCTGATTCCGAAGGGGGTCCGGTTCTCCCGGGAGCCCGCGGGGAGGGCGACGGCACAGAGGTCCAGGAGGTTCAGGAACGCCGTGTAGTGGCCGAGCCTCGTGTTCAGGGAGAAGGGATCGGCGAGCACCTCCTCGACGCGGTAGGTGGTGCCGGTCGTCGGAAGGACCAGCGCGTCGACGTGCCGCCAGGTCGAGGCGGCGCGGCGGCGGAGCGTCTCCAGGCGGTATATCGCCCGGAACGTCTCCGTCGCCGTGATGGGCGCGGCCCCGACCACGATCGCGCGGACGGCCGGGTGGACGGCGTCCGGGTTGGCACGGATGAAGCCACCGACGGCTGCGTCGCGCTCTGCCACCCAGGGACCGCCGTAGAGGAACTCCCCGGCCTGGAGGAACGGCTCGAAGTCGATCTCCGTCATCCGCCCCCCGGCGCCGGCCAGGGTGGAGAGCGATGCGCGGTAGAGTCGCGCGGATTCCTCGTCCCCGAAGAACTCGAGCTGATCGTCGCGTGGAACGCCGAAGCGGAAGGGCGGATCGGCCGTCGGCCCCATGCCGCGGGGCGGGTGGCGTGAGAACGGGTCCGCCTCGTCGTACCCCTCCGCCACCTCCAGGACGGCGCGGGCGTCGTCGACCGAGTGGGCGAAGACGGAGACGCAGTCGAGTGTGCGGCAGGCGGGAACCACGCCCCTCGTGCTGATCCGCCCCCGGGTCGGCTTGAGCCCGACGATCCCGTTGAGCGCGGCGGGAACCCGCCCCGAGCCGGCCGTGTCGGTCCCGAGCGCGAAGGCGACGAGGCCGGCCGCGACGGCGACGGCCGAGCCTGAGCTCGACCCCCCCGCGATATGGCTCCGGCTCCGGACGCACCGGGGTATGCCGTACGGGGAGCGAGCGCCCGTCAGCCCGGTGGCGAACTGGTCCATGTTGCACTTCCCGACGAGGACCGCGCCCGCGTCGAGGAGGCGCCGGACCGCCACGGCATCCTCCGCCGGCTGGTAGGCGTAGGCGGGACACCCCGCGGTCGTCGGAAGCCCCGCGGCATCGATATTGTCCTTGACGGCAAAGGGGATCCCGTAGAGCGGGAGCCGGTCCCCCCGCGCGCGGCGCGCCTCGATCGCCCGGAGCCGGCATTCCAGGGCCGGAGGGGGGACGCGCTCGATCCAGACGCCGTCGGAGTCCCCCCGTGCCGCGATCCGGCGCGCGACCTCGTCGAGCACGGCCTCGGGCGTGGTCTCGCCGGCCCGGTACCGGGCGGCAAGCCCCCCGACCGTGAGGGGGTCCACGGATCAGGCGGGCACCACGACGCCCGCCCGGGGCGCCGAGGCGGGCCGCGGGTCCCGGACGTCCAGCTCTCCCGCCGCCTGCCACCGGCGCCGCTCCGCCTCGAACGCCGCGTGCTGCCGCCGCTTGAAGGCCGCCGCCTCGTCCCGGATCGAGTCGAGGAAGGCGCGGTGGTCGCGCAGGCGCAGCGTGCCCGGCTCGATCCGGATCCGGTAGCGTCCGGCGGGGAAGTCGTCGCGGATCTCTGCCAGCTCCCGCTCTCCGACCGGGAAGAAGCGGATCCGGTCGAAGCACCGGAGGAGCCACGGCTTCCCCTCGGCGTAGTCTTCGGTCGGGCGGTCGTTCCACACCTGCACCGTGCGGCCGACGAGCTGGTAGCCGCCGGGCCCCTCCATCCCGTAGACGCAGAGGTAGGCGCCGCCGATCCCCACGACGTTCGGGGGCGTCCAGGTCCGCGCGGGATTGTACTTCGTCGTCACGAGACGGTGGCGCGGATCGAGCGGGGTGGCGACCGGGGCGCCGAGGTAGACATCTCCGAGTCCCATGACGAGGTAGCTCGCTCCGAAGACGATCGCCCGGACCGCATCCGCCGACGCGAGCCCGTTCATGCGCCGGATGAACTCGATGTTGTCAGGGCACCACGGCGCATCCGCGCGCACCCCGCTCATATAGCGGCGCACGGTCTCCCGCACCGCAGGATCGTTCCACGAAAGCGGGAGGTGGACCACCCGTGACGGGACCTCGATACCATCGGCGGGCGGGAGCCCGGCGAGCGCCTCGTCGAGGATCTCGAGGAGCCGGGCGCGGGGGAGGATGCGCGCGTCGTGATGAAGCTGGAGCGACCGGATCCCGGGGGTCAGGTCCACGATCCCGGGACACCGCATGCGCTCTAGCCGACGAGCGAGCGAGTGGACCCGGAGGCGGAGCTCCAGGTCGAGCACGTCGCGGCCGAACTCGACGAGCAGGTAGCGGTCCCCGCTCGGACGGACGACGACATCCGTGCCGGCGACCTCGGTGCGGCGGAGCTCCGTGACCCCCGGGCGGTGCCTCCGGGGGGCCCTGGAGGGCGCGGCCCGGGGCGCGGCGAGCGCTTCGACCGCCGCATCCTGCGCCCGCTCGGCGGCGGCGGCCGCCTCCGCCGGGATCGGAACGAGGCGCACACGGTCGCGCGGCGCCAGCTGGCCGAGCTTCCAGAGCTGCGCCTGCACCACCACGGCCGGGCAGACGAAACCGCCGAGCGAAGGACCGTCCGGGCCCAGGATGACGGGCATGTCGCCGGTGAAGTCCACGGCGCCGAGGGCGTAGGGGTTGTCGTGGATATTCGAGGGGTGCAGCCCGGCCTCCCCCCCGTCGCGGCGGGCCCACGCGGGCCTGGGGCCGACGAGCCTCACCCCGGTCCGCGCCGAGTTGTGATGGACCTCCCACCGCGCCGAGAAGAGCATCTCGACATCCCCGGCCGTGAAGAACTCGGGAGCGCCCTGCGGTCCATAGAGCACGCCGAGCTGCCACTCGCGCCTGAACCGCGGGATCCCCTCGGCCCGGAGCGGCGGCCCGGGCCGGAGCCCCGCCCGGGGATCCGGCGCGAGCCCCACCCGGTCACCGGTCCGGAGCACGCGGCCCTCGTGCCCCCCGAAGCCGCCGAGCACGAAGGTGGAGGCGCTGCCGAGGTGGACCGGGACGTCCAGCCCCCCCCGAACGAGGAGATAGCCCCTGAGGCCCGGTCCCTCGACGAGCCCGATGTCGAGAACGGAGCCGGCCGGGACCGCGAAGGGTGACCACGGAGGCCGGGGGACCCCGTCCAGCGTGGCGGCGAAGCGCGCGCCGGCGAGGCACGCGACCGTCTCGCGCCCGAACCGGAGCCTCGGGCCCCGGAGCGTGATCTCGAGCCCGGGCGCGCCCTCTCCATTGCCGACCAGGCGGTTGCCGAGCCGGAACGAGAGCCCGTCCATCGGACCGGAGGGGGGCACTCCGACCGACCAGTAGCCGACCCGGCCCGGATAGTCCTGGACGGTGGTGAAGGTGCCCGGCGCGAGAACCTCGAGGACCGCGTCCGGGGCGGAGGGGTGACGCGCGAGGCTCACGACTCGAAGACGATCATCCGAATGGGCGTCGGGTCGAACCCGTTGCACGGATTGTGCACCTGGGGGCAGTTGCTGACGACCACGAGCACATCCATCTCCGCGCGGAGATCGACATGCTTGCCGGGCGCCGAGATGCCGTCGACGATCCCGAGCGTGCCGTCCGGCTCCACCGGCACGTTCATGAACCAGTTCACATTGCTCACCATGTCGCGCTTCCCCCGTCCCCGCGGGGCGTGGGCGAGGAGGAAGTTGTCGACGCAGGCGTGCGCGTGCTTCGTGTGGTGACCGTAGCGCAGCGTGTTGCTCTCGCAGGAGCATGCGCCGCCGATCGTGTCGTGGCGCCCCACGGTGTCCCCCACGATCGTCATCATCGGCCTTCCCTCGTTCGAGAGGAGGACGGAGCCCTCGACGAGAAAGATGTTCCGCTGCGCGGCGATCGTGTCGGGCGCGCTGTAGCGCTCGGCGTCGTCGCGGAGGCTGTAGACCAGGAAATCCACCGCCTGGTTGCCCTCGAGATCCACGATCCGGAGCGTCTGTCCCGCCCGGACCACCCTGGACCAGGGCGCGCGCGCCGGCACCGTCTCGTCGTGCACGGCAATTCCCGGGACTCCCTCCGCCGGCACGGTGCTCATCGTGTGTAGTAGTCCTCGACGTTCTGGAAGGCGCGAAGGGCTTCAGGGGAGGCCGTCCGGACCGGATCGTCCTCGGGGGTGACACCTCCGCGCCACGCCGTGGCGCGAACCGGCGTGACCACGTAGTCGGCACGCTCGTCGAGCACGTGGGGCGTGTTCGCCATCACCACGAGAACGTCCATCTCGGCGCGGAGCTCCACGCACTGGCCAGGCACCGGATTGGGCCGCGCCAGCAGTCGGGTGGTCCCGTCGGAGCCCACCCGCACGCCCTTGAAGAGATTCACGCAGGGCGGCACGTCCCTGCGCGAGAGGCCATGCTTGGAAAGCGCGACCAGAAAGCGGTCCCGCGCATTCGGGTACGCGCCGTGGTTCGCGCCGCTCCCGTAGCGGCGCTCGTTCCAGCGCGCATTGGAGCACCCGCAGATGGCATCGTGACGGCCGCAGGTGTCGTCCACGATGCTCACCAGAACCCGCCCCATGTCGGAGAGCAGCAGGCTCCCGGGACCGATGTAGGCGTTCCACTGGACCTTGACGGTGTCCGCCACATTGAGGCGCTCGGCCGGCGCGTCGGCGTTGTAGAGGAGGAGATTCACGCACGCGTCCCCCTCGAGATCCGTCAGCCGGAGGCGCGTCCCGCGCGCCAGCACGCGGGACGCGTACCCGCCTGCGCCGATCGTCTCGTCCCACACCACCTCGTCCGCCCGGACACCGGAGGGCAGGGCTCTCGCCTCGCGAGCCGGTATCGTCGGCTTCGTGGCCACCTGGCTGCCGGCCTGGGCACGCGCATGCGCACGCGCCTGGTAGGCCGTCGCGGTGCCGGATTCCGGACTCATTCGCTCTGGTCTCCCTGATGCCGTGGCGGTGCGGCCACGTCGAGCGGGGTGCCCACCGCAGGAACCCGCGTGCGCCCGCCGGTCGCGACCGGCGCGGCAGCGCCCATGTTATCGAAACTCACCCGTCATAGCAACACTTTGACAGGTTGAATATTGAAATAACCTTTGAAACACAGGCTATTGACAGTTTTTACAAACTATTTTAAATGTCGTGCCGGCGCCGGGCGGCGCCCGACAGTCCGCCACCTCACCCTGGAGACCTCCGATGAAGCAGAGATCCGCCGTCGCACTCCTCATATCCGTTCTCCTCTCCGGGACCGTTCCCCTCGGAGCCCAGGAGATGTCCGACACCCCCTCGAGCTGGGTCAGCGGGAGCATCTCGCTCATGACCGACTACTCCCTGCGGGGCATCTCGCAGACGCTGCGCGAGCCTGCCCTGCAGGGATCGATCGACCTCGCGCACCCCTCCGGCCTCTATTTCGGGGCGTGGGCGTCGAGCGTGAACTTCGGTGAGGGCGATCTCGCGGACAGCGGGCCGCGGGCGCAGATGGAGCTGGACGCCTACGGCGGGTTCGCCCTCGAGGTCGGCTCGCTCGCCCTCGACGCCGGCGCGGTCTACTACGCCTACCCCGGTGCCGCCTCGAGCCGGAGCTACAACTTCTACGAGCTCTCGTTCGCGGCGAGCCACCCGGTCGGACCGGCGGGAGTCGGGCTCTCCACCCTCTACTCCCCCGACTTCTTCGCAGGCTCGGGGTCGGCGCTCTACATGGCCGGAACGCTCGAGTTCCCGGTCTCCTACATGACGCTGAGCGGGAGCGTCGGGAAGCAGACGATCGAGCTGAACGACGTCTTCGGAACGCCCGACTACCTCGACTACGGGGTCGGGGCGGCGGTCACCTGGGACGCGATCACGGTCGGCCTGCGGCTCGTCGGCACCGAACTGGACGAGAGCGCCTGCTTCGGCGGGACGACCTCGTGCGGGACCCGCGTGGTGCTGGACGTCTCGCGCGGAATGTAGCCGTGGATCCCGGCGCTGCCCCGATCCCGAACCGAACCCTGACCGGACGAATGAAGATGATCTGGAAGACGACGAAGAGCGCCCGGGGTGCCGCCGCGCGCCGGGTCCTGGCGGGCCTCTCTCTCCTCGCGCTCGCCGGGTGCGGCGGGGCCGCCACGGGGGAGGGCGCGGCCGCGCCCCTCCGCATCGGCTACAGCGACTGGCCGGGATGGGTCGCGTGGGAGGTCGCGAGGGAGCACGGCCTCTTCGAGGCGAACGGTGTGGCGGTCGAGCTCATCTGGATGGACTACGTGCCGAGCATGGACGCCTTCGCGGCCGGGGCTCTCGACGCCGTGGCGATGACGAATGGGGACGCGCTCGTCTCCGGCGCGACCGCGCAGAAGCCGTCGACGGCGATCCTCGTCAACGACTACTCCTTCGGCAACGACATGATCGTGGCGCGCGACGGGATTTCCGGGATGCGCGACCTCGTCGGCAGGCGGGTGGGGGTGGAGATCGGGTTCGTGGACCACCTCCTTCTCCTGCATGCGCTCGATGCGGCCGGGATCGATCCCGGCGAGGTGGAGCTCGTGAACATCCCCACCAACGAGGCGCCGCAGGCGCTGGCGGCCGGCGGGGTCGACGCGATCGCGGCATGGCAGCCGGCGTCGGGACAGGCACTCAGGGTCGTGGCCGGAAGCCGGCCGATCTACACGAGCGCCGAGGCCCCGGGCATCATCTACGACATGCTCCAGGTGTCCAGGGAGAGCCTCACCGCCCGCCGGGAGGAGTGGGTGCGGGTCGTTCGCACCTGGTACGACGTCGTGGAGTACATGGCCGATCCCGCCAACAGGGACGAGATGCTCTCGATCCTCGCGGCGCGCGTGAACCTGACGCCCGGGGAATACGAGCCGCTCCTGGCCGGCACCTACATCCTCTCGCTCGATGAGGCGGTGACGGTGCTCACGGGCGGCGAGGAGCTCGGCTTCGGATCGCTCGCGGGGAGCAGCCGCATCGTCGACGCATTCAACGTCGAGCACGGGGTCTACCCGGCCGAGGAATTCTCGACCGCCTACATCGACCCGAGCCTCACGCTCGAGGTGGCGGCCGAGCGCGGACACGCGATGGCGGACCAGTAGGCCCGTGGCCGCGTCGTCCCAGCGGGCACCGTGGTTCGCCGTCGGGAAGGGCCTGCCCCCCCGCCGGGCGTCGCTCGTCATGGTGCTCGCCTTCGTGCTCCCTCTGGCCGTCTGGAGCGCGGTGAGCTACGTGCCGTGGATCTGGCACCCCATGGTCGAGATCGTGGACGCCGGGGGGACCGGACTCGAGCAGGGCAAGCAGTACGGGCGAAGCGACTTCGCGCTCGCCAACGCGGCCGCCGCGGGGGGCGGCGGCGCGCCCGCGGCGGGCCGCCCGGCGAACCCCGTCTTCCTCCCCGCGCCGCACGAGGTGGCGCGGGGACTCTACCGCGTCTTTTCCGAGCCGCCGCAGCTGCGCGACGACATCTGGTTCCACGAGAGCATCGGCCACAGCCTCCGGGTGATCTTCTGGGGATTCTTCTGGTCGTGCCTCGTCGGCGTCCCGCTCGGGTTGCTCGCCGGCACCTTCGCGGTCGTCGCGAGGCTCGTCGAGCCACCGATCGACTTCATCCGCTACATGCCGGCCCCGGTGTTCGGTGCGCTGATGGTGGCGGTCTTCGGGCTCGCCGACGCCCCGAAGGTCGCGATCATCTTCATCGGCACCTTCTTCCAGATGGTGCTGATCGTGGCGAACACCACGCGGCGCCTGGACCGCTCGCTCCTCGAGGCCGCGCAGACGCTCGGCGCGAGCCGGCGGCAGCTGGTCCGCCATGTGATCGTCCCCGGCGTCCTCCCACAGCTCTACGCCGACCTCAGGATCCTTCTGGGCTGGGCCTGGACCTACCTGATCGTCGCCGAGCTGATCGGCGCCAAGTCCGGGGTCACGGCCTACATCGCCCAGCAGGGCCGCTACTTCAACTTCGACCTCGTATACGCGGCGATCATCGTGATCGGGGTCATCGGTCTCACGACGGACCAGATCCTCCAGTACGGTGCCCGCGTCCTCTTTCCCTGGCAGCGCGGGGAAGCCGGCCCCCTCGCCCGCGCCCTCTGGAGCTGGCTGACGCTCGTCCCGCGCGGAGTCGCCGGCCTCCTTCGCCGGCTGGGCCCCGGGCCGCTCCCGCCGGCCTCCGGGCACGTCGATGCCGCAGCCTCCTGACCCCCTTCCCGATCCGCTCCTGAGGCCCGGGGTCCGGGAGCGGCTCGATCGGAACCGGGCCCGGCCCGTCGTCCTCTCGGTCCGCGATCTCGAGAAGCGCTTCGAGGGCGCCGACGGTCCGTTCCTCGCCCTCCGGGGGCTTCACCTCGAGGTGCGGCACCGCGAGTTCATCTGCGTGATCGGCCGCTCCGGGTGCGGGAAGTCCACGCTGATCCGGATCATCGCCGGCCTCGAGGAGCCCACCGGCGGCGAGATCCGGCTCGACGGAACGCCCGTGCACGGACCCGGACCCGACCGGGGCATGGTCTTCCAGGCCTACACCCTCTTCCCCTGGCTGACGGTGCGCGGGAATGTGGTCTTCGGGCTGAAGATGGCGGGGGCGGAACGGCACCGGGCCGAGTATGAGGCCATGCGGTGGATCGAACTCGTCGGACTCGGCGGATTCGCGAACCACTACCCCGACCAGCTGTCGGGCGGGATGAAGCAGCGGGTGGCCATCGCCCGCGCGCTCGCGAGCCGCCCGCGGATCCTGCTGATGGATGAGCCCTTCGGCGCGCTCGACTCGCAGACGCGGACCCGCATGCAGGGATACCTCCTCAAGATCTGCCGCAAGGTGGATGTGACCGTGGTCTTTATCACCCACGATCTGGACGAGGCGATCTTCCTCGCGGACCGGGTCGTGGTTCTCCCTCCCCGGCCGGGTCCGGTGCAGCACGTCATGGATGTACCGGTGCCCCGTCCGCGGCGGCCGGAGCACCTCCTGGATCCCGCGTTCCTGGCGGCGCGGCGCCATCTGGACAGCTTTATCCACGAGGACGAGCCGGACGGCGAGCCCGAGGTGCCGGTGCACGACACGGCGGGGCCGCTCGGCGAGACGCTCGAGTTCTAGGGCACGGCGTCGTCCGGTCGGGGCGGACGGGGACCCACCCGGCCCGCGCCGGCATTCCTCCGGATCCCGTGCCGCCTCCCTCTCCCCCGCGACCCGGTTTCGACGCGGCGCCCGCGTACGCTCACGGGGTGTCCCGTCCGACCCGCAGCGAGAGGGCGGTGGTCTCCTTGACGGCAGAGAGCACGATGCTCGTCGTGGTTCCGTGCACGCCCGGCCACGACTGGATCTCGGAGAGCAGGCGCTCGAGAGTCGAGGTGTCCCCCGTCCGGATCTTGAGGAGATGCGACCCCTGCCCGGTGATCGCGTGGCACTCGAGGATTTCGGGGTGCTTGCGGGCCCGGGCCACGAACTCCGGGTAGTAGCGCGAGCTGTCGCTCGCGACCGCGATGAACGCCGTCACGTCGCGGCCCAGGAGCTTGGGCTCGAGGATCGCGGTGAAGCCGCGGATGACGCCCCGTTCCTCGAGTTTGCGGAGGCGCTCACCCGTGGCCGGGGAGGAGAGTCCCACAGCCTCGGAGAGATCGTGCTGCGACATGCGGGCATTCTGCTGGAGCAGTTCCAGCAGCTTGTAGTCGATCTCGTCCAGGGTCGAGCCACGCATGCGCCGGGAGCGTTCTCCGTCTGTCGGGGCCGGGGATCCGGCGCGCGCCGGATCGGGGAGCTGGCAAGCGGTTCGGCCGGAGCCGAGGCGGACGGCGGGAGCGGGACGGCGGCGGGCCCCGCCCGGACCGGGTGGCTCAACGGTCAGGCCCCGTTTGACCCTGCACCGGGCCACGCCGATCTTCCGACCACGCACCGGGGAAAAGCTAGGAGCATGGCGATGGAGCGACAATCCGCGCGCCGCGTGCGGAGGCGGACGGGCGCACTCCTGGTCCTAGGCGGCGCACTGGCCGCCGCCGGAGCGGCGCTCACGGGCCCCGGCGGGGGAGCACCCGGCGGGGGCGGAGCCGGGAGCGGGGCGCAGGCGACCCGGCCCGGTATCGATGTCCTGCTGACCGACTCGCTCCACCTCGTTGCGGGCCACCGGGTCGGGCTCGTCACGAACCACACCGGGATCTCGGCAGACGGCACCCCGTCGATCGACCTCCTCTTCGGGCATCCGGAGATCGAGCTCGTCGCGCTCTTCTCGCCGGAGCACGGGATCCGGGGGACGGCGGCGCCGGGTGAGCGCATCGACGATGCTGTGGACGCGGCGACGGGGCTTCCCGTCTACTCCCTCTACGGGGCGACCCGCCGGCCCACCCCGGCGATGCTCCGGGGGATCGAGGTGCTCCTCTTCGACATCCAGGACATCGGCGCCCGCTACTACACCTACGTCTACACGATGGCGTACGCGATGGAGGCCGCCGGAGAGGCGGGGATCCCCTTCGTCGTTCTCGACCGCCCGAACCCCGTCGGCGGCGAGCTCGTGCAGGGCAACATCCTCGACCCGGCCTTCGCCTCCTTCGTCGGCCTCTACCCCCTCCCGATGCGCCACGGAATGACGCCCGGCGAGCTCGCCCGCCTCTTCCGCGACCACTTCGGGGTGGAGGCGGAGCTGACAGTGGTCCCGATGGCGAACTGGCGGCGGGGGATGGACTTCGCCGATACCGGCCTTCCCTGGCGCCCCCCCTCCCCCAACCTCCCGGATCTCGAGAGCGCGTTCCACTACCCCGGCACCTGCCTCTTCGAGGGCACGAACCTCTCGGTCGGGCGCGGGACGGCGCGCGCCTTCCAGTGGGTGGGCGCCCCCTGGCTCGATGGGGAGCGCCTCGCCGCGCTCCTCTCCGGCGCGGGGCTTCCCGGGGTCCGGTTCCACCCGGCGCGGTTCGTGCCGGAGGATCCGGGGGACGCGAAGTTCGACCGCACCGAGGTTCGTGGTGTACGACTCGAGGTGACGGATCCGGAAAGCTACGATCCGACGAGAACCGCGGTCGCGATGCTCGTCGAGGCGCGGCGGATCGCCGGGGCGCGGTGGGAGTGGAACACCGCCCACTTCGACCGGCTCGCCGGCTCGGCCGGACTGCGGGAGGGGATCGAGGCCGGCGTCGCGCCGGACGCCCTGGTGGCGGAGTGGGGCGCGGGGCTCGAGGGCTTCGCCGGGGCACGGGAGCGGAGCCTCATCTACCGGTAGGGAGAGCGCCGGACGGAGGGGAGAAGGGACGCGCGATGCAAGGGAAAGCCGGGTTGACGCGGAGGGCGGAGGGAGCGGGACGGCGTATGCCCGCGCCCGCGGCGCTCGCGGCCCTGGCCGGAGCCGCGCTCCTCACCGCCGGTCCGGAGCCGGCCGGGGGGCAGACGCCGGGGGCGAGGGGGAGCGTGCCCGCCCCGGAGCGCGTGCGGAGCCCGCTCGCCCCGGTCCCCTTCGGCCCGGGCGAGCAGGCCGAGTACGAGATGAGGCTCGGCCCCTTCTCGGTCGGCGGCGCGATCATGCAGGTCGTGACCGTCGAGCCGGTCCGGAGCCGGCCCTCCTACCACATCTCCTGGCGGATCGAGGGCGGGATCCCCCTCGTGCGCGTCGACGACCACTTCGAGTCGTGGCTCGACGTCGAGACGCTCGCCACCCTCCGGTCGCTGAAGAAGGTGCGCGAGGCGGGCTACAGCGCGGACCGCCACTACGAGATCTACCCCGCGGCCGGCTACTGGGACCGGCTCGACACGGGGGAGAGCGAGGAGATGATCACCGCCCTCCCGCTCGACGACGTCTCCCTGTTCTACTACGCGCGCTCGCTCCCCCTCGTGGTCGGGGAGAGCTATACGTTCGACCGCTACTTCATCGCGGACCGCAACCCGGTCATCCTCGAGGTTCTCCGGAAGGAGGTCATCGAGGTGCCGGCGGGGACGTTCGAGACGATCGTCGTCCGCCCGATCATCCGGGCACGCGGACTCTTCGGCGAGGGGGGCGAGGCGGAGATCTACCTCACCGACGACGACCGCCGCCTTCTCGTCCGCCTGACCTCGCGCATTCCGGTGATCGGCTCCCTCTCGCTCCACCTCCGGAGCGTGCGCGAGGGCGTGCCGATCGGGCGCTGAACCCGGCGGCCGTCACCCCTCGAGCCGCCCGCTCGCGACCGCCTCGCGGAACGCCCCGTAGAGCTCCCTCGCGACCGGACCCGGCGCGCCGTCGCCCACGGGCCGTCCGTCGATGCGGACGACGGACTTGAGCTCGGTGCTGCTCCCCGTCAGGAACGCCTCGGAGGCGTCGGCGAGCGCATCGACGGGGGTCGCCACCTCGCGGATTTCGCATCCGCGCTCCGCCGCGAGCTCGAGGATCATCGCGCGCGTGATCCCCGGGAGGATCTGGTTCGAGGCCGGGTGGGTGCGCACGACCCCGCCGAGTACGGTGAAGAGATTGCTCCGCCCCCCCTCGAGCGCGAGGCCGTCGCGCACGAGGATCGCCTCGTCGGCCCCGGCCCGCACGGCCGTCTCCTGGGCCAGGACGTTCGGGAGGAGCTGGAGCGTCTTGAGGTCCACCCGTCCCCACCGGGTGTCGGGGACCGTCACGGCGGTGAGGCCCGCCTCCCACGCCTCGGCGTCCGGGGAGGGAAGCGGGACGGGGAAGGCGTAGACCGTGGGGGCGGCCGCCGGGCGCGGGAAGGCGTGGGTCCGGGGCCCGGCACCCCGGGTGACCTGGATGTAGAGCGCCGACGCCTCCCGTTCCGCGAGCCCGTTCCGGTCGATGAGCCCGGCGTAGATCCCGGGTACCGCACCGGCGTCGTAGTCGATCTTGAGGCTCCGGAGCCCGCGACGGAGCCGCCCGAGCCGGCTCTCGAGCCGGAGGCTCCGACCCCGGTAGAGGGGCGTGAACTCGTAGACGCCGTCGCCGAAGACGAACCCGCGGTCGTCGACCGGCACGCGTGCCTCCTCCCGGGGGAGGTAGGCGCCATCCAGGTAGACGGTATTCACCGTTGCCCGGCCGGCCTCAGCCGCCGGCCTCCCGGTCCAGCCGGTCGAACTCCTCGAGGAGCCTCTCCTCGGCGATCGCAGCTCCGCCGGGCGCCGGCAACCCGGAGGGCTGCCTCCCGTCTTCGGGCGCCGCGGGGAGGAGCCCCATCTCCTCCTTGAGCGAGAGGAGCCGCTCGTTCAGCTCGTCACCGGACTCGAGCTGCGAGAATTCCTGCTCGAGGGAGCTTCCGCCGAGCGCCTCCGACACCTCGCCGATGGCGGTGGTGCGCCGCTCGGCGTCCTCGATCCGCTCCGCCATCCGGTCGAACGCACCGAATGCGGATCCTTCGGAGAGCTCGGAGAGCGTCTCCTGGATCCGCGCCTGCGCCTCCACGCGCTTCTGCTTCGCGATCAGGAGATTGCGCCGCCGGCCGGCCTGCTCGATCCGCTCGGAGAGCTCCGTGAGCGAGGCCTTGAGCTTCTCGACCTCGTGGGCCTGCGCTTCCCAGGTGCGGCGGAGCTCCGCGGCGTGCCCCGCATGCTCCTTCTGCCTGAGGAGCGCCTGCTTGGCCAGATCGTCGCGTCCCTCCCGGACGGCGAGAACCGCGCGCCGCTCCCAGTCGCCCGCCTGCTTGAGCTCCCTCTCGGCGTCGCGGCGGAGCTTCCGCTCGTCGGCGATCGAGACGGCGACCTCCCGCTTCGCGACCACCAGCTGATCGCGCATCTCGACGATCAGCTGGTCGAGCATCTTCTCGGGGTCCTCGGCCTGGTCCAGCAATCGGTTGATATAGGACCGGACCACCCTCGAGATCCTCGCGAAGATGCCCATGTCCCCCCTTGCCCGATGCCGGTACCCGGACGGAAGCCTCTGCGCGCCTGCGCGGATCCCCGCGCCCGGGCCGCCGCCGCGCCGCGTCCCGGAAGGATAGGCCCGCGCCCGCAGCGAATCAACGTCCGCCGGAGATCGCCGCACCCTCTCCGGGGAGGGCGCCGGGTCATCCGCCGGAAGCGTCCTCCCCCGGATCCCGCGCCGCAGCGGCAGGCTCCTCCTCCCCGCCGGACCGGGGCGCGGCGGAGGGGCGGAGATCCGCCCCGCGCCTCTCCCCGAGCACCTTCGCCAGATAGCGGCCCGTCACGGAGCCGGCGGATCCCGACACCTCCTCCGGGCTCCCTTCGGCCACGATCTTACCGCCGCCTCCTCCCCCCTCCGGGCCGAGGTCCACGATCCAGTCCGCCGTCTTCACCACCTCGAGGTTGTGCTCGATCATGATGACGGTGTTGCCGAGGTCCACGAGACGGTGGAGGACCTCGAGAAGCACACGGACATCCTGGAAGTGGAGCCCGGTCGTCGGCTCGTCCAGGATGTAGAGCGTGCGGCCCGTGGCCCGCTTGGAGAGCTCGGTGGCGAGTTTCACGCGCTGGGCCTCCCCGCCCGAGAGCGTCGTCGCCGCCTGGCCCAGGTGGATGTAGCCGAGTCCCACCCCGGCGAGCGTCTCGAGGCGCCGGCGGATGCGGGGGATGGGGCGGAAGAAATCCAGCGCATCGTCGACCGTCATCTCGAGGACATCCGCGATGCACCGGCCCCGATAGCGGACCTCGAGCGTCTCCCGGTTGTAGCGCCGGCCCCGGCACACCTCGCAGGGCACATAGACGTCGGGGAGGAAGTGCATCTCGATGCGGATCATCCCGTCGCCGCGGCACGCCTCACACCGCCCGCCCTTCACGTTGAAGGAGAAGCGGCCCGGCGCGTATCCCCGCATCTTCGACTCGGGGAGCTCGGCGAAGAGTGCGCGGATCGGCGTGAAGAGCCCGGTGTAGGTCGCCGGGTTCGAGCGGGGAGTCCGCCCGATGGGCGACTGGTCGACCTCGATGACCTTGTCGATCCGCCGGGTCCCCTCGATCGACTGGTGGGAGAGGGGGAGGCGCGTCGAGCCGTGGAGCACACGCGCGAGGGCGCGGTAGAGCGTCTCGTTGACGAGGGTGGACTTCCCCGATCCCGAGACTCCCGTCACGCAGGTGAAGACGCCGAGCGGGAAGCGGGCGTCGATCCCGCGGAGGTTGTGGCCGGCCGCCCCCCGGACGGTGAGCGCATTCGCGGGATCGGGCTCCCGCCGCGACCCGGGGACAGGGATCCCGCGGTCGCCGCGCAGATACGCTCCCGTAAGCGAGCGCTCCTCGGCCAGGATCGCGGGGAGCGGACCCGCGGCCACCACCTCGCCCCCCCGGCGGCCCGCGCCGGGGCCGAGATCCACGATGAAGTCCGCCCGGCGGATCGTCTCTTCGTCGTGCTCGACCACGAGGACGGTGTTGCCCAGGTCCCGAAGGGAGCAGAGGGTCGCGAGCAGCCGCTGGTTGTCACGCTGGTGGAGGCCGATCGAGGGCTCGTCGAGGACGTAGAGCACACCGACGAGGCGGCTCCCGATCTGGGTGGCGAGGCGGACCCGCTGCCCCTCCCCGCCGGAGAGGGTGGACGCGCCGCGCGAGAGCGTCAGGTAGCCGAGCCCCACATTCTCGAGGAAGCCGAGCCGCTCGCCCACCTCCTTGAGGATCGGGCCCGCGATCTCGGCCGGGAGGGGAGCGACCGGGTGCGGCGCCCCGTCGGCGGACGGGCGCGCCCCGTCCGCCACGGGGAGGCCGTCGAGGAATGCGCGCGCCTCGGCGATAGAGAGCTCCGTCACCTGGTGGATCGTGCGGCCGCCGAGCGTCACCGCGCGGGACCCCGGCCCGAGTCTCGATCCCCCGCACGCTCTGCAGGGAAGAGAGGTCATGTAGCGCGAGAGGTGGTGGCGCACCGCGTCGGAGCCCGTCTCCCGATAGCGGGCCGCGACGCGCTCGACCACGCCCTCCCACCGCTTCACCCTCCCGCGGGCCCGCCCCCGGCGCCGGGAGGGGAAGCGGACCTTCATCTCGCCGGAGCCGAAGAGGATACCGACCCGCGCCTCTGCGGGGAGCTCGTTCCAGGGGGTGGCGGGATCGAACTCGTAGGCGGCGGCCAGCCCCGCCACGATCGAAGCCCGCACCTTCCCGCGCGGCTCCCCCCACGGGCGAATGACCCCCTCGAGGATCGAGAGCCGGCCGTCGCCGACGATGAGATCGGCGCTCACCTCCCGCGTCGTTCCGAGACCGTCGCACTCGGGGCAGGCCCCGTAGGGGGAATTGAAGGAGAACTGGCGCGGCTCGAGCTCGGGGAGGCTGACCCCGCAGTCGAGGCAGGCGTAGCGCTCGCTGAAGATCTGCGATACCGGCTCCCCGGGCCCCGGGGGATGGACGAGGAGCTCGAGCACCCCCTCGCCGGCCTTGAGGGCGACCTCCACCGAGTCCGCGAGGCGCGAGCGGTCCTCGGCGGCCACGATGAGCCGGTCCACGATCACCGCGATGCTGTGGTTCTCGAAGCGGTTGAGCTTCGGCGGCGAGTCGAGCTCGCACGTCTCGCCGTCGACGAACGCGCGGACGAATCCCTCCCGCCGGGCCCGCTCGAAGAGATCCCGGAACTCCCCCTTCCGGCCACGGACTAGCGGGGCGAGAACCTGGATGCGGATCCCCTCGCCCAACGAGAGAATGCGGTCGACGATCTCGGTGGCCGACTGGCGGAGCACAGGTTCTCCGCACTCGGGGCAGTGGGCCGTGCCCGCCCGCGCCCAGAGGAGACGGAGGTAGTCGTAGACCTCGGTCACGGTCCCGACCGTCGAGCGCGGGTTCTTCGAGAGCGCCTTCTGCTCGATCGAGATCGCCGGGGAAAGCCCCTCTATCGAATCGACGTCGGGCTTCTCCATCATCCCGACGAACTGCCGCGCGTAGGCCGAGAGGGACTCGACGTAGCGCCGCTGGCCCTCGGCATAGATCGTGTCGAAGGCGAGTGAACTCTTCCCCGATCCCGAGATCCCGGTGATCACGACGAGCCGGTCGCGCGGGATCTCGAGGGAGACGCCGCGGAGGTTGTGCTCCCGCGCGCCCCGGACGACGAGCGCGCTATTCCGCATGTACGGGGCCGGACGGAGGGGAAGCGGGCCCGGTGCCCCCCCGCTTCAGCAAAGCGGACGAGGGGCCGGCCTCCTCAGAGGTCCCGAAGCTGCCTGAGCCGGGCGATCCGCTCCTCGGTCGGGGGATGCGTACGGAAGAGTCCGGTGAGGCCCCCGCCGCGCATCCCCGCGAGCGGATTGACGATGGCGAGCTGCGCTGCGGCCGGATTCACATCCATCGGGAGCTGACGCGAGTACCTCTCCAGCTTGTGGAGCGCATTGGCAAGGCCGTCGGCACGGCCCGCGATCCTCGCACCCGTGCGGTCCGCCTGGTACTCGTTGGCGCGGCTGATCGCCATCTGCACGATCATCGCGGCGAGGGGGGCGATGATCGACATCAGGAGGAGCTCGAAGATATTCCGGTCCGAACCCCGGCCGCCGCCGAGGATCGCCCCCCAGCGCGCCACCGACGCCAGCAGCCCGATCGCACCCGCCATCGTGGCGGCGACGGTCGAGACGAGCATGTGGTTGTGCCTGATGTGGGCAAGCTCGTGGGCGACCACACCCTCGAGCTCACGGGTGTTGACGAGCTTGAGGAGCCCCGTGGTCACGCAGACGACGGCCTTCTTGTGGCTCCGCCCCGTCGCGAAGGCGTTCGGCTGGTCCTTGTCCGCGATCGCGACCGTTGGCATCGGAAGCCCCGCGCGCCGGCGCAGGTCGTCGACCATCCGGTAGAGGTGCGGGGCATCATCCGGCCCGATGATGCGCGCCCGGTACATCCGGAGCACGGCGCGATCACTGAACCAGAACATCCCGAAGTTCATCACCGCGGCGATCACCAGGAAAAGCACCGCGCCCTGCTGGCCTCCCAACCAGCCCCCGAGGACAACGAGGAGCGCGGTGAGACCTGCCATGAGGATGAAGACTTTCAGCTGCTGCATCTGCTCTCGTATCCGGATTGGAGGAAACGGCCCGCACCGAGGGGATCCTCTCCCCGGCCACCTCCCCTACCCCGTCCGGCGCGGCCGGGTGCCAACGGGTGGGGCGGCAGGCGCCTGATGCCGCGACCTGCACGGCGGGTGCGGGCGACCGGGTCCCGGGGGCGAGGCGCGCACGGACCGTGGAACCGCTGTCGGCATGCCATCCCGGGATGGGCACAGCTTCCATACTTTCCTTCCGGTCATCCACCCCGTGGATACAGCAGGGACAACCCGGACACCGCCCTGAGAGGACGCCATGCGTGCACGTCGTTCGCCCGCCATCGGGGACAAGCCCCCCACGAGGCACTTCATCCTTGCAGTCGCGCTCTTCGCGCTTCCCACGGCTGGCCACGCCCAGCTTCCCCCCTCGATGTTCACGGAACAGCCCGGATCGTTTGCCATCGGCATTCATGGGTTCGGCGGTCTCCTCCCCGACTGCGAGGAGGATTGCGCGAACTTCTCCTATGGCGCGTACGTCGAGCGCGAGAACGGTCAGACTTTCGGTATCGACGCCGACTGGCTGGACATCAGCGACGTGACACTCTCCTTCGGTTTTCCGACGGGCCGGGTGACGACGCTCTTCACAGCCGGCTTCGGGCGGCAGTATGTCGAGGAGGCGGGCGATGATGACGGGGCGACGCGGCAGTCCGGCAACCGGATCGTCACGACCGCGTTGGGCGTGGGCGTCCGGTGGCGGATCTTCATCGCCCGGATCAGCCACGACGGCTCGAACGCCCATGGGCAGCTGGGGCTCGCCGTCACGCCGGCGTTCCTCCGGTGAAGTTCGCCAGGGTGCACGCGTCATGATGCGGCCGGTGCGGTTCCTGGTGATCCCCGTGGCCGGGCCGTCTCATCGACCGGCGGGACCGACGCTCGGGGGCGCGGCATGACGCACTCCAGGATGGCCGCGATGAAGGCGGTGCCTGAGCAAGTGTCCCTTCGGAGCTGCCGTTCGACCGGATGCCGCTGGTGATGAACCGGATGACGACGTGGGGTTGACCGGTCGGGATCCCGGTGTCTTCCGGCCTCCAGCCACGAGTCACCCGGTCGGGCAGCGTCCGCACTCCTGGTGATGCCCGCTGGCCCGCCCGTCAGGGATTACGGGCGGAGCAATCCGTCAGGGGGCGGCGAGAGGCGGACGGGGCGCGAGCGCGACGGCGGCGCGGCCCAACACGGGCGGCGGGCAGGAGGCGTGTTTCCCGCGGATCGGGCCGCGGGGATCGGCCGGCCACGGCTGGGGTGGGTGTCCACGCAGTCGGGCACCCCCAACCCAGTCTTGCCCCCCGATACCATCGGGGGTACCGTCGAAAACGTGACTCCAACCATGCCGACCCGATCGGAGAGCGACGGATGAGAGCCTGGATTCTGCCCGCACTGCTCGGGCTCCTGGCGGTGGCCGGGGAGCCGCTTCGCGCACAGACGCGGGGACCCGAGGTGGAAGCGACCTACGGGCTCGGGCTCCCCCGGGACGGAGATGTCCTCTTCGTTCCCGACACCGACTATCTCGACTGGCCGCTCCGACCCGATCAGTCCGCGTACGCGGGCGTGAGCGGGGAGCGGATGAAGGAGTGGGTCCGGAGGATCTCGGCGATCTCCCTCCAGAGCCAGGCGGACGGGAACCAGTACTGGGGACGGCTTCCGGGAACCGAATACGACCGGATGACGATGGAGCTCATGGTCGCGGAGTTCGAGAGGCTCGGCCTCTCGATCGAACGGGTGCCCTTCACGATCCCCGAAGACTGGCGTCCCGTCTCGTGGGAGGCCTCATACTCGTCGCCGGAGGGGACGGTGGAGCTGCTTACCGCCTTCCCGGCCGGCGAGACAGCGGCGACCCCGCCCGGGGGAATCACGGCGGAGGCCGTATGGGTGGGGGTCGGGGCGGAACCGGACTTCCTCGGACGGGATGTGCGGGGCAAGGCCGTCGTCATCTACAGCACCTTCGTTCCGGGCGGGCGGAGCCACTCGGCGAGCGACCGGGCCGGGATCTTCGACGCGAACACCCGCGCTTCGGAGCTCGGAGCGGCGATGATCGTCAACATCATGGCCGTCCCCGGGAACGCGCAGTTCAACCCCCTCGGAGCGCCCGCGGCCGACTACGGCGTGCCGCTCATCACCGTGAGCCAGGACGAGGGATTCGCGCTGCGCGATCTCCTGGGCACGGGCGCCCGGGTCGAGATCAGCCTCCAGCTGGAAATCGAGATCCTGGAGGACGTCAGGACCGAGAACGTCTTCGCCCGCCTCCCGGGGGCGGGCGAAGAGGAGATCGTCATTGCCGCGCACACCGACGGATTCTTCCAGGCGTCGATGGACAACGCGAGCGGGATGGCGAGCGGCCTCGAGATCGCGCGCCACTACGCTGCTCTCCCCCAAGCGGAGCGCCCCCGCACCCTCGTCTTCCTCCTCTTCCCCGACCACCACCACGGGGAGGTGGGCCTCGACGCCTGGGAAGCGGACTACGACTGGGACAACGTGGCGTTCGCGCTCACCCTCGAGCACCCCTCCCAGACGCAGCTCTACTGGTACAACGACGACCTGATGACCTCGAACACGATGGGAGCCTTCAGGTGGAACGCTCTCGGGAGCCCCGCGTTTCTCGATGTGGTCGACACCTCGCTGCGCGAATTCGGGGTATCGCGCTACACGGTCATGGACCCGAACCCGAAGCTCACCCGCCAGGCCCCGGGATTCCACATCATCGACCACGTGATCTATCACACAACGCTCGACACCCCCGATCTCGTCCCGGCCGAGGGGATGGAGCGGGCCACCCGCGCCTTCCTCCAGGTGATCGACCGGGTAAACGGGATGACCCTGGAGGAGCTCCGGCGTCCCCGGAGCCAGTGACGGACGGCGCAGCCTGACCCTGCGTCCGGGGATAGCGCCAGAGCGCTCCCTGCCCGCGGCGGCGTCGGGCAGCCGGTAGCTGTCTTCCATCGCGAAAGCCGCCGGGAGAGGGACGGACTTCTGCTTGGCCTAGGCGGCGGGGCACTTCGTCACGGTCGGGTCAGGCGCTGCCACATGTCGATGCGGCCCGGGGGGCCACTGCGATCCAAGGCGATCCCGCCAGCACCGTGACGAGTGTGCACGCCATTGCCGGGGTCCCCGGTGGACGGCAGACCCCATGGTGAGTGCTGACCCGTAACAACGCACCGCAGCGGTTGCCGGCCGGGGGTCGGAGAAGGGCTACTCCGGGCATCGTCGAACCGGCAGCAGCAGGGTTCTTGCTGCTCGGAGTCCTCGTCTGAAGCACCGATCGGGCGCGTCGTATCCCCGCACCAGCCTGCCCTCCCACACGCTGTACATCCCGGCGCCGGTCAGATGTCCACCCGCCGCCCTTGTGGATGGATGGAGGCGGCCGGGGTAGCGTACGCGGTCAGAGTCACGACCGCGCCCCGCAGTCCATCGCAGACAAGCTGCTCGCCGACGTGCGACCGCCGGTGTCGCTCCTCACGCAGCGGTCCACTCGACCGGATCCGCAGCCTGAGACCGCTTCCCGACACCGGGCATCTTGATGGGAGCGCAGCCCCCAGTCAGGACCGGCAGGGCGGCGCTTCGCGGCGTCCGTGCTCGGCGGGTGCAGCCAACAAGACGGCGTCCGTTCCACCGCGGCTATTTTGAAGTCAGCAAGTGTATGTTCCTTCTAGGGATACACCACTGGCACCAACGCGAGCATCACCCCCTGTGCCGGGACCGACGGTGCAGGCGCACCGGGAGGATTGCCATGAAAGAGGCGCTTGACGCTCTACAACTCCGGCTGGCACCCGCCGAGGAGATCTTCTTCACCTGGCTGACGCGGGTGTTCGTCGCCGCGACTCTCGTCGGGTCGGCGTGGATCGACGACGCACCCCCTCTAGAGATCGCGGCCACGCTCGTCGCGATCTACGTCGCGGTCAGGGTGGCCACGCAGTTCGACCGACTGGCCACCGCCGCACCCTTCCAGAAACGAGCCTTGCGGGTGATTTTCGCCGCCGGTGCCCTCATGGTGCTCGGCTTGTCATTCCTCGTCATCGTCACGCTCGTAGAGACGCTGGCCCTTGCTGCGGTCGGCTGAGGCGCAACGGAATGGCGATCACCTTACGCGAACAGCTCAAGTACCCTCTCAGTGGGGATCAGGGCATAGGGACGGCCTGGCACGTCCGCTTCAGCATCAAGACCGGGGCCTCCATCAACCTGCTCTCTGGGACGGGGTGCGGCAGCGCGGGGTCCCGATGATGCAACGAGCGGGCGGGATCATGTAGGCTGCACCTGCCCTCCGCACCCTCCGGTGGCGCTGAAAGGCGCAGGCGTCTCGCCGGCCTCGGGGGATGGGAAACGGTATCGGTAGCCCGATACCTAGACCAGGATGATCCTCGCCCCAGCACGGTCGCCGGGCACCGTCTTCCGGTCCGGGAGGATGCCCGTTCGCGTCGAACGCAGCCCAAGGGGTGGCACGCCTCCTGGCGACGGCGTCATTCGGTCACAAATGACGTATTGACAATAGGTTGCCAAGGAACCGGCGTGGATGCGGCATCACGCTGGTAGTTTGATATTCTTGTATTTGAAATATTTGTAGTGAATATAATATCGTTATTTTGAACTCCCGTGTGTTTGGAGTATTGGTGGTATCGACGCTGTGAATACCCGAAAACGTTCCATGTTGAACCGGCTGCAGCGGCTGTTGCCGGAAGGCCTGTTGGCGGACGCGCCCTGGTTTAGCCGCATGGGCTATTCGGCGTCGCTACGGGCGCGCTATCTCGCCAGCGGTTGGCTGGAATCCGTCGCGCGGGGCGTGTACCGCCGTCCGGCGCACCGGCCGGGGCTGAAAGCCACGGTGCCCCTGCGCTGGCAGCATGTCGTGGTTTCGCTCCAGACGGTGATGGAGAGCCCGTTGGTTGTCGGTGGCCGGACGGCGCTGGAGCTGGCAGGACTGGCGCACTACACCTCGAGCGGACTGCGGGAGGTGCATCTCTACGGCGACCGGCCCGTGCCCGGCTGGCTCGGCAGGCTCCCCATCGAGACCGACTTCGTCTTCCACAATGCCCGGAGGCTCTTTCGCGACGAGCCGGTTGCCGATGCCCTGCGGGCTCTCAAGGCGGTGCTGCAGGGTGGAGGAGATGCTGCCGGGACGCCGATCCACGGGAGCCTACACTGGCAGTTTCTCGGCGACAGCGACTGGCCACTTGTGTTCTCCACCCCGGAACGGGCGGTTCTGGAGCTGTTGGACGAGCTCCCGGCGAGAGAGACCTTCCATCAGGCCGACATGCTGATGGACGGCGTCGTAGGACTCGGACCGGAGCGTGCGGGCAGGCTGCTGAGGCAGTGCCGGAGCGTGAAGGTCAAGCGGCTGTTTCTCTGGTTCGCCGAACGGCACGGGCACGCGTGGTTCGACCAACTCGATCTCGAGGGTGTCGATCTCGGAAGCGGCAACCGAATGCTGGTGCGGGGCGGACGCCTGGACCGCAAATTCCGGATCACCGTTCCCAAGGACCTCAATGCGGGCGGATGAACGCTACCGGCGGCTGGTCGCCCATTCAGCCCTTCCCCCGAATCCCACCGGACCGGTAGGCGTGCGGATTCCAATGCATGCCGTCCACCCATTCCGATTCATGACGCCCACCGATTCCGACGCATGCCGTCCACCTTGGAGTGAGCGAATAGCGGCGCTGGCTGGCAAAGAATGGTCCTGCTTCAGCCCCAACGATCCAAACGTCACCGCGGGAGAGCATGCCTGCCGAAGATTGCACACCATATTGTTCCACGGCCGTTGACCATCGCTCTCAGGCGTCCCTACACTCAATTGGGGAGTCAGCCCCAGACCAAGGAGCATCGTCATGAAACGGATTCTCGTGCCATTGGATGGGTCCGACTTCGCGGAGCGGGCGTTGAGCCCGGCCGTGGCCCTCGCGACCCGGCACGGAGCGGAGATTCATCTCCATTCGGTGGTCTCCAACGTGCCCATCGTCCCGGTTTCCTTCGCTGACCCCATCCTGCTCCCGGACTGGTTGGATCAGGACGAGGCTCGCCTCCAGGACTACGTGGAGCAGACGGCCGCCAAGGTCGCGGCCCGCTCCGGAGAGCTCCGGGTCGAGGCCGGCGTGAGCGTGGGCAGGGTGGGCGAGACCATCAGGAAGGTGGCCGACGAGCTCGACGTCGACCTGGTCGTCCTGACGACCCACGGCCGGGGACCGGTCCGGCGGGTCTGGCTCGGAAGTACGGCGGACGAGCTGGTTCGCACGCTGGAACGACCGCTCCTTCTCCTTCCGCCGACGGCGGTCGGCGAGAATCTCTTCGCGGACGACCAGATCCGCCACCTGATGGTTCCCCTGGACGGGTCTGAAGCGGCCGAAGCCGCCCTTGATGCGATGCCTCTGGTGCTTCCGGCACTGGGAGACGTCCGGTTTACGCTCGCCAGTGTCGTCGAGGAGGGGTTTCCTCTCCCGACGGTCTATCTGCCGCACGCGATTTCCGAGGATTCGTTCCGTAGAGAGCGAAAAAAGACGGCGGCAGCCTACCTGGCTACGGCCTCGGAGCGTGTGACGAACGAAGGAGTCGGACTGTTGGAAACGCATGTGCTCACGGCGCATGACGCGGCGCATGGCCTGCTTCAGCACTGCAGCGAGGCTGAGGTCGACCTGATGGTACTCGCGACACACGGGCGGGGTGGCGTTGCCCGTTTCCTGGTCGGTAGCGTCGCCGACAAGTTGGTCCGGGGCGCGGAGATCCCCGTCCTCATCGCCCGGCGTCGCTCAGATGGCGGTGACAGCCTGATGGGTTGAGTCGCGGCGCAGTCCGCCGGGATCACAGTGAACCGCAGGTCTGGGGGCGGACGCGGCGTCCGAGTCATTCCCGGGTTCGGGTCGCGCTGGAAGCGCCCGGGGCTCCGGAGCTCGGTCCATGAGCGCCCGTTGGCCGTAGCGGTGTCCGAAGGGTCGACAAGCAATCCGACCACCCTCCCCACGCAGGTCGAGCGGACCCGGAACCGCCTCGGCCTCGCCCATCCGGTAGTGGTAGGCGACCGGGGGACGCCAGGTCCCTGACGGCATCTCGTGGTTCACGACGCTCCGCGCACCTACGACCCGCAGGCTCGTCCGCGCCGGGGCCGCGCAGCCCCCGGTCTCCGACGAACGTAACCTTGTCGGGATCACCATCCCGATCTCAGGGGAGGTGTCAGAGTCGGGTCTGGCCACACTCAGGCAGCGGAACGGCCGCCTCAACTGTCGGGAAGCTGCGGGAGTGGCGAAGGGATCCTGCGTTCCGCCCCCGCGGGACCACCTGCTGGGGGGCGGTAACGGAGTTGCCTGCTCTGTACCACTGCCTGCCGGGGCGTAACTTGTCTGGCTATCTCGCGACCGGCTTCGATCTCCGTTCGGCGAAGCTCCCAGGTCTTCTGGAGATTCAGCCAGAGTTGCGGAGTGGTCCCGAAATAGGTGGCCAGCCGCAACGCCGTATCCGCGCTCATGCCCCGCTGGCCGTTGAGAATCATCGTCACCCGATTGACCGGCACTCCAAGCGCTTTCGACAGGGCACTGGCCGACAGCCCGATTTCGTCGAGTTCCTCGCGCAGGATTTCGCCCGGATGCACCGGCCTCATCCCGTTTCTCGCGTTCATCTCATCCCCTCGTCAGCGACAATCCACGATCTCGACTTCGGCCGGTCCGTCGTCGGTCCAACGGAAGCGGATACGCCACTGCGCATTGATCCGGATGCTGTGTCGACCGGCGCGTGAACCGTGGCAAGGCCTTCGCCCCGCGCGTGGGCTAGGGCCTCGCTCAGCGACTGGCTCAGGTCTTCGCCGAAGGCGCTCATTTTCTCCCGTCTGCCTGACACCTGATCGCCGCGGCGTGGACGGGTACAGGACTGGCCGGCCTCCCTCGCCGGACGACCGGGCACACCCGATCCCTCCCGCCCCGGCCGCGGACGCCGAGAACGCGCAGGTAAGTGGGGACGCCTATCTCCTGATGAACCCGACGTAGACGTAGAATGCGGCCATGACGGCCACGGCCCCGACGCCGATGTTGCCGTAGAGGGGACGTACCTGAAGCCCGAGGAACAGCACGAACGAGAAGGCGAGATACAGACCGATCAGGGCAGCGGCGTGCGCCAGGATCCTGAGCATGGCCATCTCCCCCTTCGTCCGCGTTGAAGCCGCCCGTCAGTCGTGCGCCGTCCAGCGGCCGCGCTTCCAGGGAACCGAACGCGCAGTATCCGCTGCCCCCGGGGTCTTCCCCATCGGCTGCCGGCGGCGATGCGAGCCCTCCACCGGCCACACCAGGGGGGACCCAGTCGAGCGGGATTCCGGGCCGGACCTCCGTGAAGCAACCGCTGCCGGCCCGTGCTTCAGGACACGGTGACCGTCACCGCGTGGTCCCGCCAGCTCGTGTTCGCGTAGCCCCTCTGGTTCTCGACCCGCTCGGCTGGCTGCGTGTTCCCGGCGACATCCGTCGCCCGGCTCGCGAGCAGGTGTCGTCCGGCCGGCAGCGTCATCGCCGCGGCGAAGGGCCGCCACGCATACGGGCCCAGATCCGGTCCGACCAACCGTGCCGCCTCCCAGCTCCGGCCCCCGTTCACCGATACCTCCACCCGGCGGACCGCTCGCGTGCCGCCGAACGCGACCCCGTGAACGACAACCGGGCCCGCCCGCTGGACCGTCGCGCCCTCCGCGGACGGGTGGTTGATCCACGACTTCACGCCCATCTCCCACATCGTCGGCTGGCCCGGATCTCCCTCCCGCCCCACCGCGCGGAACCGGTATCCGGTCCGCATGATCGCGGCAGTGCTCTCCGTCCGCGTGAAGGCGAGCCGCGCGAGGTACTTCACCTGGTTGATGCCGAAGTACCCGGGCACGACGAGCCGAAGCGGGCTGCCATGCGCGAGCGGGAGAGGCTCGCCGTTCATCTCCCAGGCCAGGAGCGCATCCTCCATCCCCTTCTCGAGGGGGACCGACCGCTCCACGACCGCATCGTCGCGGTCGAGTCCCGCGGGGATCGCCTCCCCACCCGTCCCCGTCGTGAACCGCGCACCCGGGTCGACGCCGCCGAGCGCTTCCGCCACGCTCCGCACAGGGACTCCGCTCCATACGACGCAGCCTGCCGCCCCCACGCCCCACTGCGCCCCTCTCGCACCGTGCGGAAAGAAGATCCGGCCGTTTCCCGAGCACTGGAGCACGGCGGCCACCGTCTCGACCCCGAGTGTCTTCAGCTCCCGCAGGGTGAGTGTGCGCGGGTTTCTCACACCCTCCACCGCCAGCTGCCATCCGTCCCGGTCGTCCACGACCGAAGCATCGGGCGTCGGAAGATTGCTCCGGACGAAGAGCTGTTCGTACGGAACGATCCCGCTCGTGCCGAAGGCCTCCCGCCTTGTCTCGAGCTCGAGCGGAGAGTGCCGTATGAACGCCTCGGGATCCTTCCCCGCCGGGAGAGCCGGCTCCTCCGGGGGGGAAAATCCCGGTCCGAGCGGGCTCTGGATCTCGCTGCAGCCCGGGATCGCGATGGCCGCCGCACCCAGGCCGAGTCGCCTGACGAACTCCCGCCGGCTCAGATGGGGCGGCGCTGCGCCGGCCTCCTCCCCGCGGGTCCACCGCGCGGGCGAGATGGCCTGATCAGGCACGGCGCGGCCGGGTCCGGAGCGTGAACGGACGGGCGGTCCTGGCGGCTCGACCACCCCGGACCGGTTCCGGGCGTCCGGGAGCGCGGGCCGGGTTGCAAGTGCAGCCGCGGGATGAACGTCCATGCATCCTGACCGGCTCCCCGCCGACGCAGAAGACCAGATCACCGCTCCATCCCGCGCATCGGTGCGCGCCCGGCCCGCGGCACCCGCGGGAAGGAGTCAGAACCATGCGGGCATCACCCGGGACATCATCGGCCGGAGGGCCGGCCCGCCTCAGTACCCCCAGTCCCGGAACACCGAGATCCCGAAGACGCGCCGCGTGTCGTTGTCCAGCTCGCCGAACGATGAACGCCCCTGGCGGGCGAGCCGGTCCTCGATGAACGACTCCGTGGACCAGTCCTCGCGGAACCTCCATTCGAGCCTCGCGCTCGGGAGCTGGACCCGGCGCGCGGCGGTGCTCTCGGTGACCGGGCGGAGCGTCACGGCGAGGAAGACGTTCTCGCCCACATAGCGGCCCATCTCGATCTGGGTGTCCGAGAACAGCCCCGCCGTGCGCCCGAGCGAGGCGAGGTTGCCGGCCTGCTGGGCCTGGCTCACCGAGAGGTAGTCGACTCCGAGGCTCCGGCTGAACGTCGTGCCGAGCTGGCTCACCCCGAGGTTGAGGAGGGCGCTGCTGAGACCGGCCGCCGCCCCTTCCACGACCGACACCTCGCCGGAGGCGAGTGCGTAGGAGGGCCGCCCGAAGAGCATGTAGCTGATGAGATCGGACTCCGGGATCGGCGGCTGCGCATCGCTCGAGAGCGTCACCGAGGGCGTCTGGAGCGTCCCGCCGACATTCGCGATGACGTTCAGCGGCTCGCCGATCTCCCGCCGGAACCGGTGCACCGCCTGGATCGTGAGCGAGGGATCGATCCCGGGGGTCCCGATGAAGTCGAGCGTCCCCGACTCGACATCGAAGATCCGGCCGAACTGCGTGTAGGAGCCGCGCACCGCCTCGAGGCTCCCGGCCAGCCGGAGTTCCCGCTGCGGCCGGTCGAAGCTGAGCCCGAGCTCGCCGGCGAGCTCGACGTCCATCCCCTGCGTGGAGTCGAGGCTCCGGATCCAGAAGTCCTGCTCGAGGGAGAGCGCGACGTCGACGCGCAGATTGTCGAGGAACGCACTCCTCGGCCGACCGGCGGCGCTCACCGCCACGGCCGTCGTGTCCACCACATCCACGAGGAGGGGGTTCGAGAGATCGACGGCCATCGCCTCCTGCACGAACTCCTCGAGAAAGAGCTCGCCCTCGTCGAGGCTCGCCTGGCCCCCGACGAGCGGCTCCCGGAACGAGCCCCCGAGCGTGAGCTCTCCGCCGACCGACGCCGTGAGGTCCCGCCGGTCGACCGCCTGGAACCCCTCGAGTCCGAACCGGAGGTCGAAGCCTGGATCGGTCGGCTCGGCGAGGTCCACGCTTCCCGAGACCGAGGCGAGCCCCCCGCCTCTCAGCTCGCCCTCCACCTCGACGCGCAGGTCCTCCCGCACCAGGAGGTCCATCCGGATCCCGCGCGGCCGGAGTCCGAGCGCGGGGATCCCGAACGCTCCTCCCTCGAGCATGAGCTCACCGCTGGGCTCGGGCCGGCCGGCGCTCCCCCCGACGCGCACCCGGCCGTTGAGGGCACCCTCGATCCCCTCGACCCCCTGGAGCGTCCCGAAGACCATCGCCGCCGGGAGGGAGTCGACGACCGCCGTGAGATCGACCGCCCGGTCCGGGATGCGGCGCTCCACCCCGCCCGCGATCGAGAGGTCCGCGGGGAGGCGCCCGGAGAGGGCGAGGAGGCGACGGTCCGCGGACTCCGCATCGATCTCGCCCGCGAGGACCTGGTCCTCGTAGCTGAACCGGCCGGCGAGCCGCGAGAGCGCGACGGCCCCGTAGGCGAAGTCGGCGATCTCGATCTCGCCGGTGATCACCGGGCGTTCGGCCGCGCCGCGGAGCCGGCCCCTGAGAGCGGCGACACCGCCCGGCGGCCCATCGACCTGGAAGAGCCGGCCGAGGCGCTCGATGTCGACGCCCGAGAGGCGGAGACCCAGGTCCGAGTCGCCCCGCCGGTCGAGCCGGCCGTCCGCCGCGATCACCGCCCGCGGCGCGTCTCCCTCCGGGCCCCCCGCGCCCGGGCCCGTGAGCTCGACGGCCCCGGAGAGCCCCCCCGCATCCTCGAGTCGGAACCCCGCAGGCCCCGCGAGCTCCCACGTCTCGGAGCCGGAGGCGAGGCGGAGGAGATCCAGCTCGAAGCCTGTCCCCCCATCGCCGCGGGCGATCCCGCCCCCGGCCGCGTAGCTCCGTTCTCCCGGGGCCTCCGCCTCGAAGGAGAACGCCCCCGCCCCTTCCGCATCGATCCGCGCCTCCCCACTCGCGCGCGTCACCTCGAACCCCCGGCGGAGCCGGAGGCTGTCGAGCTCGACGGTCGCCTCGGCCTCCCATGATCCCCCGTTCCGCCAACCCCCGCTCATCTCCACCCGCGAGCGGGTGACCGCCGACCCGCCGAAGACGCCGCCGGCCACCTCGAGGAACCCCTCCCCCTGGAGCTCCGCGAGACCGCCCCGGAGCACGAGCCCCCCCTCGGCGCTTCCGGCGAAGGCGACCTCCTCGGCCACGGCCAGCGTGTCGGGGTCGATCCCCTCGAGCCGGAGGATCCCGGCCTCGAGCGCCGTGAGGGTGTCGGCCGCGATCACCGCGCCTCCCTGGACGACGGGACCGAGCGTGGCGAGCGAGTCGGCCGAGAACACCACCTCGACCCGCCCGGGGGGGACACCCTCGGCAAGCGCCAGATCCCCGGACCCGGAGATCCGGAAGAGGGGGGAGGACGCCTCGATCTCCTCCACGCGGAGCCGGCCGGCCCCGGCGCTGAACCGCGAGTTGACGCGCCCGAGCGGGACCCCTCCGACCTCCCCCCGGGTGAGGACGAGCGACCCCGTCCCCTCGAGCGCGGCGGGATCGATCCCCGATCCGTCCACGAGGAGCGCACCGGAGAGGACCGTCGGTTCCGGGAGCCCGGGCACGATCCGGTCGAGACGGAACTCCTCGGCCGTCGCCGCCAGGCGGTAGGCGCGCGCGGGATCGGAGGGATCGATCCGGCCTCCGGCCTCGAGCCCGCCCCCGGGCGTCCCGAGCGAAGCGGAGAACTCGAGGCCGGAGAGCGATCCGGCCGCCCGGACCTCGCCCGTGAGCTCCCCGCCGAGGGGCGAGGATCCCCCCGCGGCGAGCGCGGCCCCCTCGAGGCTCAGGCGGTCGAGCACGATCTCGAGGTCGAGCACCGGATCCCCTCCCCCGGGCCGGACCGTGCCGGAGAGGCGGACCCTCGAGGGGGGGAGCCCCCCGGCGGCGTGCTCGAACTCGCCTGCGACGGAGAGATCCCCCTCCAGCTCCCCGGCGGCCTCGAGCCGGACGCGCCCCTCTCCGGCCCACTCCACCCCGGGCAGGAACGTCCGGAGCGCCTCGTAGCGAAGCGGCTCGAGCGAGACGGCGAGCTCTCCCGACGGGGGGCCGGCACCGAGCGCGAGCGTTCCCGTGACGGCCGCCGGGAAGGGCGCGATCCCCGCCGCCCGGTCCTCGAACGCGAGATCCGCCCGCACCTCGAGCGCCCCGGCGGGGCCCGCCGCGGAGACCGGCCCGGTGACACTCCCCCCGGCTTCCGCCAGGAGCGGGACCCAGGGCGCGAGCTCCCCGAGCCCGAGCGGGTCGAGGTCGAGGTCCGCCTCCACGAACGCCGGGGCGCCCCCGAACCCGGCGGCCACCTCGCCGGTGACGCGGCTCCCGCCCGACCGGAGATCCAGCGCCGCCGCCCGGAAGGCGAGCCGGCCGGCCTCGAGCGAGATCTCCCCGGCCACACTCCCCTCGGCCGCCGGAAGCGCGGGCTCGAGCCAGCGGAAATCCGGGAGATCCAGAGCGGGGGCGTCGACCGCGAACCGCCCGCTGACCCCCTCCGGGTCCCCCCACTCGAGCGAGCCGGCAACCGACATCTCGGTCGCTCCGAGACGGAGCCGCCCGAGATCGAGCTCGAGAGCGCGGCCCTCCCTCCGGATCCGGCCCGCGAGCCCGGTGACGGTGAACGGCTCCCCGACGATCTCGGCCGTGACCGAGAGCGACTCCACCTCGAACGTCTCTCCGCGCACCTCCGGGTCCAGGAGGTCGGCCGCCCCGATCCGCGCATCGATCCCCCGGAAGCGGAGCAGGTGGTAGTCGCCCGCCCAGGGGCCCTCGAGGCGCTCATGGAAGCCGCGCCCCTCCGGCGGGAGCTCCGGGACGGGACGCCGGATGACGAGCTCGCCCCCGTGCACGCTCGTGTTCCGGACCGCGAGGGCGATCCCGCCCTCCCCCTCCCCGGTCCCGGCGTCCGCCCGGCCCCCGGGGAAGATCCGGTCGACATTCGAGCCCGCCGTCCCGTGGAGCGACTCGATCACCACGCGCGGGCTCCAGATGTCGACCGGGACGAGCACGACGCTCCGGCGGGCGAGCTCCGGGAGGGAGTAGCGGAGCCGGACCGAGTCCGCGGTGACGAAGGGGCGCCCCCCGGGATCGGCCAGCCTCACCCCGTGGAGCGTGAACCCCCCGAAGAGGCCGTCGGTGGTGAGGGCGCCGACGGCCAGCTCCCCCTCGAGAAGGGCCTCCGCGCGGGCAAGCGCCGTACGGAGGAGAAAGCCGTGGCCGGTCCGCGTCCCCGCGAGGAGGAGCACGCCGAGGACGGGCGAGGCGAGAAGCACCCCGAGAACGACCGCTCCGGTCAGGCGGAGGCGGCGGCCGGTGATCCCCACCGCTAGAACGCCTGTCCGATGGAGAAGTGGAGCTGGAGCCCGCGCCACCACGCGACCCCGCTCCCGCCCCGGAAGCGGATCGTCGGCTCGAGGAGCGCGAGGTCGTCCGCCTCGACCCAGTCGAGCACCCCGTCATCTCCGAGTCCTGTGCCGATCCGGTCCCCGGGGACGTCGCCCCGCGCCGGATCGAAGGGACGGATCTGGGAGGTCACGACCGGCACGTCCCGGAACGCCGTCCCCCGGTAGCCGACGTCCACGCGCACGGGTCCGATCGGCGTATCGTAGCGGAGACCGCCCCCGGGGGTGTACTCGAAGGCCGGCGGTGCGGCGGCGCCCGCCGGGTCCCAGACGCGCCCGAAGTCGAGAAAGGCCGCGGCTCCTAGCGCGCTCCCCCAGAGAGGGAAGCGGAGCTCGACGCTCCCCTCGACGAGGCGGGTGCCCCCGGTCGGGCGGGCAAGGAATGCCGTCTCGGCGAGGAACGCCGCGCTGCAGGTGAGCGCGACGACCTCCCGGGGGGCGCAGACGGCGGCGCTCGCCGTGTCCTGGGGGAGGAGGAGGCGGTCGACGGGGACCGAGACGACCCGCGCGCCGAGCTCGTTCTGCGCGTAGCCGCGCACGGAGTTCGATCCGCCCGCGTAGAACCGCATCTCCGGGTGCGCGATCCGCCGGCCGCTCCCCGCATGCGCGCCGGAGAGCCCGTGGAAGGTCCCCGCCTGGAGCCGGCCGCCCCGCAGCCGGGCGGCCACCACGACCTCGCGTCCGAGCCCGAGGTAGGCCGAGACGTCGGCGACGAGGCGGTTGTAGGTGAAGTCCGAGCCGGCCCACCGCGGGGCGGACTCGAGATCGATCAGGGCGCGGTAGCCGCTCGCGGGGGAGAGGAACGCGCCCGTCCGGTCGCGGAGGAGGGTGAGACCGATGGGGACGAGCCGGTTCGAGGCCTGGAGGAGGTCGATGTCGAGGGGGTCGCAGACGAAGAAGCTCGCGCAGAAGAAGACCTCGGCGGCATCGAGGCTCGCGATCTGGGGCTCGACCGAGAGGGTGAGCGGCGTCTCGCGCCCGACGAGGCGGGTGAGCGCGAGGTTCACGCCGAACGCCTCGCGGACGAAGACGTTCCGGAGGCTCTGCCGCTCGGCGTAGACGGACGCCGAGAGCGAGTTCCTCGGGGTGAAGACGAACGGCTGCATGAATTCCGCCGAGACCACCCAGTCGAGCTCCCCGTAGACGCCCCGGCCCACCCCCCGGCAGAGGGACTCCCCGAGCGGGCCGGCCAGCAGGTTCAGGAGCCGGCCCCGGAAGGCGAGCTCCCTCGCGCCCCCGAGGTAGTTCCGGTTCGACCAGCTCGCCTCCGCGCTCAGGCAGTCCTCCCGGTTCCACCCGCCGCCGGCGCGGACCCGGCGGCGGTCCGCCTCGTTCACCTGCACGAGGAGCGGGACGATGCTGTCGGGCTCGCTCGCGAGATCCTCGCTGATCGCGGCGTCGAGGACGATCTCGAGGTTGTAGATGTTGCGCTGGGCGTCGAGGAGGAGGTCGCGGCGGTAGAGGCCCCCCTCGCCGAAGGGGAGCATCCGGAGGATCACACTGTCGTCGACCTCCTCGTTGCCGACCACCTCGATCGGGCCGAACCGGCTGACCGGTCCGGGAAAGACGTCGAACTCGACCTCGGCATCGAGGGTGCCGGCCGGAACGAAGATGCTGCGGAGCACCTGGGCGTGGGCGTAGCCGCGGTTGCGGAGCCGCCGGGCGAGGGTGTCGCGGACCATCTCCAGCGCGACGAGGTCGAGGGGGTCGCCCGCCCCGACGGGGAGGTCCTCCCCGAGCGCGGGCTCGCCGAGCTCCCCGGCGCCGCGGAGCGAGAAGGCCGTGATCCGGTGCGGCTCCCCCTCCTCGAGCTCGAAGTGGACGGCCGCCGTGCCGGCCGCGCTCCGCGTGACGAGGGTGTCCACCCGGACCGCGCGGAACCCCCGCTCGCGGTAGAAGAGGTGGAGCCGGGCGTGGTCGTCGCGGACCGTCCCGGGGAAGAGGTAGCTCCGGTCGATCGCGAACGCCGCCCCCACCCAGCAGAAGGGGCGGAGGAGAACGGACCGGCATTCCGTCTGGCGCGTGCGGATCGAGGCCGCGAGCTCGCTCCGCGAAAAGCTCGCGTTGCCCCCGAAGGTGAGGCTCGTCACCTCCGGGCGCACCGGACCCTGGAGCGCCCGGAGCGCGAAGGCCTCCCCCGCGCCCCCGGGCGCCGGGCCGGACCCGGAGAGGAGCGGGAGGGGAAGGGAGGCGAGGAGCGCGAGCGCCGGAGCGGAGAGGCGCCGCCGGACGGAGGGGGGGGACGGGCGGGCGGGCGACAGGCTCACCGCGACGCCTCCCCGGCGGGGCGGGGGGCGCGCGGGAGGCGCCCCGGGGCGAGCGGGAACCACTCCCGGGCCGCAGGGGCGAAGGCATCCTCCCCCGGCCTGCGAAGGAAGCGCGTCACCCTGAGCATCCCGCGCCCGGCCCTGATCAGGTTGAAGGAGTTCGCGCGCCTCTCCTCGGCGCGCCCGCGGGCGGAGGTCGTGGTGCCGCAGTGGAGGACGAGCGCCCCCGGGGAGCCTCCCCCGGCCGGAGGGGGGGGGGCGGCCCGCGCGGTGTATGTGCGGTGGAGGTGGCCGCCCAGGATGAGATCGACCCCCATCCCCTCGAGCGCCGCGAGGATCCCGGCGGCGCCGGGCACCGGCCGCTCGGTCTCCCGGCCCGGGGTGGTGGCGAGGGCGTGGTGGGCGACGAGGATCCTGAGGTCCCCCTCTGCCGCGGCCCCGAACGCGCGCTCCGCGAACCTGATCTGCCCGTCGTGGATGCGGCCCTGGACGATGGCGCGCCAGGGGGCCGTCGAGTTCAGGGCGACGACCGTCGCCCCCGGCATCCGGGTCACGGCGTCGCCCTCCGGCCCGATATGGCGCCGGTAGTTCCGGTAGGGCCCGAGCCAGCGCTCGAGGACGCGGTAGAGCGGAATATCGTGGTTGCCGGGGGTGAGCACGACCGGGACCCGGGGGAGCTGCTCGAGGAAGGCCCGGGCCGCCCTGTACTCCCGGACCTTCGCCCGCTGCGTCAGGTCGCCCGAGAGGACGATGAGACCGGGCCGCGCCGCTTCGATCGAGGCGAGGAAGGCCCGGGCCGCCCCGGGGGCGTGGAACCGTCCGAAGTGGAGGTCGGATCCATGGATGACGGCGAGCATCGCCGGTGGCTACGCCTCGGCCACGACGAGCCCGGGAAACGGCATCGAGGCGTGTGCCGTGAGCTCCGGTCCGGCCACCTCGCCCCGCGCGAGCCGGAACGCGGCGCAGCGGGCGACCATCACCCCGTTGTCCACCGCGAGGCGCGGGGTCGAGTGGAAGAGCTCGCCCGCGGGTCCGAGCCGCGAGCGCATCCGCTCCCGGAGGCGCCCGTTCGCCGAGACCCCGCCGCCGAGGAGGACGCGCCGTTCCCCCGTGGCCTCGACGGCCCGCGCGGTCTTGCCGACGAGGGTATCGACGGCCGCCTCCTGGAAGGAGGCGGCGAGGTGGGCCCGCTCCGCCTCGAGCCTCCCGGCCTCCGCGAGGGCGCGGACCTCCCCGGCGACGGCCGTCTTCAGCCCCGAGAAGGAGAAATCGAGGTAGTCTGCGTCCCCCGGCGCCGCATTGCCGCGGAGCATCGGGCGCGGGAAGGCGTGCCTCGATCCGTCTCCCTCGCGCGCGAGCGCCTCGATCGCGGGACCGCCCGGATAGGGGAGGTCGAGGAGCCTCGCCACCTTGTCGAACGCCTCGCCGGCCGCGTCGTCGCGCGTCTCGCCGAGGAGCCGGTAGCGCCCCCACTCGGTCGCATGCACGAGGAGGGTGTGGCCGCCCGAGACGAGGAGCGCGACGAAGGGGGGCGCCGCGCGCGGGTCCTCGACGGCGGGGGCGAAGAGGTGCGCCTCCATATGGTGCACGGGGACGACGGGGAGGCGGAGGGCGAAGGCGGCGCCCTTCGCCCATGCGACGCCGACGAGGAGCGCGCCGATGAGCCCCGGGCCGGCGGTGACGCCGATCGCGTCGATCTCGCCGAGCGAGACGGACGCCTCCGCGAGCGCCCCGGAGACGACATCTCCGATCACCCCGAGGTGCGCCCTCGCAGCGAGCTCCGGGACGACCCCTCCGTAGAGCCGGTGCACGTCCTGGGAGAGGATCACATGGCCGAGGATCTCCTCCTCCCCGCGGAGGACCGCCGCCGAGGTCTCGTCGCACGAGGTCTCGATCCCGAGCACGAGCCGGTCGCTCACGGACCGCTCCCCGCCCCGAGGTTCCGGAGGGTGACGACCGGCCGGTCCGGCTCGCCGCCGAGAAGTGGGGGGAGGCCGGCGAGGGCGATGGGGAACTCGGCCTCCGAGCCCGGCGGGGGAAGCTGGCCCGAGGCGACCCGGACCACGAGGGAGAAGAGCGTCGGGTCCGTACGGTCGACGACCGAGCGGGCGCCCCGGACGATGGCCGACGCCGACGCCGGGCGGACTTCGACGCGGGGGGGGAAGCCCTCGCCCTCATCCCACCCCCCCGGGGCGACCACGACCGGGATCCCGCTCACCACCCGCTCCACCAGCTCCTCGACGGGGATCTCGAGCCCGACGGCGGCGGGCCGGATCACGAGGCCCCCGAGGCCCGCGGTGTCGACCGCGACCCGGATCCGTCCGGGCCCGGTGACGCCGCCCAGGTCGACCGGGAGGAGGCGGACCGAGTCGAGTCCGGCGAGGCGGCCCGCCGGCCCCGAGACGCGCACACCCTCGGGAAACACCTGCGGGGAGGCGGCGAGCGCCCACTGCGGGGGGAGCTCGCCGAGCACCCGGGCCGCCGCCGGAAGGATCCTCCCCTCGAGCGGCTCGAGGACGACGACGACGGCCTGCGGCTCGATCCCCTCGACGACGACCCCGGGCCGGTCACCGAAGCGGACCCAGGAGCTCCGGAGCGGGACGGTCGTGTCGGCCGCCGTGACCTCGTCGATCGGGATGACGAGGGCCGGCCGGTCGGCGGTGACCCCGAGAAGCTCCCGCGAGGGCCCGGCCATCCGGAGGCTCACCGTGGCCGGGCTCGGCCCGTCCACGACCACCCATCCGGGGTCGGCCAGCTCCACCTCCACCGGGATCCCGATCAGCTCCTGGCGGCTCGGGGCCTCGGCCCGCACCGCGAACCAGAGGAGGACCGCGACCGCGAATGCCGAGAGCTTGAGCGACCAGTTGCGCGTGAGGACCCCGGTGAGGGAAGCCACCCGCTCAGGCCTCTTCGCCGAGCAGCCGCCGGAAGAAGGCGATGTATTCCGGCCGGTCCCACTCCGTCGGGCCGATCAGCTTCCGGTAGATGACCCCGTCGCGTCCCACGACGAACGACTCCGGGACCCCCGTCGTCTGGTAGGTGCGCTGGATCCGGCCCTCGGGGTCCGTGAGGATCTCGAAGGTGAGGCCGAGCGAGTCGGCGAAGGCCGCCACATCGCCCCCCGGGTTGCCCACGGCGTCCGTCTCCCCGACGGGGGCGTCGACGCTCACCGCCACGATCTCGAAGTCCTCGCCCGCCAGCTCTCCGTAGAGCCGCTCCATCGAGGGCATCTCGATCAGGCAGGGGACGCACCACGTCGCCCAGATGTTGACGAGCACGACCTGGTCCTCGTAGTCGGCGAGCGTGCGCGGCGTCCCGTCCGCCGCGGTGGCCCGGAAGTCCGGGGCGCGCGTCCCCGGGCGGACAGACTGCTCCTCGATCCAGTCCCGGCCGAGCCATGCGCCGACGATGAGGACGAAGGCGCCGAGACCGGTGAGCAGGTAGGGGTAGTTCGATGGCTTCCTCTTCATGACGTCTCCGTCCCCTTCTCAGTTCGGGAAGAATCCCCGCCGGCCGATCACGAGCCGCACCTCCGTCCCCTCGGCCACCAGGGAGTCCGGCGGGGGGAAGTGCTCGAGCACCTCGCCCTGGTTGAACCCGAAGCGGAACCGCGTCTCGATCTCCCCCACCGAGAGGCCGAGCGAGTCGAGGAGCACGAGGGCCTCCTCCTCGGCGAGCCCGGCGAGCGCCGGCATCGCGATGAGCGGGGGGCCGGTGCTCACCGAGACGAGGACGCTCGCCGGGATGGGGAGCATGACCCCGCCCTCCGGAAAGGTCGCCGCGACCCGACCCGCCCGGACCCCGGACTCGACCGAGTCGAGGGCCACCTCGAAGCCGCTCGCCTCGAGGAGCGCCGTCGCCTGCATCACCCCGAGATCGGTCACATCCGGCACGGGCCGGCGCTCCGGCCCCAGGCTGTAGGTGAGGGTGAGCGCCGCCCCGGGGAGCGCGAGCTGGCCGGGGAGGGGGGACTGGCCGAGGATCCGCCCCGGCGGCGTCTCCGGGTGACTGATAGAGTCGACCGTGCCCTCCTGCAACCCCGCGGCGGCGAGGACCTCGAGCGCCTCCTCCGCGACCATCCCGCTCAGGTCCGGAACCGGGACGAACTCCCCCGAGGGGGCGCGTTCGACGGGGAAGACCACGCGGGTCGCGTAGAGGTATCCGCCACCGGCGGCGAGGAGCATGAGGAGGAGGAAACGGAGTAGCCCGCGACCGCGTCGCCCCCCCTTCTTGCGCCGCTTCGGGGATGCGCGGCGCGAGGAGGCCTTCCGCTTCCGTGCCACCCGGCGCTGGCGCCGGCGCGGCCCCTTCACGGGCGCCTCGCGAGCCGCGCGGCGAAGGCACCGTCGGTGCTCCGCTCCCCCGGACGGATCCGGAGCACCTCCTCGAGCCCGAACTGCGGGTGCCGCGAAAGGAACGACGCCACGGTCTCCTCGTTCTCCTCCGCCTCAAGCGTGCATGTGGAGTAGAGCAGGCGCCCTCCGGGCCGGACGATCCCGGCCGCACCCTCGAGGATGCACGCCTGTACCCGGCTCATCCGGGCCGGGTCCTTCGGACCCAGCCGCCAGCGGGCGTCCGGGCGCCGCGCGAAGGTCGCCGTGCCCGTGCAGGGGGCGTCGACGAAAACGGCGTCGAGCGGGCCGAGCGGAGGGGCCTCGCCGCGGGCCACGACGACGCGCTCCGGGAGAGCGAGGCGGCGTAGCGTCGTCCGGAGGAGCGCGATCCTCTCCGCCGAGGCATCGAGCGCGACGACCCGCGCCCCGGCATCGAGAAGCGCGACAGCCTTCCCGCCGGGGGCGGCGCAGAGATCGGCCACGCGCTCCCCGGCGGCGACCGGGAGGAAGTCGGCCGCCGCGGCGGCGGCGGGATCCTGGATGATCCCGGGCGCGGCCCGGAGGACCCGGAGGGGATCGGCCCCCCGCGGGAGGCGGACCATCCCGGGGGAGGCGGGATCGGTCTTTGCGGCGAACCCAGCCCGCCCCAGCCGGCGCCGGGCGCCCGCGGCGTCCGTCCCGACGGGGCGGAGGTAGAGGTCCGGGACGCGGTTGCCCGCCCGGACGACCGAGCGCGCGCCCTCGGGGCCGAACCGCCGGATCCAGCGCTCGACGAGCCACCGGGGGTGGGAGCCCCACGTCGAGAGGTGCCGGGCCGGATCGGCCGCGAAGGTGGGGAACGCCGAAGGGTCCGCGCCGTCGCGCGCGAGGGCGCGAAGCACGGCGTTGGTGAGCCCGCCCCACTTCCGGCCCCCGAGCCGGCGCGCCTGGGCGACGGTCTCCGAGACCGCGGCGTACTCCGGCACCGACCCCATCCAGAGGAGCTGGTAGGCCCCGAGCCGGAGGAGGGAGCGGAGCGGGGGCGCGACCGAGCCGATCCCCCGGTGGAGGCGGCCGTCGAGGAGGTGGTCGAGCCGGCCCCGGAGGCGCACCGTCCCGAAGGCGAGCTCGTGGACCCACGCCCGCTCCCGCGGGGGGAGCGCGGCGGAGGCCCGTGCCCAGGCGAGATCGAGCCGCCGGCCCCGCTCGACCTCCCGGAGGAGAGAGAGGGCGAGCCGCCGGCCGGCGCTCACCCCCCCGCGGGCCCGTCGAGCATCCCTTCGGAGGGCGAGCTCGGCACCGCGGTCTCCCGCGCCGGAATCCGGCCGGCGAGGTAGGCGAGCCGGCCCGCGCGGACGGCGAGGCGCATCGCCACCGCCATCCGGACCGGGTCGCGCGCGCCGGCGAGCGCCGTGTTCATGAGGACGCCGTCGACGCCCTGCTCCATCGTGAGGCAGGCGTCGGAGGCCGTGCCCACCCCCGCGTCCACGATGACGGGAACCTCGAGCCGCGACTTGATCTCGCGGATGTAGTAGGGGTTGACGAGCCCGAGCCCGCTCCCGATCGGGCTCGCGAGCGGCATGACCGAGACGCACCCCGCATCCTCGAGCCTGAGCGCGGTGACGAGATCCTCGTTCGTGTAGGCCATCACCCTGAACCCCTCGGCGGAGAGCGTCCGCGCCGCCTCGAGCGTCGCCCCGACGTCGGGAAGGAGCGTGCGCCCGTCCCCGATCACCTCGAGCTTCACCCAGTCGGTCAGCCCGGCGGCCCGCCCGAGGCGGGCGTAGCGGACGGCGTCGGCGGCCGAGTAGCAGCCGGCGGTGTTCGGGAGGATGAAGAACTCCGAGGGATCGAGGTGCGCGAGGATCGAGTCCTCCCCGGAGAGGTCGACCCTCCGGACGGCCACGGTGACCATCTCGGCCCCGCTAGCGCGGATCGCCGCGAGCATGGTGGCGTCGTCGGGGTATTTCCCCGTCCCCACGATGAGCCGGGACCCCCACTCGCGCCCGCCGATCCGGAGCGGCGCGTCGAGCCCGTCGCCGGTCCGCGCCGGCCCGCTGCCCCCCGGACGTTCCGCCATCCCCTACCCGCCGCCGACGAAGTGGACGATTTCGAGCCGGTCGCCGTCGTCGAGGACGACGCGCCCGAGCGATTCCCTCTCGAGGATCCCGAGGTTGCGCTCGACGACGACGATCCGCGCGTCGAGCCCGAGCAGCTCGAGGAGTCCTCCCGCCGTCGTTCCGGCCGGAACGGTACGCCGGGCCCCGTTGACGATCAAGCGGATCTCCGCCGCCTCCCGGGGCGGCGGCCGGCCGGCCGCGCCACCCATCTCAGCCCTCCCCCGCCCCGGGGCCGGGACCGGAGGCCGCGCGGAGGAGGGCGGCGACCGCGCGGGCCGGATCGGCCGCCTCCCAGACCGCGCGGATCACGGCCACCCCGTGGGCGCCCGCCTCCCGCACGGCCGCAGCGCGGGCCGGGGTCACCCCCCCGATCCCGAGCTGCGCCGACCGCGGGCGGACGGCGTGCACGGCGGCGATGAGGCCGGGGCCGGCCGCCTCCGCCCCCGGGTGCGAGCGGGTGGGGAAGATCGGGCCGGTGAAGAGGAAGTCCGGCGCCGCTCCCCCCTCCGCGCCCCACGCCTCCGCCTCGCCGGCGCCGTGCACCGAGCACCCGACGAGCGCCCCGGCCGGGAGGAGCCGGCGAGCGTGGGAGAGCGGGAGGCTCCGGAGCCCGAGGTGGACCCCGTCGGCCCGGACGGCGAGCGCCACATCGATCCGGTCGTTGAGCAGCAGCGGGGCCCCCGCCGCCCGTGCGGCGGGGAGGAGGAGGCCGGCGAGCTCCTCGAGCTTCCGGCCTCCGCTCCGGGGGCCCCGGAGATGGAAGGCGATCCGCCCGGCGCCCGCCGCGAGGACGGCGGCCGCGGCTTCCGGGAAGTCCGGGCGCGCGAGGACGCGGTCATCGGTCACGACGTGGACCCGGGGGATCACCCGAGGCGCTCGCCGACCGCGGGGCCACCGCCCCGGAGCCATGCGCCGGCCTCCATCCGCCTCTTCCCCGCCGGCTGCGCGGCGGTGAAGAGGACCGCCCCCTCGCCGGCCTGGACGACGAGCCCCTCGCCCGGGTCGCGGCGAAGGACCGTACCCGGCGGAGCCGGCGGGGCGCCGTCGCGCGTCCGCGGGCCGAAGAGCTTGACCGGCGCCCCCCGGAAGGGCGTCCACGCCCCCGGCACCGCGTCCATACCGCGGACGTGGGCGTGGATCTCCCGCGCACCCCTCCCCCACTCGATCCGCGCGGTCTGCCGGTCGACCTTCGGCGCATAGGTCGCCCGCGCGTGATCTTGCTCGACCTCCGCGAGCGTTCCCCCCTCGAGCCCCGAGAGCGCCTCGGGGAGGAGCTCGGCCCCGAGCGCCGAGAGACGCCGGGCCAGGCGGGAGGCCGTCTCCTCCTCCCCGATCGGGAGCGAACGGCTGAGGAGGACGGGACCCTCGTCCATCCCCGCCGTCATCCGCATCACGGTGACGCCGGTCCGCCGGGCGCCCCGGATGATCGCCCACTGGACGGGGGCCGCGCCGCGGAGTTCGGGGAGGAGCGAGGCGTGGAGGTTGATCGAGCCGCGCGGAGGGACCTCGAGCACCTCGGGCTGGAGGATATGGCCGTAGGCGACGACGACGGAGATCTCCGCCCCGAGCGCCCGGAGCTCCGAGAGGAACGCCTCCCCCCGGGGCGGTGCCGGGGTGAGGACGGGGATCCCGAGCTCGAGCGCCCGCCGCTTCACCGGGGAGGGGGCCACGGTGCGCCGCCCGCGCCCGCGGGGCCGGTCCGGCCGGGTCACGACCCCGACGACCTCGCGGCCGGCGGCGAGAAGCGCCGTGAGCGGGCCGACGGCAAACTCCGGGGTCCCCCAGAAGAGGACCCTCAACCCGCCTCCTCCTCCGCCCTCAGCTTCCGGTACTTCCGGAGGAGCATCCGCCGCTTGAGGGGGGAGATGCGGTCGAAGAAGAGGACGCCGTCGAGGTGGTCGACCTCGTGCTGGAGGACTCGCGAGAGGAGCCCGGACGCCTCCACCCGGAGGGGGGTCCCCTCCGGGTCCAGCCCCTCGACCACGACCCGGTCGGGGCGGCTCACGATCTCGTGGACGCCGGGCACGCTGAGGCATCCCTCGCTCTCGCGGACCCTCGCCCGCCCGCTCTCGACGACCACGGGGTTGACGATGGCAAGCCGGGCTCCCTCCTCCCCCTCTTCCTCGCCCGGCACGTCCATGACGATGACGCGGCGACCGACGCCGACCTGGGGGGCCGCGAGGCCCGCGCCCTCCGCGGCGGCCATCGTGATGAACATGTCGGCGACGAGCCCGGGGAGCTCCTCCCCGAACGCCTCCACCTCCGCCGCGCGCTCCCGGAGGATCGGGTCGCCGAGGAGGACGATCTCGCGCGCCGGCACAGCCGCCCGCCCCTCCCCCGCTCAGCGCCCGCGCTTCGGGGGCGCGGCGTCTTCGCCGATCCGGCGGCCGACCTTGCTCCGCTCGATCGTGAGCCGGGTGTTCTCGGCCGTCCTCACGGTGAGCTGCTCCTCCCCGACGTGGACGATCGTCCCGACAATCCCGCCGGCCGTGACGATCTCGTCGCCCTTCTTGAGCGCCTCGATCATCTGCTGGTGGCGGTCGCGCTCCTTCCTCTGCGGGCGGATGAGGAGCCAGTAGAAGATGAGGAAGATGAGTCCCAGCTGGACGAAGAGGGTGAGCGGACTCCCGCCCTCTGCCGGGGCCATCAGGAGTCCGAAGGGGAGGAGTGTCACGGGCGCTCACCTGGCTGGAGTCCGGTCGCGGCGGGGCCGCCGGTCCCAAGGGACTACCCCCCGGCCCGATACCGTTCCAGCCAGGCGGCGCTCCAGGCCGCGAACTCCCCCCGCCGGATCCGGCGGCGGGCCTCGGCGGCGAGGTCGATGAGGAAGCGGAGGTTGTGCATCGAGAGGACGCGGTGGGCGAGCGCCTCGCCCGCCACGGTGAGGTGGCGGAGATAGGCCCGGTCGTAGAGGCGGCAGCACTCGCCCGCGCACTCGGGGTCGAGCGGCCCCGGGTCGGCGCGGAAGCGGGCCGCCTTCAGGTTCACCTGGCCCTCCCCCGCGATCCAGGCGGTCCCGTGGCGGGCGTTCCGGGTCGGGGCCACGCAGTCGAAGAGGTCGCATCCGCGGGCGATGGCCTCGAGGAGGTCCGCCGGATAGCCGACGCCCATCAGGTACCGGGGGCGCCCGGCAGGGAGCTCCGCGTCGAGCGCCTCGACCGTCGACCACATCCTCTCCTTCGGCTCCCCGACCGAGAGGCCGCCGATCGCATAGCCGTCCCACTCCCCGAGCGCGCGCACCGCGCTCAGGTGGCTGGAGCGGAGATCGGGATAGACGTTGCCCTGGAGCACCGGGAAGAGCGACTGCCGAGCGCCCGCCCCGAGCGCCTCGAACCGGTTCCGGCAGCGCTCGAGCCAGTGGAGGGTGCGGTCGTTCGCCCGGCCGACCTCGGCGCGGCTGCTCCCCCCCGGCGGACACTCGTCGAAGGCCATCACGATATCCGCCCCGAGCGCGTGCTGGATCTCCATCACCTTCTCCGGCGTGAAGAGGTGGCGCGATCCGTCGATATGGCTCCGGAAGACGACGCCCTCGTCGCGGATCTCCCGGATCCGGGCGAGCGAATAGACCTGGAACCCCCCGGAATCGGTGAGCACCGGACCCTTCCAGCGCATGAAGCGGTGGATCCCGCCGAGCGTGCGGACGAGCTCGTGGCCCGGACGGAGGTAGAGGTGGTAGGTGTTGGCGAGGACGATCGAGGCGCCCGTGCGGGCGACCTCGTCGGAGGAGAGCGTCTTGACCGCCCCGAGCGTGCCGACGGGCATGAAGGCGGGCGTCTCCACCGCGCCGCGGGGGGTGAGGAGGCGCCCGGCGCGCGCCGCGCCCTCCCTCGCGGCGAGCTCGAAGGCGAAGGGGGGCGCCGGAGGGGTGGGAGGCGGGCTCACCCCCGCCCGGCCCGCGCGGCCGGAAGGACCGCCATCGCGTCCCCGTAGGAGTAGAAGCGGTAGCCGGCGGCGATGGCGTGCCGGTAGGCGCGCATCGTGGTCCGGTAGCCCGCGAACGCGCTCACGAGCATGAGGAGCGTCGAGCGGGGGAGGTGGAAGTTCGTGATGAGGGCGTCGACGACCCGGAAGGTGTAGCCGGGGCGGATGAAGAGCCCGGTCGTGCCCCGCCCGCTCCCTACGAGCCCGCCGTCGAGCGCCGCGCTCTCGAGCGCGCGGACGACCGTCGTACCGACCGCCCAGACCCGGGCGCCGCGCTCACGGGCAGCCTCGACCGACCGGGCCGCGCCGGGCGAGATCGCCCACGGCTCGGCGTGCATCCCGTGCCCGTCGACGCTCTCGTTCGCGACGGGCCGGAAGGTGCCCGGGCCGACGTGGAGGGTGAGGCGGGCGAGGACGACGCCGCGCCGGGCGAGCTCGGCGAGAAGACCGGGGGTGAAGTGGAGTCCCGCGGTCGGGGCGGCCGCCGATCCCGGCCGGGCCGCATAGACCGTCTGGTAGCGCTCCCGGTCGACAGGCTCCTCGCCCCGGTCGAGGTAGGGGGGCAGCGGGAGCTCGCCGTAGGCCTCAAGGAGCTCGCCGGTCGGACGCGGGCTCTCGATCCGGACGATCCGCTCCCCGGCCGGCGTCCGCTCCCCGACGAGGAGGGCGAGGTCGTCGGCCACGACGATCCTGGCCCCGGGCCGGAGCTTCGAGCCCGGGCGGACGAGCGCCTCGAAGCTCCGCGCCGCGCCGAACCCGCCGGGCCCGCGGGGCCGGACGAGGAGGGCCTCGCACCTCGCGCCCGTCGGCTTCCGGCCGCGGAGCCGGAGCGGGAGCACGCGGCTCTCGTTCACCACGAGGAGGTCGCCCTCGGGGATGAGCCCCGGGAGGTCGCGGAAGCGGAGATCGCGCATCCCCTCCGCCCCCTCCCCCCCGGTGCCCCTCCGGAAGGCGAGGAGCCTGCTCCCGTCCCGCCGGGCCGTGGGGTAGCGGGCGATCCGTTCCGGGTCGAGCCGGTAGTCGTAGGCCTCCGTCCTCGAGATGTCCGTCACGGGCCGAAGAGCGTATGCTGGTCCCTCTCACCCTCCCCGGGCGCCACGTAGCCGAACCGCTCGTAGGCGCGCGGGGTGGCGATCCGCCCGCGCGGGCTCCGCATGAGGAGCCCCTCCTGGATGAGGAACGGCTCGTAGACCTCCTCGAGCGTCCCGGCGTCCTCCCCGAGGGCGACGGCGAGCGAGGCGACCCCCACGGGGCCCCCGCCGAACTTCTCGATAATCGTCCGGAGCACCCGGCCGTCCATCTCGTCGAGCCCGTACTCGTCGACGTCGAGCATCTCGAGCGCGGCCCTCGCCGCCGGGCCGTCGACGACCCCCTCGGCCCGCACCTCGGCGTAGTCGCGCACACGGCGGAGCAGCCGGTTGGCGACCCGCGGCGTCCCGCGCGCGCGGCGCGCGAGCTCGTCCGCCCCCTCCTCGGTCATCCGGACCCCGAGGAGGCCCGCGCTCCGGACGATGATCCGCACGAGGTCCCCGGGCGGGTAGAAGCCCAGCCGCTCGACGATCCCGAAGCGGGCCCGCATCGGCGCGGTGAGGAGCCCGAAGCGGGTCGTCGCGCCGACGAGGGTGAAGCGCTCGATGGCGAGCGTCGTCGTCTGCGCGCGCGGGCCTTCCGAGAGGCGGATCTCTACCCGGTAGTCCTCCATCGCCGGATAGAGGAACTCCTCGATCACCGGGCGGAGCCGGTGGATCTCGTCGATGAAGAGCACATCCCCCCGGCGCTGGTTCGTGAGGAGGCCGACGAGATCGGCGGGCTTCTCGAGGACCGGGCCCGAGGTGGTCCTGAGCCCGGTGCCCATCTCCCCGGCGAGGAGCGCGGCGAGCGTCGTCTTCCCGAGTCCCGGGGGGCCGTGGAAGAGGATGTGGTCGAGCGGATCGCCGCGCTGCCGGGCGGCCTCGATGGAGACGCGGAGCGACTCCTTCGTCTTCGCCTGGCCAACGAACTCGTCCAGGCGCCCGGGGCGGAGCGTGGGCTCGATGGCCCCGTCCTCGGAGAGCGGCTCCGGCGTCGTGATCTCGCGCTCGGCCCTCACCGGAGTGCGAGCGCCCGGCGGATGAGCGCCTCGGTGTCGAGCCCGGGGTCCTCCTCGAGGGCCGCCCGCACCGCGCGGTCCGCCTCCGCGAACGAGATGCCGAGCCCGACGAGGGCCTGGACGGCGGCCTGGGCACCGCCGGCGGCCCCGGAGCCGAGGGACTCCTCCCCGAGATCGAGCTCTGCGAGGCGGTCGCGGAGCTCGAGCACGAGCCGCTCGGCGGTCTTCTTCCCGACGCCCGGCGCCTGGACGAGCGCCGGGATGTCCCGCTCGGCGATCGCGCGCGCGAGCCGCGCGGGCCGGAAGGTCGAGAGCATCTGGAAGGCGATCCGCGCCCCGACCCCCGAGGCCTTCAGGAGCGCCCGGAACACCTCGCGCTCCCCCGCCTCCAGGAAGCCGTAGAGGGCGGCGAGATCCTCCCGTACGAGCTGGTGCGTCAGAAGCTCGAGCTCGGCCCCGGGACCCGGGAGCCGCTCGGCGACCGAGAGCGGCACATGCACCTCGTAGACCACCCCCCCCGCGGTCTCCACTTCGACGGCACCCTCCCCGCGCGAGAGGAGGGTGCCCCGGAGGCGGCTGATCACGCCGGCGCCCCCTCCGCGAAGCGGTGCGGGAGGATGCCCCGGAGCACGCCGCCGACCCCGAGGACGAGGTGGGCGAGGGCGCAGGCGACCCCGTCGGCGGCGTCGGACGGGCGCGGCGGCTCGCGGAGCCCGAGCCTCTGCTGGACCATGAAGGCGACCTGCTCCTTCCTCGCGTCCCCGCGGCCGGTGACCGCCTTCTTGATCTCCCTCGGGGAGTACTCGTGGACCTCGAGATCGCGGAGGGCCGCGGCCAGGAGGATGACGCCGCGCGCGTGCCCGAGGATGAGGGCGCTCCTCGCGTTCTTCCCGGAGAAGACGTCCTCGACGGCGACGGCGTCGGGCCGCACGTCGGCGATGAGCCCGTCCACCTCGTGGAAGATCTTCCGGATCCTCTGCGGAAGCGGATCCTTGCGCCGGGGACGGATCACCCCGCACTCGAGAAGCGAGAGGGCGCCGTCCGGGAGAGATGCGAGGACGCCGTAGCCGGTGGCCCCCACCCCCGGATCGATCCCGAGCACGGTGAAGGGGGCGGCGGAACTCATGGGGCGCAGGCGGGGCGGCGGCCGGGGCCGGGCTCAGGCCACCCCGGCGAGGACCGCCTCATCGAACTCCGCATTCGAGGACACCTTCTGCACGTCGTCGTTGCCGTCGAGCGCCTCGAGGAGGCGGACGAGGCGCTCCGCCTCGGAGCCCGAGACGGCGACCCCGCTCCGCGGGATCATCGTGATCTCGGCCTGCGAGACCCCGACCCCCGCCGCGGCGATCCCCTCGCGGATCCGGTGGAGCGCGGCCGGCCCTGTCGTGACGATGAACTCGCCGCCGGACTCGGCGACGTCCTCCGCCCCCGCCTCGAGCGCGGCCTCGAGGACCGTCTCCTCGTCGTGGCGCGCGGCGTCGATGTAGATCTGCCCCTTCCTGTCGAACTGCCAGGCGACCGAGCCGTTCGTGCCGAGGTTTCCCCCGTTCTTGTCGAGCAGGTGGCGGACGTCGGCGACCGTCCGCTTCTGGTTGTCGGTCGTCGCCTCGATGAAGAGCGCGACCCCGCCGGGGCCGTAGCCCTCGTAGCTCACCTCCTCGTAGGTGACGCCCTCGAGCTCGCCGGTCCCCCGCCGGATCGCCCGGTCGATGTTCTCCTGGGGCATGTTCGAGTTCTTCGCCGTGTCGACGGCGAGGCGGAGCCGCGGGTTGAACTCGGGGTTGCCGCCACCCTGGCGGGCGGCGACGGTGAGCTCGCGGATGAGCCGCGTGAACATCTGGCCGCGCTTCTGGTCGGTGACGGCCTTCTTCCGCTTGATCTGCGCCCACTTGCTGTGGCCTGCCAAATCCCCCTCCTGCCTCCCCCGCGCCGGGTCGGGACGCCGGCGGCGCTGCCCGGGACCCGGGCCCGCTAGTTCGAGGCGCGGCGGCGCGAGACCTCGTCGAGGAGGCGGCGCTCCTCATCGGTGAGCGCGTCCAGCCCGCGGGCCGAGATCTTGTCGAGGATCCGGTCCACCTCGTCGAGGAGATCCTCCTCGCGGCCCGCGTTGGCCGCCTTCGCGCGCGCCCGGTCCGCGGCCGACGCCTTCGCGCCGGGAGCCCGTCCGGGCACGATCGCGAACCGCTCGGCGGCGCGCGAGGCGCGCATCCCGGCGAGCCCCGCCTTCAGCCGCCCCCCGACCCGGAGGTAGACCAGTCCGGCGAGGAGCCCCCCCAGGTGGGCGAAGTGCGCGATGCGCCCTCCGGCGCCCCCGAACGCGGTGATGAAGGTCAGCACGAAGAAGAACCCCACGAGCCACTTGGCCGGCACCGGGAAGATCCCCCAGATGTAGATCGGCTGCTCGGGCCAGTGCCAGGCGAAGGCGAGCATGAGGCCGTAGATCGCCGCCGAGGCGCCGATGATCGCCGACCCGGGCGCGAAGATGAAGCTGAGAAGCACGCCGCCGAGACCGCAGATGAGGTAGTAGCGGAGGAACTCTGCCGATCCCCAGCGGCTCTCGAGGGGCGGCCCGAAGAAGAAGAGCACGAGCATGTTCAGCAGGAGATGCCAGACATCCCCGTGCAGGAACATGTAGGTGAGCACGGTCCACGGGCGGGTGAACGCGCTGGCCGGCGCGAACCCGAACCACTGGAAGAAGAAGTCGCGCCCGAGGATCAGCGTGACGAAGAAGACCGCGGTGTTGGCGATCAGCAGGCGCCGGACCCATGGGGTCAGGTCATAGCTGAAGCCGAAACGCTGCGCTGCGTACGCCATGGACGGTCGGGTCCCGGGGGGGAGCGTGGGGTGCCCGCCCGCCGTGCGGGCGGCCCCTCCTATGAACCCGGCAGCGGGGGGCGGGTTCCTCGCCGCGCGGCCCTCTCCGCCGCGAGGGAGACGATCCGGTCGCAGAAGGCGGGAAAGTCGATCCCGGCCGCGGCGGCGGCCTTCGGGACGAGCGAGGCGGAGGCGAGGCCGGGGAGCGCATTGGCCTCGAGGCACCAGGGCCGGCCCTCCCCGTCCACGATGAAATCCACCCGCGAGAAATCCCGGAGGTGGAGGAGTCCGTGCACGCGGAGCGCGAGCCCGGAGAGCCGCTCCGCGAGCCCGTCGGGGATGTCGGCGGGGAAGATCTCCTCGGCGAGCCCGGGCTGGTACTTGCACTCGTAGTCGAAGAGGGTGTGGGCCGGTATGATCTCCCCGACGGGGAGCGCGCCCGTGCCCAGGATCCCGACGGTGAGCTCCCTCCCCTGCACGTAGCGCTCGAAGAGGACCCGATCCTCGTAGCGGCGCGCCGTCTCGACGGCCCGCTCGAGGTCGCTAGGCTCCTCGACCAGGGTGAGCCCGAGCGTGGAGCCGCCCGCTGCCGGCTTGACGATGACCGGGAAGCCGAGCGCGTCCTCCACCTCCGCGGGGGATGCGTCCCCCACAAGCCAGTCGGGCGTCGGGATCCCGGCCCAGCGGAGAAGCTGCTTCGTGACCTCCTTGTCCATCGCGAGGCTGCATCCGAGCCGCCCGCTCCCGGCAAAGAGAATCCCCCGGAGTCCGAGGAGCGCCTGGACAGTCCCGTCCTCCCCCGCCCCCCCGTGAAGCGCGGGGAAAACGATCCCGCCGTCGGAGAGCGAGGGATCGGTGGTGAGCGCACGCCACTCGCGCCTCCGCAGGCGCTCGGCCTCAGCCGGCGACGGCGCCACCCGCGCGATCCCGCCGGCGACGATGCGGTCGATCTCGCCGTCGGAGAGGAGGCCGTGGGCGGTGTCGAGGCAGAGGACCTCGTGGCCGGCCATCTCGAGCGCGCGGGCCACCTGTGTCCCGGAGGCAAGAGAGACGTCCCGCTCCTCCGAGCTTCCGCCGGCGAGGACGACGACCCTCATGCCTCACCCCGCCCGGCGCCCCACCCAAGGCCCGGCGCGCTCAGTCTCGTCGCTCCCGGTCCGCCGGGGCGCATGGCCGGGATGGTCCCGGACCCGGCTCGCCGCAGCCCGAGAGCGTGCATGCCGCGTCGGTCACGAGACGGCATGGCGTCAGGCAGCATAGGCACCGACGTCCGCTCACGCGGCGGCGCTGGCGGCTCGCGCCCGGGCTCACGTGGCCGCAATGCCCGGGCCACGCCGTTGGTACGCTCGAAGTGGGACCGGATGACGCTGGTGAGGTCCCGCCGGCACGACGCGCGCTCTACCACCCTGCAAGTCATCAGACCTAGTTCCTCTTCCACCGAGCGGCCGTTGCTCTCTACACGGTCGCTCAGGCGAGCCCATCTGCCGTCGTCGAGATGGCTGATCGTGATGCTCGCCGTACGTCACGTCCCCCCTTGCCACAGGAACATATCGCGCCGTCCGCGTTGCATGAAATGGCGCCGTGCTCCCTGGTCACCTTGGCCGAGACGCCGAGGCGACCGCCGCACCACCCCGACTCGACGCCCCGGGGCAACACGCCTCCCAGTGCACAGCCATCGGAATCCTCCCCACGCCGATGATGCACCACCCCGGGGATCCGGGACTCTCGAGGAACACGGGTTGGCCGACGCAGGACGCGGGGCCTCTTCGGAGACCCTTACTTCGTTGTGGCAGGGGTGATGCGTACCTTCATCTATGTTGACGGATTTAATCTCTAATACGGACTGCTTACGGGAAGATGCTGGAGGTGGCTGGACGTGCCCTCCCTGTTCGCCAAGGTCTTGCCACCGGATCATGACAACCTCACGGTCAACTACCTTGTCGTACGCGTGTCGGGATCGCCTAGCGACCAATCCAAACCGCAGCAACAGCTGTGGGCACGATGTTCAGTGACCGTGAGTACGTCCGGCTCGAGGAGGTCGACAACCCGTCATACGACATCCGACAGCGGCGCACCGGAACCGGAACAGGCCGTTGAATCGTGGTCCATGACGCGGTCCGTAGTGGCGGTCTATTCGAAGATCGTTCCATGGCCATTGAGGACATCCCAAGACTAGCGCAACTTATTCAGCCTCTTGGTTGCATCGTGAATCTCCTTTTGATCCTTTAGCACAACTGCGACGTTATCGAGCAGAGCCGTTAGAATCACGCGGATGTCCATCGCCTGTTGAAGGCACTCCACATCGCTTAGTTCATGCAGTTGCTTGCTTAGCGGCTTGTATAGCAACAACAGCGGGTTCGCTTTACCTTGTATCAACAACTTATCTGGGATGACATCCCTCAGGATATCAACAGCCTTCGAGAACGAATTCTCTTTGAGGGCAGCATCGTATCTTCCAAGATCAGCTGTACCCAGTGTCTCAGAGGCTCGCCGTAATTCTGTGACGAGCGACTTCCACTGGCTCTCGACAATGCGCCGGAAATACGTGGCGGCACCGATGCCGAGCCCTTGGGACTCCGCACGACATCCTTTTCGGTATAGGTCAAGATCAGATGTGGATAATAGATTCTGAATTCGCGAGGAAATGGGTGCAGAAAACGGCGGATACTCTCCTAGTTTCATCGTTTTCACATCGGACTTATCGCAAGTGATCAATATGGCAATTGTCTTGGTATATGTTCGACAGTCGCGACATAGATATCGGACGAAAACATAGTTTTCGAGGTCGGAAAGCACGATGGATATTGGACTCGGATCGAATCTCCTAGGACCGTCGTCGGTGCTGCAGAAGAGTCGAATAGGTCGGATATGGAGTGTCCCTCCGCGGTCTGGGACGGGATGAAGAATACCATGGTCTAACAAATCGGGAATCTCTACCGGTGTATTCGGAGGAGTGGTTTCCAAGAACGAACGCCATGCGTCGAGTGCGTCCAACGAGGTCATATGTTTTCTCCCACCGTATTCGTCCAAGTAGGGGGCAGTCACGGCTGAATAAGAAATCGTCAGGACAGTCGTGCCATTCGGAATGAACGGAAACTATACTTCCTAGCCGATTCAGCCACCACGGGAAGATGGAGCACGATATCGAGTTCTTGACTGAGGCGCGGGAGGCGACGATCACGGACCGGGACTCCATTTCCGAACGCGTAGCCGCCTAGACAACAGGCGTTCCTCCAGTCATCGTGGGTAACTGTGGGCGCCGTAGGCTATAGGCACGACCGATACGGCCGTCTCGAATCTATCGAGGACCCCGATGCCCCCGGCGTGACACCATACCTCCATGATATGTTCACAGCGAGCATCGACATGAACTGATCCGTGATTCAACCTTTGGTGACGCTCTCGTTGACGGCCTTGACGACTGTGTGTCGCATCAGCCGCGAGGGGCTCGCACTTGGGAAGTTAACCGCCTGAAGACTGCCATCCCGGACTGCCACTGGGAGCGAGTCATGCTCGTAAGGCCATCCAAGTCCTCAGTGCGGTGATAGGTATGACATCTGCTGTCCGGAGGCTTTGCCGATGGGAGCAGAGGTTGAGACACCGACTACAGGGAGAGTGACATGTCGCGGAGGGTCAGGACCATCTGCCTGCCCTAGGAGCATTGACCTCCGATAGCTGAGATCCGTCCGCGAACGAGGATAATGCGTAACTGGCTCCGGGACCGAGAGGAACCAGGGGACCGCTTATGTCTTCACAGGTCTATGCTGCCGATGCTCCTTCGGCTACACGGTCGTCGTTAGGCCTGCGCAACCTTTCCAGTACCTTCGCCGCTCCCACCACAACCAGATGGGTCCGTGCTCGGGAAAGCACCACGTAGGGGAGTTCCGGCTCCAAGGTAATCGCCGGGGTGGCCGCGATGACCACTACCGGCCGCTCAAGTCCTTTAAATCGGCGGACCGTGTCCACCACAATATCGCCGTCCGGCTTCACGTCGCAGCGCGTGACACGCAACTTGCCCAGCCGTCCGTCGCGGAGGATATCGCCGATGTCGTTGTCCGTGGCGGCAAGGACGGCGATGTCGCCATGGCCGACGCCCTCTCGGCCTGTCAGCCGTCCGACGTAGTCGGAAATCCTACGTCTTATTTCCCGCATGCTGTCCGCGACAATCCATCTGACGTCGACACCCTCCGGTCCGTTGGACTCGATCTCGTGCCCTTGGTAATGCCGTCTGACGACCCTGTGAATACACTGTGTATTCCGGAGGTTCAGCGTGAGACGGGTGGAAGGCGATGTAACCTCCTCGGGAATCCGCGATGCACTGCTATATACACGCTGATTGCTGTCGTAGAATATGCGGATCAGTTTCATGCCGTCGGGATTCAGACCTGCGTCAATTGCCGTCCACCATAGTGGCAGGAAGTCCTGCCCTTCGTCCGCAACGATTACGTCGTAGCGCTGCTCCGGTAGACGCTCGAAAGCCTGCATCAGCAGATCCGGGTAGACTTCCTCGAACAGACGCCGGTCAGTGATACCCCCGGAACACGCTATGCCCGCCCCGGCGGTCGTTTCAGCGCACAGCTGGTGGAATGTCATCACGGATACAGCCGACCGTCCGAGGAGCCGCTCGCGCACGTCGGCTGCCAATCCGCGGTTATAGCAAACGTAGAGGACGCGTGCCCCTCTGTCTGCCCACCGGCTGGCTTCCTCCATCGCGAGCACGGTCTTCCCCGTGCCGGCACCGCCGCAGATGGCGGCTCTGGGCATACCCGCGATCTGGCGCAGGATATGGAACTGTCCTTGCGTCAGCAGCTGCAGTGCGTCGTCGTCGTCCGAAAGCAGTCCGCCAAGCGAAATCCTCAGCTCGACCGGTTTCGCCAGCACCATCTCAAGCGCCCGAAGTCCATCGCGTCCAAGCTCCCGCGAAGGTCCCCCATCCCGCAGCATACTTCCGAATCGCTCCACAATCCACTCGCCGAAACCGTCCCGGAACCGTTCTGCGAAACAGAATACCCGCCGCGGCATGTCGGCGCCCAGGTCACCCGGCGGCGCGGAGGAGTGGGGCAGCACTACGCCGTGCCGTGCCCTGACCCACCGCGCACTCGATTTCCTGTAGTCGTGCAACTTTTTGAGAATCTGGTGTTTCGCGCTCTTAGCCTGCTGAACCGGGTTCTTGATGTTGTGTCTGACGTTCCAGCGGTCGCGGCTGGTCCACCGGTCCGAACGAGGGTCGTACGCGACCACACCGCCCTTCGCTTCCAGCGCGAGCAGCCCCAGTCTAGCGTGCGCGACTACGAAGTCGCACTCACCGTCGATCTCTTCCCCATCCTCCCGCAGTCCCAGCCAAGGGCGCGAATAGTACACTACGAAGGAGTCATCCAGCTCAGACTCAAGCTGCCGAAAGACCGTGCATTCCGTGCTCCGCAGGGTGTTGCGCACAACATGGGACGGCAGCGACTTGGGCCACATCACCGCCATGTCATGGGCTCCGCAGGAGCGGTGAGAAAAATCCCGTCTCCGGTGCGTCCGGCAGCCCCACCAGCGTGGCCCGGTCCACGAAGCGGTTGAACTCTTCACAGGCCGTCTCCGGCGCAAGGACGCAGGCGTGACACGCGGCAAGCGGGCTGACGTCCCTGCCGACCGTCATTCCCTCGATACACAGGGGGTCGGACGAACACCATTCCATGGCACGGATCGCTGCCGGCACTGCCCGCTCGATCAGTTCGGTCCGTCCCTGTCGCTGCAGCCCACCGAGTGTGCCCTCCGAGTCGGAAGTGGCTGTGTAGACCAAGACCCCGCCCATCCCATCCTCACCCTCGCCTACGTAGAGGCGCTCGCGCAGCGCGGCCGACGAATAACCGCTTTCGAGCGTCAGCTGGCGCATCAGCGCATGGGCAAAGGTGTGGATCAGCAGAAACCGCGGGGTCACTCTCGGGATGGGCTCTCCATCCCCGTGGCGCTGGCGCCATTCCAGCTGCCAAGCCTCATGGACCCGCTGTGCTCGACCGATTATCCGCTCACCCGTTTCCCAAGCGCGCAGGGAATCATTTCTGAACGCCAAAAAGATCCCTTCGCCGCGCACTTCCGCCGCCGGCAGCCAGTCCGGCCGCCCACGGGACAGCGACGCAACTTCCGGGCTGTCCGGGTCACCGGGAGGATTGATCCTCGTGAATCCCCTGAGGGCGCGGACTTCTCGCAGGCGCACGACCCGCACCAGCCGACTGAAGAAAGGCCGCAGGACGACCGGCACGCGGACATTCCGTACCTCGAAGTCGCGCGCGTCCCTTGCCGGCGTATCCGTACCCGACGCCAGCTGTCGGTATTCTTCCTGTCGGATATCGAGGATCGCATCACCCCGATAGAGCGCTACACGATCATCGATCTGCTGCGCGAGTTCCTCCGGACCGTAGCCCAGTTCCCTAACCACGGTCTTCAGGTCACCCTGGGCGAGGATACGGATGAAACTCGATCGGTCTTCCGGCTCCACGTTGACTATAGGGGTCCAGTAGACACCCAAGGCGTCCTGCAGCCCGTCCGACCATGGCGGAATGCTCAGCGCGGACTCGATCACGGGAAAGTACAGGTTGGATGCTCCGCGCTGCAGCGCCCGCGGTTGGCTGGTGCACGCCTCATCGGCATCCGGTAGCCACGGTCGCCCTCCCCTGCACGGGAAGCCACTCCATGTATCGGCGCCGAACACCCCGTTCATCGACCGGCGCGCCCGGCACTTCGGACAGCGAAGTACGAGTCCAGAGAGGCCGGGGCCCTCGGACCGGAGGTAGAGGTCCCCGCGTCCGTGGCTGTTCGCACACCCTTCGGCATGCGAAACCCAAGAGTGCCAAGGGAAATCGTCCAGGTGTCCCTTGGGGCACGCCATCACGAACCGGACCGGTACGGCGAATACCTTGCGCTGACCGGGGGATCGCCGCGTACACTTTGCGCAGTAGCGATAGGCACGCCCAGGGTCGTCAAGCCACCTGTGGGCCGGCGCGATACGGTCGCACTGCGGGCATTGCAGCCATCGCGGAAACCGGGCTGCCATGAGTGTACGCAAGTCGGGCTTTCCGTCCGCATCCCGCCGCTCCTCGTCGACGACGGGCGCAAGACGGAACCCCCCTACCGACATCTTTCTCTGCAACCGTGGCTCGTGCACACTCTGGGGATTCGTCAGCCCGCGTGGAGGAAAGCGGTTGTCCCACTCCTCGAGGCCCGCCGCGACCGCAGAAACGGCGGCCCCGTCGGCTCGAAAGTCGACGACTGAACCCGGGCCGAACATCATCACCGCAGCGCTTCTGCGCAGTTTCCCGAGCCGGTTCCTAGGCATCGCCGTGCCTGTGCGGTCTCTCGCGCAGCCGTTCGGCGAGCGTGAACGGTGACGACGCATCCACACTTCGCATGCTGTTCAGCGTCGGTCGTGCATGGCCCGGGAGTCTTCCCATGGCGCGTGCCGCCGCGGCCCGCTCCGCATCCTGGAGCAGTGAGCTGCTGACCCGCCGGCTCCAGTAGCTACGCGGCTGCCGTAGCTCCCAGTCATCGAGGAACCTCCGCAACTCACGGCCCACCGCTGCCTCATCCGGATCGACCGCCCTAGCCCGCTCCACTATGTCAGCGATCAGCTCGCGCGCCGCTGCGATGGTATTCCCGTCGAGCCCGGGCCGCTCGAGCATGCCCGGCACCAGATGCCGCACCAGGGCCACAAGTACCGCGTGCAGCGCCCGGTCGCGCGACCTCGGTGCAAAGGGAGTCACGCTCGTCGGTTCCACGTCTCGGTACAGCGTGCCGTGCCACGTGGCGAAGCTCTCGTAATGCGAACGGTCACGCGCTTTCGCATTGTTGAGTACCGTAACGACGAGACCCGCAACGCCGCCCCGCCCGATACGGCTGGTCGCCTGAATGTACTCGGCGATTCCCTTCGGCTGGCCGTTGACCAGCATCAGTCCGAGTCGAGGGATATCGACACCGACGCTCAACATGTTCGTTGCGAGCACCACGTCGAGCGCTCCCCCGCTCCCCACACGGATCGCAAGGCGGTCCAGCATGTCCCTGACCTCTGCCTGGGTCAGTCTGGACGTCAGCTCCTCGATCAGCTCGGGCCGTCGTGGTGGCTCGCCACGCCGGCGCGACAGGATTCCGACGCTGTCGTTCACGTCGTCCTGCATCAGGACGAGCGCTCCTCCCAGTTCCCGGAGTGAGTTGAAATAGGCCACCAGTGTCCAGTAGGGATCACGAACCGCGTCATTGGACGTGCACCCGGATGCCGCCTGAAGAAGCGACGCCGACACGGCCTGGAGGGTGAACTTTGCGGAACGTCCGGCCGTGGTTACGCCCGCAAATAGCCGTCCCGTTGACCCATGGTCGACGACCGCGAAACCGGAGTCTTCGGCATCTAGACACGGTGGCGGGAACTGGGCCGTCCGGCGGTTGAACAGTGCTTTCACCTGCTCGGATGCGCGATGGATCGTCGCCGTGGATCCTATGACCTTGGGTGGCGTTCCGCGCGACGAGATCATGCGGTCGATCGCAACTTCGTAGAGGCCCGCGAGCGTGCCCAGCGGACCGGAGATCAGGTGGAGCTCATCTTGGAGGATCAGATCGGGAGGGCTGCCCGTCCCGAGCCCGAATAGTCCGTTGACCTCCGTGCGCCGTACGATCTGCGCGAACTTGTCGACCGTCCCGATGAGCAGGGTCGGTCGGGCCCGGTAGACATCCTCGTCAACGGTCCATACCGGAAGTGGCGCCTCCGGGTCGTAAAGGAGACACTCTCGGATTCGACATCGCACGTGGATGGCATCGGCCCGCACCGAAGGCCCGCAATCGAGCGGTTCCCGGCAGCACGGACAGTTCACGAGCTGGCTGGGGGTTGGCTGGTCCGGGGCCCCATTGAGAGCTGCAACCGCATCGCGGACCCTGTTCGGCACTGCACCGCCCCCAACCCACAGGCCGATGGAGAACGGGACGCGACCCAGATCCCGTTCGGAGGTGGCAGCTTCCGGGACGCGGCCCCGGCGGATCGCTTCGCAGGCCAGCATGACGGCTGAGGCGCGCGTGAACTGCTGTGTGGTCAGCAGCCGCAGCGTGTAACGCATTATCGCCGCGACACCGGCACCCGCATCAGGGTTCTCACGGGCCGACAGTCTGCGGTAGAAGGCGAGGAAAGCGATGAGGGCGAGGTACGCTTCGGTCTTGCCGCCGCCCGTGGGAAACCATAGCAAGTCCATCGTCTCGCGGTCCGGATGGTCTCGATCGGCAACCGACGCGGCGGCAAGCAGAATGAACCCGAGCTGGAACGGTCTCCACTCGAGGGGCCCGCGGTCAGCCTTGTCGGGATCCCACTCGTACTGTATGGCCATCGCGAGGTTGGCCAAGCGGAATGCCCGTGACATCGCGGCGTCGCTAGCAATGCGGGCCGCGCCTCCCGCCATCCGCCCCCTGATAGCACGGCAGCCACCGATGTTCCGCTTGGCCTGCTCCCGGAGGTCGTCCGGAACGGATGGCACGGCTGCCTCCTGCAGCGCAATCCACTCCCCGTACGCGTCCGGGACCTCCAGCAGAGCATTCTGCAGCTCGTGCGGACTGGCCCGCGCGAGCCAGCGGGCCGACAGCGGCGTGCGGCTCCCCAGCGTCCCAAGCGCATCGAACACCCGATGACCGCCGGAACCGGTTGCCGGCACGGTCGTGCGAGGAATCCAGGTCGTGCCTACCCGGTCGGCCGTAGCCGGATCGGTGCCCGTCGTCCACTCTGCTGAGCAAACGTGTCCGGTCGCGAATTCGTGGGCATTCCGGTACAGGAGCGCTGCGGAGCGATCATCCTCGTCGAGCACCGCGCGCCGCGACGGGCGCGCCACCAGCACCGTCCGCGCACTCGGACGTATTCCCAACCGTACCTGGAAGAGTGTGAGCCGTTCGACTTCCTCGCGACCTGCGTCCGGTCCAGGGACGGCGCCGTTCACCAGCGTGACCGTGGCCAGCGTCCCGCCCGCCCACGGCACGGTACGGACATGCAGCGCGACTCCCTGCGGAGCACCTTCCCGCGCAAGGTCCACGGACTGCGACGGCTCGCCAAGCACGACGCCGGGCAGCGGGATGTCGTGGGAGCGCCTTTTCCACACCGTCCGGGTCCACGCACGGCCGACCCGTCTCTCCGAAGCCCGATTCTCTCCGTCATCCAGTGGGCTAGGCTCATAGGTTGCGAAGCGTACCGAGATGTCCACTGCTGCTGCCCCGCGCTCTCCCCTAGCGGCAAACGAGAGCCCTGCCGAACAGGGCCGCAGCTGTCCGGAGAGTGCGACTTCCCCGCCCGCGTCGCCGTCTGCCTCATCGTCCTGGGTACCCGCGAGGCCCAGCCGCTCGTCCTCTGCGGCGCCGATGAGGATCTCTCTAGGCCACAGGATGCCAGTCAGATAGATGTCGGAAGGCCGGGACGTGAGTTCCTCGTCTTCGCCGTAAGGGCCTACGAGGTCCTGTTCGAGTCTGTGGAGGACCGACTCGCGCATCTCACCGCCTCCGACGGTAGCGCCGGAACGTGACCGTCGTGTATCCGAGCAGGAGCGGTGCCGTCAGGATCCCGCTTCTGCTCCACGGCTCGTGCAGCACCTCGCTGTCCGGCGAATCTGGGGGCAACACTAGGGTCCGGACTCCGAGAACGCGCAAGTGGCGTAGCTTGCGGGGCGGACGCATGTCCCCGGTGCCCACTGCTTCCGCGATCCTGAACAGGTCGCTGTTCACGCTCTTCGAGAGGACAGCCAGAAAGCTGTCACTTCCGTCTTCGCGCAGAAGGTACCGGTACCTGTGCGCCCGGTTCGCGTCGGCAACCAGGCCGGCAGCGCCATCGGCAAGGCCGCGGATCGCCGCCTGGCTCTCGCGTACCGCCTCCGCATCGCGAAAGAAGCGTCTGCCCGCCAGACCCTCGGCTCGTATGTCACCGTCACAGCCGATCTCGACCTGCGCCCGAGCCCGCCGTTGCCGGCCCTTGGGGCTGTAGGCCCTCGCTGACGCCTCCGCCCGCCGGGCGAACTGCCGATAGCCGCGGCCGGTCAGCAGGCGCGACCGGGCACGAGTCGCACCGACGAAGACCACCCGGGCCTCCTCGTCCTGCGCGACCTCTTCACGGTTCCCCGGATGAGGGAGCATCAGGTACACCGTGTCTGCCTCGCGCCCCTTGGACGCATGGATGGTGCCGACAACCGGACCACGGTTTCCCAGCTCCCCGTGGCAGAGCTCCGCCGGAGGCTGGCTGCGCCCCAAGCGTGTTCGCAGCGCCCGCACTCCCACCACCGACCGTGTCCGGCCGGCTATCCGGACCAGCTGGTCCCACGCGGCGGCTGGGCCGAGTGTTGCCAGTGGCGTGCTCCGAACCCGTTCGTCCCACAGTTGTCGGAACCGCTCTTTGGTCAGGTCGTGCCCGCAGAACTCCGACAGTGCGGCCCCGATCCACCCGTCGAGGCAGGTCGGCAGTCCCGACATCCGTACCCTGTGGGCAATACCGGTCCCAGCGAGGAAGGAACTGGCTAGGAGGACATCGCAGCGTCGCCGGAACAGGACGAACGCGTCGTCGGTCTCCCCCAGCACGGGATCGTCAATCTTCGGAGCGTCTCCATCGGCCAGCCTCACTACCTCGCTCCGTACGTGGTTGAGCTTGTCGGTGCTCTCCCCGGGAGGGGCAAGGACCGCACGGCGCGTCTCAGCAAACAGCTCCACCAAGTTGGGCGAGTCGGTCCGGTGGACTTTCGTCAGTCTGCACTCCCTGAAGAACCCAGCGCGGCCCGCGCGCAGTCGCGCCGGGAGGGTGGGCTCGCGGATGTCCCCCGAAGTTGTCTCCCGGTCGTCGGCGAATCCGTAGATTGCCTGCGCCTCGTCAGCGAACACCGTCACGCCGCACTCCGGAGACAGATTCCGGACAAGTTCGACCACTAGGTCCGCCCGGGTTCCCACTAAGTCCTGTGCCTCGTCCACCACCAGGTGCTCGACGCCCTCGAGGTAGTCGGCAACATCTGCGTCGGTGCTGACGAGGTCGAGAACCCTCTCGATGTTCTCGTCGTACGAGCCGAGAATTGACGGCCCGTCCCGGAAGCCCGAATGGAGCGACCAGGCGTGCGAGTCCAGTGTCGCGATCGTGACGGCATACGCAGCTGACCGGTCCTCCAGATACGAGGCGATCCGGTCGCGCATCTCGCGGACGGCGGTGCGCGTGAAGCTGATCAGCCAGACCCTGCCGGGCTCGAGGTAATCTCGATCAATCAGGGTCGACACGCGGGCGCACGCCACCGCCGTCTTGCCGGTTCCCGGACCCGCATCCACGAGGAGCCGCGCATCGGGGGGCGCGCTGACCACGCGGCGCTGTGACAGGTCCCAATTCTCGGACACGACGGGAACGGCGCTGGACCCCGGTACCGAATTGCCGACGCTCATGCCTTCCGTATCTCTCCGCCTGCCCGCACCGTACATATAGCCTCGGAGTCGGCCGCCGCGCCGGGACGGACCGAATCCCGTACGTACCGCCGTGCGCCGGCCCACCCCCCGTCTCCGAATTGTAGTCCCCGTGGGCCCGTCTGTGGAGTGCATTCCCGGCCACAGCCACCTGGCGCCGTGTGGGCGGCACGTGTGGCCGGTTCCGGCAACCGGTCCCGCACCGTCCCCGGTCGCGACAGTGTCTCCGGGTTCCGGGCGCCGCCGACCCACACACCGGACCGGAGGTGGGTCGGCCAGGAAATCCCCGGGATTTCTTGGCCCCGAGAACGGGATTGTTTGACTTCTGGGTCGGATCATGACATCTTGTCATAAAATGACACAGAGATTCCGGGATGAACGCCACCCTTTCCACCGAATTCTCCCAGCTCATGACCCGCGCCGGGCTCGGTATCGGCGAGACTGCCCGTGTGCTCGGGGTCCACGAGCGGACTGTCCGGCGCCACATGAAGGGCGAGGCTAAGCGGATCGATCCCCTCAAGCTCGACAGGCTGCGTACGATCGCCAACATGCGGTGTCCGGGCGAGAGATCGGATGGATTCCGGTTCGTCGACCTCTTCGCCGGAATAGGGGGTCTCCGGCGGCCCTTCGAGGAAATCGGAGGGCGGTGCGTCTTCACCTCCGAGTGGGACCGCTTCTGTCAACAGACCTACGCCGCGAACTTTCCGGAACCGGCAGACAGCGATCACCGGTTCGTCGGCGATATTCGCCCGTGCGCGGAGGATCCGGAGTCCGTTCCCCCGCACGATGTCCTGCTGGCCGGGTTCCCCTGTCAACCGTTCTCGATTGCAGGAGTGTCGAAGAAGAATGCGCTCGGTCGGCCGCACGGTTTTTTGTGTGACACGCAGGGCACCCTGTTCTACGATCTGGCCAAGATCATCGCGCACCACCGTCCGCCGGTGTTTCTGCTCGAGAACGTGAAGAACCTTGAGCGGCATGACCGGGGGAAGACGTTCGCGACGATCATGCATGTATTGGAAGAGGAACTCGGCTACACGGTGCATTCCCGGGTCGTGAACTCCTCTCCTTGGGTCCCGCAGAAGCGGGAGCGCATCTTCATGGTGGGTTTCTCGGAAGAGACCGCATTCGATTTCGGCGCGCTGGCCGTTCCCGAAGCGCCCGGGCCGACACTCGCGATGATCCTCGAGCCGGAGGTCGATTCCAAGTACACGTTAAGCGAACACCTATGGAGATACCTGAGGGACTACAGGGAGAGGCACAGGCGCGCTGGCAACGGCTTCGGCTATTCCCTGTTCGGTCCGGATGACGTGGCGCGTACACTCTCCGCACGCTACTACAAGGACGGCTCGGAGATCCTCATCCGCCAAGAGGGTCGGCGTCCACGACGTCTCACGCCTAGGGAATGCTCGCGGCTGATGGGATTCGACGGACCGGATGAAAGCGCGTTCCGGATTCCCGTGTCCGATACACAGGCGTACCGGCAGTTCGGCAACGCCGTGGTCGTTCCGGCAGTACGGGCGATCGCAAGGCTCATGAGGCCCCATATCGGGGAACTGCTGGCGCGCAAGGGCCGCATTCCCCCGTATGTGCTCCAAGCCGAGCTCGCATTTCCCGAGTCCAGTATGCTGCCCTGACCCATGGCCGCCGACCGCGTGACCCCGGATGTCCGCAGTCGGATGATGGCAGGCATAAGGGGAAAGGACACAAAACCCGAGCTTGCGGTCCGCTCGGCCCTGCATGCCCGGGGTTTCCGTTTCCGCCTCCACCGCAAGGACCTTCCGGGAAAACCCGATCTCGTTTTCCCGAAACACCGGGCGGTCGTCTTCGTGAACGGGTGTTTCTGGCACGGTCATGAATGTCACCTGTTCAGATGGCCGAAGACACGCCCTGAATTCTGGCAGCGGAAGATCAGATCGAACATGGAGCGCGACCACGCGCGGTATCTTGAGCTGGGCGCGGCGGGATGGCGAGTCGCCATTGTCTGGGAGTGCGCTCTCAAGGGTCGCGGTCGCCTTCCTATCAGCGTGATTGCGGACCGATGCGCGGACTGGCTCGAATCAGACCGGAAGGCACTGGTATTGCGGGGCGATGAATCGCGGCCAGTTGCGTGACTATTTCACAGGCGTTGGGGTCAAGCGCCTCAGCGCCGTGGATGCCGAGCCGCGGAGGTCCAACCAGCACGAGGTCGGTACGACCCAGGACATGCGCGAGCGTTTTCTGGGCGGTGCCAGTAGGGAAAGGTTCGCCGCGTCCTATGTGTGGATGGGCAGTGACCAAGACGGGTTCAGCGTGCCCGGCGTCGCCACCCACTACGATTCCCGGGCCAAGAATCCGGATCGTGCGGCCGAGTGGCGCCTCTACTATACAGCGAATCCCGTTACCGACGCGATGCGGGAGGGCGACACGCTCTTTCTCGCGATGGATCGCTCAAGACGCCTGTACTTCATCGTTGCGCCGCACGGATCGACGAGTGAACAGCAGTTGTCCTGGCTGTTCGACCTGAGTCCACACGGAAAGGAATTCGTCGTCCCGAAGCTCGCAAACAGGGAGCTCGACTATGCGGCACGGTTCATCTTCGACGAGATCGGAATCGAGTTCGAGGAGCCCGATGCCGACCGCTTGGATGGCATCATCGAGCAGTACGGGAAGGAGTTCCCGACGACCGCGGAGTTCTCCCGTCGGGCCCGTAAGACGCTTCCCCACGTGCAGCCGTCGGATGATCCCGACGCCGCGCTGGTAGGTTGGCTCGAACATGAAGAAGCGTTGTTCCGGCGGCTTGAGCGGCGCATCGTCGCCGAACGCATCGAGGAGGGATTCGTTGCCGAGTATGGTACCGACGTCAACGCCTTCATCGGATTCTCCCTGAGCGTCCAGAACAGGCGCAAGGCCCGCCGTGGCCAATCGCTGGAGAATCACTTGGAGGCGGTGTTCCGGTCCCTCGGTATCTCGTACGTCCGCGGTGCCTTGACCGAGAACAACCACCGCCCGGATTTCCTGTTCCCGAGCGCGGAAGCTTACTACGCTGCCCCGCCAACAGGCTCACCGCGCCTAACGATGCTCGGAGCCAAGTCAACGTGCAAGGACCGGTGGAGGCAGGTATTGGTCGAGGCTGCCAAGATCCCGGATAAGCATCTCCTTACGCTTGAGCCGGGGATATCTGAACGGCAGACAGGGCAGATGAGAAGGTCACGGCTCCAGCTCGTCGTACCCCGTGCCATTCAAAGCACATACACGGACAGCCAGCGGGCTTGGCTCATGACTCTGGGTGACTTCATCCGTGACGTCAGGGAGCGAACGAGCTGACTGCAACTCCCCTCCAGCGAAAGAACACCTCGTCGGCAAACGACTCATTGCACTCAGGATGGCGACCTGTTCGCCCAAGCGGATAGCCCTTCCTCGACTCTAGGACAAACGTCGGTCTGAGGGGCCCTCTTTCCTTCCCAGTTCCCTGTGGCACGGCTGATCCCGATTGTGGATTCCGGACGCGCTGACGCCAGATTTCCCGTTAGCGTCCCCTCTCTCCACCCGCCCGATCGGATTCGAAAATGGGGCTCATCCATCGACGTCCGATCTCGCCAACGCAGCGACTTGACCTTGGCCCACGCTCAATCCGGAACGGGCAGCGATTCCCTGCAGGTATCCCGTCGCTTCCCCTTGGGCACTGGCATGCCGGCAGCCATCCGCGCTCTGATGAATCAGCTCCAAAGCCAGTCAAGCTCGGAATACGCAAGCGCCCGATCGTAGTTTTCGATATTGTCCTCCACATCTAGGATCAGGCAGCTCTCGCTGCCCCCGTTAAGCTCGCCTCGCAGTCCTCGACCGATCATCTGGAAATACAGGTTCGGACTGTACACTGGTCGGGCTACGATAATTGTTCCCGTCTTTGGGGCATCGAATCCCTCGCGGAATACGCCATAGTTTACCAGTACGCTAATGAGTCCCGAACGAAACCGATCCACGATGCCGCGCCGCACCGAATCATCAGTCTTGCCACTCACCGCACGTGCCTCGACGCCTTCGAGCTGGAGTAGTGCTGCGACTGTTTCCGCGTGCTCGACTGAAGTCGCGAAAATCAAGGTGGGACATGCTGGGTCCACACGCCGGACGTGAGTAGTGTACGCATCGACGATGCGTTGTGTTCGTGCGGTATCGTTCGCAATCTGGCGCTCTACCGACTCCGGAAGCCATGGAATCTTCTTATTCAACATTCTCTGTGTGGCATCCTGCCCGAGGTCATCCAGACCGAGCTCGGTACCCCTGATAGTGCGGTGATCTACCCGGGACAGCACGTTCATGTCCTGCAGTTCCCGAATGACAGCCTCGGGAGTGTCACTTCCAAATGCTCCTGAGTCGAGGCGATTCCGGCCATATCGGCTGACAAGTCGTGCGGTCTCAACCTCGTCACTGCCCCGATACGGCGTGGCCGTGAGACCGAGCAGACAGATCTCATCTTCGCGACGCCGGAACGTGAGTCCCAATGCCTGCATGATCGACGTGTAGGATGGTGCGATCGACCCGTGTGCCTCATCGACCACGAGTAACCGAACATCGTTCAAGGGACTGTCAGAGGGCCGGATCACTCCGCGGGCAGCAAGCGTCTGCCGCGACGCCACGACCACCTGTGTGCCTTCGGCGACGACCGGGTCCCGCCGACCTCCCCACATTCGGGAGATCCGCAGTTCTCCTGCCTCCGGTCCAATGGCCGACCATGCCTGCCTCCAAGATTCGACAGCCTGTTCACAAAGCTCGCCCCGATCCGCGACCCACAGGATTGTCCCGGCAAAACCATCACAACGGATCGCCTCGATGATCGCCTCGACAGCCACCCGTGTCTTTCCCGATCCAGTCGGCAGGCTCAGCAGACCGCGGTTCTCCCCGCCGACAGTCCGCGTCCGGAGAAGCGCTCGTACATTCGCAATTGCAACCGCCTGATACGGGTGTGCCGGCGGCAAGGTATACGGACCCCAGATGTCTTCGTAGGCCGGCGGCTTACGGCTGCGGCGTCCAGCCCACTCGATCCCGAAGCCGAGGGCACGGACAAACGCGACAGCCGCCCGACTTCCAGCCCATCTGCGCGGGGGGCGGAGCCGGGCCATCGAGTGCCGGTACTCGCGCAGAGCGTCGGTGTGGAATGTGGCAATAGCCGCCCGTGCCACACGGACACCGGCAAACGATTCGCGCCGGTGCCCGAGGACTCCAACAAGACTGGCCGGCAAGCGGGCCAACAGCGCTTCCTCGCCGACTGCGGCGAGCAGGCGCTCAGCTTCTGTCGCCTTCTCCCGCACTTGGTCCCGCCGCGCTCGGATATCACGCGGTGTCTCCCGCCGGAGGATCTGCTGAAATCGCCTCTCGCCAACTTCAACCCCGATTTCAAGCAGAATCGAGCGCAGCTCTTGGCCTTCATCCAGCTGACGCACGACATACACGTCACGGTGGACTCGGGTGCAGTCGGTCGGTGCGTTCCGTCCGTCATGCATCACGAGGCGATCGCAGCGGATCAGCATCAGCTCGCCGTCCAGTCCGTCCAGACCACTTAGCCCTGGCCACTCGTCCGTGAGCGGCACCGGTTCATAATCGCCTTCGGGGCTGACTTCGCCGGCAAAATTGGTCTTCAGTTCCGGGAATAGTGTCCGTATCCTCTTCGTAGCCGGATGCCTGAGGAGGCATCGCTGCACGTCCGGGTTCGCAGGGGATTCTCCCAATCCGTCGGACAAGGCATGAAACCCATCTGTCGTCCGTATGCATCCGTATTTCCGGAGTACCCACGTTGCTAACGATTCAAATCCTATCGGCGGGTACTTGTGTTGCGTGTCGTGGGCCATGACCCAGTTCTTGTCGATTCCGTTAACCTCAATGAGTGAATCGGTCAAGCATGCACGGCCTTCTTGAGATAGTCTCTCAAACACATCAAGAGGACCTACAATCCGTGACGACTTAAAATTCAATCTAGGCCAGTGGGGCGTGCTATCTACTTTCCCGCGAATTTCTTCACAGTACTGGTCTCTGCATCTGTAGACGTACTGTCTATAACATCTATCGCTTCCTCTGCCACCGTATCCGATCGTCGGTTGTCTCACTGCATTAAGTCTTTCGAGTAGTTTTTTGTCCCGTGCATGGTATTCCATGTCGACAGCAACTTTAGCGTCTCTAGTGCCGTCACTTGGGACGATCGGACCCGGAAGGAGAACACAAGGTACTTCTTCCCATGTCTTGGCAACAGTCCGGACACGAACGACGGTGTCATTGCCGTCAGGCAAGTTATCCATGATTGTCTCAGGGAGGGCCTGACGCGTGAGAGTCCAGAAATCGTGCCACCTGCTGTCTTGTGCCGATTCCTCCGGAGCGAGCATGAGGAGGTCAGACGTCAATGTTCTGATCTGGCTATCGATTGACACCTGCCCAATACCGAGGACAACAAGAGCCTCTTTCGTGGCGTCATCGGATTGAAGAGCAGAATGGACCTGCATGTCCGTACTGGTCCCGGTGCCTTCTCCTAGATAGACCCGGTCTGGCTCCGGTTCGACCCAAGAATGGGAAGCAGTGAGTACAATCGCACCGACCCCGGATTTCCTCCGGACACTCTTCGGAACGACCGCCGCTATCCGGATCGCCGTGATCGATGCCCGGACTGGATCTCCGACGGCGGTACCGGCTTCCGTTAGAGCTTCGAGCCATTCAGGCAACGACTTGTGAAGCGTTACGCGCGCTTGGTGGCCGCTCTTTCGGTGAACCCGGTGTATTGCCGCAATTCGCTCCCGGGAAATCGCACTCGGGTGAAGCCAGTTTGCTGGACGGTGTTCATACCTAGCCCAGCGATCAATGGCGGCAGCTGTAGCTTGGCTGTACAGTCCCAAGTCGGGTGGGATCGCAATGTCCACAAGGGGTCGTAGGGTACCGTCCATGTCAGGAATGATTCTCCGGCTATGCAGCTCCGAGTAGATCGCATTTGACAAGCGCGAGGCAAATCTGTTCAGGCTATATGGGATTCGACCTCCCAGTGCGTCGATATGGGCCGCCGGATCGTCATCCGTATGCAGACACGGCAACGAGTCTGCGAAAAGCCGTGCTGCAGCATCTATCAGTTCTTCATTGTAGCTGCCGGACAGGAGATTCTGACGGTCTTCATTCGTTTTCCACGGCGCATTGAAAATGCCACGCACCAGACTTGCAGTTTCGGTTGGGAAATACGCCCAATAATGTTGATGTGCGGATATCCTATCGACCGGTGCTGCCCATGTGATGTCGACACAATCTGCGTTGTCCAGTGTACGTCTTTCATTTCTTGCATCCGGGCTCAAGTGATGGGAACACGAGAAGATCATCCATCGTGATGAGTCACTATTGTCGTCTACAGTATGGATTCCATCCGACTCGCGCAGCTTGATGCATCGGTCGAGGGTATTGTCTACAGATGATGTATACAACAATTCCCTGACGTGGGGAACAAACAATAGGAATTCGGATCGGAACTCCCGGATCTGACCATCCAGCGTCTCGTGTGCTCCGTCCTTCAGAGGTAAATGTACTATATTGGTTGCCCATTCCATCAGCGAACCGATGTCGTGATCAGAGTCGGCCGCGGTATACGGGTCCACTGGCTGCGCAATACGCAAGACAGGAAAGGTGGATGCATCCGGAACGACCTCCCTTATTCGTCGCGCAGAATATTCTCGGTCAAAAATGAATGACCCGGATCTGCTGAACACCCTAGGGCTGTCGGTTACAGACAGGACGGACTTGAATCCGACGCCAAAGCGGCCGATCTGCGTTGTACCATGTTTGGGTGATAAATGCGAGAACATCAGCGCTCTAGCACCGGGCTTGTCAATCGGGAAACCGTCGTCAGCGACATAGAGATCGGTCGACGTGAGACGAATTTCTATCCGCCCACTGCCGGCCTTCTTGAGTTGGTCAGCAGCATTCTGTACGAGTTCAACAATCTGCCGTCGCGCGTAGCCACCGCGCGCTATATCCTGTTCCTGATTGGCGTTCTCCTCCACTAGGGACGGCTGGGCCCGATAGGCCCCAATAGTACGGTCAGATACCTCCCGCACATACCGACCAATAGCCCCGTCAGCAGGCTTCCAGTCCAATTGATTTATCGACATCGGTGAACCTATCCTATATTGTTTCCAGAAGGAACACTTAGGAAACGATGGTCCCGGTACGACGCTGTATTACGGCATTAAAGCCTTTGCGGTTCATGAATTGCAAGATCCGACCGATACGGACAGTGGCACTGAACGACATGAGATACGTGTGCTGCTTCCCTGACGGTATTCAGTCCTCTAGCACGAGTACCAAACCTTGAAGTTAGGAGATTACGACTGGGACGAGGGCAGGCGTACTGTGGGGCATCACTGGGTCGGTGAGGCCGGAAGTTACGTGTCGAAACCGTGATGAACGCTGTCTGTGGAGTGTCTTGCTGAGTTGTGAACTCCGTGTCGGTTCCGCAGCTTCCGCCTTGTCGGGGCCACTCCAGTCGACAGACGCAGGTTCGTGGAGCTGCGGCGTCTGTCCATCAGTAGTCCTGCCCCAGATGCGGGTCCAACCTGACGTGGTACTGCTTGGCCATCCTGATAACCACCGGGCGCGTGGGCTCCTGCTCTCCCCGCTCGAGCGATGCGAACCTGTCCGCCGCGGCCAAACCGCAGGCATCGGGATGATCACATCTGTGCTGGTGGCGCCCTGTAGTGCCGGGCCAGTCCTGTGGGTGCACCGATGACGATGACGTCTGCCGGTGCAATTGCGTGCGTGTCCACTGACCGACCCTCGTTGTGACGCCCCTGCCCGAGGTCGGGTACACACCATCCACGCCAGGATGGTCCGGAGTCCGGTGCGCGGCAGCTGGAGAGAATACATGCCGGATCGGTCAGGCTACGCCACGGCATCAGGGAGCAGCGCCAGTCCACGCCGTCCGTCCACGCACCCTAGCGCCCTAGGACAGGACGACACTCGTGGATCCCCGGCGCGGCGAAGACCCGACCACCCTGTAGATCAACAGGCATGCTTCCTCATCTACCGAGCGGCCGTGTCCCGCTGCACGGTCGCGCAGACGGGTCCATCGTAACTGCCCAGGTACCCCCTGGCATCGTGGTTGAAGCGGGGGGTCTGTATGGC
>CAZHGS010000005.1:0-136629 GCA_964532325.1 uncultured Gemmatimonadaceae bacterium | reverse complement strand
AGACGTTCTCGGCGATCTGGAGGTGGGAGAGGGTGGTCCCGTCGACGCGTTTCTGGGTGGTCTTGCGGAGGTACATGTATCCAAAGGTATGGATCTGTACCGAGTGAAGTCAAGGAGTGAGGTTCAAAACCATGTATCTATGGTTTTCGGGGGTTGTATCTAGTGCCCAAATCCGCAAATGCTTATACAACAGCAGGTTACGTCCATTCAATCACCACCCCAAGTGTGTGGCACTGTCAAAGTCGGGGGTGAGGTTCCCCGGCGAGCCGGCCTGAGCCGAGATCCTTCGGCCAGGACAGCCGGAGGCTGCCGGGCTCCGCTCGCTCTTGGAATCGTCGGGGTCCCACGCCTCCACAACCCACCTCAGAGGAAGGAGCGAAGGCCAGGCACCTGGAGGCACGATTCCGCGATCCATCTCCTCCGAAACCTCCGTGACGACCGTCTCGTGGCTCCCGAATCCCCGACCAACAGGGCATGACCGCGGTCGCTATCGTCCGGGGCACGCCATGCAGGGTGGAGCCCGGACGCCACGACGCGCACCGCGCGGCATCATCCCGGCGACGTGGCCCATGGCGACGGGATCCCGATGCACTCCGGTCCTTCGGAGCACTGCCTACGGCACGGCAGCCGTATCCGGCGGAGTGACTGTTACGGGGGCGGCAGTCGTATCGGCGGGAGGATCCCCGACCGGAGGCACGGGCGGATCTGGATCCGGAGGCGGAGGAGCCGCCGGCACCGACAGCTCGACGACGCCGCCGCCGCCGGACAGCCCATTCACATTCGTGATCCCTCCCACATCCACCTCGTAGATCTCCTCCGGCACGAGTGTGGCCGAGAGGAGGAGAATGAGTTCGCGTGCGGGGAGCGTCGGTCCGTCATCCGCGGGCGCGACGGCGCTATCCGGGGGCGCTGCCTGGTCGGCGGCCTGGTCGGCGGCGGGGTCGTCCGCGGGGTCTCCGGCAGCGACGGAGTCCGGGGGCGGATCCGGATCCTGTACGGCGGCACTGTCCGGCGGCACATCCTGTTGAGCGGCGGTGTCGGGCGGCGGCGGCGCAGGTTCCCGGGCCTCCCACTCCGCAAGGTGGAGCACCTCCACGATCTCCAGCGCTCCGCCGCCTTCCGCCGCCGTGACCGTCGCCTCCACCCCGTCCAGAGGCACCTCGGGATCGAGGTAGTCGTCGAAGGTCAGGCGCACCGCGACCGAGTCGATGGCGTCGGCATCGGTCAGCACGGCTGCGGTGCTGTCCGGCTCGAGGAGCAGGAAGTCCGCAAGGACGAGCGTGTCACCCGGCACGACGGTCACCCGGACCGAGTCCTGGATCTCGTTGAACCCCGGCTCTCCGTCCCGGTTGGTGTCCTCGTACGCGACCAGCGTGTAGGCTTCGGACGGAAGGAACGGAAACGAGAAGATGCCGGCTGTGTCGGCCAAGGCACTCAGGTGTGCCTCACGCCCCTCCACCCTCGCATCCACCCGGTATTCCCCGACGGGCTCGAAGGTGAGCCCGTCGGAGGCGAGGCCCGCCACGAGGTTCGGTTCGAAGTCAGGCCCCGTCGAGAAGAAGAGGTCGAAGGGGAACTCCATCGTGTTCTGGTAGCGGTCCTGGAACCATGGGAGCACCGTGATCCGATAGAGCGTCCCGTCCCGGAACCCGCCTTCCATGGAGACCGTGATCCGGTCACCCGATCTCTCGACGAGCACCTCCCCCGTCCGGGGCGAGACCACGACGGCGTCAGTGAGGGAACCCTGGGTGAGCCGCTCGCTCACGACCTGCGCGAACCGGATCTCGACCGGATCGTCGAACGGGGTGACGACCGAGAGGTGGACGGGGCGGGTCTCGACGGCCCGGAGCGGGATCTCGGGGATGACGCCCCCCTGGGGAGCCTGCGGACGGGCGCACGCCGCGATTCCGGTGGCGAGGCCCGCGCCAAGGAGGAGACGGATCCCGCGGGCGATCACGGCTTGCCAAGCACTGCGAGCTTCTCCGCGAGCTTCTCCCGCTGGCCGCGGAACGCCGCGAGTTTTTCCCGCTCCCTCAGGACCACGGCCTCCGGTGCCCGCCCGACGAAGTTGGGGTTCCCGAGCTTCGTCTCCGCGCGCTCGACCTGACCCGCGATGCGCTCGATCTCGCGGCGGAGCCGGGCCCGTTCGCGCTCAAGGTCCACTAGGCCCTCGAGGGGGAGGAACACCTCGGTCCCATCACGGAGCACCGTGCTCGCGCCTACTCCATGCCCCGCCCCGAACCCGATCCCGGAGACGCGCGCGAGCTGGTCGAGCCACGCCGCCTGCGTCCGGACTTCCGTGCGGCGCTCACGGGTCAGCCCGCCGAGGACGACCCGGACGCGCACGCCCTCGCGCACGCCGTACTCCTTCCGGAGGCGCCGGACCGCACCCACAAGCTCCCGAAAACGCCTGATCGCGGAGTCGGCCTCCGGGTCGCGCCACTGTCTTCGGCCGCGCGGCCAGGGCGCGAGAGCCAGGCCCTCCGGACGCGTCCTCCCCTCCGGCCACGGGATCCGGTCCCAGAGATGCTCCGTCACGAACGGGATGAGCGGATGGAGAAGGCGGAGGATCCGGTCGAAGACGTGGATGAGCACGGCCCGCGCCACCTGTCGGGATTCCTCCCCCGCCCCGCCCCGGAGCCTCGTCTTGCTCAGCTCGAGGTACCAGTCGGCGAAGTCGCCCCAGAAGAAGTGGTAGGCGCGATCGACCACGTCGTGGAGGCGGAACTTCTCGAGCCCCTCGGTCATCTGACCGGCCGTCTCCGCGAGCCGTGAGAGGATCCAGCGGTCGCTCACTTCGAGATCGCCGGCCACGGCGCGGATGTCGCTGACCGGCCCGTCGCCGACCGCCATCAGGGTGAAGCGGCCCGCATTCCAGAGCTTGTTGGAGAAGTTACGCCCCGGTGCGAATGTGGCCTCGAGGTCCTCGTGGTCGAGGTGCACATCGGCCCCGACCCCGCACATCGAGAGCACTGTGAAGCGGAGTGCATCGGCTCCGAACCGGTCGACGACGGTCAGCGGGTCGATCCCGTTTCCGAGCGACTTGGACATCTTTCGGCCCTTTGCATCGAGGACCATCCCGTTCAGGAAGACATCCGTGTAGGGCGCCTTCCCCATGAACTCGTAGCCGGACATGATCATCCGGGCGACCCAGAAGAAGAGGATGTCGGGTCCGGTGACGAGGACGTGGCCGGGGTAGAAGGCCGCGAGATCGTCGGTCTCCTCCGGCCAGCCGAAGACGGAGAAGGGCCAGAGCCAGGAGCTGAACCAGGTGTCGAGCACGTCTGGATCCTGCTCGATCTCCCGCGAGCCGCATTGCGAGCATGCCTCGGGATCCTCGGCGAGCACCATCGTCGCGCCGCATCCCCCGGCCCGGCAGTACCAGACCGGGATCCTGTGACCCCACCAGAGCTGCCGGGAGATGCACCAGTCCCGGACACCCTCGAGCCAGTTCTCGTAGACCTTCTTCCAGCGGTTCGGGTGGAAGCGGATCGTCCCCTCCCTCGAGGCCGCGAGCGCAGGCTCCGCGAGGGGCTTCATCCGAACGAACCACTGCTTGGAGAGCCGCGGCTCGACGACGGTGTCGCACCGGTAGCAGTGCGGGACGGCGTGTGCGTGCGCTTCCGACCCCCGGTAGAGGCCGCGCTCCCTCAGGGCTTCGACGACCGCGCGGCGGGCCTCCGCACGCCCGAGCCCGCGGAAGGGCCGCGGGACGGCATCGTTCGTCCGCGCCTCCGGCGTGAAGATGTCCAGCATCCCGAGGCCGGTCCGGCCCGCGATCTCGAAGTCGTTCGGATCGTGCGCCGGCGTCACCTTGACGATCCCCGACCCGAACTCCGGATCCACCCACCCGTCGGCGACGATCGGGATCTCGCGCTCCGCGAGCGGGAGAAGCACCCGGCTCCCGACCAGCTCCCGGTACCGCGGATCGGAGGGGTGGACGGCGACCCCCGTGTCCCCGAGCATCGTCTCGGGCCTCGTGGTCGAGACCGTCAGGCACCACCCGCCATCGGACGTCCGTTCGAGCGCGTCGGCGCCCATCGCGCTTGCCGCCTCGGCGGCGGGCAAGGCCTCGGCCGTCAGCGGATAGCGCAGGTGGTGGAGCCGTCCCTCCGACTCGGCGCCCTCGGCCTCCTCGTTCGAGAGTGCGGTAAGACAGCGCGGGCACCAGTTGATGATGTACTCGCCCCGGTAGATGAGCCCCTTCGCGTGGAGACGGACGAAGACCTCGCGGACGGCCCGCGAGAGCCCGGGATCGAGGGTGAAGCGGGTTCGCTCCCAGTCACAGCTCGCCCCGACCGCCTTCAGCTGGTCGAGGATCGTCCCGCCGGTCTCGGTGACGTACTCCCACACCCGGTCCACGAACGCATCGCGGCCGACGTCGAACCGGGTCTTCCCCTCCGCGGCAAGCATCCGCTCCACCACGTTCTGCGTCGCGATTCCGGCGTGATCGGTCCCCGGAACCCACACCACTGCCCGTCCCTGCATCCGCCGCCACCGGATCAGCACGTCCTGGATCGTGTTGTTGAGCCCGTGGCCCATGTGGAGCACCGAGGTCACGTTGGGCGGCGGGATCACGATCACGAAGGGTTCGCGGCCCTCCCGCCCGACCGTCTCGGGGGGGACGTGGAAGGTCCGGCGCTCGACGGCCCGGGCGTAGAGCGGACCCTCGATCGCGTGCGGATCGAGGCGGTTCGGAAGAGGAACGTTACCCACGTAAGAACCCGTCGGGGTAGTCAACGGAGGTCTGGAGATTGAGTTGGTGGCAGCGGCGCGCCACGGGTGGCCGGAGCCGGTAGACAGTTGAGGACGGACGGACGGCGCCCGGCTGCCGGGAACGCCCGCGCGAACCGTTCCGAACCCCCGCGCAGCCGGCCGCGCCGGCTGCGTCCCTACCGGCCCGCTCCCCCCGCATCTCCCCCTCCGGGACCGCCTTCGGGGAGCCCCTCCGCCCCAGCGGCGTCCGTATCCGCTTCCTCGGCGGCATCTTCCTGTGCCGCCGCCCGCTCGGCCTCGAGGCGCTCCCGGATGGCCCGCGCGCGCTCCGTCCACGTCTCGCGGATCACCGCGGTGGCCGCGCCGCGCGCGAGGTCGTCACGGATGAACGCCCGGTCCCGCATCGCCTCCCAGCGCCCCGGCGGGAGAGCGAGGTTGAAGGGAATCGGGATCGAGAAGTCGCCGAGGTGGAGCCGGCCCGGCGAGAGCCCCCAGCGGCGTCCGTCATCGTCGGTGAAGCTCCAGTCCATCGCCCGTGCGGAGAGCGCCTCGGCAACCGCCATCGAGTCGTTCCAGCTGCGGATCATCCCCTCGAGGAGCATCTGGGCCCGCTCCTGATCCGTCATCGCCGTGTAGTCCGGATCGAGCGGCACCCAGAGGCGCGGGTCGATCAGGCGCGGGCGGAGCCGCTCGGCGACCGTGAGACCGCCCGTCCCGTCATCGGCGCCGGGCGGCGCGGGCGCGCCGGGAGGAAGCGCGACCTCGACCGCCTGGCCAGGGAGCGGCGCCACCGGGCTCGGCTCGAGAATCGGGATCGGGGCGGGAGAATCCGGAGCCGGAGGGAGCTCCACGATCTCCACGATCTCGATTCCCTCAAGAACCGGCTCCAGGAACTCCGGCACGCCGACGGGCGAAGCCGGCCCAGGCCCCCGGAAGACGAGAGGATAGAGAGTCACGAGGGCGAGATGAAAGAGTGCGGAGATCCAGATCCCGGTACGGAATGCGCTGCGCTCCCGGCGATCCGCGGACAGCGGAAGTGAGTCGGCCAGGGAGCGCAGGCGCCATCCAGTGGGGATCATCGGGAGTTGTAAACCGTCCGGAATGGGCGGTTCCTGGAGCGCACAGGGCCTCCGGGGCGGTCCCGCCTATGGATTATTGCCCATCCCCCACGGGGTGCCGCTCGCGGCCGCTACGGGGTTGCGGATGCTGCCGACCCCGGGGATCGTGACCTCGACATCATCCCCGGCCGCAAGCGGCCCGACACCGGCCGGCGTTCCGGTGGCGATCAGGTCGCCCGGCTCGAGCGTCATCACGCGGGTGATGTAGGCGACGAGCGCCTCGATCCCGAAGACCACGTCGCCGAACCGTCCGTTCTGCCTGAGTTCGCCATTCACCCGGGTCCGGACGCGTAGCGCGCCGACATCCACGCCATCGAGCGGGACCGGCGAGCCCACCACGCAGAATGTGTCGAACCCCTTCGCCCGGGTCCACTGGTTGTCCGCGTTCTGCATGTCCCGGCAGGTGACATCGTTCAGCGGCAGGACACCGGAGAGCACGGAGAGCGCTTCTTCGGCCGGAACGTGACGCGCCCGCCTCCCGACCTGGAACGTCACCTCTCCCTCGTAGTCGATGCGTCCCGCATCAGGCGGAAGGAGGATCACGTCCCCATCGCCGATCAGGGAAGAGGGAGGCTTGAAGAAGAAGAGCGGCTCGGCGGGCGGCTTTCCCCCGAGCTCGGCGGCGTGGTCCACATAGTTCTTCCCGACGCAGAGGATCTTCGTGGGAGGAGGAGTCAGGCTGGAAGGCAAGGATGTGCTCCAGAGTGATAGGCGCCGGCGGTGGACACCGCGTCCGCTTCCCGTCGCAGCGGCCCTAAGCGCCTAATCTACCGGCCGATCCCCACCATGCAACGACTGCGTAGGGAGAGAACCCGGCAGTCCGGACCCGCTCGCGGCCGCCGGCACCGATGACCACGACGCCCGCTCCGCCACTCGGGCTGCGGCATGGACACCCGGCGGATGACGCGGCGTTGCATCCGACCGACGGACTTCCCAATGTCGGCGATCTTCCTCGCTTCCCCACTCCGCATGCTGTGGGGGAACCCCAGCCTCCGATTGCCCGGGGAGTTGGGTCACCACTCCATCCGTCGAGAACCCTCCCGACCGGTGAGGTACATTCCGATGCCGGGCTGTCCGCGATTGAGGTGGGCACTGGACGTGAGTCTCTGGCCCACCTCGGCCTGACCGACGCGAAGCTGGACTCAAGGTGGACACCCCGCACCGTGTCCCGGTCGGTGACGTACGGAGTCGCGTTCCACGATGCGGCGCGCCATTCCGTGGCACTCGGCCTCGCGTTTTCGTCACGGCCGACGAGCGGTACTTCCGACGCACCTCGGGAGCCGGAAGCGTTTCGTCCTCGCGGCTCTGGTCGTTGCCGGGCAGCGTTACCTGAAACGGAGACCGATCCCCGCGAATGGACACGATGTCCCCGCCATTTCACTGGGACGGCGACAGATGCGGCTCAAAGGCAAGAACCGCAAATCGTGTAGTCCCGGTTGGTGTTAGAAGATTTCCTGCCGCGATTCAGGCCTCAGGTGATCCGCATACTCCATGCAACGCATAGCGCTCTCGGCTTCGGAGAGCTCCGGCACCCACCTTGTTTCTGTCCCCGGTCTGGCCGGCAGGTAGATCCGTCCCAGGTTCTTCGGGACCGCAGTGCCCTACCGAAATGCCGGGCCGCCCCGCCTATGGCGGCGTGCCGTGGGCTGTCCGCTTCCCGGAGGATAGTCTCTCCGACTCCGTGACCCCGGGCCCGCACGGATCAGACGAGCCCATCGCCGGCCGCACCCGCGTCACCCCCGTAGAACTCTGCAATCCGGCGGCGCACTTCTGCCCAGCTCCCCCTCACCATCGGCGCGGGCGGGAGCGCGGCCCTCAGCGCGCGACCGTATCTGCGGGTCACGATCCTCGAATCCAGAAGGATGACAGCGCCGCGGTCTTCGCGGGAGCGGACGAGCCGACCGAACCCCTGCTTCAGCCGGAGGGCGGCGAGCGGGACCTGGTAGGCATCGAACGGACGGAGCCCCTTCGCCGCGATCGCTTCCATCCGGGCCTGGGTGATCGGCTCGGTCGGAACGCGGAACGGAAGCTTCTGGAGTATGAGACCGCGGAGCGCGTCTCCCCGCACATCCACCCCTTCCCAGAACGAGGCCGTCCCGAGAAGGATCCGGTCGCCGCCGTCGATGAACCGCCTGAGCAGCCGGGAGCGCGGGGCCTCGCGGTGAACGAGGAGCCGTCCGCCCAGCCGCGGATCCGTCGCCCGGATCCGGCGGGCGACGCTCCCGAGCGCCCGGTACGAGGTGAAGAGCACGAAGAGCCCGCCCCCGGTGAGCTCCGCGAACTCGGAGACGACCCTCGCCGTCGCGAACTGGAAGTCCGGGCCGGGCCCGAGCGGCGGAAGGTCCGTCGGCACACAGAAGATCGCCTGCTCCCGGTAGTCGAATGGGGAGGCGAGAAGGCTCTCGGTCACGGTGAGCCCGTCACCATCGGTGCTCGACGACGGTACGGCCGTGTCCGCGAATACGGGCAAGCGGCCTGCCTCATCCGGAACAACGGACGAAGGCTCCGGGGGGGAGAGCCCGAGCCGCTCGCGCATGAAGCGGAACCCCGTCCCCGTCGCGAGCGTGGCCGAGGTGACGACCGCCGTCTCCACCCGGTCGAAGAGCGCTTCCCTGAGCTGCACCCCGGGCTCCACGGGCGCCGCGGCCAGCGCGACGTTCCGGACCGCGTTCGGGCGCCGCCGTCCCCGCTCCTCGATCCAGCGGACCCACTCCTCCGCCCCCTCCTCGTCGGTGGCCAGGACGAGTGCGAGCCCGCGGGCCGCCGCCGCGAGGCGGCGCTCGACCGACCTCAGATCGAGGACCCGCCCTTCGAGCGCGTCCGAGAGATCCACCTCCTCCTCGATCAGGCCGCGGAGCGTCTCCACCCGCTCCCCGAGGCGGGAGAAGACGGCAACGAGGGCATCGAGCCCCTCCCGCACGCCGGCATGTCCGAGGGGGTCGCGGGGGTCGCCGCAGCCGAGCCGGAGCGGCTCCTCCCCCTTCGAGGGGACGAACGGGTCGAGGGCGGTGAAGAAGGCGCCGAGAGCGTCGCGCGCGTCGGCGACCGCGGGCCGGAGCCCCTCCTCGATCTCCGCCGCCAGGCGTGCGCGGTCCCTCTCAGTCCCCCGAAGGGCCGCCGCCTCCTCGATGGCCCTGAGAAGCCCCCGTCGCCCGATCCTTCCCTTTGGCCCGCTCCGCTCGAGACGATCGAGCAGGCGGGCCATCCCTACCCGCGTCACCGCTGCACCCAGATGACGGGTCGCCGCCTCCTCGACGTTGTGCGCCTCGTCGAGCACGAGGCGGCGGTAGGCGGGGAGCACGGCGGACTCCGTCCAGTTGTCCGTCGCCCGGCGGAGGGCGAGGTCGGCGAAGAGGAGGGCGTGATTGACGACGAGCACGTCCGCCCCGTTTGCCTCGCGCCTAGAGCGCTGGTAGAAGCAGTGGCCGAAGTGCGGACAGCGGGCGCCGAGGCAGACATCCCCGTCCGAGCGCACCTCCTCCCAGATCTCCTCCGGCGGCCGGCGCGTGAGGTCGGAGAGGGAGCCGTCCGCCGTCTCGCGTCCCCACTCGACGAGTGCCTCCATCTGCTCGGTCCGGTCCGACTCGAAGAGCGTCCCGGCGCTCTCCCCGGCGAGAAAGAGGCGTCGGAGCGAGACGTAGTTCCCCCGTCCCTTGACGAGAGCCCAGCGGAAGCCGTCGCCGACGAGCGTCCGGACGAGCGGGAGGTCCTTGCCGGCGAGCTGCTCCTGCAGATTGATGGTGTGGGTGGAGACGACCGTGCGCTCCCGGTTCGCGAGCGCCCACTCCACGGCGGGCAGGAGGTAGGCGAGTGACTTGCCCGTCCCCGTTCCGGCCTCCAAGAGCCCCACCCCCCCCTGGTTGTAGCGCTCGGTGACCTCGATGAGCATCTCGAGCTGTGACGGCCGGTGCTCATAGCCCGGGTAGGAGGCCTCGAGTCCGCCTCCCGGGAGGAGATGCCGGGAGACGGCGGCCGGATCGAGCGCCTGCGCCACCTCCTCCGGAGCGGGCGGCTCGACGACGACGTAGAGGGAGCGGCCCCTGTTGTCGACGATCCCGGTCCCGACCCCCGCCTCGTAGACCCGGGCGGCGATCGCGAGGTCGGCGGCCGAGGGCTCCAGGTGTCCGGAGGGGTGGTTGTGGAGAAGGATGTCGCCCGACCTGGCATCCTTCGCGGCCGCGAGGACCGCGTCCCTGTTCCCGCGCGCCACCGCCCGCGGGCGAACGATCCGGCGAGCCGCATCCACCTCGGCGAGGAAGCAGACCTCCCGGCCGCCGGCACGGCGGATTTCGGCCCGGATCGCACGGACCGCGTCCGGCGCCAGGGCGAGTGGGGGATGCCGGTCGCTCAGGTCTTCTGCGGGCGGGGGCGGGCGGCCGGGAAGAGCACGTTGTTCAGGATGAGCCTGTAGCCCGGCGAGTTCGTGTAGAGGTCGAGACTCGTCGGCGGATCCCCGATCTGGTGCTCGGCGTCCTCGGGATCGTGGCCCCCGTAGAAGGTCCATGTGCCCTGGCCGAGCGTGCCGTGGATGTACTTGGCCCACGGTCCCGCCTCGCCGAGAACGACCACACCCGGCTTCAGCCGGCTCTTCCGGAATGAGGTGGTGAGGCCATAGAAGTCGGCGATGACGGACTCGTGGTTCTGGACGAGCATCGTTGCGATCGGATCGAGCTTGGCCGAGAACTCGAAGAGAGTGAAGTAGCCGAGCGGCTGGCGGGCCGCGGTGTTCACGAGGTGGAAGTCAATGTCCGAGAACGCATTGACCGTCGGGCGGAGTTCGACCCGCGCGCCGGTGAAGGCAAATCCCTCCGACCAGTCCATGCGTTCGTTAGCATCAGGATCGGGGCTCTGCCCGTCGGCGTAGCTCGCCGAGATGTTCGTCCCATAGCTCGCCAAGGCGAGATCAAGCGTTTCGGTCGCCGAGCACATTGCGAAGAGGAATCCACCTTCCCCGACGTAGCGCCGGATCTCCCCGGAGACCGCCCGCTTGAGCGCGGGGACGTCGGAGAAGCCGAACCGCTGGGTCACTCCGCGGTTTCTCGCCACCTCCTCCTGGAGCCAGTCCGCTCCCGCGTACGTGAGATAGAACTTCGAGTACTGACCGGTGAAGTCCTCGTGATGGAGGTGAAGCCAGTCGTAGTCGGGCAGGGTGCCCTCGAGAACCTCGGGGTCCCAAACCGTCTCGTAGGGGATCTCGGCGTAGGTCAGCGCCATCGTTACCGCATCGTCCCACGGCGCCATATTCGGCGGCGTGTAGATCGCCACCTTCGGGGCCGTCTCGAGGGGAACCGCGTCCATGTTCTCGCGCTCGATCGTCGCACGCATCGCCGCGAGCCGCGCCGCATCCACCGGTTCGACGTCGACGCCCCGGAAAGCAGCCTCGCGCCGGACCGCCTCGGTGTCCGGGAGGAGGAACCCGCCACCCCTGTAGTTCAGGAGCCACTCGGCGGAAGCGCCTCCCTCGAGCACCCAATAGGTGAGGCCGTAGGCGCGCAAGTGGTTTCCCTGCGCGGCATCCATCGGGACGAGGAGGTTCTGGGCGGCGGCGGACGCCGGGACAGCCGCGAGGAAGCCAGTGGCGGCGGCGAGCGCGCCGAGGCGGAAGGAGAGGTTCATCGCACGACCGACCGGTTCGCGTCGTAGAGCCGCCGCGCCTCGGGCGCCAGCGAATGGGACGGGGCGGAGGTAATGAGCGTCTCCAGGTGGGCAAGTCCCTCCTCCTCCCGCCCGGATGTCTCGAGGAGCCAGGCACTGAGAAGGAGCCGCGCCTCGATCGACTCCGGCGCGTCAGGGTGGCTACCCAGGAGCGCTTCCCGGAGCTCCGCCGCCCGGGCCACGTCCTCAATCTCCGCAAGGTGGGCTGCGAGCGCGAGAAGCGAGGCCCGGGCCTCAGCTCCCGCAGCCGGGAGCGTCTCCATGATCCGGGCCGAGGCGGCCAGCCCCTCTGCTTCGGCCGCAATCCCCACGGCCAGGATCGCCTCTGCTGCGGTCGGGCCGTCCACCTGCTCGACGACGGTGAGGAGTGCCGCCCAGAGCGTTCCGTCGGCGGCGCTCGCGCGCGCGATCTCCGCCATGATCGCGACCCTGGCCCGCTCGAGCCCGCCTTCCTCCCCGACCCACTCCGCCCAGTCGGCGACACCCGGAGCGGATCCTTCCGCCGGCGCGTCGGGGAGGACAACGGCCGGAAGCTGGGCCCGCGACGGTCCCGGGCCACCCAGGAGAGCGACCGCCGAGAGGACGGCGGCCGCAGTCCGGGCCACTCTCCCGCCGCCCGTCCGCCGCCGCGAGCGGCTCACGGAGCGCCTCCGGTCCCCAGGCGCCGGTTCACCCGCTCGAAATACTCGAGCACGAGGCGCCGCTCGGCGGGCGTGAGGCCACCCAGCTCGTCGGCCGAAGGGAGCGGGAGAGCCAGGCGGTCGAGAAGTTCCTCGGGGATCGCTGTGATCGCCCGCCTCGGGACCTCCTCGGCCGAGGTGGCCTCCCGCTCGTCGGTGGGACGCTCGCGCTCGAGAGTCCGACCGGCGGAAAGCAGACGCTCGAGGAGCTCCCCCTGGCGCTCCCGGGTCGTGGCGTCGAGCCGCCCTTCACGCAGCTCGTCGGCGATTCCGTCGCTTTCCCGGGCCAGCGCATCGAGCGTGCTCCGGGTGCCGCCTGGCCCCGGTCTCCGCGCGAGCTCCTGGAGCCTGGCAGCCACCCCCTGCTGGCCGGTGACGACGTGCTCGAGCTGCATCGGCGCCGGCTCACCGCCCGGACTCGACTGATCTGAGAGGCGGCCTGTCTCCTCGTTCAGGCTCGACTGCTGGGCGCCGATCGAGGACATCTCCTGGGCCATCTGCTCCTCGGCCGAGGCGCCCTGCGATTCCTGTCCCCCCATCCCGAGCCCGGAGAGGGCCACGAGGGCGAGACGGTTCAGCGCGCCTTGGGCCTCGCCGAGCTCCGCGGGAGTGCCGCTTCCCCGCCGGAGCTGCCCGACGGCCTCGCCGACCGCCTGTTCCGAGGCCTCCGCCGCCTGCTCAAGCATGTCCTGGAGCTCGGGGACCTCGGCCGTGGCCTCGCGGAGCTGGGCCGAGAGATTCCGCAGCCCCTGCATGATCGCGAGCTCCGCATCGCCGAGGCTTTCGGGACTTGCATCCGCCTCGAGGCGGCCGGTGAGCGCCTCTTGGCGCCGCGCAAGGGCGAGGGCGTCCTGCGCGCCCCGGCGAAGCCCTTCCCTCATCGCCTCACCGGGGTTTTCCGCCATCTGCGAACGCGTGTCTCCGAGCTGCTCGCGGGCGGCCTCGAGCGACTCCGCCGCCTGGCTAGCTTCTTCAGCGGCCTGCTCAGGCTGGCTGGACCGGCTCTCCTCGGCGGCTGCCTCCATCGACTCCCGCGCGTTCTCCAGCTCGCGGCGGGCCGCCTCCGTCTGCTGCCCCGCGTCCGAGTCACCGCGCGAGGCGAGTTCCTCCCCCAACGCCGACAGACGCTCCTCGACGGCACGCGTGCGCTCCGCCTGCTCGAGCTGTTCCGTGGCGCCACGACCCTCCGAGAGTTCGGGCACGAGGCGCTCCTGGGTCTCGAGCAGCTCCTCAATGTCGCCTTCCGCAGCGCGGAAGGCTTCTTCGATCACACTCTCGCGGAGCTCCTCTAGTGCCTGCTCGAGCCGGTTCTCGAGCCTCTCCTGGCGTTCGGCGAGTTCCTCGAGCATCCGCTCGGTGGCCGCTTCGGTCTCCCCCTCCCGGAGCGCCTCCTGGAGCTCGTCGATCTCCTCACGAGCCTCGGGTCCGAGCACCTCCTCGAGGAGCTGCTCGAGCCGCTCGATCTCCTCCTGGAGCTCGAGGTCCGCGGGATCGGCCTCGGCCATCTCGGCAAGCGCCTCGCTCGCCTCCTCAAGTTCCGTGCGGAGAAGGTCCAGCTCGGACGCAAGCTCGGCCTGCTGCTCGAGCGCCTGGCGGAGCTCCTCGCGGTCCTGGAAGCCCTCGGGCTCGTCCTCGTCGCCCCTGCTTCCCTCCGGCTCGAACTGGATCTGGCGTTCGAGGTCCCGGAGCGCCTCCGTCTCCCGCTCGACGCGCTCCATGAGTTCCTCGGTCCGGGAACTGACCTCCGTGACCCGCTCCCTCGCCGCGTCGCGGATCGCGTCGGCGGTCGGCATCGAGAGCCGGTACGTCGCCGTCTCGACGACATGGGGAGCCGGCGCGTTGTCGGAGACCCGTGCGCGGAGGAGAACGGCGTCGCCGGGCCGGAGGCCCCAGCTGGAGAAGTCGAGGATAGGCCTGAGCGTGAGTTCGGCCAGGCCGGGGACCGGGATCCGGTCCACGACGGGGCGGTCCTCCTCGCCCGGGCTCTGGTGGACTGTCTCGAACTCGGCCCACGCGATCCCGTAGTCGTCGGTCGCCTCCAGGAGAAGCGGGAGCTGGAGCGAGAGGGGAAGCTCCGCATCGCGGCCCGGGACAGGGAGGGCGAGCTCGGGCGGCTCGTCGGGGACGAGCTCGAGGTCGAGAACCTGCGAGAGGACTGCACCCTCCCGTCCTCCCTCGACGTTCCAGCTGATCCGATCCGACCGCGCGGGCCGCCATGAACCGGAGAATTCCCCCTCCTCGACGGGCAGACGCAGGGCGATACCACCCTCGTCTCCGAGCAGGAGGACCTCTGAGCCCCCCCCGACGACCCGGCCCGTGATCCCGATCGCCGTGCCTTCGGGGAGGGCGAGCCGCGGAGGCACCCCCCGGAGGCTCTCGGGCGGGAGGAGCGTGTGGGGAGGATAGGTGAGATCGAGCCGCAGGTCCGTGAGGAGAGAGGGGTCAATCGGGACGAGGCGCCCCGTCTCGGTCCGGGCTCCGTCCGGGCTCGACGCCCAGTAGCCGGTGGCCACCTCGATCGGCGGCAGCATGGTCTCGGCGCTCCCTTCTCCGACCGGGAGGGTGCGTTCGCGAAGAATGTCGCCGATCGCCTGCCAGTGCACGGTAACGGAATCCCGACCCGCGGCCCGCACCTCTATCCTCGGCTGCTCCCCCCGCAGGACCTCGGCGTCTCCCGGGAGGAGCGCGAGCGGGGGGAGCGGCTCCGGGACGAGGAGCGCGAGCGGGGTCATGAGCCCAGCCCATGCGCTGAGCGCCCGGCCGGGCGTCGCGACGAGGAGACCGGCCGCGAGGACGGAGAGGAGCGCGCTTCCAAGCGCGGTGACCCTTACGAACCGGACGAGGGCCGCCCCGGGCCGCCCCGCCAAGCGCTCTACTCGGGGATCCAGCCGCCCGAGCAGCGCCTGCTCCCCGGCGCGGGCGAGCGAACCGGACACCCCTTCCGGTACGGCGCGGGCAAGCTCCACCTGGACCCGGACCGCTCCCTTCGGGAGCTCAGCGGTCCGCTCGGCCTCCCCGGCCACGCTCGCCTCGGTCGTCCAGCGCCAGAGGGTGGTCAGCACGCGCGTCACGAGCGCCGCAAGGACAAACCCTCCGACGATCAGGAGGATGAGAGGCCCGGCCGTCCCCTGCCCCCAGCCGTCCGCTCCGGCGAAGAGCCACGCCAGGACGAAGAGCCCGGTCAGCGTGCCGAGCCCGCTGAAGGCGACCACGAGGCCGGCGCGGGCCTCAAGATATCTCCGGATCCGGCGCACGACGGCCGTGACGCCGCGGGCGGGCGCCGCCCCCTTCCTCAAGGTGTCTGCCTCGTCAGTGCATACACGAACAGGTTAACGCCCATGCGAAGCGCCGCTTCCCGGAGCTCGGGCGGGTCCTCATGGACCTCCGGGTCCTCCCACCCGTTGCCGAGATCCGACTCGTGGCTGTAGAAGACGACAAGACGCCCTTCATAGAAGATCCCCCACGCTTCGGGCGCCTCCCCGTCGTGCTCGTGTATTTTGGGGAGTCCGTCGGGAAAATCATAGAAGGTGTGGAATATCGGGTGCCCGGGGGGGACCTCCACAAGAGGCCGGTCGGGGAAGAGCGCGGCCATCTCGCGCCGGAACGCCTCGTCGAGTCCGTAGTTGTCGTCCGCGTGGAGGAAGCCGCCCAAGAGAAGATAGCTCCTGAGCGCGTCGCGTTCCTGCTCGTTGAAGGCGACGTTGCCGTGGCCGGTCATGAAGAGGTAAGGATAATCCGGCAGCGCCGGGTCGAGGGGCGTGACGACCGCCTCTCGCTCGGCGAGAACGATCCCCGTCCGTTCCCGGATCGCCGCCATGAGGTTGGCGAGGGCGGAAGGACCTGCGTACCAGTCGCCGCCACCACCGTACTGGAGGCGGGCGATCGTGGGTGGAGCAGATTCGGACGTGGGGCGCGGCCCACCGGTCCCGGCAATCGCCCCGGGATCCCAGGGCGCGAGGAGTAGGATCGATGCGAGCGCCGCCAGGTGGTTCATCGCGCCGTGTGCCTCCCTCCTGATTCCGGCCGGCTCACTTCCCGTCCTCTCTCCGGACCTCCGGACCCGACGCTTCCTCGAGAACGATCCGGTAGGCCCGGTTCCTCCGGATCCCGAGAAGGGAGGCGAGTTCTCCAGCAGCCCGGCTCACCGGCGCGCCGGCGTTGAGGAGCGCTCTCGCGATCCGGCGCGCATCCCCGGCCCCCTCCCCGGGAGTGGTCCCCCGCCCCGGGGCGGGGGCGATTACCACCGTCACTTCGCCGCGGATGCGCTCCTCGCCGGCATAGTATCGGGCGAGGGAGCCTACAGTTCCCCTCCGATACTCCTCATGGAGCTTTGTCATCTCCCGGGCGACCGCGGCCGGCCTTTCCGATTCGCCGAGCGCAGAGAGATCGCGCAGGAGCCCGGTGAGGCGCCGGGGCGACTCGAAGAGAACGACCGTCTCCTCCGAACGCCGGATCCGCTCGAGGAAATCCGTCCGCCGCTTCCCGCGCCGGGGTGTGAACCCGAGGAAGACGAAGGGAAGGACCGGCAGCCCCGAGGCCACCAGCGCAGCGAGTGGAGCCGACGGCCCTGGTACGGGAATGACATCATGACCGGCCTGGAGGACACGATGGACTAGACGTTCGCCCGGGTCGCAGACGGTCGGCATCCCGGCGTCCGAGACCAGGGCGAGAGAGGCGCCGCCCGTAAGCCTCGCGAGGACCTCGCCGGTCCGGGCCGCCTCGTTCTCCGCATAGAGCGAGAGGAGCGGCGTCGAGATTCCGAGGTGGCGCGTGAGGACGCGCGTCCGGCGGGTGTCCTCCGCGAGGATCCCGGACACCTCCGCCAGAATGCGGCCCGCCCTCGGGGATAGATCCTCGAGGTTGCCGATGGGCGTGCTCACCAGATAGAGCGTTCCGGCAGGAGCGTTCACCGATGGCTGTCTCCACGCCGGAGGTGACCTGTCGCCGGAACCCCCACCACGGCGAACCGAGAAGAAGGACTTGATCGGCGCGCCGGACGGACAACATCCGCAAATGACGGTTCCCGGCTCGATTTCATCTTACCTTGTAGCCGGGAAGGACGGGAGACACTCACGTCGATCGTCGTCGGGATGACCTTTGCGCCGGTCCGGCCACGCGGTCAGCAGGCCAGGGGGGCGATAGGGATCAGCGAATCCCCACCCCATTGGCACCCACAGACACGCAACAACCCCGGTTGTCGATCACATACCGGCGAGAAGTGATCAACAAGTCCTGTTGTGCGTCACCGGTGAGCCTCAAGGCAACGATCTCCGTCTCTCGCTCACTGGACAATGTTGAGCAATGCCGGGAGCCTCAGGACCGCCGACTGGCGCACGCGCTGGACGGAGGACCCTGACGACGCCGGCTTCCCGCAACACCCCGAGAATCCTTCGTACCGCGGACGAAGGGATCCCCGCCCTCGGACGAAGTCCGAGCCCCGGAACACCGGCCATTCGAATGCCCGGTCGAGGGCGAGGATCGCGTATAGGGAACGGGGCCACTCTATGACGCGGGCCTTCTGACATCATACAGGCCGATGATTGCCGGCACCCCGGCCAGATCTTCTTCGTCCTGCTGCCTGAACGCCCCCGGCACCAGCCCGTCCAGTCGTCGTCGCGGGGCACGGCCATGAGGGCGTCGCAGTAGGCGTCGTGTCGAGCTTCGAAATAGGCACTAATGTAAGGCACCTGCGCACGAACCATGCCCGCCTCCCAGGGGCAGAGTGGCACTGGGATGCGCCCGAGTCTCCCGTTTCCGTCCAGGAACGGATGCAACGCCTCGAACGCAGCCTGCAGGGTCGCAAGGCACACCAGCCTGTCGGGCTCGGCCGCGTGCGTGTAACAGTCCCACGCGTCGGCCGCCGCATGGAACCGGTTTGCCTCGATGGGGACGAAGCGGGCCTCGTCTGCGGTACAACCCGGCGGCCCAATCCAGCTGGGGATCCGCAGGTGTCCGGCGGGCGATCGACCCCGGCTGCCCACCCCCTGAAGAGGTGCCAGGCTCACCTCGGTGCGCCGGTCGGTCTTGACCCCGTCGCCGGGCTTGCGCGGGATCAGGCCCGGCGCTACAACTTGGCAATCGTGGCCGGTTCCGATAATCCCGCGTTATACTCCACAGCCGTAGGGAGCCGCTTCGTAGGCGAAGCGCGCGGTCTCTCCGTACGGGACCTGGAGCTTGCGGATCAGCCGATGGAGCGAGGACTTCCGGTTCGGGAGGATCCCCCGATACTCCGGCTCCTCGTAACCCGGCCACACAACCACCGCCGCGATCGTGACCTTGCGGATGTCCAGCCCCGCGTATGCCCTGTGCTCGGCGCCCGACCTGCCCCCCCGGCGATTCTGGACCTGAGCTTGATTGAGGCAGCTCCGCCCCGAGCATGCTCCACGCCCTCGAGGCCGAGCAGGTCAATCCATCATGTCCACGAGGGCCTCTACCCCATGCTTGAGAGGAAGCGGTGACCGACATCAATGAAATCGGCGCGACCGCATTCGTGATCGCGTCCATCCGGGGCATGGAGCGGGACCAGCAGCATCCGCTCTTCAACGACCCCTACGCCGAGTGGTTCTCGAATGAGCACGCCCTGGCAGCCGCGCGGCAACTTGATACGGCCTTTCCGCCCTCGACCACGATGATACGCTTCAGGACCCGCTATTTTAGCCGATTTGTCCAGCGCGGAATCGCGGATGGAGCCCGGCAGGTGATCCTGCTCGGAGGCGGCTTCGACATGCGGGCACACCTCTTCGGCGACGACGACGTGTCGTTCTTCGAAGTCGACCAGGAGGCCGTCCTCCTCTTCAAGCGCGCGACCCTTGAACGGCACGGAATCCGGCAGCCGCCCTCCCTTCTGGCCAACTACCTCGAGACGGATGTTCCGGGCGGTCTTGCCGACCACGGTTTCGATCCCGATGTACCCACGCTGATGGTCTGGGAGGGCAACACCATGTACTTGCCACCCGAGAGCATCATGCCGTTCCTCAACCGGCTGTCCGACGCCGTGCCCTCGTTCCGCATCGCCTTCGATTACTTTTCGGTGGACCTGCAGGATCGGGATTTCGAGACCGAGGAGGATCGCAGAAGGCTCGAAGGCGTGGAGCGTGCGATGGGCGCCTCATTCCCCACCGGGTTCCCGGATCTCGCCGTGTTCGAGGCGGAGACACCGCTCAGGGTCGCCGAGTCGGGTTCGTTCGCTGCATTGGCCGAGGACTACGGACTGGCCGAGCTCGTGGCCTCCTACCCGGAGGACTGGCGCGAAACGCTCAAGCTGTACCGGTATTGTGTCTTGGTACGATCATGATCGGGGCGGCCGCAACGGCTCCAGCAACTCCGCGGCGCTCAGACGCGCACCGGTGGGCCCGCGCCTTCCGGCCGCGGTCCCCAAGTTTTCCCGTGCCGCAGTGAAGCTGGACGATCTGCTCCTCGATGGTTTCCTTCGCGACCGAGTAGTAGACGGTTACTGGCCAGCTCGGGCCGATCCTGAGTTCGCAGTCGGCGGCCCTGGTCCCCGGAGGTGGGGTTCCATCAGGGGTCCACGTGGATAGCGCGTTCGGCGACCATCAGGCTGAGGCTGACCTCGCCAGCCCTCGACGAGATCAGAAATGCGTCGCACTCGCTGGCCTGACCCGCGGCGATGCGTTCAGCATTGGCATTGGCCGACCCCTCGACCCTTGCCACGAGGTTCGTGCTCCGGAAGACCGGCGAATCGAATGCCCAGATCGAGGGCCAGGATGCCGGCTTGGGAACAAGTCCTCTCTACCCTAAGAGATGCCGGTGTTCCGGGCCCCGTACAGGTCGACGATTTCCGGCGCACCCGCGCATACGGCGGCCCAACGGGCGAGCGGTCGTGCCATCGACCGCCGGCGAGTCTGCTACGTGCGATCGGAACCGTGCTCAATCCTAGAATGTTCTGCATGCCGGAACTGGCGGATCCGGGAGTCGTCCATCCTGACATCGTGCTGCGGTCCTCCGAACGCACGATCATCGTCGACACCAAGTTCTACAAGAAGCCGATCGACACGCGGTTCGGTGGAGAGCGGGTGCGCTCGGCCAGCCTCTACCAGATCTTCGCCTACATGACGAACTGGGCCGCAGCGGCCTCCGCAGATGGGCGCGGACCAACAGGTGGCGGAGCTCGTCAATCGTTGCCATGGCGGACTCCGCTTCAGGGGTCGACTGGCGATTCCTAGCTACGGAGGAAAGACAGGCCGTCTCGTAGCGGGAGAAGAGAGTAATGAATGACAATCCCCTGTTTACGGACGATGATGTCTACATAAACGGCTTGGCGACGATCCCGCAGGCCTCAAGCTGCCGGCCGTTTTTTCTCGCGGGCTCGCTGATCGGGTGGGAGTGGAAGAGCGAAGGTTCGCTCTTCGAGGGTGTCACGCCGCCACGAACCGGTCGGCCGCGGTTTCCCCCGCACGGCCACGAGCCTGCCAGAGATCGTGGGCCATCTGCATCCCCGGCAACGTCTCGGGCGTCGAGCCGAAGGCCTTCTACAGCATACCCCTGCTCGCGTCGCTGACCGTGTAGACCGAGTGCGGCTTGAACCAGTCGTGGTACTGCTTCGCCGTCGCAACCGCGAGACCCCCGAAGTCCTCACCGAGGATGCCGCCGACCACCGCCGCCCCCGTACCGTACCAGCCGCTTCGCGTTCCGCTGTACCTTCGCCCTGGGGAGGTCCTGGAACTTCCTGGCACGGTCGAGGAGGGCCTGTTTCGGCTCCCAAGCGGGAGCGCCGGTCGTGTCCTCCGCCTCTTCTGCGCGGATCGCCAGGGCTTGCCTGGCGCTGTTCCCGTCGTTGATCTCGGCACGGATCTACACAGAAACACGAGGCGGGAGTGAGGCCGGTGATAGTCTCGCCGCCGGCGTCCTTCCCCGTAGGCCCTGATACGGTAGAGGTACAGCTGCACAACCACGCCGGAGGTGGTGACGCGCGAGAAGATCGCCTCCTGGACGACGGGGACCGGAGCGGGGGCAGGGCGGTCGCAGGTGACGAGTACGAGTGCCGTGAGACCCAGCACCGACATCGCCACGCGTCGGCGGCGGGGGTCATGACCGCAATCCTCCCTGGAAATGACGGTCGGGTACAGCCGTGAGCCTCAGCCTGCGGGGAAGGTGACGGCAGCCGGGTGCCGCAGAGCGTCCCCGAAGACGGCGTCGACATCCAAGCAGCCCTCGACGATGTCGGCAACGCGGTCGAGTTCGCGGTCGACGGCGCCGTGCCAAGTCTCCGCGCCAGCTTGGAGGCCAAGGGAGCGGAGCCAGGCCGTGCGGAGGCGGTCGTTTCGGAATGTGCCGTGCAGGTAGCACCCCCAGTGCGCTCCGTGGGCGTGGCCGAGACCGCGCGGTCCGTCGGCGAGCCACGGACGGAGCGCGGGCGCGGCCAGAGTACGTCCATGGTGGATCTCGTAGCCGGTGAGGCCCTCTCCCTCCTGACCTTGCAACCAGTGTGGAAGCTCATCGGTGGTCCGTGCGCGCGTCCGCCGAACCTCCTTGGTGGGAGCGAGCTCGGTGGCCAGATCCAGGATACCCAAGCCGACTTCCTCGCCCCCGCCCTCGATGCCGGCCGGGTCTGCGATCCGGCGGCCCATGATCTGGTATCCGGCGCATAGGCCGACCACGGGGACGCCGTCCTTCGCGAGGGCACGGACGGCGTCGGCGAGCCCGTTGTTCTTCATCCACCGGAGGTCGTCGACGGTGTTGCGCGAGCCCGGGAGGATGACCGCGGCGAGGCCCGGGGGGGCAGTGAGCTCGGTCAGGTCACGCGGCCGGCGGATCCAGCGCAGACGCAGGCCCTGTTCGTGACGCAGCGGATCGAGGTCATCGAGGTTGGAGGCGCGCGGATAGGAGGCCACGGCGATGGCAGGGGCGATGGCGGGGGCGGCGGCGAAGGCCGGACCGCCGTCTTCTTCGGGGAGGTTGTGGTCGATCCAGGGCACGACACCCAGGACAGGCACGCCGGTACGGTCGCGCAGGGAGTCCGGGGCGGGCGCGAGAAGCGCCGGATCGCCGCGGAAGCGGTTGAGGACGAAGCCGCGGAAGAGTGCCCGGTCGGCCGCGGAGAGGAGCGCCCAGGTACCGTAGAGAGCTGCGAAGGCGCCGCCCCGGTCGATGTCGGCGATGAGCACGACGGCCGCGCGGACGTGGCGGGCGACGGCCATGTTGACGATGTCGCAATCACGCAGGTTGGTTTCGGCCGGACTGCCCGCGCCCTCTGCGATCACCAGTTCGAATCGGTCGCGGAGCCGCGCGAGCGCGCCGGTCACGACCGGCCAGAGGGCGGGCTTGCGCTCGCGCCAGGGGAGGCCGGTCGACTGCCGGTCCGTGCGTCCCAGACGAACCACCTCGGAACGGGTGTCGGCGAGCGGCTTGAGGAGGATGGGGTTCATGTCCACATGCGGGTCGAGCCCCGCGGCCCGGGCCTGCAGCGCCTGCGCCCGCCCGATCTCGCCGCCGTCCGACGTGACCGCGGCGTTGTTCGACATGTTCTGCCCCTTGAAGGGGACGACGTCGACACCCCGGCGGCGGGCCAGCCGGCAGAAGGCCGCCGTGAGAAGCGACTTGCCGACGCCCGAGCCGGTGCCCTGCAGCATGAGGACCGGGGCGCTCACAGCTCCAGGCCGGGTTGCGCCCCGATCCCGCGCGTCCGATAGGGGTGCTTGACCTCCGTCATCTCGGTCACGAGATCGGCGAAATCTATGAGCTCGGGCGTGGCCATGCGGCCGGTGATGACCACATGCGTCCCGGTGGGGCGGTCGCGGATTACCGGAAGCACCTCGTCGTGGTCGAGCCAGCCGTAGGCGAGCGGGTAGGTCATCTCGTCGAAGATCACGATGTCGTAGTGGCTCGAGTCTAGGACCTCACGGCAGCGCGCCCAGCACTCACGTGCCAGCGCGCGATCCTCCTCGATCCGCTCGCTCAGCCAGGTGAACCCCGCCCCCATTGGCACGATCTCGACACCGAGCCTCTCGGCCGCGATGTGTTCGCCTCGCTTGACCCGCTCGGTCTTGAGGAACTGCAGCATGGCCACCGTCATGTCGCGTCCACACGCACGCAGCAGCGTCCCGAGTGCAGCCGTCGTCTTCCCCTTTCCGTTGCCGGTGTTGAGGATGACGAGGCCGGTGCGCCTCTCACGGGGCGGGACCCGATAAGGGCCGGGCGTTCGCTGTTTCGGGATGGGGGCATCGGGGTGGCGCGGGGCCCTGTCGCCGGTCGAACACATGGGATCTGTGGCTTCGGGGGGTGCGGGGCGGCAGCGTCCGGCGCCGCGCTTGTCATCCTGGGTCACGAGGATCCTCCTGTGGTGGTTGTGAGTGCGGCGATCTCATCCAGGGCGGCGAGGAATCGATCTTCCTCGGCTCGGCGGCGGACCGCGACCCGAATGTGCCCAGGGAGCCCGAAGGACGCCGCGTGACGTACCCGGATGCCCCGAAGCCTCAGCGCGTGGGCGGTGGCGGCGGCCCTTGAGACCGCGGCCAGGACGAAACCGGTAGCGGAGGGGCGCGGGCTCCATCCGCGTCGGGCCAGCTCTGCCGACAGCGCCTCGCGCTGGGCCGCGATGCGGGCGAGGCTGTTCTCGAGACGGACGAGCGCCGCCGGGGCAAGCGCGGCGGAGAGCGCGGCTTGGGCCACCGAGGAGACGGACCACGGCGGTGCGGCCCGGACGAGGGGGTCAAGGATCGCCGATGCCGCGATGCCGGCCGCGAGACGCAGGCCGGGCACGCCCAGGTCCTTGGTGAAGGAACGCAGGTGCAGGACCCGGTCGTCGCCGGGAAGGTGGGGGGGTGCGAGGCGTCCGGCCGCGAAGGAGCGGTAGGACTCGTCGACTACCAGAAGCGTCCCTGTGGGCATCTGGTCCGCGAGCCAGGCGACCGTGGCGTCGGAGAGCGCTTCGCCGGTGGGATTGTTGGGGGTGCAGAGAAACGCGAGGGGCGGCCGGAGCCGGGTGACGCGGTCGGCGAATCGTTCGACCGGCAGCGTGAAGCCCGGGGCGGTCCCCCTCACTTCGTGGAACTCGCCGCCTTCGAGGCGCACGGCGCGGCGGTACTCGCCGAAGGTGGGACCACATACGACCACCGGACTCCCCGGGCGGATCCAGCAGCGGGCAACCCGGTAGATCAGCTCGGAGGCTCCGGGCGCGATACGGATGCGCTCGGCATCGATCTTCCAGGCTTCAGCGAGCAGCGCCCGGGCGCCGCTTGAAGCGGGATCGGGATAGGCACCGAGCGCCGCCCCGGCCACCGCCTGCCGCACGGCCTCATCCGGAAGGTACGGATTGACATTGGTGCTGAGATCCGCGGTCACCCGAGGGTACTCCCCATCCTGCTCATATCCGGGGCCGCCGTGGAACTCCGGCGGTGCTTGGGCCACGCGCGGGTCGGGGCGCGGAGGCCGCCAGTTCCACGGTGCGGGATCGCTCTTCATGAGCGGCATCCCTCCACAGCGGCAATCAACCCAATGCCCAGCCAGGCCGCGCGGCGGATCAGCGCGGCGGTCACGTCGATGTCGTGCGCACCGGGCGGAGCACCTGCCGCGTTCAGGGTGTAGCTGCCGGGCTTGTGGAGCCGGATCCCCAGGCCGAGCGCAGTGGCGGCCATCGGCCACCCGGCGTTGGGTCCCGCGGCGCGGGAGGCTTCGCGCGGGAGGAGATGGACGACATCTTGGAGCAGCGGGCGGACTCGGCCGTGCGGGAGCGGCCAACATGCTGCGGCCATCACGATCAGGATGGCCGCCAGCCGGGCCGGAACAAAGTTGAGGAGGTCGTCGGCCCGTGCTGCCGGCTTCCCGTACCAGATCAGGTCGGGCGTACGGTAGCCGAACATCGCATCCGCGGTGTTGACTACCCGGTAGACCCACGCGCCTGGCAGTCCGGCGGCCAGGTAGGCACAGGCCGGCGCCACCACCGAGTCACAGAGGTTTTCGGCCATTGACTCGATCGCGGCGGAGGCGCAGAGGGACTCGTCGAGCGCGCTCGTGTTCCGGCTGACCAGGTCCCACGCCAGGCACTGCCTTGCTCCGTCGAGGTCCCCGCTCCTGAGCGCCGCTCCCACCCGTTCTCCCGCTTCGGCGAGCGCCTCGAGCGCGAGCGCCGGATGGAGCAAAACCGCTTCGGACCCTGCCGCCACGAGCGTGGCGGAGAGCGACGACCGGGGGGGATGTGGATAGGGACGCGGCGGACGGGGAGCCACGAGACGCGCGGCTGCGGCGGTGATCCCGGACACCGCCGCCAGCACCGCCACCCCTTCCGCCAGGCTTCCACACGGTTCCCGGCTCAGCCGTAGTCGGCGCGCACCGCCGAGCAGCGCTCCGATTGCCAGGACCGGATGAGCACGAGGCTGGCCCAGCACGCGGTCGAGGACCAGGGCACCCACGAGGCCCAACCCCCGCGGGCGCGCGGTACGCTGTCTAACGTTCAAGCGTCCTCCCGCCTGAGCGGGACCGTCTGCGGGGTCCCCGTATCGCTGCCTGGCCCGGGATGCGGCACGACCCTGAGAGGCCATTCGTACACCGCCTCGAGGGACTCTCTCGACAGCACTTCTTCCGGGGTACCCCAGGCCTGCGCTCGGCCTCGGTCGAGCACCAGCAGCTGGTCGGCGAACCGGGCGGCGAGATTCAGGTCGTGGGTGATGACGAGCACACCGAGTCCGGCTGCCCGTAGTTGGCGCAACAGATGGAATAGCTCCATCCGGTAGCGGAGATCGAGTCCGGCGGTGGGCTCGTCGAGGAGCAGGACAGGAGCTTCCTGGGCAAGCGCCCGGGCGATCCGCGCCCGTTGCCGTTCCCCCCCGGAGAGTTGGCCCAGCTGGCGGTCCGCAAACTCCGCGACTGCGCATCGCGCCAGCGCATGGTCCACGACCTCCCGGTCCCTGCCACTGGACCGCTCCCACGGGCCGAGGTGCACGTACCGCCCCATCCCCACCATCTCCCGCACCGTAACAGGAAAGGGGGAGGACTCGGACTGTGGCACCACGGCGATTGCAAGGGCACGGTCCCGGTCGCTGAAGACGGACAGCGCCTGATCGTCGAGGGTGACGCCCCCCGCCTGCGGCGTCAATGACCCGGCGAGGAGCTTCATCAGCGTGGTCTTGCCAGCACCATTCGGACCCACGACGGCGAGCAGCCGCCCCGGGGAAACTGACAGCGAGACCCCCCGCACCGCCGCCTCCGCCGCGCCCGGATGGGAGAAGCTCAGGTCTCGCCCCCGGAGCACGGGGGCCCAGTCGGGGGAGGGTACGGCCCCTTTCCTCACCGCCGTCCTCCCCGCAACAGCAGCGCCACGAAGAACGGGACCCCCGCGACGGCCGTGATGACCCCGGTCGGGAGTTCGGCCGGGGCGACCACCAGTCTGGCCACCGTGTCGGCAAGCAGGAGGAAGGCGGTCCCGGCCAGGAATGACGCGGGGAGGAGCAGGCTGTGGTCGTTCCCCCACGCGAGCCGCACCGCATGCGGCACGATCAGCCCGACGAAGCCGATCACGCCGCCCGCCGCGACCGCCGCAGCCACCATCAGCGACGCGGCCAGGTAGGCGGTGAGCTTCACCCGCTGCACCGGGGCACCGAGGTAGAAGGCGACCTCCTCGCCCCGCGAAAGGAGGTTGAAGGCGCGCGCGAGGGAAAGCACTGCCAGCGCCCCGGGCACGAGCAGCAATCCCAGCAGTCCGGTCGACCCCCAGTCGGCGCCGGACAGGTTCCCCATCATCCAGAAGATCGCCGAGCGGAACGATTCCACATCCGCCGTCGAGAGCAGGAGCAGGATAACTGCGTTGAAGAAGGCGCCGATAATCACACCGGAGAGGATCAGGACACGCGTGTCCATGCGTCCGGGCGAGGCGCGCCGCGCGACCTCCAGCACCAGTGCCATCGCCGCCAGCGCGCCGAGGAACGCGCCAAGCGGGAGCATCCAGGGAAGGACCGCCCCGACACCGGTCACCACGACCGCCACTGCGCCGACGGCCGCGCCGCCCGAGACGCCCAGCACGTAGGGCTCGGCGAGCGGGTTGCGCAGGAGTGCCTGAAAGGTGCAGCCGCTGAGGCCGAGTGCACCGCCGATGAGCGCGGCCAGTGCGGCGCGCGGGAGCCGCAGCTGGATCAGGATCGACCGCGTAGTGGGGTCGCCGCTGCCCGAGAGAGCGTACCAGAGGTCGCCGGGGCCGATTCCCGAGGCGCCGAACGACACGCTGACGGCAAGCGCGGCCAAGACGGCCAGCGCGAGGAGGGCGAGCCGGCGAGAGGTGTGCGTCAACGCGGGCCGTGCAGGAAGCGGGCCATCTGACGCACCGCCTCAGCCACCCGGGGCCCGGGACGATTGAACAGATCGTCGTCGACCAGAAGGTAGCGGCCGGTGCGGACCGCGCGCAGCTCCCGCCAACCCGGCCCCTCGAGCCACGGCGAATCAGGAGCGTCCGGCGCGTGTCGAGCGATGACGAGAACGTCGGGGTCGCGCCGCAGGATTGCTTCGATGGACACGCGCGGCCACGAACGTGCGGCGTCGCCAAAGATGTTGCGGCCACCGGCGTGCTCGATCACCTCATCGATGAAGGTGCCGGGTCCCGTCGTCTGCGGCGGATCGTGCCAGACGGAGTAGTAGACGTCGACGCGCTCACGTCCGCGCACCGCTGTCGCCACGCCCTCGAGCGCGAGGCCCAGCGAGTCCACCAGGAGAGCAGCCCTATCCGCGAGGCCCAGCAGTGTACCCAGCCTGCGAAGGTGACTGCTGACGTCGGCGATCGTCTGCACTTCGGCCCTGTACACGGGAATGCCGAGCGCGCTGACCCGTTCCCCCACCGCGCGCTGAGACGTGTCGGCCCAAGTGATTACGAGGTCGGGCTCGAGGCCGGCCAGCGCCTCGAGATTCGGCTGGATCGTGCCGCCGAGAGAAGGAAGGTGGGCGAGTTCGGGGGCGCGGTCGAAGCGGGTGCGCGCGACGAGGACATCGGAGTCGAGGGCGGCAACCGACTCGGTCAGCGAGGGGATTACGGAGAAAACCCGGCGGGCCGGCGCAGCAAGCGCCACGGTGTATCCGGCATCGTCCGTGACAAAAACCGCGGGCGCGTCCGGAATTCCGGCCGGGGCACACGCCGCGAAGAGGAGCGGGACCAGCAGGGCGGCGATCAGGGGGGCGGCCGGGGAGCCGGGGCGGGCGGCCGCGCTTGCCTTTGCCTGGTCCGCCGTGTACACCAGGGTCCCTCCCTCGAAGGATGGTGCGCAGTGGAGCGAGGGAACCGCGTCTCCTGGCTCGAGGCGACATCGCTCGCCTTCCCGGGACACCCCAGTGGCAATCGAGCGAGTCGTACCGGATCCGCTTCCGGGATCCGGACCTCCTACAGTGGCGGGGCCGCGTCGGCTTCGGACCGAACTTCCGGTGGCCCCCTCGCGTCTACGCAGCACCATAGCGGCATTTCCATGGGCGGGACAACGCGGCAGCCTCCCTCCACCGGTCTCAGCACCGAAACCGTCGCGGGGGAGCGTTCGGGCAGCGGAGGCACGGCAACAACGCCCGCATGTCCCAGAATGTCCACGACCTCCTCCGGCTCCGGTGTCTCCGTTGCCGGATAGAGAAGCCCCCAAACGGTCCCCGAGTGTGCCCGCAGGAGACCGACCGATGTCGTCTCGCGGACACACGCCGCCAGTCCGGGCGGGGCCGGAGGGCTTCCCAGATGACGGGCCGTCTCCGCGCTCGCCGTCGCCGCTACGCCGATCTTCCGCAGGTCGCCGCGGGCGATCCCGTCGGCGCACAGCCGGAATGCGCCGTCCCACGCCGTCAGGGCGTGCTCCGGGAGCCGTGCCGGGAGCCGTCGGTTGAATGCGACGGTGTCCACCGCGCCCGGGAGTCGAATGCATAGGATCTTCAACGGTGGGGGCGGACCGAGCGCCTCCCGGATCGTGCCCCCGCGGTGATCGAAGAGTACGAGGCCCGGGAGGAGAGAGCCGTTGGTCGGCTCGACGCGCAGGGCGGCGTCGACGGCCGCATCACACGGCTCCGGGAAGTCGAGGGCGTCCGCCGCAGCACACAACGCGGCGCCCATGTCGGCGGTGCTGCTGCCGAAGCCGGGGCCCCGCGGAATATCGTCTCCGCCGAGCGTCACACGGAGGGAGCGGCCCGGCCGCTCATGCAGGAGGAAGCCCAGACCGCGCCGCACCTTGGTGTATTGGCCGAAGGCACCCGGGTCGGCCCGCTCGAATGGCACAATCTCGGCAAAGGCGGTCCGGTACAGGTCTACCGGGGCTGCGATCTGAAGCCATCGGCCGCGATGGAAGCCCTGCACGAATTCACCGCAGGTGGCCGGGACGGTCCAGATGGCGGAACTGGTCACGGCCCCTCCCGTCCGAACTTGCGCGCTGCCTGCAGGGCCTTTATCGATATTCGCACTTCACAGACGGAGGGGCGCTCGGAAGTCCGGTGAAAGTCCGGCGTGGCCCCGCCACTGTAAAGGGATCGAGGGAGCTGAACCCTCGGGGTTCCGTTCACGAAGGCCACTGGGCAGCGATGCCTGGGAAGGCGAACGGACCCGTCCCTGAGCCAGGAGACCTCTCCTCCGTCACCGGATCAACACCCTCGCGGGAGGGCGTGGTCCCCGCGTTCACGTCACGGCGTGGACGTCCGGCCGTGCTTCTCCCCCGTCCGGAGAAGACGGGGTAGAGTGAAGACCGAGTTCATGATGGCCATGATGGCCGCCGCCACCGTCCTGCCGGCAGCCCCGGTGCGGACGCTGCATGCGCAGGTGGCCGCGTCCGCGCAGATCACGGTGCGAACGACCGGGGCTGGACCCGGCTCCAGCGCCGCCGCAACGCTTCCCGTACCCGGTGCTTCCATCGTCGCTCGGGGTGGAGGCCTCACTGCGTCCACCGACGCGCAGGGCGTTGCGATCCTACGCGGCCTCCCCCCGGGACGGCACACGCTTGAGATCTCGGCGCTCGGCTTCCGAGACGCCACGATCGAGGTCGAGGCCGTGAACGGGCGCGTCGCGCGGACGGGCGTCGTTCTTGATCGGGCGCCCGTGGCGATCGCGGGGCTGATCGTGCGGGTCGCGTCCCGTGAGGGGGGAACCCGCGCGACGGTGGTCGAGACGGCGAGCCTGCCTCCCGGCGTGGCCGACCTTCCCGCCGCGCTCGACCGGGTGCCCGGGGCGACGGTCGTGCGGCAGGGGGGTCCCGGTACTCCCGCGGTCGTCCAGCTGCGCGGCGCAGGAGGCGATCAGGTGCTCGTGCTGCTCGACGGAGCGGCTCTCAACTCGCCCCTGACCGGCGTGGCCGACCTGAGCACGGTGGATCTCGCGTCCGTCGCGCGCATCGTGGTGATCCCGGGGTCGCAGTCGGCACGCTACGGCCCGCAGGCACTCGGTGGCGTGGTACTGCTGGAGAGGCGGGAGGCGCGCCTGGCGAGCGGAGCTGTCACCGCTGGAGCCGGCTCCTGGTCCTCCATTGAGACAGCGGTCAGCGGGTCGCGCGCGCTAGGGTCGGGCCCGCGCGAGGCAGGCGCCTCCGGCGATGCGTGGTCGATCTCGGGCAGCGCACACTGGCGGCGGTCTGACGGTGCCTTCACCTACGACGTCCCCGACTTCCGGGGCGGGGGCGAGACGACCCGCGAGAACGCGGCCTTCGCGCACGCGGGTGGTGATGTACGGATTGCGAGACGGGGCGGGGCGAACCCGTCGCTTCGCGCCCACCTGAGCGATCTGGAACGCGGCAGCCCCGGCGGGATCGGACAGCCGTCACTGAGCGGCATCCAGCAGCATCGACGCTGGGGCCTGACCACGCAGGTCGGGTCCGGCGAGTCGACCGGACCGGACCTGTCCCGTCTGGGGGGCTCGGTCCGGGGTGACCTGCAGTGGCAGCGCGCAGAGTACGCCGACCCCTCTCCCCCTTTCGGCCGGGCCTACGAGACTCTCACCCGGGTCCGCCGCGCCGAACTCGCGCTCGAAGGCTGGTGGCGCCCAGGTGTCCGTGGCCCGGCCTTGCGGGCCGGTTTCCACGCCACCCGGCTCGATGTCGAATCCAACGTCCTGACAGCATCCGTCCTCGCCATCGACGAACTCGGAGCCTGGGCGCGCGCCGGCCACGGCTGGGAGCTGGGGCGCGGCGTCCACCTGGGTCTCGGCACCGCCATCCGCGCCGACCGCCACGAACTCGTGTCCGGGGTGACCGCCTCGCCCGCGATCGACGCCACCCTGACCCGTGCGGGCCTCTCCCTCGACCTCCGTTGGGGCCGCGGCTTCGCGCCCCCCGGCCTCGGCGACCTCTTCTTCCAAGAGGGCGTCCTCGTCCAGCCCAACCCCGACCTCGGGCCGGAACGCATTCGCGGCGAACTCACGGCGACCCTCGCGCAACGATGGACCCTTGGTCCCGCCACGGGCGAGGTGCGCGCGACCGCCTACCGCGCCGACATCGACGACATGATCCTGTGGTTCCCGGACCACCGCTTCGTGTGGAGCCCGGGCAACTACAACGTGGCGCGTCGCGGGGTGGAAGTCGGCGCCACCGCCGATCTGGCCACGTTTGGGCACACCCATACCCTCAACGCCAACGCCGCCTGGCCCGAGGTGGGGTACACCGGCGCGGTGCTCGACGGGCAGGTCGCCTACCGCCCCCGCTTCACCGCTGATCTGTCGCTCGGCATCGGGCTGCCTGCCGGGATCACGCTCAACCCCTCAGCCACGCACGTCGGGGAGCGGCGCACCATACCCGGATCCGCGCTGAACGCGCTCGCGTCCTACACACTCCTCAACGCCGGGATCGGCATTCCGCTCACGCTCGGCCAGCGCACCGGACGGCTGGATCTCGCCTTCACTAACCTTCTCGACGAACGGGCCGCGCTGCTCGCCGACTATCCCCTGCCTGGCCGCGGCTGGTCGACACGCATCCGGATCGAAGCCGGGCGATGAGCGCGTTCCTTCCCCCGCACCGCGCCCACACTGTTCCGCTCTGTAGACTACTGGACGACTTCTCATGAGCCATCCCGCTCGCCGCCCCACCACCCTCCTCGCCCTGCTTACGCTCTCCGCGTGCAGCGACGACGCGCCCACCGAGCCCGTCGGACCCGCTGCCCCCACCGTCGTCATCACCTCGCCCGCTTCCGGGTTCACCGTCGATGAGGGCACACCCGTTCGCTTGGTAGGCAGAGCCACGGATCCACAAGACGGCACACTCGGCGACGCCGCACTGGCCTGGTCCAGTTCGATCGACGGCGCACTCGGCACCGGGTCGTCGCTGGAGGTCGCGTCGCCGTCGGTCGGGGTCCACACCATCACGCTGACGGCCACGGATTCGAACGGGAACACGGGCGCCGCGTCGGTCTCGGTGCTCGTCGAGGAACTCGAATTCCTGGATGGCACGGTCCGCAACGCGGAGATCGGGATCGTGGTGAATTCGCGCGGCAATGCGATCCGCCTCTTTCAGATCGGAGACCCGGACGAGCAGCGTGACATCGCGCTGGGGGCATCGAGCGCGGTCACGCCCACGGGGCTTGCCGTGCGCGGCGAGACCGCCGTCGTACCCCTCGGAAATGCCGCGTCTGTGGCAGTAATCGACCTTCGCACCCAGCGGATCAACGGGTTCTTCCTCTTCGAGTCGGGCAACGCGACCGGTTCGGCGTTCGTGGACGACCGGACGGTCCTGGCGGCCAACCAGAGGACGGACCAAGTGGGCAGACTCATGCTCGAACAGGCCGGCGACGGGATCGGCGACCTGGTTTCCGTCGCTTCTTTCCCGACGGGGATCGTGCCCTACACCGACTCGCTCGCATTCGTAATCTCCGCGAACCTGGACGAGAACTTCGCACCCGCCGGCGATGGGATCGTGACCGCGATCGACCCGCGCACGATGATCGTGACCGCCGAGATCGAGACCGGCGGCGCCAATGCCCAGTTCGGAGCCATCGGGCCCGACGGCATGTTGTATGTGACGAACACCGGCGACTACGTCGCGCCGTCGACCCTGGCAATCATCGATCCGGTTGCGCTTGCGCGGGTCGATGTAGCCGGAGGATTCCCGGCGGGTTCGGGGCATGTGCATGTCTCACCGGGCGGAACACTCTTCGTGTCGGCGTTCTCGACCGGCACCGTGGCCTGGAATACGTCGACAAAGGCGTTTGTGCGGGACGGATCCGATCCGATCTGCGCGCCCTTGGACGGCGGCGGTTGCCGGGGCGCCTTCTCGGCACACACGGCGGCGGACGGGTCGCTCTATCAGACGTTTTTCGGCAGCGCCTCGGCAGGACTGCCGCCGCAGGTCTTCCGGTATGCGCCCGAGACGTACGCGCTCACCGACAGCATCGATTCGGGCTCGGGGCCTGTGGGGCTGGAGATTCGGAACTTCCGGCGGGGGGCGGGAAGCGCCTCAGGGCGCCCGTGACACCGCCCGCGCGAACCGTCTGGCCTGTAGGAAGTCCAGCCGCTGCTCGAGGGTCCGCTCCCACACGAGGCCGGCGGCGACAACATCGAGGCAGTGCACCACGCCCGCGTGCGCCATGAGAAAGTGGTTGCCCGGGTCAAGGTCCCGCCACCACGCTACAACCCGTTCGGAGAACGCAGCGACACTCTCACCCCCCGGGGGGGATCGAGTCTGCCAGTCGGCCATCCACTCGTCGATTTCGGCGCGCGGCACGGCGTCCCAGGCCCGCCCCTCCCATTCGCCGTAGGAGAATTCGCGGATCCGCTCGTCGACGCGGTGCGGGACGCCGAGCTGCTTCGACAGCAGCGCGGCGGGCAGGTGGCAGCGCACCGCGTCGGACGACCAGATAGCGGTCGGGGCGAATTCGGTGACAGCGGACTCGATCCGTGCGGCCGCCTCGGCGCCGGTAAGGGTCGTGGGCACCTCGGTCTGCCCGTAGAAGACTCGCTCGACGGTGACGGGTGCGTGCCTGATGGCGAGGAGTTGGATCATCGGGCACTCCCCGCCGCCACCTGCACCGCGAGGATGGCGATAAGGATCACGATCTCGTTCACCTGCTCCGCGGCGCCCAGGAAGTCGCCGGTCACCCCGCCTGCCCGCTCGCGGAACCGCCAGCCACAGAGCGCGGTGGCCAGTGCCATGGCGGCGAACGCGGCGAGGGCGGCGGCAGCGGCGACCGAGCCCCCTACGACCACCACGCCCCCTGCCGAAACCGCGCCGATCGCTGTCGCCAGCACACCTTGGGCGGCCCCCGCCCGTGTCACCTCCCGACTCTTCGCCGCTGCCCCGCTCACATACGGCATCGTGACCATCAGCCAGACGGGCCCGACACGCGAAAGGCAATGCGCGAGGAGGAGCGCGGCAGAGGCGGTTCCCCCCATCTGCGCGAGCAGCACCAGCCGGAAAGCGACGGAGACCACGAGCGCGAGCGCCCCGTAGGCGCCGACCCGCGAGTCCTTCAGGATGGCGAAGATCCTCGCGCGATCGTGCGCGCCGCCCAGTGCATCGGCAGTGTCGGCGAGTCCGTCTTCGTGGAAGGCGCCGGTCAGCAGCATCGACACGACGAGAACGCTCATGGCCGCCACCCACGGCCCCAGCGGCGCAACCAGCCCCCAAACCGCCGCGCACACCCCTCCAATCACCAGTCCGACCAGGGGGAACCACGCCGAAGCCCAGCGCCACTCGCTGGGCGAATAGGGAAAGCCGCCCACGGGTACGCGGGTCATGAAGACGTGGGCGGCGCGTGCTCCCCGGAGAGCGGTTCTCACTTCAGCCGCATTTCCAGTCCGGAAACCATCAGCACTACCTCGTCCGCTGCGGCGGCCAGACGCTGATTGGCAATACCGAGCCCGTCCTGATACCACCTCCCCAGCGCGGTAGTCGGATGCACGCTCCACCCGACCTCGTTCGTCACGACGATGAGCACCCCGGTACGCGCCTCGCGTGCCTGGAGAATCCCGTCGATCTCGGCCGCCATCGCGCCCAGCGCGTCGGCCTCGCTCTTCGCATCCGCGCGCCCGATCGCCATCGCGGTGAGCACGGTCACGCAGTCCAAGACCACCGTGTCAGTGCCGGCGGCGAGAATCGCCGCCTCCGCCCGCTCCCGGGCCTCGAGGGTGCGCCACCCCGCCGGACGATTGCGCCGATGGGCCTCGATCCTATCACGCATCTCGTCGTCGACGGCCTCAGCCGTCGCGATCACCGTGACCTCCTCGCCCCCGCGCGCCACCGCCTCGTCCTGGGCCCACCGGCTCTTGCCGGAGCGGACGCCCCCCGTCACCACGATGAGTTCCATCACCGGGTGGCCTCGGGCGGATCGTCGCCCGGCCCCGAGATCCCCGCCGACGCGAAGGTCGCCATCTCCCTGAGCAACGCCCCGCCCGCCCGCACGATGGGGATGGCGAGCGCGCATCCGGTCCCCTCGCCCAGCCGCATCTCGAGGTCGAGCAGGGGAGAGAGGCCGAGCGCTCCGAGTACCACCGTATGGCCCGGCTCGGTCGAGCGGTGTGACGCGACCAGGTACGGGGGGAGGGCGGGGCAGAGACGGCAGGCTGCCAGCGCCGCGACAGACGAAATGAACCCGTCCACCAGCACCAGCGTGCCCCGCGCCGCCGACCCGATCATCGCACCCGCCATCGCGGCAATCTCGAGCCCGCCCACCTGGCGCAGCACCTCGAGCGGATCGGTGCCCGGACCCGCCAGCCGGACGACCCGCGCCACCGCGCCCTCCACCGCTTCGCGCTTGCGGGCCAGTCCGTGATCGTCGACCCCCGTGCCCCGGCCCACGACGTCGCGCACCGCAACCCCGGTCAGGCACGCCGTCAACGCGGCCGCGGCCGTGGTGTTCCCGATGCCCATCTCGCCCACGCCCACGACGTGCGCGTCGGCACCCCCCGCCACCTCCACCCCGATCGCCAGCGCGTCCATGACCTCGCTCGCCGTCATGGCGGGCCGCGCGGAGAGGTCGTCCGTCCCCGCCCGGACCTTCCGATGCTCGATCCCCGCGAGCCCGGCGACATCCCCCGCGACGCCCACGTCGACCACCCGCACCTCGGCCCCGCACGAACGGGCGATTGCGTTGATCGCGGCGCCGCCACCGGAGAAGTTCGCGCACATCTGCGCCGTCACCTCGGGTGGATACGCCGACACACTCCGTGCGGTGACCCCGTGATCCGCCACGAAAACGAATACGACAACACTATCGAGGGGCGGGGGCGGATCGCCCAGCACGCAGCCCACCTGACGGGCGAGTTCCTCCAAGCGGCCCAGGCTGCCCGGCGGCTTGGTGAGGATATCGAGGTGGGCCTGGACCGCACCCGGATCCCCCGACGGAGCGGCCGCCTGCACACGGTGAATTGCGTCCTCCAACAGTGTGACAGATCTGCTCACGAGTGACTCAGCGCACCACCGCCGTCATCTGGATCGACCCCGAGCCGGCCCACCAGAGGCAGCCAGGCCGCCGTCGGGGCTGGCGCACCCGCAGACATCACCCCGGCGCACCCCCGCACGGATTCCGCGTCCCGCAGATCGGTAGGATCCACCGACGCGTCCTCCACGTACCCGAACCCACTCCTCCCGCCGGCTTGAGCGTTCCCCCGGAGGCTGGCCAGCGTGGAGCGCGCCTCGCCCTGGGCGTCGTCGCCACCCATCAGCATCCGCTTCCAGCCATCTGCCGGGTTCTGGATCTCTCCACCAGCGGGTAGAGCGATTGGCTGCGGTGAGGGAGCGGCGGAACGCACAGCTCCGGCGCGGGATCCGGCGGACCTGGCGCGAGAGCGAGAAGACCTGCGGTTACCTGCGGATCCATGCGGCGTTGCGGGTGATGGGCGAGCGGGTGGTGCGCCTGATAAGGAAGATCGGTGTCGAGGGCGTGACACACAGGCGCTTCAACGGCTCGACGATGAAGAGGGGGGCCGGCCGGAGCGTGGCCCTCTCCGGACCCCGTCAACTGCTGTCTTCTCGACCGATGGGCCTGACCGGTTCTGGGTCGCCGACATCACGCACGTGTCCGCCTGCGCTGACCGGCTCCAACTCGCGGTCGTGGTGGATGCCTGGCGCCGTCGGGTTCCGGGGCATTGCATCCGCCGAACGGCGGAGCTCGGACACACGCCGCCACGGAGCGACCAGTTCAGAGGTGCTCGAGGAGCTTCCTCTCGAGATGGGGTTTCGGGACGGCCCCGATGACCGTATCCACGTGCTGGCCGTCCTTGAAGAAGAGGATCGACGGGATCGAGCGGATCCCGAACCTGTTGGCGACCGCCGGGCTCTGGTCCACGTCGAGCTTTGCGACGACGACCCCCTTGTCCGCGTACTCCCCCGCCAGCTCATCGACGATCGGGCCCACGATCCGGCAGGGGCCGCACCATGCGGCCCAGAAATCCACGACCGCGAGTTCCGCCCCCCCGACCGTCTCCTCGAAGGTGTCGTCCGTGACCTCAACCGTGTTCCCCGTATCCGCCATCACCTGCTCCTTGTGGCCTGTCATTCCGAATGGTCTACCGCCAGCCTGTACGGGTGCCGACGGTCCGCCGCTGCCGTCCGGACAACGCGATCGTCCCGATCCCGGAACCCCGCCGGTATCCGCGGGCGCAAGTTCGGCGCAACGCGGAGGGCCGTCAACCCGGGGCAGGCGCCGGCGCGAAGGCGAACTCGGCCTCGGCCCCCCGCTCTCCCCCGGGGCGGACCCTCACCTCCGTCCCATCCTCGACCTCTTCCTCGAGGAGGCGGAGCGCCAGGGGATCCTGGATCCGCCGCTGGATGACCCGCTTGAGCGGCCGGGCGCCGAACGCGGGATCGTAGCCCTCCCGCGCCAAGCGGTCGCGCAGGTCGGCGTCGACGACGATGCGGACGCCGGCTTCGGCCCCGAGTTCAGCGACCCGCGCGAGCTGGATGTCGACGATCTTCCGCAGGTCCTCCTCCGAGAGGGGCCGGAAGAGGATCACATCATCGACCCGGTTCAGGAATTCGGGGCGGAAGCTGCGTCTGAGTTCGCCCCGGACCTCGCGGTCTACGACCTCCCACGCCGTCCGCCCGGCCACCTCGAGGATGTACTGGCTTCCGATATTCGAGGTCATGATGATCACCGCGTTCCGGAAATCCACACTCCGGCCCTGCGAGTCCGTGAGCCGCCCGTCGTCGAGGATCTGGAGGAGGACGTTGAATACCTCCGTGTGCGCCTTCTCGATCTCGTCGAAGAGAACGACGGAGTGCGGCCGGCGGCGAACCGCTTCTGTGAGCTGCCCCCCCTCCTCGTGGCCGACGTAGCCGGGCGGCGCGCCGATCAGCCGGGCGACGGCATGCTTCTCCATGTACTCCGACATGTCGATCCGGACCATCGCGCGCTCGTCGTCGAAGAGGAACTCCGAGAGGGCGCGCGCCGTCTCGGTCTTCCCGACCCCGGTGGGGCCGAGGAAGATGAACGAACCGACGGGCCGGGCCGGGTCCTGGAGCCCCGCTCTCGCCCGGCGGACCGCGTTCGAGACCGCGGTGACCGCCTCCGACTGGCCGACGACGCGGGCGCCGAGGAGCACCTCGAGCTTGGCAAGGCGCTCGCGCTCCGACGCCATCAGGCGCGAGACCGGGATCCCTGTCCACTCCGCGACGACTTCCGCGATATCGTCGGCCTCGACCTCCTCCCTCAGGAACTTCCCCCGCGCCTGCAGTTCACCGAGCCGGTCCTCCGCCTCCTCCACGGCCCGGGAGGCCTCGGGGATCCGGCTGTACTGGAGCTCGGCGGCATGACCGAGGTCCCCGGCCCGGGTCGCACGCTCCACTTCGGAGCGGAGCGCGTCGATCTCTTCCTTGAGCGTCTGGATCCGGGAGATCGCCTCCTTCTCCGCCTGCCACTCGGCCTTCATTCCCGAACTCTTCTCACCGAGAGTGCTGAGCTTCTCCTCGATGGCCTCGCGGCGCTCGACGGCCGCGCGGTCCTCCTCCTTGGCAAGCGCCTGGCGCTCGATCTCGAGCTGGGTGATGCGGCGTTCCACCTCGTCGATCTCCTGCGGGAGTGAATCGATCTCGATCCGGAGCCGGCTCGCCGCCTCGTCCACCAGGTCGATGGCCTTGTCCGGGAGGAACCGCCCCCCGATGTAACGGTCCGAGAGCCGCGCTGCGGCGATGAGCGCCTCGTCGCGGATCCGGACCCCGTGGTGCACCTCGTAGCGCTCCTTCAGTCCCCGGAGGATCGCGATCGCGTCCTCGACGGAGGGCGGGGCGACCAGAACGGGCTGGAACCGGCGTTCGAGAGCGGCGTCCTTCTCCACATACTTCCTGTACTCGTCGAGCGTCGTCGCCCCGACGAGCCGGAGTTCGCCGCGGGCGAGCATCGGCTTGAGCATGTTTCCGGCGTCCACCGCACCTTCGGCCGCGCCCGCGCCGACGATCGTGTGCAATTCGTCGATGAAGACGACGAAGCGCCCGTCGGCTCCCGTGATCTCGCCGAGAACGGCCTTCATCCGCTTTTCGAAATCGCCGCGGAACTTCGCCCCGGCGAGCATCGCCGAGATGTCGAGCGCGACCAGGCGCTTGTCGGCAAGCGAGGTGGGCACGTCGCCCGCGACGATCCGCTGGGCGAGCCCCTCGACGATCGCGGTCTTGCCCACCCCGGGCTCCCCTATCAGGACCGGGTTGTTCTTCGTGCGCCGCCCGAGAACCTGGACGACCCGGCGGATCTCCTCGTCCCTTCCGATCACCGGATCGAGCCTTCCCTCCCGGGCCAGAGCGGTCAGGTCGCGCGAGAACCGCTCGAGCGCGCGGTATTCCTCCTCCGGATTCTCGTCCGTGACGCGGTGCGGGCCGCGCACCTGCTCGAGCGCGCGCGCCACGAGCTCGCGGTCGATCCCGGCCTCCCGGAGAAGACGGCCGACGTCGTCCTTCCCCGCCGAGAGCCCGAGGAGGAGATGTTCGGTCGAGACGTAGTGATCGCCGAGGCGGCGGGCTTCCTCGTCAGCCCGCTCGAGAGCGCCCCGCAGATCACGCGCCGGAGCCGGATCGCTTCCACCCTCCACGCGCGAGCGGGAGGCGAGGGCACGCGTCACGCGCTCCCGGACGAGGGAGGAGCGGACGCCAGCCTTCTCGAGCACGAGTTCGACGATCCCCTCGCGCTGCTCGAGGAGCGCGGCGAGCAGATGCATCCCGGCGATCTCGGGGTGGCCTGCCCCGGCTGCGAGGCGGGCGGCGGACTGGAGGGCTTCGCCGGACTTGACGGTGAAGCGGTCGGCGGAGGGCACGGCTTGCTCCGTGTTGCGGGTCCGGTTCGTGCGCGCCCGGGGCGGGCGGCCGCACTCTCTCCACGCCTCTCCCCGCTCCCTGCCATAATGGCACGGTCCGGGACGGCGGCGCGGAATGCACCCTAATAGGGATCAAGAACCGTGCCACGCCGGGAGGCAGGCCGGGCGGTGCAGTGGCGGTCGTGCTACGGTGTGGCGTCGCCGACGACGACCCGCTTCATGAGGGTGCCGGCGGGGATCCGATCGCCTGGCTCCATGTGATTGATCGTCGCGATCGTGCCGATCGGAACGGCGGAGGGATATCGTTCGTGGAAGCCCTCGAGCGTCATCTCGTCGAGCACCCGGACGAGCCCGATGCGGTCCGGGCGCCGGTTCAGGACGGCAGGATCACTCTCGGGGCCGAAGGAGAGGAGCGTCGCGCGAATCGCGTCGGCGTGGCGCGCCCAGCCCGCCTGCGAACCGTACCCGAGGAGCCCGTAAAGCCGGTCGCCGTGGCGCACGAAGGCGGCGGCTCCCGTGAGGCTGCCCTCCGCCGTCCGCGCCACGAAGTCGGCGCGGGCCGCATCGAGCCCGTTGATCGGAGCGCGGCTCCGGTTCGATCCGGCGCTGCCGAGATCGGCGAGGAGGGCCTCGAGCGCCGCCTCCGGCGATGCGTCGTCCTCACCGGTGAGAGTGACGACGGCGTCGCCGTCCGGGCTCGCCGCCTGCACCGCCGCGGCGCCGTTGTGCGACTCCCAGCCGGACGGGAAAATCACCCGGAACGCGCCGTCCGGATGAAGGAAGGTACTCCCCTCGAAGTAGCCGAGCCTGGGATCGGCACCGAACGGCATCCCTTCGAGACGTTGGAGGTAGTCCTCCCGCCCAATCCGCTCCCCGGACACCTCTCCCGCTCCAATCTGTGCGGCGATCCGGTCCCGGCGCTCAAGCGGATCCGGGTGTGTGGAGAGGAAGGCGGGCACCCGCCCCGTCGCCTCGCGGGCACCCGAGGCATCCGCGAGCATCTCGAAGGTTTCGGCCATCGCAGCCGGGTCGTATCCCTCCCGGGTCATGTAGCGGAGCCCCAGGTCGTCGGCCTCCCGCTCGTCGTCCCTCCCGTAGGAGAGAAAGAGGAGGCCGAGCCCGGTGGCGGCGGCCTCTGCGACGGAGGCCAGATCGGGCCTGAGGATCGTGCCGACGCCGAGCCCGACCTGCGCGAGCTGGGCGCGGCTCATCTGGCTGACGGAGTGACGGGCCGTCACATGGCCGATCTCATGGCCGAGGACCCCCGCGAGTTCGGCCTCGGAGCTGAAGTGGGCGAGGATCCCCCGGGTCACGTAGATGAATCCGCCCGGGAGCGCGAAGGCGTTGACGATGGGGTCGTCGACGACCCGGAAGGTCCACGGGAGATCGGGACGCTCGGAGCGGAGCGCCATCGTCTCTCCGAGCCGCTGGACGTAGGCCTGCCATTCGTCGTCGGCGTGGAGGCCGAGCGAGGCGACGATCTCCGGATCCGCCTCCCGCCCGATCTCGATCTCCCGGTACTCGCTGATAAGAATGAACTGACGTTCGCCCGTCGCCGGGTTGACCGCGCACCCCGGGAACAGTCCTGCAAGAAGGGGGAAGAGGAGGAAACGGGAGGCGACCTGGGAGCGACGCCGTTTCCTAGGGCGGGCTGCGGGCATCTCGCGCGGAAGGGTTTAGGCGTGTAGGGTCCTGGCCGCTGAAGGGGCACACCGGCCCGTCGCCCCCTCCGGCAAAGGAAGCTATCTTTCGTGCGTCGGGTCCCGCAACGGAATGCCCGGACCCGCCCGCAGCCCGATGCACCCGCGAGATGACACCTTCCGAGACGAACCCTCCCCCCCGGCCCGCCACCCGCCTCCGGCCCGAGTTCAGGTGGCTCCCCGCTCTCTTTGCCGCAGGCGCGATCGTGTCGTGCGAGGCCGGACCCGCCGGGGAGAGCGGGACGATCAGCCCCGAGTCCTTCGTGGAGGCGGTGGTCGCTCTCCGGACCTCGGACCTAATCGACGCCTCCGGATACCTGCCGGACGGCGAACCGGAGCGGATCCTCGCCGAGCAGGGCCTCGTTCCGGACGATCTCCGGCGCTTTGCCGAGGCGCACGGGGGCGACGTGGTATTCATGTCGTCGCTCTGGGACGAGATCGAGCGCCGCGTCAACGAGATGAGGAACCTGAACCGCTCCTGACGCACCCCCGCCGCACGGTTGCGAATGCTCAATCGTCCGGCGGTCGCGAGCGGCCCCCTCAGCCGCGCGTCACTCCCATTCGATCGTCGCCGGCGGCTTCGAGCTCACATCGTATGTGACGCGGTTCACACCCGGGACTTCGTTGATGATCCTCGCGGAAACCGTCGCCAGCACCTCGGAGGGGAAGGGATACCAGTCGGCGGTCATTCCGTCGCGGGACGTCACGGCCCTCAGCGCCACGACATGCTCGTAGGTGCGGGCATCCCCCATCACACCAACGGAACGGACGGGGAGGAGGACGGCGAACGCCTGCCATATCTCGTCGTAGAGTCCGGCCCGGCGGATCTCCTCCATGTAGATCGCATCCGCCTCGCGAAGCGTCGCGACACGCGCCTCGGACACCTCTCCGAGGACCCGGACAGCGAGGCCGGGGCCGGGAAAGGGGTGGCGGCCGACGAACGCCTCGGGGAGTCCGAGCACCCGGCCGACCTCCCGGACCTCGTCCTTGAAGAGCTCGCGAAGCGGCTCGATAAGTGTAAACGGCATGTCGTCGGGGAGCCCGCCGACATTGTGGTGCGTCTTGATCGTGGCCGAGGGCCCTCCTGTCGAGACGGACTCGATGACGTCGGGATAGAGCGTGCCCTGGACGAGGAAACGGGCGTCCGAGCCAGTTTCGCCCGCGACCCGCTCGAAGACGCGGATGAAGGTGTTGCCGATGATCCGCCGCTTCCGCTCCGGATCCGCCTCGCCCGCGAGTGGAGGGAGAAACTCGTGGGCGGCGGGGACGACGATGAGACGGATCCCCATATGCCGCCGGAAGGTGCGCTCCACTCCCTCCCGCTCACCCTTTCGGAGGAGCCCGGTGTCGATGAACACGCAGGTGAGCTGGTCGCCTATTGCCCGGTGGACGAGTGCGGCGGCCACCGAGGAATCCACGCCTCCCGAGAGCCCGCAGATGACGGCCTCGCCTCCCGCCCGCTCACAGATCCTCCCGACGGCCTCCTCGACGAACGCCCCGGGCGTCCAGGTGGGCGCGAGCCCCGCGATCCGGAAGAGGAAGTTGGAGATGATCTCGGCGCCCTGCTCGGTATGGGCGACCTCCGGGTGGAACTGTACGCCGTAGATCTCCCGGTCCTCCGCGCGGAAAGCGGCGACGGGGAGCGTCGGGGTTGAGGCGATCGCCCTATAGCCCGGCGGCGCGGCATCGACGTGGTCGCCGTGCGAACACCAGACGCGCAGGGGCCGTCCCCCGAGCCCGTGGAAGAGCCCGCTCGCCCCATCCGCCGTGAGATCGGCGGGTCCGTATTCCCGCTGCCCCGGCAGGACCCGCCCACCCTCGTTCTCGGCGATGAGCTGCATCCCGTAGCAGATCCCGAGAAGCGGGATCCCGGCCCCGAGGAGCCCCGGATCGACGCCCGGCACACCTTCATCGTAGACGGACGCAGGTCCGCCGGAGAGGATGACCGCGCCGGGGGCCCACGCCCGGATCCATTCGATGCTCCGGTCCGGCGGATGGATCTCGCAGTAGACGTGCTCCTCGCGGATCCGCCGGGCGATGAGCTGCGCATACTGCGACCCGAGGTCGATGATCAGGACGCGGCCCCCCGATTCCGCCATCGCCGGCTACCCCTAGCCCCGGATGCCCGGCTCGGCCGGCAGGGGCGGAATCGTCTTCCCGCGCATCAGGTCCTCTAGGCTTTCCCGTTCCCGGACGAGCACCTCCTCGCCTCCTTCGATCAGCACTTCGACGGGTCGCGGCCGCCCATTGTAGTTCGATGCCATCCCGAATCCGCAGGCACCCGCCGTCTCGACGGCGAGGAGGAGGGGGACGTCCGAGAAGGCGGATGCGAAGCGGTCCACACCTCTCGGGATCCTCTCCGCACCTTAGAGATAGAGCGGAGTTCCGAACCGGTCCGCCCGCCGGCGGAGGGATACTCCGCCGGGCGGGAGCACAGCGCCCGCCCCACCGGGCCGGGCGCTCAGTAGGCCTTCGCCCAGAGGACCTCCGCCTCGGCCCGCGCACCCCCGCCGATGCAGCGCTCAGGCACGCTCTCCGACCCGAAGTCCGGACCCGGTATGCAGCGGAGCGTCCCTCCCGTCGCTTCCTTGACACGGGCCTCGACGGCAGGATTCCCGCTCCACCCGGTGTGGACGAACCCGCCCGGCCCGTTCAGGATCTCGACGAGCTCCTCCCAGCGCTCGACGCCCCGATAGGTGTGCCGCTCGCGCCGGGCCCGGGCCCGCTCGAGGAGCGTCGACTGAAGCGCACCGAGCCGGTCCGGGAGGCCGGCCACCGCCTCCTTCCCGGGGAGGAACTCCTTCCTCTTCCCGCCTTCCTCCCGCACGCGCGGGACGAGCACGACTTGCCCTCTCGCCAAGTCGCGCGGACCGATCTCGATCCGGTAGGGCACCCCCTTTCTCTCCCACTCGTAGAATTTCGCGCCCGGACTCAGGTGGTCGCGGTCGTCCACGCGGGCGCGCACCCTGGCTGCGGCCAGCTGTTGGCACACCACGTGGGCCTCTTGCACGACGGCGGAGCGGTCCGCGTCCGTCCGGGAGATGGGCACGATCACGACCTGCGCTGGCGCGAGCTTCGGCGGAACAACGATCCCGCGGTCGTCCCCGTGCGCCATCACCATCGCGCCGATAAGGCGGGTCGTCACGCCCCACGAGGTGTTCCAGGCATAGCTCTCGGTCCCCTCCTCATTCTGGAAGGTGAGACCGAACTGCCGGGCAAAGCTCTGCCCCAGATGGTGCGATGTGCCTGCCTGGAGCGCCCGCCGGTCCTGCATCATCGCCTCGCAGGTGTACGTCTCCTGGGCGCCGGCAAACTTCTCGGACTCCGATTTCCGCCCCGTCACGACTGGAAGCGCGACCCACTCTTCCATGAACCGCCGGTAGAGGGCCAGGATACCGAGCGTCTCCTCGACGGCCTCCTCGCGAGTCGCGTGCGCGGTGTGGCCTTCCTGCCAGAGGAACTCCGTGGTCCGGAGAAACGGCCGGGTCCTGAGCTCCCAGCGCATCACATTCGCCCACTGGTTGATCAGCACGGGGAGGTCGCGGTAGGACTGCACCCACTTCGCATACATCGCGTAGATGATCGTCTCCGAGGTGGGACGCACTACGAGGGGCTCCTCGAGCTCCTTCCCGCCGGCGTGGGTCACCACGGCGAGCTCGGGCTTGAAGCCCTCCACATGCTCCTTCTCCCGCTCGATGAAGTTCATCGGGATCAGGAGGGGGAAGTAGGCGTTCTCGTGCCCGGTGTCCTTGAACATCCGGTCCAGCGCGCCCTGCATGCGCTCCCAGATTCCATAGCCCCACGGGCGGATCACCATGCTCCCGCGCACAGGAGAGTGATCGGCGAGCTCGGCCCGCTGCACGGCCTCGTTGTACCACGCGCTGAAGTCCTCGGCGCGGGGCGTGAGACCCTTTCCCTTGGCCATACGCTATCGGTCCTCGGTGCCCCCGTCGGCGGTTGGCTGGTCCTCCGCGCGGCCCGCCAGATAGTCGCGGCCGAAGACGAACAGCCCGGGTATGATCAGTAGCCCCATCGAGATGACCGCCCAAGTGAGGCGGAACGGGAGGCGTGTGCCGGCGCTCAGGAGGTAGGCGGCGACGCCTCCTCCGCCGAGCGCAAGCGCGAAGGAAGCGGCGAGGATTACGTACTCGAAGGCGCTGAGCCGCCGGATGGCCCGCTCCACCTCCTCCCGCGTCCCCTCGAATCCGTGTTCAGGAGGCACGAAGTGTCTCCGCCGGGCTCCCGCCCCGAGCCGGGCCTGTCAGCTCGGCGATCGGGATCTCGCGCTCCTGCCCGCTCGCCATCTCCCTCACAACCGCAACCCCCCTCTCCACCTCGTCGGGCCCGAGTACGATGACCGAACCCGCACCAAGCGCGGACGCCGACGAGAACTGCTTTTTCACCGACTTTCCACCGAGCGCGTAGACGACGCTCCGCCCCTTCCTCCGCTGGATCCCTGCGATCCGGCGGGCGAGCGGCGCCTCGGCGGGGCTGATCGAGATGATATAGTAATCCACCCCCGGCCGGTACTCCGGGGGGAGGCCCCGTGCCCGAACGACCTCGCCGAGCACGACATCGCCCATCCCGAACCCGACGGCCGAAAGGCGGTCGCCGCCCACATGTTCCATGAGGCGGTCGTAGCGCCCGCCCCCACAGATCGCCCGGAACCTCCCGGCCCGGTCGAAAATCTCGAAGACGATCCCGGTGTAGTAGGCGAGCCCGCGGACGATGGAGAAGTCGAACTCCACGAAGTCGGCGAAGCCGAGATCCCCGAGCTCGGATTCGTACCTACGGAGCTCGGCGGCCCGCTCTGCGACGCGCGGCGAGCCAGCGAAATCCCGCTCGATCCTTTCGATCGTGGGATCGGAGAAGAATCCGAGGACGGCGTCGGCCCGCTCGCGTCCCAGCCCCGATCCGCCGGGTCCAGCCAGCCGCTCGCGGATCCGATCAACCGGCTCCCGCTCGATGCGGTCCAGGGCCGCGAAGACTCCGGGCGTGTGGGCGGGTGGCACATCGAGCGCGGCGAAGACCCTGGAGAGGAGAATGCGGTCGGAGACGCGGGCGCGGATGTCGGCGGCCCCGAGGCCGAGTTCCCGCAATCCGTCGATCGCGACCGCGAGCACCTCTGCATCCGCCCCGGTCCCAGACTCTCCCACGAGGTCCACATTCCACTGGAAGTGTTCGCGGAGCCGCCCGCGCTGCTGGCGCTCGTAGCGGAAGAGCTGCGGGATCGAGAACCACCGGATCGGCTTGCGGAGCGCCCGGCTGCGGCCGGCGAGGATGCGGGCGAGGGAGGGCGTCATCTCTGGCCGGAGCGCCACGCGCCTCGCCCCCTTGTCTGTGAACTCGTAGAGCTGACCGACGATCTCGCTTCCGCTCTTGTCGGTGTAGAGCTCGAGTTCCTCGAGCGGGGGGCCGTCGTACTCCTGGTAGCCGTAGCGACCGGCGACCCCGCGCCAAGCATCGAAGATGTGGTTTCTGAAGGCCAGCTCTTCGGGCGGGAAGTCCCTGAATCCCGGGAGCTTCGCGTACTTCCGATACGCGGACATGGCGCGAATCTACCCGGACTCGAAGGGGGTGGGCAAGGCTTCGCGGGGCAACCTCCCGAGCCACGCGAGAGCTTCTCCGACGGTGTACATCGAGCCGGTCACGATAACGGATCCGGCGGGCGGGACGGCGCTCCTGGCCTCCGCGAGCGCGGCTCCGGGATCGGGACAGACGCGGGCGCTTCCGGGGGGAAAGAGGGCGAGTGCATCCTCGGGGTGCCAGCGGCGGGCGGGCGGCGCGGAGCGCGGGACGGTGAGGATGATGTGGTCCGCCGCCGGCGCGAGTTCCCCGAGGATCGCCTCCCACGGCTTGTCGGCGAGGATCGCAACGACCGCGGTGCGGGGGCGGGGGGCCGCCACCTCGGAGAGCGTTTCACGGAGCACGCGGGCCCCTTCGACATTGTGGGCGACGTCGAGGATCCAGGTCCGCCCCCACCGGCGCTCGACCTGGAAGCGGCCCGCGAGCCGCGCGCGTCCTACGCCGCGCCGGAGAGCACCGGCGGAGAGCGGGATCCTGGGCGGGAGCGCCTCGAGGGCCGAGACCGCGAGCGCGACGTTCTCGAGCTGATGCCTCCCCGTCATCGGGCATTCGAGGGCGAGCGTCCCCCACCGGCGCGTCGCGACCTCGAGCTCGACCCCGCCGAGCCGCACGCGCCCGGCGGGGACCCGCACGCGGTGGAGCCGCGCCTCCCGTTCCGCCGCCTCGGCCTCAAGCACGCCGAGCGCGCGCCTGTCCGCGACCGCGGTGAAGACGGGAAGCCCGGGCTTGAAGATCCCGGCCTTTTCCGCCGCGACTTCCTCGATGGTCCCGCCGAGCATCTCGGTGTGGTCCAGGCCGAGGCTCGTGACCGCCGCGACGGCGGGCCGGACCACGTTCGTCGCATCCAGGCGCCCGCCGAGCCCGACCTCGACAACGGCGGCCTCCACCCCGGCGCGGGAAAAGGCAAGGAGCGCGAGCGCCGTGGACGCCTCGAAGAAGGACGGGGCCTCCCGGACGAGGAGGGGGCGGAGATCACGGGCCCACTCGGCGAGAAGCCCGTCCGGGAGCGGCCGTCCGTCCACGAGGATCCGTTCCCTAAAGGAGACGAGGTGGGGGGAGGTGTAGAGGCCGGTGGAGAGGCCGGCCGCGGTGAGCACCTCGGCCCAGACCTTCGCCACCGAGCCCTTTCCGTTCGTTCCGGCAACGTGGAGGACGGGGTAGTCGAGGTGGGGGTCGCCGAGCGCGGCGAGGACGCGCTCCATCCGGTCGAGCCCCCACCGGACGTCGCCGGGGAGCCCGGGAAGGAGTCGGGCCGCCAGCGGATCGTCCGCCGGCGGCCCGTAGTTTCCCCTGAGCCCGGAGGGCACGTCGGTCCCGCCCTTCACCCGGGTGCGCCGTGCACGGGCCCGAACATGTGCGCGAGGAGCCGTTCCGTGGTTTGGCGAAGGTCGCGGCGGTCCACCACGGCGTCCACGAACCCGTGCTCGAGGAGGAACTCCGAACGCTGGAAACCCTCGGGGAGATCCTGCTTGATCGTCTCCCGGATGACGCGCGGCCCGGAGAGGCCGATGAGCGCACCAGGTTCGGCGAGGATCACATCGCCGAGCATCGAGAAGGAGGCGGTGACGCCGCCCGTCGTCGGGTCGGTCAGGATGCTGACGAAGGGGATCCCAGCCTCGTGCAGCTCTGCGAGGGCGGCCGAGACCTTGGCCATCTGCATGAGCGAGAGGATCCCCTCCTGCATCCTTGCGCCGCCCGTGGCCGAGATGATGACGAGGGGACGTTCGTCCGAGTGGGCGCGTTCGATGAGCCTGGCCACCTTCTCTCCCACAACCGACCCCATCGAGCCGCCGATGAACTGAAAGTCCATGACGGCCAGCGCGACCGCCATCCCGTCGAGCGTCCCCACCCCGGTCACGACCGCCTCATCTTGCCCCGTCTTCTCCCGGGCAGCCTCAAGCCGGACGGTGTACGGCCGCAGGTCGACGAAGCCGAGCGGATCGGTGCTCGAGAGCCCACGACCGGTCTCCTCGAAGCTTCCCTCGTCGAGCATGAGGCGGATGTAGGCCTCGGCGGGAAGCCGGGCATGGAAGCCGCACTTCGGACAGACGCGGAGGTTGGCGGCCAGAGCCTCGCTGTAGAGGATCTCAGCACACCCCCCGCACTTCTCGAACACCCCGGTCGCCAGCTCGCGGCGGTTTTCCGCGCTCAGCGGCTTCTTCTTCTTCCGGAACCACGCCATCCCACCCCCCGGCCTGCGGATCCGACCCCGCGGTCCTGCGCCTTCAGGCCTCTCTCGCGACCCGGACGGCCAGTGCCGTCATCGCCCAGCAGGCAAGGAGGAAGGTGCCGCCGTAGCTGACGAAGGGAAGCGGGATCCCTGTGATCGGAACGAGCCCGACCGTCATCCCCACGTTGATGAAGATGTGGACCAGCCACGTCCCGAAAATACCGAAGAGCACGAGCCCCGAAAAGCCGCGCGGCGTGGCCTCGGCGAGATACACGAGCCTGCGGAGGAGAAGCGCGAAGAGGAGGATGAAGCCGAGTGCCCCGACGAAACCGAGTTCCTCTCCGACCACGCTGAAGATGAAGTCGGTGTGCTGCTCGGGGAGGAAGTCGAGGCGCTTCTGCGTCCCTTGGGTGAACCCCTTCCCGAGCAGTCCCCCGCTCCCGATCGCGACCTTGGACTGGATGAGGTTCCATCCGGCACCGCGCGGGTCGAGCGCCGGGTCGAGGAAGACGAGGAGGCGGTTCTTCTGGTAGTCGGCCAGCGAGCTCCAGAGCGGGTTCGCGATCGCGCCCGCCCCGAGGTTCGCGAGCGCCACCGCGAGCGACTCGGCCACGAAGAGGGAGCGCCGGTAGACGACGAGCACGAGGGCCAGGGCGACGAAGTAGGCCGACCAGACCCATGTGTTGAAGGAGAGGATGAGGGCGAGTCCCGGGCTTGCGAGGAGGAAGAGAAGGTGAAGCGGAGTTCCCGCCCAGTAGAGGGCCGCGAAGAGAAGCCCGACGAAGGCGAGCGCCGTGCCGAGGTCGGGCTGAAGGACGACGAGGAGGAGAGGAACGGCGATGAGCGCGCTCGGAGCGAGGATTTCCCGGAGGTAGGCGGGGGGCGCCTCGCGGGCGGCGAGCAGGCGCGCGATACCGAGAATCGCGGCGACCTTGGCCAGCTCAGACGGTTGGAAGCGGACCGGACCCACGTCGATCCAGCCCTCCATCCCGGCGGCCGTCCCGGCCCCCGTTCCGACAGCGAGGCTGAGTCCGAGGAGGAGGACGGCGACGACGAAGGCGGGCACGGCGAGCCCCTCGATCCACCCGGTGCGGATACTGGTGACGAGTGTGAAGACCGCGAGCGAGATTGCGAGCCACACAGCCTGGCGAATCCAGGCCCCCTCGGTGACCGGACTCGGGACGTTCACCGCGCCCGCCGAGAAGATCATGGCGATCCCGGCAAGGGAGAGCACGAGCGCGAGGGTCACGAGCTCCGGGTCCCCTGCCCACCGGCGGTACCAGGTCATGATCGCCCGCCCGGCCCTATCCGGGACGCCTCTGGCCGGCCCACCTCGCCGGAACGCCGGAGAGGTAGTGCTCGCGGAGCGTCTGGATGCTGTCGGTTGGGATCCCGTACTTGCGCCGCAGGTAGAAGTCGGCTGCCTTGGCCGCGACGGGCGCGGCCGCCGCCGAACCCGAGAGGCCCTCCTCGACGATCACCGCGGTGACGATCTCGTACGGCTCGCCCCAAGGGCCCGCGAGCCCGACGAACCAGGCGTGCGCCGGCTCGTCGGCGAGTCCCTGCTGGGCGGTTCCGGTCTTGCCGACCAGATCCCAGTGCTCAAGCGTGGAAAGGTACGCCGTGCCCCCCGGCGCGGTCACCTGCCGGAGCCCGTCAAGGATGGCGTCGAGGATCCCGGGCCCGATCCCGAGGCTCCATCCCGCATCCTCCGGCTCCATTCCCCCCGTCCGGGCGATCCGGGGAGTCGGCGCACTCCCGTCGCGCGCGAGCGCGAGGTAGAACTGCGCCATCTTGAGCGGCGTCTGGTCGTTGGGTCCCTGCCCGATCGCGAGGCTCAGCACCTCGTTTTCCGTCGGCGGAAACCCGTAGCGGTCCTCCCAGAAGCCGAGCGTCGCCGGGAAGACGCCGCTGGACTCCTCGGGGAGATCCACCCCGCAGACGTCTCCGAAGCCGAAGCGCGCACCTTCGCGGACGAGGTTCTCGAGACCGACCCGGACCCCGACCTGATAGAAGAAGACGTTGCACGAATGTGCGAGCGCTCCGGCGAGGTCCAGGTGGCCGTGGCCGGAGGCGTTCCAGCAGCGGCGCACATCGTTGCCGAGCGCCCAAGCGCCAGTGCAGGGAGCCGGCATGAACTCACCCGGCTCGAGCACGCCCATCCGGAGTGCGATCGCGGCGGTCGCGACCTTCCAGGTCGAGGCCGGGGGATAGCGCCCGACGACCGCACGGTTGAAAAGCGGACGCTCGGGATCGCCATTCAGCTGGACCCACCTCTCCGGATCGATCCCGCCGACGAACTCGTTCGGGTCGAAGGAAGGTGCAGAATAGAGGGCGAGGATCCCTCCGTCCTCCACATTCAGCGCGACGACGGCTCCTCTCCCGCCCGGGGGGAATATCTCGTGAATGTAGGCCTGGAGGCCGAGGTCCAGATTGAGCTCGAGGTCCTCGCCGGGCAGAGCGGAGATCCCAGGCTGGCCCTGAAAGGAAGCGACCTCACGCCCCACCGCGTCGACCTCGATGTAGCGGACCCCCCGCTCCCCGCTGAGTTCGCGCTCGTACTCGCGCTCGAGCCCGATCTTCCCGATTTCCATCCGCTGCTCGTAGTCGTCGAAGGCGGGAAGCTCGAGCTCGCCCGGGGAGATCTCCCCGACGTATCCGAGGACGTGTCCGAGCGCCGGGCCGTTGGCGTAGCGCCGCTTCGGCCGCATCTCGAGGAACACCCCGGGAAGCTCGGCCCTCAGCTCCTCGAGCGCGGCGACCTTGTCGTAGTCCGCGTCCTGGTCGACGAGAAGGGGGAGGCGGGGCTCGGCCCGGGCCCTCTCCATCAGTGCTGCGACCTCGTCCGCGTCCAGGCCAAGCAGCGGCTGCAGCCGGCGGAGGCCGGCGTCGATCGAGTCAAGGGGCGCGGGAAGAAGGGAGACGGAGTAGGAGGGGACGTTGTCGGCGACGACTGTCCCGTACCGGTCGAATACCGTGCCCCGAGGTGCGGGGACGGAGACGAGGCGGAGGCGGTTCGAGTCGGACTGGAGCGTCCAGGAGGCACCCCGGATGACCTGCGCCCGGAAGAATGTCGTGGCGAGCAACCCCATGACCGCCACGACGATGATCCCCGCGAGCCTCCCGCGGCCAAACCGCAATGTGTGATCGTCTACGTTCATCCCGGATTCATGCCCCCCGCCCGAGTCTCACGGCGTTGCCGTTTCCCTCCCCGTAGCCGGAATCGCCGAGGATTCCAGCAAGGACGACGAGCAGCGTCCCCACGCCCGCACCGTAGAGCGCGGCAAGCGGCATGTCCAGGAGGAGGAGCCGGACGGTCTCCTCCCCGACGCTGCGCCCCGAGATGACCCAGTGGAGCACACCCCTGAACCAGACGCCGATGGTGAAATAGGAGACGAGGAAGACAACCGAGCCCCCCACGAAAAACTCCCGCGACCAAGAGCCGAGGATCCCCACGATGGTGAGCGCCATCGCATTCGCACCGAAGGAGAGGATCGAGAGCGCGTCCTCGATGACGCCGAAAGCGAGTCCGACCCCGGCGGCCATGGCGACCGGAAGCCGAAGGGCCGCTACGAGAAGGCCGACCGCCAGGAGATCCGGGCTCCACTCGCCGACACCGAATCCCACCCGCAGTGCAAAGTGGAGCAACGCAAGGAAGACCGCTACTCCCCAGGAGGCCGCCCCGCTCGTCACGGCGCTTCGGCGGGGCCGGGTGCCGCCTCCCCCGGCGGGGAGGGGGGGGCAACCGGGGCGGTCGTGTCGGCTGCGGAGGGGGCGGGAGGACCGGCGGGGTCGGCGGTGCCGGTGCTCCCGGTGCCGGCGAGGGCCGGAGCGTCACCCGGACCGGTGCTCTCCTCCCCTTCGGTGTCTTCTCCCGTGAGGACGAGGACGTGCATCGCGCTCCCAGGATGAGCCACGGGCTCAATCCAGTAGCTCCGCCTCCACCCCGCCTCGATCTCCGCGAGCCCGACGACATGTCCGATGGGAATCCCGCGGGGATAGATCGCCCCGCGGCCACTCGTAACGACCGGCGTGCCGTCGGCGACCTCGGTCCGGAAGGGCACGCCGTTGAGCATGAGCCTCGCGGCGTCGGGCATCCCCCCGCCGCGCGACTCCACGATTCCAAAGACCGACCCGTCCTCGGTCATCGCGCTCGCACGGAAGTCCGGATGCGTCCAGTCCATCGCGAGAGCGCGCCGGGGACCAACCTCCCTCGTGACACCGATGAGTCCGGCAGCGGTCGTGACCGGTACGTTGACCATGACTCCGTCGCGCCGCCCCGCGTCGAGGAGGAACATGCTCTCAGACCCGAGCGTACCCGCGCGCAGCAGGGAGGCCGGCACATAGGTCGCGGTCGAGCGGTCCCGGAGCGCGAGGAGCTCCCGCAGTCGCCGGTTCTCTTCCGCCAGCGCGCTCTGGGAGTGGATCAACGCCTCCGCGGCGTCGAGCTTCACCTGGAGCTCACCCGCTTCCGACGCTTGCAGGCGGAACCGCTGGAGGGACTCCTGAATCCCGAGGAAGGGGGCAAGCACCGAGCCGCGAATCGCCCGGGAGATGCCCTCCTGGGCGGGCTGGGGCAGGATCATCAGGATGGCCGAGATCACTAGGACGGCGAGCGGCGGAAGCAGGCGCACCTGCCTGCGGACACTTCCCTTGCCCCACTCGTAGGAATCCACGCGGCGATACGGTCTCTCGGATCAGGTGACCAGCACGTTCCGGTACCGGTGCATGTCGTCGAGGATCCGGCCGGCGCCTCGAACCACGCAGGTGAGCGGCTCTTCGTCCACATGGATCGGCAGATGGGTCTGGGTCGTCAGGAGCCGGTCGAGCCCCCGGATCATCGACCCGCCGCCCGTCATCACGATGCCCCGGTCCACGATGTCGGAGGCCAGTTCGGGCGGGGTGACCTCGAGCGCCCTCAGCACGGCCTCCACGATCGACTGGATCGGCTCCTTCAGGCACTCGCGGACATCACCCGAGCTGACCGTGACCGTCTTTGGAACCCCGCTCACGAGATCGCGTCCCTTGACCGGCATCGTGGTGTCGCTGCCGGTGTCGTACGCCGACCCGATCTGCATCTTGATCGCCTGCGCCGTGGGCTCCCCGATCAGCAGGTTGTAGCCCTTTCTCAGGAAGGTGACGATCGAGGAATCGAGTTCGTCGCCGCCCACGCGGATCGAGGTGTTGGCCACGATGCCGGAGAGCGCGATGACCGCGATCTCCGTGGTCCCGCCGCCGATGTCGATCACCATATTACCCGTCGGCGTGTCGACCGGCAGCCCGACGCCGATCGCTGCCGCCGTGGGCTCGGCGACCATGTAGACGGCCTTCGCCCCGGCCGCCATCGCCGAGGAGCGGACGGCGCGCCGTTCGAGTTCGGTGATCCCGGACGGTACGCCGACGACCACCCGCGGCCGGATCCGGAAGATCCGCTTCGAACTCGCCTGCTTGAGAAAGTGGCGCAGCATGATCTCAGTGACGTCCACATCGGCAATTACGCCGTCCTTGAGCGGACGGATCGCCTCGATGTTGTCGGGCGTGCGGCCGAGCATTCGCTGGGCCTCGAGGCCGATTCCGAGGACCCTCTGCGAACCGCGCTCGAGCGCCACCACAGAGGGCTCGTTCAGCACAACACCCTGGCCTTTCACATAGACCAAGGTGTTGGCGGTCCCCAGATCGACCGCAATGTCATTGCCGGGGAGGAGCGTCCCGCCAAACCAACCGAGACTTATGGCCAATATCTGCGACGGTCGATGGCGGGCGGTGCCGGAACTGCAACCGGCCGGTCACTCCGGCGAACCTCAACGCAGGGGAGCATCCGGTGGCAAGCTGCCCCGATTTTACAGGACCGGTCCATGACGGGCAAGCCTCTCCCTCCGGTGCGGCCGTAGGCTCAGGACCGGCCGGTCGACCCGAATCCTCCGCCCCCCCGCGTGGTCCCCGACAGCTCGCCGAGCTCGACGAGGTGGGGGCACTCGAAGCGCGCGAAGACAAGCTGGGCGATCCGTTCGCCCCGGGCGATCCGGACCGGGGCCGGTCCCTGGTTCATCAGGATAACCCGGAGTTCGCCGCGATAGTCGGGGTCGATCGTTCCGGGCGCGTTCGGGAGGGTGATACCGTAGCGGAGGGCGAGCCCGGAGCGGGGCCGGACTTGGCATTCGAGGTCGGGGGGGAGCTCGAGGGCAAGCCCGGTCCGGGCGGCGCGGATCTCGCCGGGACCGAGCCAGAAGTCCTCCTCCGACGAGCGGACATCGTAGCCCGCCGACCCCGGCGTGGCCCGCGCCGGGAGGGGGAGATCCGGGTTTCCGGGAAGACGGCGGATCCCGACCCGCGTCGGCGCCTCGACCACAGCGTCAGGCGGCCCCGGGGCCCAGGCGGAGGAGCATCTGCCCCTCGGGATCGAAGAACCGGGCCGCGCACTCTCCGACCTCGGTCCGTGAGACGCCATCGATCGCGCCAAGGAGTTCGTCGAGGGTGAGCCGCGGCTCGCCGAAGAGCGCGGATCCCACGAGCCGGAGCAGCCGTGCGCCGGTGGACTCGAGGGAGAGCATCACCTGGCCCTTCACCTGGTTCTTGACTTCGGCGAGCTCCTCATCCCCGAGCCCCCCCTCCGCCAGCCGGCGGTATTCGCCGAGCGTCACGCTGGCCGCGCGGTCCGCCCACTCGGGACGGGTTCCCAGGTAGACGCCGACGATCCCGGCCCGCGAGAGGAAGGACTGGAAGGAATAGACCGCGTACGCCAGCCCGAGTTCCTCCCGTACCCGCTGGAAGAGCCGCGACCCCATCCCGCCCCCAAAGGCGGCGGTCAGTAGCGTCAGGGGAAACCTCTCTTCCGCGCTCCGGGGTGGCGTCCGCATCCCGAACACGAGGTGCGTCTGCACGCCCTCGCGGGCCACGCGCCGCTCGCCTCCCCCGGCGCCGGAGGCCACAGTGGGGACCTCGGGCGCGGCGCCGCCCGGGATCCGGGCGAAGTGCCGCGACACCTCCTCGACCAGGACCTCGTGCTCGAGGTAGCCGGCCGCGCCGATGATCAGCTCGCCCCCGAGGTAGCAGGCCGCGTGGAGATCGTGGAGCGCCCCGGCGCTCATCCCTTGCACGGACTCGCGGGTGCCGAGGATCGAGCGCCCGTAGGGATGGCTGCCCCAGAGCGCGTCGGCGTGCAGCTCGAAGACGAGATCGTCGGGGGTGTCCTCCATCCCGGAGATCTCCTCGAGAACGACCTCGCGCTCAAGGTCCAGATCCTCGGCGCGGAGGAGCGGCTCGAGCACGATGTCGGCGAGGACGTCGAGCGCGACGGGGAGATGCTCGGCCAGGACGCGGGCCTGGTAGGAGGTGTGCTCGCGGGATGTAAAGGCATCAAGCGAGCCACCGAGCCGCTCGAGCGAGAGCGCAATCTCCTTGGGAGAGCGCCGCTTCGTCCCCTTGAAGACGAGGTGTTCGAGCAGATGGCTTGCCCCGAGGAGGTCCTCGGACTCGTGTGCCGCACCCTGCCGGACCCAGACTCCCACCGTCACCGACCGGACCCCGGGGATGCTCTCGCTCAGGACGCGGACCCCGTTCGGAAGCGTCGTCTCCCGCATCTCCCCGCGGGACCAGTCGGCGGACGCCCGGGGCCCGGCTCCGGCCCGCCCCGGGCTCATCGCCCGCGTGCCGCTCCCACCTTGGCGCCCTCCTCCTCGAGGGCCGCCCTGCGGGAGAGACGCATCCGCCCCTTCTCGTCGACCGCGAGGAGCTTGACGCGGGTGATGTCTCCGCGGCGCAGAACGTCCTCGGTCCGCTCCACGCGTCCACGCTTGAGCTCGGAGATATGGCAGAGCCCCTCAACGCCGGGGAGGATCTCGACGAATGCACCGAAGGAGGTCGTGTTCTTGACCGGGCCTTCGTAGATCCGGCCCACTTCGGGCTCCTGCACGATCGCCTCGATCATCTCCCTGGCCCGGACCGCAGCTTCCCCCGCCACCGCCGCGATCTTGACCAAGCCCGAGTCCTCGACCTCGATCTTCGCCCCCGTCTCGTCCTGGATCCCGCGGATGATCTTCCCCTTGGGCCCGATGATGTCGCCGAGCTTCTCGGGGTTCACCTGAATGGTCGTGATCCTCGGGGCATGCGGTGACAGCTCCTCCCTCGGCTGCGGGATCGTCCGGTCCATGACGTCGAGGATGTGGATGCGTGCCTCACGCGCCCGCTTCAGGGCCTCGCTGAGTACCGGGGCGGTGAGCCCGTCGATCTTGATGTCCATCTGGATCGCGGTCACACCCCTGCGCGTCCCCGCCACCTTGAAGTCCAGGTCCCCGAGGGCGTCCTCGAGACCGAGGATGTCGGTCAGCACCGCGACCGCGTCTCCCTCCTTGATGAGCCCCATCGCGACCCCGGCGCACGCCGACTTGACCGGGACTCCGGCCGCCATCAGCGCGAGGGAGGTGCCGCACACGGTCGCCATGGATGAGGAGCCGTTCGATTCGAGGATGTCTGAGACGACGCGGATCGTGTACGGGAAGTCCTCGTCCGAGGGAAGCAGCGGCCTGATCGCGCGCTCGGCGAGCGCCCCGTGGCCGACCTCGCGTCTGGTGGTCCCCCGGATCGGCCTTGCCTCCCCAACCGAGAAGGGAGGGAAGTTGTAGTGGAGCATGAACGACTTCGTAATCTCCTGGAGCACGTCGATCGAGTCGATCCGTTGCTCGTCGCGCGAGGTACCGAGCGTGGCCACGCAGAGCGCTTGAGTCTGTCCCCGGGTGAAGAGCGCCGAGCCGTGCGTGCGCGGAAGGAGCCCGATATCGCAAGAGACCTCTCGAACCGTCGTCGGATCCCGGCCGTCCGCGCGGATCCCGGTCTCAAGGATGCGCCTGCGCATCACGGCCTTCTCGATCCCGCGGAGGATTCCCTCCACCTGCTCGTCGGAGGTGTCGACCGCTTCGGCTTCAGGCGCCTGTCTGAGCGCGGCGAGAACATCGTCCCTGAGCGCGGCGAGCGCCCGGCTCCGGTCCTGCTTCTCCCCGAGGGACATCGCCTCCGCAACGCGGCTGCCGGCGAGGCCTTCCACCCTCTCGCGAACCTCTGCGGGAGGGAGCACCGAGACCCACTCCATCTCCGGTTCGGCGAGGCCTCCGATCACCTCCTCCTGGATCTCGATGAGCTCCCGGATACCGGCGTGCGCAAACCGGATCCCCTCGAGCACCTCAGCCTCCGGCACCTCGATGGCCCCGCCCTCGACCATGATGATCGCGTCCCGCGAGCCGCTGACCACGACATCGATGTCGGAATACTCGAGCTGCTGGAAGGTCGGGTTCAGGATCCAGTTGTCGCGGATCCTCCCTATCCGCACCGCGGCAACCGGCACCCCGAAGGGGATCCTGGACATATTCAGCGCGACAGAGGCCCCGAGGAGACCCAAGATGTCGGCGTCGTTCTCCTGATCGGCCGAGAGGATGCTGCAGATGATCTGCGTCTCGTTCTTGAACCCGTCGGGGAAGAGGGGACGGAGCGTACGGTCGATCTGGCGCGCCGAGAGGATCTCCTTTTCCCCCGGCCGGCCCTCGCGCTTGAAGAAGCCACCGGGGATCTTCCCGGCCGCGTATGACTTCTCGCGGTACTCGACGGTGAGCGGGAAGAAGGGAAGGTGGGTGGGCCGGTCCTGGGCACTCGCCGTACAGAGGACCACCGTGTCGCCGAACTGCACAAGGCAGGATCCGTGGGCCAGCTTGGCCAGCCGTCCCGTTTCCAGGGTCAGGGTCCGACCCGCGAACTCTCTTTCAACTCTCAGCATTGCTCACTTTCCGTTTGCTGCAGGGGTGTATCCCGGGCCGGGGTGCATCCCCGTCCGGGCAGGGGGAGGAGAGATGCGGGCGCCGGTCTCGTCCCGGCCGCCGCGACGGGGAATACGCCGGGCGGCAGGCATACGCGCAGACGGGGCTCCTCCCGCCCACACCGGGGACGCGCCGCGACCGGACACCTCCGGGCCGGCGGAGGCTTCGCCGCGCTCCCTATTTCCGGAGGCCGAGGTCCGCGATAAGCGCGCGGTATCTCTCCAGATCTGTCTTCTTGAGGTACTCGAGGAGCCGGCGCCGCCGTCCGACCATCTTGAGGAGGCCGCGGCGGCTGTGGTGATCGCCCTTGTGACTTGCAAAGTGGTCGCGCAGGTGGTTGATCCTCTGGGTGAGAAGGGCGATCTGGACAGGGGCACTTCCCCGGTCACTGTCGTGGAGCTGGTGCCGCTCGATGAGGGCCTGGCGTTCGGCCGGTTTCACGCTCGTCATGGGGACGTGTGCTCGCTCCGAGGAGTCGCTGTCTGGAAGGTATGGCCGGCACCGACGGATCCAGCCGGCGCCGGTCCGCGCCCGCCGACCCGGGGCCTATCGCTTCCCACAGCCTTGAAAGTTATGCAAGAGGAACGGGCCGTACAAGGCAACGCGTCGTGCGCGCCTGGTATTGCAGGAGAAATGACCGGGGAAGCCCCCCATCCCGACCGTGTCCGGCCACCGGGCTGCAGCGGTCTCGTTCGTCCCGGCGGAGCTCATCGCCCGTCGGCGAGCACGCGGCGAACCTCGGCCACATCGAGTTCCATCTGCCGGACGAGGGACGCGACGCTCTCGAAGGCCCGCACGGGTCTCAGGAAGCGGATGAAATCGACGCGGACCTCCTCGCCGTAGATCTCGCCGTCGAAGTCGAGGAGGTAGAGCTCGATCGAGGGAGGAGAGCCTTGAAAGGTGGGGCGCGGCCCTAGGTGCAGCGCCCCGGCGAATACACCCCGCTTGAGCACTCCCCGAACGGCGTAGATCCCTGAGGGAGGAAGGAGTTTCTCCGTTGCATCGATCCTCAGGTTTGCGGTCGGGAAGCCCAGGTCGCGCCCCCGCTGCTCCCCCCTCACGACGACGCCGCGCGCGGAATAGGGACGGCCGAGCCGGGTCCTGGCTGCCTCGAGCCGTCCTTCGGAGACCGCTTTCCGGATCAGGGAGGAGGAGACCGCCGCACCTTCGATGAGGACGGGCTCCACGACATCGACGGCGAACCCCAGCTCGGTTCCGATCTCGCGAAGCAGCGTGACGTCGCCCGCCCGCCCGCGGCCGAAGCCGTGGTCGTGACCGATGACCAGCTCGTCGAGGCGGAGACGACCGACGAGGATCTCCTCGACGAACCGCCGGGGCGAATACCGGGAGAGAGCTGGAGAAAACGCGAGGAAGACGGCGTAGTCGAGCCCGGTCTCGGCGAGGATCTCCTTCTTCTCCACAGGCGTGGTGAGGAGTGGCGGCGTCGCCTCCGGACGCACGATCCGGAGCGGATGCGGATGGAAAGTCAGGAGAACGGCGCGCCGGCCAGTTGCCGAGGCCCGGTCGCGGATCTCCTCAAGCACCGCGCGGTGGCCGAGGTGCACTCCGTCGAAGGTCCCGACCGTCACCACGGTCCCCCGGCTGTCGCTCGGGATCCCCGACGGGAGCGCCGGATCGATCACCCGATCAGGCATGCGGGAAGACCTTCCTCGGACGGAGGCCCGCGGGGGCCGTGCGTGCGATCGCGACGAGACGCCCCCCGCAGGCGACCGCGCAGTCACCTGCGGCGCGGCTGCGGGACGGGACGGTCCTCCCCTGCTGGAGGCGGCGGGCGACCTCGGGTCCGACATCGACCCGCGGCAAGTGGGAGAGGGCGTCGAGCGGCGGGATGAGCGCCCGGCGGACCCGCCCCCGATCTTCCAGCTCCGCGGGAGTGAGTGCGTCATCGAGCCGGACCGGACCGATCGCGGTCCGTTCGAGGGCGGTGAGGTGCGCGCCGGTCCCCAGACGTTCCCCGAGGTCTCGGGCCAGGCTGCGGACATAGGTCCCCGTCGAGCACCGGACCCTGAAGCGGATCCGGGGGAGATCCATCGCCACAAGCTCGATCCGGTGCACGGTGACCGGCACTGCGTCGAGCGACGGCGCCTCCCCCCGGCGGGCACGCGAATAGGCGGCCTCTCCCCCGACCTTTTTCGCAGAGTAATCGGGCGGACGCTGGTCAAAGGTGCCGAGGAACCCGTCCAATGCGCGCGACAGCTCGGGACGTGCCAGTCCCCGCCATGCATCCGAGGTCGCCGTCAGATCGCCCTCCGGGTCATCCGTCGTCGTGGAGACTCCGAGAAGCGCCGTCGCGAGATATTCCTTCGGAAGCGGATGCATGTACTCGACGAGGCGCGTCGCGCGGTTGAGGCAGAGGAGGAGCAGCCCGAGCGCGAAGGGGTCGAGCGTGCCGGTGTGCCCCACGCGCCGGATCCCGAGCCTCCGCCGCGCAAGCGCCACCATGTCGTGGGAACTCGGGCCGGCGGGCTTGTTCAGGGGAAGGAGCCCTTCGAGGCGCGGCTCCCCCGTCACCGCGGCCCTTCGCCCCGCCTGAACGTCTCCCGCTCCGCTTCCCCAGATCCGGCCGTGCCGCTTCCCCCGGCGCTGTCCGGAAGCACCTCGCGGAGGATCTCCTCGATGCGGCGCGCCTCCTCGACTGTCCGGTCGGGGAAAAACCGCAGTTCCGGAACCCTCCGGAGCGTGAGCGTCCGTCCAAGCGCGCGCCGCAAGAAGGGTGCGGCCGCCCGCAGACCCTTGAGGATCTCTCCGACCGGCGCGTCCGGGTCCGTCGGACCCGGACGGACGTAGACCCGTGCGAGCCAGAGGTCGGCCGTCACATCCACGGCTGTCACCGTGGGGACGCCGATGCGGGGATCGTGCACTTCGCTGCGTACGAGCTCCGAAATCTCGCGCTTCATCTGCTCGTTCAGGCGGGCCCGCCGTCTCTCGGACATTGCTCGGCTAGCGTCGTGGTGCCGCCCCGGCTCCGGCACACCCCCTAGAGGGCGTTCAGAGCACCGCCTTTCGGGTCGAGGTGACGAGGGCGCCCCCGCGCTCGGCCACGAAGCGGTCGAGCCGGTCCGCCAAGGACTGCGCAAGCCGCCCGTCCGAGCTCACGAGGGCGACGGTGAGCTCGCCCCGGTCGGTGAGATCCTGGCAACCTGTTTCTGCCACCGAGACCTTGAATCGGTGCCGGAGCCTGTCCTTGAGGGACCGGATCACCGAGCGCTTCTCCTTGAGCGACCGGCAGCCGGGGAGGCGGAGCTCCCAAGTCAGGACGAGAACCGGGGACACCTCATGGGCCCTGGGCCGAGGCCGCTGCGGATCCGGCCAGGGTGCGCGCCACCTCCTCCACGACGTAGCACTCGATCACATCTCCGACCTTGACGTCGTTGAAGTTGGCAATCCCGATCCCGCACTCGAAGCCCTCGCGGACTTCGCGGACATCGTCCTTGAAGCGCTTGAGCGACTCGAGCTTCCCGTCGTAGATCGTCGTCCCGTTGCGAAGCAGCCGTGCCTGAGCGTTCCGGGCGACGACGCCATCGGAAACGTAACACCCGGCTATGGTCCCCACGCGTGTGATCCTGAAGGTCTCGCGGACCTCGGCCACCCCGACAACGCTCTCGCGCTCCTCGGGCGCGAGCATCCCTTCCATCGCCTGGGTGACGTCCTCGACCGCCTCGTAGATCACGTCGTAGAGCCGGACCTCGACACCGGTCTGCTCGGCCAGGAGCCGTGCATTCGTGTCGGGACGAACACCGAATCCGATAATGATCGCCTTCGCCGTTCCGGCGAGGAGCACGTCGGACTCATTGACCGCGCCGACACCGCGGTGCACGATCTCGACTTGTACGTCGGGCGTGGAGAGCTGTTCGAGCGAATCGGAGACCGCCTGGACCGAGCCATCCACGTCCGCCTTGACGAGGACGGGCAGCGTTGTCACTTGGCCCTGACGCAGGAAGTGGGCGAGGTCGCCGAGCTTGACCCCGCGGTCCTTGACCCGGATCTGTTTCTCCCGTTCGAGCCGCTGGCGCGTCCGCGCGATCTCACTCGCACGCACGGCTTCCATCACCGCGAGCGTATCGCCGGCCTGCGGGACGCCGCTGACGCCAAGTAGCTGGACGGGACGGCCGGGAGGCGCCTCGCGCACGGGTTTGCCTCGTTCGTCGAGAAGCGCGCGCGCACGGCCCTCAAACTGGCCGCAGACGAAATTGTCCCCGACCCGCAACGTGCCCCTCTGCACGAGAACGGTCACCACGGGCCCCTTGCCGACATCCAGCTTCGCCTCGACGACGGTACCCTGTGCCTCGCGGGCGGGGTTCGCCTTGAGGTCGAGGATCTCGGCTTGGAGAAGAACCTTCTCCAAGAGGTCATCGATCCCGGCCCCGGTCCTGGCCGACACCTCCGCGGCAAGCACATCGCCCCCGTATTCCTCGGCGGTGACGCCGTGGCGGAGAAGTTCCTCCCTGACGCGCCTGGGATCCGCTGCGGGGAGATCTGTCTTGTTGATCGCAACCACCATCGGGACCCCAGCGTTGTTCGCGTGGGAGATGGCCTCGACCGTCTGCGGCATGATAGAATCGTCGGCCGCCACCACGAGCACGACGATGTCGGTCACGTCGGCGCCACGGGCCCGCATCGCGGTGAAGGCCGCGTGCCCCGGGGTGTCGAGGAAGGTGATCTCGCGCCTGCCGTCGAGCTCGACGTGGTAGGCCCCTATGTGCTGGGTGATCCCGCCGGACTCTCCGGCGACCACATTCGTGTTGCGGATCGAGTCCAGCAATAGCGTCTTCCCATGATCGACGTGGCCCATCACGGTCACGACGGGCGGCCTCGGGAGGAGGCTCTCCGGATCGTCCTCCCCGGCGTCGAGCGAGGCGATGTCCCCCGCGTAGTCCTCCTCCCGGACCGCGCGGTAGTTGAACTCGTCGAGGAGAAGCTCGAGCTGGTCGAAGTCGAGACGCTGGTTGATCGTGACCATGAGCCCGAGATTCTTGAAGGCGGCACCGACGAGCTGGGTGGACGGCACGTCGATGAGCTCGGAAAGCTCGGCCACAGTGAGATACTCGTTGACGCGGACGGTCTTGGCCTCCGCCGCGGCGAGTTTCTGTTCCTCCCGTTCCTGTGCTTCCCGCTCCTCCCGACTCGGCCCCGCGGGCGCCTTCTTGCGCCGGCGCTTCGAGCCTCCCTTGAGCTCGGCCATCACGCGCTGGATGTTGTCCTGCACAGCACCCTGGTCGACGCGTTGGCGTCTCCTTCCCTTCCTTCTGACCTGCTTCCGGCCGTCCGAAGTGAACCCGTCAGCCTGGATCCGGACCTTGCCGCCCGGGCCCGCACTGGCGGCCGGCATCGGACGCGCTGAGATCGGCGACTCGGGCTCCTTGCGCTCCCAAGTCGGCTCGGCGGGGCGGGGTTCCGCTGCCGCAGGCGTCGACGGGGCCATATCCGGCATGCGGAGGCGGCGCTTTAGGCGCGGCTCGGCCTCTGCTTCCGGCGCCTCCTGCGCCTCGACAGGGGTGGGGAGGGCATCCGGCTCGGCGCTCGCCGCCTCCTCGGCGCCGGCCCGCTCGGGCACCTCGACGGCAGGAGATTCCGCCACGTCGACGGGAGCGGCCTCGGCCTCGATGGGCTCATCAGGCTCGGTGGCCGGAAGAACCTCGGCCATCTCGGCCGACTCGATGACCGGGATCCCACTGTCGGCCGCGAGCGTTCCGGGCTCGACCGGTTCCTCAGGCACCGCGTCCGGGGACACCACCGGAAACTCCGGCACGAGATCGGCGGCCCGGCGGCGGCGACGACGACGGGGCCGGGATCCAGCGATCGCTGCGCGCACGGCGTCTGCGGCGTCCCTTCTCCCCGCGCGACGTTCGCGTTCGACGCGCGCCAGCACGCGGGCCACGTCGGCATCCAGAACCGGCGCGCCCTCGTCGGGCACGGGGATTCCCATCGCCCTCAGGAGGACGAGGACATCGTGGGCGATCACCCCGAGATCTTGCGCTAGCTCGTTGACACGCATGCGGACCGTGTCCCTCCTCTGCACCCCGCGAATCCCTCTCGCCTGCCACCGGCCTGCGAGAGCTTCTCCTGCAACTGCTTGGCGAACGACCGGTCTGTCACGCCGGCCACCGATAGCTCGGTGCGCCCGAGCGCGCGTCCGAGATGCGCCCGGGAGGCCACCGCCTCGACCGGCACGCCCGCGCCGCGCGCGCGGCCCCGGACCTTCTTCCACTGGGTCTCGGAGGCGTCCGTCGCCAGGAGCACGAGGCGAACCGCCCCGGCGCCGAGCGCGCGTCGCGTCGCACCGACCCCCGGGGTCACGGCTCCGGCACGCCGGGCGAGACCAAGGAGCCCGAGCGCTTCAGCGGGAGGCGGGACGCCCATCCTCTTCCCCCGTCCTCTCTCCCAGCACCGGTGGAGGTCCCTCTATGGGCTCGACCAGCGCGGAGACCGCCCGGTCGATGTGGGCCTCGTCCATGATCCCGCCGCTCGCGTCCTCAAGGACGGTGAGCTCGTCAATGATGCCGATGACCTTCGGAACCGCATCCTCTGGGAAGCCCGCGATCGCGCGGAAATCGGCTTCCTCCAGGTCGATGATCTCAAGAAACTTACTATATCCGGCGCCCTCTAGGGCCGCTAGCGCGTCGTCACCCAGGTCCAGCTCGGAGATCGGGAAGTCAGCGGTCTCGTACCCCTCCTCCTCGAGGCTTCGCCCGAACAGCTCGATGTCCGCGCCCCGCTCTAGCCATTCCCGGGAACCGTAGAGATCGATCTGCCAGCCGATGAGCTGGGAGGCGAGCCGCACGTTCTGGCCGTTGCGCCCAATGGCGAGCGAGAGCTGGTCCTCGTCGACGATGGCGGTGATCACCTGACGCTGCACGTCCGATATCACCTTCGAAACGCGGGCGGGAGCGAGAGCGCGCCGGGCGAAGACCTCCGGATCGGGATGCCAAGGCACGATGTCGATCCGCTCCCCCCCCAGCTCCGATACGACCGCCTGCACGCGGGATCCCTTGAGTCCGACGCACGCACCCACCGGATCGATCGAGTCGTCTCTCGACCAGACAGCGATCTTCGTGCGTCCCCCGACCTCGCGGGCGCGCTCCCTGATCTCGACAATTCCCTGGTAGACTTCGGGGACCTCGAGCTTGAAGAGCGCCTCGACGAAGAGGGGACTCGCCCGGGAGAGGATGAGGCGCGGGCCCTTCGGGGTCTCGTCGACCTTCCGCAGGACCGCGCGGATCGGATCGCCCTGGCGGAAACGCTCACGCGGATTCTGGTCCTTCCACGGTACGATCGCCTCCGCATCGCGGGCGCGGTTCATCATGACCACGATCTTGCCGCGCTCGATCTGCTGGACCTCGCCCGAGAGGAGTTCCCCCACCCTGTGGGCAAACTCCTGACGGATCCGCTCGCGTTCCCCTTCCCGGATCCGGTGCACGATCCGCTGCTTGGTGGCCAGTACGGCGTTGCGGCCGAAGTCGGAGAAATCCACCGGGATCTCCATGACGTCACCGACCTCGAATTCGGGATCGTCCCAGCGCGCCCGCTCGAGAGCGATCTCCGCTGAGGCGTCCTCGACTTCCTCGACCACCCGCTTCAGGACGACGATATCGATCTCGCCGGCGAAGTCATCGACCTCGATCTCTGCGCGGACGTTGGGGCCGTAGATCCTGGCGAGGCCCGCGTGGATCGCGTCCCGCACCATGTCGTTCGTCTCGTCCGCCGAGAGGCTCTTGGCCGCAGCCATGTCCCGGATGGCCGCGACGATCCGTGCGGCGTCTGGCATATCTATCTCTCTCTCTTCACCCGCCCCCGTTCCAGTCGAACACGAGATTCGCTCGTGCGATCTCGGCCCGCGGCACCGCAACCCTCGGCGCGCCGTCCGTCCGGATCACGACCCGGTAGCCATCGCCGTCCTCCTCGATCCCCTCGAGCACGCCGGTCAGCCGTCCCGAGAATCCCCCGCCATCCGCTTCCCCCGCTCCCCGGAGTGCGACATCGCGGCCGGCGAAGCGCTCGAAGTCCCGCTTCCGGGAGAGCGGCCGCTCCACACCGGGTGAGGACACTTCGAGCACGTAGCGCTCAGGGAGCGCCGGCTCCCGGTCGAGCCATGCCTCGAGCGCTCGGCTCACGCGGGCACAGTCATCGACGGTTACCCCGCTCCCCGGCAAGGAGTCCGGACGGTCGACGCGGACCCGGATGACGGGCCGCCACGGCGTTCCGCCCCACTCGACCTCGACGACCTCGAAGCCGAGCGCCTCGACCCGGGCACCGATTCCCTCCCCGATCCCCCGCGCCGCCTCCAATCCACAGACCTCCGGTGCTCTCCGAGTCCTGCCTCCCCAAGCCCGGAACCCGGACGCCGTGTAAAAAAAAGCGGGGGACACCCGCTCCCCCACTCACACACGAGCCGCCTTCCGGCCACTCTCCCTCGGGGAGCATGATAGCCGAATAGCTCGCCCGGCTCAAGCCCCGGGGACGGGCACTCCCACTGCGTCGTGCGGTTCCTCCCGCCGGATGCGGGCCCCGAGGACCCGGAGCCGGGCGTCGATCGCCTGATAACCACGTTCGATCTGGCCGATGTTCTGGATCAGGCTGGTGCCCTCTGCGGCCAGCGCGGCGATGAGGAGCGCCATGCCCGCCCGGATGTCCGGGCTCTCGAGCCGCTGGCCGCGGAGCGCCGCGGGTCCGACCACGACCGCGCGGTGGGGGTCGCAGAGGATGATCTGTGCTCCCATCGCCACGAGCTTGTCGGTGAAGAACATCCGCGACTCGAACATCTTCTCGTGAACCACGATCGTCCCCGTGCACTGCGTCGCGGTGACGAGAGCGATCGAGGTCAGGTCCGGGGGGAAGCCCGGCCAGGGTCCGTCGTCGATCCGCGGGATGTGACCGAACGCGTCCCGGCGAATCTTCCGGTCCCGGTCGCCCCGGACCACGAGGTCGGGTCCGTCAAACTCCACCTCGACCCCGAGCTTCCCGAAGCCGAGGAGTGTGGAGTCGAGGTGCGCCCGCGGCGCGTCCTCGATCCTGAGCACACCGCCGGTCGCGGCGGCGAGTCCCACGAACGACCCGACCTCAATATGATCCGGCCCCAGCCGGAAACGGGCACCCCCGAGCGCCCGGACTCCCTCGATCCGGAGGATGTGGGTCCCGATCCCGGAGATCCGCGCCCCCATCCGGTTGAGGAGTGCACAGAGGTCCTGCACATGGGGCTCGGTTGCGGCGTTGCGGAGGAGCGTCGTCCCGCGTGCCGTGACGGCGGCCATGACCGCGTTCTCCGTCCCGGTGACCGACGGCTCGTCGAGGAAGATCCCGCGGCCGGTGAGTTCCTCAGCCCGGATCTCGAGGACCCCCCCGGCGACGGAAATCTCCGCTCCGAGGGCACGGAAGGCGAGAAAGTGAGTGTCGAGCCGGCGGCGGCCGATCACGTCCCCCCCGGGAGGCGGTATCCTCACCCGGCCGAGACGGGCGAGGAGGGGTCCGGCCATGAGGATGGAGGCCCGGATCCGGCCCGCGAGAGCTGCATCGGGGGATCCACTCCTGATCCGCGAGGCCTGGATGCGGAGCGTCGTGGCATCGAGCCACTCGACGGCCGCACCGAGCCGGGCGGCGATCTCCACGAGTGTCTCGACATCGAGGATGCGCGGGACGTTCTCGAGCACCACGGGCTCTTCGGTGAGGAGGGCGGCAGTGATGCACGGGAGTGCCGCGTTCTTGTTTCCGGCAGGCCGGATGGAACCGGAGAGCGGGCGTCCCCCCTCGACCACGAATGAAGCCATGAGCGTGCCCGGATGCACAGATGAGGGATCGGTCGCCCCGGAGCGGGGCGCGCGGAAGTTACCCTGGGGCGCCGGGGGCTACAACTCGCGACGAGTCGGAACGTTTTGCCATGACTCCCCTACTCATCCACCCATGACCACGCTGCTGATCCTGCAGGGGGCCCCGGACACGGTGGCCATCGCCCGGGACGTGTATGACCTGGTCCTAGTCGTCACGGCGGTCCTCGTCGCGGCGGTCCTCGTCGCGATCGTCGTCCTCCTCGGCCTCGTCCTCGCCGAGGTGAGGCGAACCCTCAGATCCCTCGAGGAGGCAGGGGACCGGATTCGGACGGACCCGGCGCTGGAGAGCCTGCGGACGGCCGCCGGCCATCTGGAATCGATCTCCGGACGCATCCAGGAGGAGTCGGAGAGGCTGGCGGGATCCGTGGCGGGCGTCTCGGAGCGGATCGCGCAGGCGTCCACTGCCATCGGAGAGCGGATCGCGGATTTCGATGCCCTTCTTGCCGCCGTGCAGCGGGAGATGGAGAGCGCGTTCGTAGGGGCCGCGGCCGCCGCGCGCGGCATCCACACCGGCCTCGACAACCTGGGCGGCAAGCGCCGGCGGGACCCGGACGGGCACCGGCCGGAAGAGCGCGCAGGCGAGCGCGGTGCCAGCGGTTCGGAGGGGGACACCGGGGTGCGGGAGGAAGGCGCAGGAACACCAGACGCGGGTTCAGCCGCGGAGCTTCTCGGCGAGCAGCCTTGAGACCCGGGAGGGATCGGCCTTCCCCCGGGACGCCTTCATGACCTGTCCCATAAAAAATCCCTGAAGCTTCCTTTCGCCCGCCCGGAAACGCTCGATCTCGTTCGGATGCCGCGCGAGGACCCCGGCGATCCACACCCCGATCCGGTCGTCATCCCGGATCTGCGCGAGGCCGTCCTCCTCCACGATCTCGGCAGCGGAACGTCCCCGCTCGAGCATCCTCGGCAGGACATCCTTCGCGACGCGTCGGCTGATCGTCCCGCTCCCGACGAGCCCGATGAGCCCGGCGAGATCCGCGGGCGTGACCGGGATGGCATCGAGTGGGGTGTCCACCGCCTTGGCAAGGGCGAGCAAGGGGCCCATCACCCAGTTGGATGCCTCCTTCGGTTCGGTCCCGAGACCGACCACCTTCTCATAGTAGTCGGCGAGCGCCCGTTCAGATGTGAGGACGCCTGCATCGTAGGCCGGGATTCCGAATGCGCGCTCGAGCCGCTCGCGGCGCGCCTTCGGAAGGTCGGGCAGGCCGCGTCGGATATCGTCGATCCGACCGTGCGGAACAACGAGGGGCGGGAGGTCGGGTTCGGGAAAGTACCGGTAGTCGTGGCTCTCCTCCTTGGCGCGCATCGGCCGAACCTCGCCTCCCGTCTCGTCCCAGAGGAGCGTCTGGTGCTCGACGGCGTCGCCCTCCCGGACGATGGCCCGCTGGCGCCGGATCTCGACGGTGAGCGCGCGCTCCACATTCGAGAACGAGTTCATGTTCTTGACTTCGGTCTTCGTGCCGAGCCCCGTGCTCCCGGTCGGCCGGATCGAGATGTTCGCGTCCACGCGGAGCGATCCCTCTTCCATATTGCAATCGGAGACGTCGAGATACTCGAGCACTTGCTTGACCTGCTGCAGGTAGGCACGCGCGTCACGGGCGCTCCGGAGATCCGGCTCCGAGACAAGCTCGATCAGCGGCGTTCCGGCCCGGTTCAGGTCCACGGCGGTCGAGCCGGCGATCCTGTCGTGGATCAGCTTGCCGGCATCCTCCTCGAGATGGATCCGCCGGATCCGAATCTCGGTTTCCCCGTATGCGGTCTCCACAGCGAAGCGCCCCGACGTCGCGAGGGGCGCCTCGAACTGGGAGATCTGGTAGCCCTTCGGCAGGTCGGGATAAAAGTAGTTCTTCCGCGCGAAGATACTCGATTCGTGGATGGTGCATCCGAATGCCACCGCTGCCCGAACGGCTAGGTCGACGGCATCCGGATTGACGACCGGAAGCGCACCGGGGAGCCCCAGGCAGACGGGACAGACGTTCGTGTTCGGGGCGTCGCCGAACCGCGTCGAGCAGGCACAGAAGAGCTTCTCCGCCGTCCTGAGCTGGACGTGGACCTCAAGCCCTATCACGGCCTCGTATTCTGCTGCCTGCACCGCACCTCCCGAGCTCGCCCCCCGGCTCACACAGCGCCTCCCGGCGGTCCGGCCGGACCCCTGGCCCTGCCGAGCAGCGCCTCGAGTCCCCTCGCGGCACGGAGCATCGTGCACTCGTCCCACCGGCGAGCGAGGAACTGGCCGCCGACGGGAAGGCCGTCCACGGTTCCGATGGGAAGCGAGATCCCTGGGATCCCGGCCAGGTTCGCAGTGACCGTGTAGATGTCAGAGAGGTACATCGAGACGGGATCGACGGTGCGTTCGCCGATCCGGAAGGCAGGCGTCGGCGAGGTGGGCGTGAAGAGGACGTCGACCCCCTCCTCCCAAACCCGCTCGAAGTCGCCGGCGATCCGCGCGCGCGCCCGCTGTGCGCGTCCGTAGTAGGCGTCGTAGTAGCCCGCCGAGAGCACGAAAGTCCCGAGGATGATCCTCCGAACGACCTCGGCGCCGAACCCCCCCGAGCGAGAGAGCTCGTAGACCTCGCCGACTGACCCCGCATCCGAAGCGCGAAGTCCATACCGGACGCCGTCGTAGCGCGCCAGGTTCGAGGAGGCCTCGGCCGGCGCGAGGATGTAGTATGTCGGCACCGCGTGCTCGGTGTGGGGAAGCGATACGTCGGTGACCATCGCCCCGGCCTCCCGGAGGCGGGAGAGAGCATCCTCGCAGAGCCGTCGCACTGCGGGGTCCAGCGCACCGGCGAAGTACTCGGCCGGGACCCCGACCCTGAGGCCCTCGACACCGTCCGTGATCCCCCCGAGAAAGTCGGGGACGACCCGGCGCGACGAGGTCGCGTCCCTCGGATCATGGCCCGAGATGACGCCGAGCAGGAGCGCCGCCTCGTCGACTGTGGCGCCGAAGGCACCGACCTGGTCCAGCGAGGAGGCAAACGCGACGAGCCCGTAGCGGCTCACCCGTCCGTAGGTGGGCTTGATCCCCACGACCCCGCAGAAGGAGGCCGGCTGGCGGACGGAACCGCCGGTGTCGGAACCCAGCGCACACCGGACGATCCCGGCGGCGACGGCGGCCGCCGATCCGCCGGAGCTGCCACCTGGCACGCGGGACGGGTCGTGGGGGTTTCGGGTTACGCCGTAGGCGGAGTTCTCCGTGGAGGAGCCCATGGCGAACTCGTCCATATTCGTCTTCCCGAGCACGATCCCGCCGGCCCGGCGGAGGCGGGTCACGGCGGTAGCCTCGAAGGGCGAGACGTACCCCTCGAGGATCCGGGACGCGCACGACGTGGTCTGCCCGAGGGTGCAGAGATTGTCCTTGACCGCGACCGGGACCCCGGCGAGAGGCCCCTCGGGGAGTATGGCCTCCTCGGGGTCCAGGGTCAGGAACGCATTGAGGTCGGCCTGCTCCGCGACCCGGCGTAGGGCCGGGCGGAGGAAGTGGTCAGGAGCCACTGCCCCGGAAACCACCGCCCCGGCGATCTCGAAGGCCGTCTCACCACCCATCAACTTGTGCCCCGCGCCGGAGAGCGGGTGGCCTCGAGCGCGGGAAGACGGGGGACCACAAAGAAACCCTCCCGCCAATCAGGGGCGAGCGGCTGCATGGCATCCGGGGCGACGGCGTCGGGTCGCGTGCCCGGGTCCCGCGACCTGGGCCGGCCATACAATGCAGCCTCCTCCGGATCGAGCCCGGAAAGATCCAGACGCTCAAGCGCCCGGACGTGCTCGAGGATCCGGTTGAGTTCGACGGTCAGCCGCTCGAAAGCAGCTTCCCGGGGCCTCAACCGCGCAAGCGTCGCGATGGCCCGCACATCGCCTTCCGTGACGCCGGCCCGGCGCCGCCCATCGGTTTCGCTCACCGCCACCAGCTCCAGGTTCGCCTACGAGACGTCACGCTCGAGTCGGGCAATCCGCGCCACCAGCTTCCTCTGCCCGCCCGAGTCGAAGTCGACCATGACGCGGACATCCCCCCCGTATCCGGACACCCCCAACACCGTCCCCGATCCGAAGGTCCGGTGGAGAACTCGCTCGCCCTTCCTGAGAGGAGCCAAGTCCTGGTTCATCTCCTCCTCCCCGACCCGGACCGCGCGATCCCGCGGGCGCGCACCCCCCGCCCGGTCTCCCCTGCGGGCAGGCCGGCCGGAGCTTCCCCGGCGGCGGCCACCACCTCCCCAACCAGACTGCCGGACCGGATCGGCACGCGTCAGCCGGGCCGGTATCGCCCTGACGAAGCGCGAGCAGCGGCCGACCGCGCGCCTTCCGGCCCGCATCCGGCTCCTGGCCCAGCTCAGCGAGAGGCGCTCCTCGGCCCGGGTGATCCCGACGTAGAAGAGGCGCCTTTCCTCCTCGAGTGCAGCCTGGTCGTCGAACGCGTGCGAGAGCGGAAAGAGCCCGTCCTCGAGCCCGGTCATGAACACACAGTGAAACTCGAGCCCCTTCGCGTTGTGAACGGTCATCAGCGTCACGAGATCCGCATCGGGATCGTGGCGGTCGAGCTCGGAGAAGAGGGCCGCCTGCTGGAGGAAGAGGTCGAGTTCGGTCAGGTGGTCCGCCGCCCGGTCCTCCCGCTCGTCACCTCCGTCCCGGCCGCGGGCGTCGAACTGTGTCGCGCCCGAAATCAGCTCGTTCACGTTGTTCGCCCGGTCCGCTCCTTCCGGACCCTCGCGCTTGAGCAGCGCGCGGAGGTCAAGCTCGCCGACAAGCTCCCGGATGAGTGCCCCAACGCCGACTTCGCCGACGCGTTCGGAGTAGCGCGAGACCAAAGCGGTGAAATTCCGGAGGCCGCGGGCACCCGATGCGGAGATCCCGTCTTCCGGTGCGGTGCGGACCGCGGCTTCGAGCAGCCCCCGGTTCTCTTCCTCCGCCCGCCGGCCGAGCCGCTCCAGCGTCCGCGCCCCGACGCCCCGGCGAGGATAGTTCACCGCTCGCCGGAAGGCTCCGTCATCTCTCGGATTCGAGATGAGCCGGAGGTAGGCGAGTACGTCCTTGATCTCCCGCCTTTCGTAGAATCGCAGGCCACCCGCGATATGGTAGGGGATGCCCTGATTCCGGAATGCGTCCTCGAGCACCCGGGACTGCGCGTTCGTCCGGTAGAGCACGGCGATATCACTGTACCGATGGACCCTCCGGCTCCCGACGAGCCCCGCGACCCGCCCGGCGACCCAGCCCGCCTCCCCGGCTTCGGTCCCGAACTCCCTGACATCGATCGGCCGCCCGTCGGGCCTCGCTGTCCTAAGTGTCTTCTCCTTTCGGTCGCGGTTCAGGCGGATGGCGGCGTTGGCTGCACCCAAGATCGTCGGCGTGGACCGGTAGTTCTCCTCTAGCCGCACGACCCGGGTCTCGGGATACGTCTGCTCGAAGTCCAGGATGTTGCGGATGTCCGCCCCCCGCCACCCGTAGATCGACTGGTCGTCGTCGCCGACCACCATGAGGTTCCGATGCGCGCCCGCAACCAGCTCCAGGAAGCGGAACTGCGCCCGGTTCGTGTCCTGGTACTCATCGACGAGGAGGAACTCGAAGCGCCGCTGGTAGAGCCCGAGCACGTCCTCGTCGCGTTCGAACAGCTCGACCGGCTTCATCAGGAGATCGTCGAAGTCGAAGGCGTCCTGCCTCTGAAGCGACTGCTGGTAGGCCGGGTAGATGTCGGCGACGGTCCTTCGCAGGAGGTCGAACCTTCCTCCATGTTTCTTCCGGAACCCGGACGCGCTGACGAGCCCGTTCTTGGCATCACTCATGACGCCCCGCACCGCGTTGGGGGTGCAGAGCTTCGTATCCACGTCCCGGGCCAACATGACCCGCTTCACCTCACGGAGGTTGTCGTCCGCATCGAGGATGGTGAACCTCGGCGAGCGCCCGAATTGCTCCGCGTGACGTCTCAGGATGCGTGCGCCGATGGAGTGGAAGGTCCCGATCCACGCCCCCAAGGGCTCGTGGCCGAGGAGCGTCCGAATCCGCTCCCGCATCTCGCCGGCCGCCTTGTTCGTGAAGGTCGCGGCGAAAATCCGGTCGGGCGGGATCCGGTGCGCCCTGATCAGGTGCGCTACGCGCATCGTCAGCACGCGGGTCTTGCCGGATCCGGCGCCCGCTAGCACGAGGAGGGGACCGCGCACGTGCTCGACGGCGCGCCGCTGTTCCGGGTTCAGGGAATGCGCGGCGCCACTGGGAAGGGGAGGGCCGTCAGGCATGTCCGGAAGTCATTCGCAGCTTCTCCGGCAAACCGTGCGGGCACGGGCGGCAGACCGGGCCGGGAGGCCGGGCGCGTCTGACCGGTCCCGGACTTCGCGCCCGCGTTGAGAATGCCCCAAGAAACACCACCTCCGGCCGGGATGGGAGACCGTGGCGACAACGGCCGTCGACGAATCTCCGACGCCCGTGGGGCTACCGCCGGCCCGCCCCATGGCGTGTGGCGGCTCACGCAGCCGCATGCCCGCGCCTACCGGGCCGGCTGGAGCTTAGCCACGACCAACGACCGGAGGAAGATCGGTCCACCCGGACGGGCAAGTCCACAGCCCAGGATACGCCTGCAGAGCATCCCCCGCGTCGGAATGACGGTTCGAGGAATAGGGGGGCGTGTTCTGCTCCGGCCCGGCCATGTCGCCCGCGCCATCGACTCCGTCCGGAAGCCCGCCTGGCACCCCGCCGGTACAGGGTCGCGGCCCGGACCGGCGGATGGGCCGCATCCTCGACGCCCGGGATGCCGTGGCGAGCCGTATCCACCCCGCATGCGCGGACGGCGGGACGCGTCGGCGGTTGGGCCGGCCATGGTTCCGCGGCACGTCCGGTTCTCAAGGGAGTCCCACCGGACGACGGATGACCGAGTCGAGCCGCCAAGCCGGACCGGCCGGATCCGGGACTGCGCACTCTGCGACCGGTCCGGAGAGGTCCGGGTCTTCGGCGGCCCGAGCACCCGGCGCAACATGCACACGTCGCATGCCACGTCCGATTGCGGTACGCTACCGGTGTGGAGCCGTCCGCATGGGTCGCGGAACCGCGCCGGGCGGGTGCTCCGCCGCGCAGGAGCACGCTCGCCGGACTGTGTGAACGTCGGCCGTGACGGTGGCCCGACAACCCGGACCGCGCGTCAGACGGCGGATTGCCCACCTCGAATGGCGCGATGGCGACGCACCGCAAGCTAGAGGAACCGGCCTGACCGATGCCCCCTAACCGCCCCGGTCTCCGCGGCTGGCAGACGCCGGCCCTGGTGATGGCCGCATCGTGCGCGATCGCGATGCTCGGATTCGGCGCACGGTCGGTGTTCGGGCTCTTCCTCGAGCCGATGACAACGGCGCACGGGTGGGGACGGGAGACATTCGCGCTGGCGCTCGCGATCCAGAACCTCGCGTGGGGCGTCGCCCTTCCGTTCGCCGGCGCGCTCAGCGATCGGTTCGGCTCGCCGCGGGTGCTTGCGCTCGGGGCGCTGGTCTACGCCGTGGGCATCTGCGGGATGACGACGGCCGAGAGCGCAGGCGCGCTGCACCTGACAGCGGGTATCCTAGTTGGGGTCGGGGTGGCGTTCACGGCGTTTTCGATCGCGCTCGCCGCCATGGCCAAGGTCGTCGGCCCCGAGCGGCGCTCCCTGGCGCTGGGTCTCGGGACGGCGGCCGGATCCTCCGGGCAGGTGGTCTTCTCGCCGCTGGGTCAGGCGTTCATATCTGGCTACGGGTGGCAGGCCGCGCTCCTATTCCTGGCTGGCTCGGCATTCCTCATCGCACCGCTGGCGTTCCTGCTGCCCGGCTCGCCGGAGGTCCGTAGCGAGGCCGCGGGAGCCGACCAGTCGCTCGCGGCGGCCCTGCGCGAGGCGTTCTCCCACCGCGGGTACGGGTTGGTGACCACGGGCTTCTTCGTGTGTGGCTTCCATGTCGCCTTCATAACGGTCCATTTCCCGGCCTACGTTCGCGACGTCGGGCTCGCCGCCTCGGTCGGGGCGGGAGCGATCGCGGTCATCGGCCTGTTCAACATCCTCGGCTCGTTCGCCTCCGGGGCCGCTGGCCAGCGCTGGAGCAAGAAGTGCGGCCTGAGCACGATCTACGCGGCACGCGCGGTGGCCATCACCGCGCTGATGGTCCTGCCGAAGACCGCCGTCGTCATCTATCTGTTCGCCGCCGTCATGGGCGTGCTCTGGCTGTCGACGGTGCCGCTCACCACGGGGATCGTCGGCCAGATCTTCGGGGTGCGCTATCTGGCCACGCTGTTCGGCGTCGTCTTCCTCAGCCACCAGCTCGGCAGCTTTCTCGGCGTCTGGCTGGGCGGGTGGCTCTTCGACACCACCGGATCCTACGACGGCGTTTGGTGGGCAGGCGTCGCCCTAGGACTCGCCGCGGCCGCGATTCACCTGCCGATCGATGAACGGCCGGTCGCACGCCAGGCGTCCGTCGCCTCCGCCGGGTCCGGCGCATATTGACCGGGGCCCGCGGGCGGGCGCTGTCCGGGACAGGCCCAGAGGCTGTGCACTGCGGCATCCACTGCTGTCAAGCGTAGATAGGGGCAGTTTCTCCACAGTGTCTTGCCCTGATCCGTGCGGCGATGGTCGCTGTGACCAGCGCGCGTGAGGAGCGGCGAGGGAGGCAGGGAGCGGCTCAGGGCTGGCTGCACGCCCGGGCACCCGCCACCATTGTTGCCCGGCGCCGGGCATGCACCCGAAGCGTCGGTTCGGTCTCGGACACACGGGCTCGGGTTGGGTTACGGGAAGCTCAACGACCGTGTCTGGATCGGAGAGGACCACAAGTTGCCGCTGGCGTTCGCGCGCGACGAACTTGCCGGATAGGCGCGGGCGCTCCGCCGGACGTATCTGTTCGTGGGATCGAGCGCCGAGCCGGCCGGAGCCAGGATTTCCGGATCCGGCTGGGGATACTGCTGCAGGAGCTGCCAAGCAGGAGAGGCCGGACGCGCTTCCTACGGCTCGAGGCGATTCGTGCCCACGAGGTCGGGGAGCGGCTCAGGAAGCGTGACGCCACCCCTCTCGTCCTGGTACGTCTCCAGCAGCGCGACGAGAAGCCGCGGAAGCGCAAGCGCCGAGCCGTTCAGTGTGTGCGCGAACTCCACCTTCCCGCCCGGCGTCGGGCGGCACCGGAGGTTCGCCCGGCGGGCCTGGTAGTCGCCGAAGGTCGAGCAACTCGAGACCTCTAGCCACTGCCCGACGCCCGGAGACCAGACCTCGATGTCGTAGGTCAGGGCGGCCGAGAACCCCAAGTCCCCGGCCGCTAGGCGGACAACGCGGTACGCGAGGCCGAGCTCCCTCAGGATCCTCTCCGCCTCGCCCGTAAGGACCTCCAGCCCGGCCCGGCTCTCCGCCGGCATCTCGATCCGAACAAGCTCGACCTTGTCGAACTGGTGCACCCGGAGGAGGCCCCGCGTGTCCTTCCCCGCCGCCCCCGCCTCTCTCCGGAAGCAGGGCGAGTACGCCACGTACCGCAGCGGCAGCTCCCCCGCGCTGAAGATCTCGTTCCGGTGAAGGTTAGTCACCGGCACCTCGGCGGTCGGGATCAGCCAGAGCCCGTCCCGCTCGATGAGGTACGACTCGTCAGCGAACTTCGGCAGCTGCCCCGTGCCGGTGAGAGTCTCCCCCGTCACGAGATACGGGACGCGAAGCTCCTCGTAACCGTGTTCGCGCGTGTGGAGATCGATCATCCAGTCGATCAGGGCGCGCTGCAGCCTGGCGCCAGTCCGCCGGAGGACGGGGAAGCCGGAGCCCGAGATCTTGGCCCCGCGCGGGAGATCGAGGATCCCGAGTGCCTCTCCCAGCTCCCAGTGGGGCGCAGCGTCAAAGGGATGCTTCCTCGGCTCCCCCCAGGTCCGCACCACCTCGCCGGCCTCCGCGCCTCCGGGCTGCACCTCGGGAAGCGGGGTGTTCGGGAGCCCGAGCAGTAGTTCCTGCACACGCTCACCGGCGGCTCGCGCAGCGGCTTCCGCCTCCTGTATCTCGGCTGCGACGGCGCGCATCTCCCTGATGGCCGGGGCGGCGTCGCGACCCGACCGCTTGAACTCGCCGATCCTGCGCGACGCCTCGTTTCGGCGCGCCCGGAGCTCGTCGCCCCTCGTGACGGCGCGGCGTCGCTCGGCGTCGAGCGCGACGAGTTCCTCGATCATCTGCTGCGAGTCGTCGAGACCCCTCCGCACCAGCCCGTGGCACGCGGCCTCCGGCGCGGCGCGGATGGCCCTGATGTCAAGCATCGGTGCGCAGCACCTAGTTCGGGGGAACCAGACTGCGGTTGTTGCAGTCGGGACTCGTATCGTGACGGAACCGGAAGGTACCGTGCGCGATATCGATCTCGACCGGCTCGAACTTTCCGTAGTACACGCAGACCCGGTTGAAGCGGCCGATCTGCTCGTGGGTCCGGACCACGTACACAGTCCCGAACTCGGCGGGAACCGGATCGTCGGTGATGTAGAGCAGCGTATCCCTCGGCGCCCGCCGCACCTCCTCGAAGGTCGTCCCCTCCATGGGCGCAAGGGCCGCCCTCGACTGGACGCCGAGGACGGATGGGGGAACGAGGAGCATCCGCCCGCCCCGGCGCTCCACCGAGAAGTCCCAGTTGGCCTGGGACAGCGGATCCTCGATGACCACTCTCGACCGCGCGAGCATGTTGAACCCGGAAGGCCGGTTCATCTCCTCACGATCGAGAGCGAAGAGCGTCGCTTCCCTGGGATTCTCGGTCCACCGGACGAGGAATGGGTCATCGCCGCACCCACCCAAGACGAGGAGGAGCACCGTCGCCACCGTCCGGGAAGACACTCGTCTCATGGATGCGCTGTCGACCGTGTGCGAGGGGTCCTGCAGGCGCTGGTCGGATGCTCTGCCGGAGGGTATCTTCGTGCGGCGAACACTATTCGGCCACGCGGAAGAGTGTCAACCCCCCGAAGAGTCGCGGATTCCCTGGTCTCCGATACCGTGCGCCGCCGCCCGTCCGGGCACACCGGCGGCCGAGCCGCAGCCGGCTCGTGCGCGGCGGGCGCGGGGTCCGACGGATGAGCCCGTCCCACGGGGCCAGCGCGCGCCTCTGGGCCGTCATCCTTGCGGGGGGGATCGGATCACGCTTGTGGCCCGCCAGCCGGCCTGAGCGCCCGAAGCCCCTCCTCCGGCTCGCATCCGGACGTCCGATGATCCGTGCGGCGGTCGACCGCGCGCTTGAGCTCGTCGAGCGCGGCCACCTCGCCGTCCTCGCCCGCGAGCCCCTCGCGGCCCCGCTCCGGCCGCGCCTTCCAGAGCTCGCGGCCGGGAACTACTGGTGCGAGCCGGAGGCGCGGGGAACCGGCCCCGCGCTCGCCTGGGCCGCCCACCGGATCAGCCGACGCGATCCCGGGGCCATCCTCGTCTCCCTCCACGCGGACCACGATGTCGGGTCCGCCGGGGCCTTCGGCCGGGCCGTCCGGTCGGCGGCCGACGTCGCGCGCCGCGAGGACCTCCTGATGACGCTCGGCGTCCCCCCCGACCGCCCCGAGACCGGATTCGGCTACATCAAGCCCGGGCCCGGCCTGCCGACCTCCGCTACCGGCGGACCGGCCGTCCACAGGGTCGAGGAGTTCGCGGAGAAACCGGACCGGCCCACCGCCCGCGAGTACATCGCGAACGGCTACCTCTGGAATACCGGGATCTTCGTCTTCCCGGTGACCCGTTTCCTCGAGGAACTCCGGCGTCACGCGCCGGAGATCGCCACGTTCCTTCCCCTCCTCGACCGCGGCGACGTGCCCGGATTCTTCGAGCGGGCTGGACCGGTCTCGGTCGACGAGGCGGTCTTCGAGCGGAGCCGGCGCGTCGGCGCCGTGAGCGCGGAGTTCCGCTGGGACGACATGGGAAGCTGGGAGTCTGTCGCGCGGGCCCTGCCACCGGACCCGGAGGGGAACTGGCGGGTGGGCGATGCACATGCCATCGAGACACGCACGTCGGTGATCTGGGCCGAGGATGGACCGGTGGTCACCTACGGCGTCGAGGATCTCGTCGTGGCACGCTCGGGGGGCATCACTCTCGTCACGACGCGCGCACGGGCGCACGAGCTCAAGCAGCTGGTCGGCCGTCTGCCGCACGCGCTCCGTGGACAAGGCGGGGACGCCGCGGCCGAGGAGCCAGAGCCAGGAGGCGGGGCGGGAGGAGCCGGGAGCGGCAAGCCGTGAACACCCGCCTCTACCTTCTCGAGGACCGGACCTCCCGCAGCTGGTCGCCGATCACCGAGACGCGCCCGGCCGGCGAGATCCGCTTCGGTGCGCTCCTCCTCCGGGAACGGATCGAGCGGGCCACGGGGCTCGTCTCCGAGGGCTACCTCCCCGACGACGGGCCGCCGCCTCGCAGCGCCGGCTCCCGCCTCCTCCTCTCCGCCCGCTACCTTCCGCCGCTTCCGGGCGAGAGTCCCGGGGCCGGTCGGCCGCTGCTCCCCATGGCGGCTCCGGCGACGACCGCGCGGCTCGTGGCCGGTGACGAGAATGTGGGATGGCTGCTCCCCCCGGACCACTCTTCGGCCGAGGCTACTCCCGGGGCCGCCGAAGACCACTGCGCGGCCAGGATCGAGCTTCCCGGTACGACGGTCGAGGCGCTCTGGGACCTCGTGGCCCACCACCCGGAGCAGCTCTCCGGCGACCTCCGGATCCTCGCGCGCGAGGCCGGCCAGAGGCCGGACGACGGCCGACCGCTGCCGGAAGGGGTCGTCCGTCTCGGCCGCGAGCCGCTCCGGATCGGCGAGGGCGTCGTCCTCGATCCGGGCGCGGTCCTCGACACCCGGCCTGGCCCCATCCGGCTGGGCCCGGGCGTGACGGTCCGTCCGCACACGCATCTCATGGGTCCGGCCTCGATCGGCGGGGGCACCGTCCTTCTCGGAGGCCTCTTCGGCTCCCTCGCCTGCGGGCGCTCCTGCAGGCTCCGCGGCGAGATCTCGCACTCGATCCTGCACGACGGCGTGAACAAGGCCCACGACGGATATCTCGGCCACTCGGTCGTCGGATCCTGGGTGAACCTCGGGGCGATGACGACGAACTCGGACCTCAAGAACAACTACCGCCCCGTCCGGGTCGGCAGCCTCCGGGGCGAGGTCGAAACGGGGCTTCTCAAGCTCGGCGTCTTCCTCGGCGACCATGTGAAGACGGGGATCGGCACGCGGCTGGGCGCGGGAACGTGCGTCGGGGCCGGGACGAACGTCTTCGGCCCCGGGCTCCCCCGGAAGTGGATCCCGCCGTTTTCCTGGGGCGGCGGCGAGGAGTTCGTTCCCTACCGCTGGCAGGCTTTCGTGGCTACGGCCGAACGCGTCATGGCGCGGCGGGGCGTCCGGCTGGGCGATGGGGAGCGCGACCGGCTCCACCGGGCCTGGATCGGCGAGCACGGGTCCGACCGGACACGCCGTGCGGGTCCCGGGTGAAGGTCGCGGTCCTCGGGAGCGGGAGCCGCGGCAACGCCGTCCTCGTCGCTGACGGGAAGACACGGATCCTGGTCGATGTCGGGCTGAGCGCCAGGCAGGCCGCCCGCAGGCTCGACACCCTCGGCATCGCCCCCGACTCGATCGCGGCCATCGTCGTGACGCACGACCACGGCGACCACACCCGGGGTGTCGGCGTCTACTCGCGACGGTTCGGGACCCCGGTCTACATCACGCGACCGACGAGCGAGGCGTGCGCCCGGCTCTTCCGGGGCGGCGAGCCGGTCCGGCACTACGGTGCGGGTCGCGCTTTCGCGGTCGGGACGCTTCGGGTGGAGCCGTTCACGACGGCGCACGACGCCGTCGACCCCGTGGCGCTCGCCGTGACAGGCACGCGGTCGGGCAGGCGGATCGGGATCGCGACCGACCTCGGACGGCCGACCGCCGGCGTCCGCCACTCGCTCTCCGGGTGCGACTTCCTCGTGCTCGAGGCGAACCACGACGAGCAGATGCTCCGGGACGGCCCCTACCCCCCCTCCGTCCAGGCCAGGATCGCCTCCTCCCACGGGCATCTCTCCAACCACGCGGCGGCTGACTTCGCCCGTGAACTCCTGCATCCGGATCTGGTCGGGATCTTCCTCGCGCACCTCTCCCAGGAGTGCAACCGGCCCGGGCTCGCATCCCGGGTCGTCCGCGAGGGCCTGGCGGAAGCGGGCTGGAGCGGATTCCTTCAGGTTGCCGGCCAGGACGAACCTACGCCCCTGGTCGACATCGTCGAGCTGCACCGGATGCGAGGCCGGCGCCGGGCCTCCCTCTCCAGCCCCGGAGGATCAGAGGCCGACCAGTCGTAGGAGATCGTTTCCGAGGGCAAGCACCATGATCCCGACGAGCACGACGAATCCCACCTGACTCCAGCGGAGCCGCTGCTCGACCGAGAGAGGCCGCCCCCGCATACCCTCGATCGCGAGAAAGGCGAGGTGGCCTCCGTCGAGAACCGGGATCGGGAGCAGGTTCAGGATCGCCAGATTAATCGAGAAGAGCGCCATGAACCGGAGGAAGGTGGGCAGTCCCTCCGCGGCCGCCCGGCCCGACATCTCCCCGATCGCCACGATGCTCCCCACGTTCCGCGCGGAGATCTGCCCGGTGAGGAGATCGCCGAGAAAACCGAGGATCTCGCCCGCGATGAATACCGTCTCGTTCCACCCTGCGGGAATCGCTTCGAGGAGCGGCATCGAGGAGTACGCGATATCGGGGAGGAGGGGAATGATCCCCACGCGACCGATCGTCTCTGCCTCGCCGGTCTCCGGATCGAATTCCTCCTCCCGGTCCGGCGTCACGGGGAGATCGAGGCGCCGGCCGGCCCGCTCGACAACGAGGGTGATCTCCCGCCCCGGACTCGAGCGAACCGCCTCCACAAGCTCGGGCCAGGTTCGGATGGGCCGCTCGTCGACGCCGACCACCCGGTCGCCCGGCCGGATGCCCGCGCGGCTTGCCGGGCCTCCCGGCGTCACGGCATCGATGACCGGATCAAGCCAGTAGCCCATCGCCCCGAAGATCGCTACCCGCGCCTCACGGTCACCGAGCCGGATCTCGACCTCGCCGTCCGGAGAGTCGAAGACGACGGGGGTCCGGCCCGCGGGACCCTCGAGGATCGCCTCGCGTACCTCTCCCCAGTGGCCGACATCCACGCCCCCGATACTCACGATCGCCGCGCCCGGAGGCACTTCGGCAAGAGGTGCGGCATCCGCCGGCAAAGTCCCAGACTCTAGGACGCCGAAGCGGGTGGTCTCCATCTCCGGGGATCCCCACCCGGCGGAGACGGCCGTGTAGGTGACGAACGCGAAGAGGAGGTTCATCACAACGCCAGCCGAGATGACCCACGCGCGGGCCCAAACCGGCTTCGAGTCGAATCCGGCGACGCTGGCCACCGGCCCCTCGGGCACGTCCTCCGGGCCTGACGGCACCGCCGTCCTGCTGCCCCCCTCGATCGCCTCCATGACCTCGTCATCCATCCCGCGCATCTTCACGTAGCCGCCGAGCGGGATCGCGCTGATCACGAATTCGGTACCGCCGCGGGTGAACCCAGCGATCCTCGGTCCGAGCCCGATCGAGAATCGCTCGACAGGGATGCCAACCGAGCGCGCGGCGAGAAAGTGCCCGAGCTCGTGCACAAAGATCACGACACCGAGCACGACCAGGGTCGAGAGCAAGGTCATGGGCCGGGCCTCCCCGCGGTCCGGGAGTGCGCCACCTTCCGGCGGGCTATCTCCCTAGCTTCGCGGTCTGCTTCAAGTACGTCCTCAAGCGTCGCGGCCGTACGTGCGGCAACAGCATCGAGCGTCTCCTCCACGATCCCGGCCATCCTCGGAAAACTCACCTCCCCGGCAAGGAATGCGGCCACCGCCACCTCGTTCGCGGCGTTGAACACCGCTGGGGCCACGCCGCCCGCCTCTCCGGCCTCGCATCCGATCCGGAAGTGCGGGAAGGCATCAAGGTCGATGGGTTCGAAGGTGAGCGGCGAGGACTTGACGGGATCGAACGTTCGCAGTGTCGCGTCCGGTGCTCTCCCGGGGTGGGTCAGCGCATAGAGGATCGGAAGCTCCATAGTGGGGAACCCCAATTGAGCGATGACGGATCCATCCACAAACTCGACCAGGGAGTGGACGACCGACTGCGGGTGAACAACCGCCTCGATCCGGTCGTAGGGGAATCCATAGAGGAAGTGGGCCTCCATCACTTCGAGGGCTTTGTTCGCGAGCGTGGCGGAGTCGATCGTGATCTTGTTGCCCATCTCCCACGTCGGATGCCTGAGCGCATCGCCCGGCTGCACTCCGGCTAGCCGAGCGGGCGACCAGCCGCGGAAGGGTCCCCCGGAGGCCGTAAGCAAGATCCTCTGGACCGTCCCCTCCGGGTGCCCCTCGAGGCACTGCAGGACGCCCGAGTGCTCGGAATCGATCGGGACCAGCTGGCCCGGACGGCGGATCGCGCGGGAAAGAATCTCTCCCCCTGCCACCAGCGACTCCTTGTTCGCGAGCGCGAGCCGCTTGCCCGCCTCGAGCGCCCGAAGCGACGGCTCGAGTCCCGCGAATCCGACGACAGCATTGACGACGATGTCCACGTCGGGGCGGCCCGCCGACTCGACAAGCGCGCGCCGGTCCGTTGCCCAGCCCCTCGGGATCCGGCCGCGCCTGGCATCCGCCCGTCGGCCCGATACCACCACGTGCGCCGTCGCGTGCCTCTCTGCCTGCCGGGCGAGTGCATCGACGGAGCGATGCGCCGCCAGGACCGCCACCTCGAAGCGCTCTGGGTGGCGCTCGATCACGCGAAGCACGCTCCGGCCGACCGAACCGGTGGAGCCCAAGACCGCGACCCGAAGGCGCCGCGACGGCTCCGGGGCGGCCGTGGCCCACGAGCTACCCAGCGTCGGCGCCGTCACCGTGCCAGAACCGCCAGGAGCAGGTAGGTCACCGGAAGTGCGAAGAGGATCGAGTCGAAGCGATCGAGAACACCGCCGTGTCCGGGAAAGAGCCCGCCTGAATCCTTGACCCCCGCTTCCCTTTTGAGCAACGATTCGGCCAGATCCCCGAGCTGGGCGACAGCGCCGACCAACACACCGACCAGCACCGCTGTACCGGGGGAGAGGGTGAACCCCGCGTAGGGTCCCACGAGAAGGGCGGCCACGAGAACGGCGCCGATCACGGCGCCGAGAAGACCGCCGAGGGCACCGGCGACGGTCTTTCCCGGACTCACGCTCGGGATGAGCTTCCTCTTGCCCCAGCGGTGGCCGGCGAAATAGGCGGCCGAGTCGCCGAGCCACGCGACGACCAGAGGAAAGATGAGCAGGGAGGCGCCCTCCCATCCAACGCCTCCGCTTCCTGCCCCAGGAAAGTGGCGGAGGTGGACCCCGAAGGCCAGGGTCATCCCGAGCCAAGCCGGGCCGAATGCGGTCACCGCCGCAGAGGCGAGGGGCTGCTCATCGGCGCTTCGCCGGAATACGGAAGCGCCAAGCGCGAAGAGCGAGAGGCCGAGAAGGATGAGCACTGCGGGGAGCGCCCACGCTCGCGGGCCGTCCGCCCAGCCCGCCACAAGGACCAGCAGCGCGGATGCGCCGATCCCCGGAACGGTCAACGGGCGCGCTCCGGCGCGCTCCGCGAAGCGGAACAGCTCGCTCGTCCCAAGCGCCGCGACGAGGGCGAGAACCACCGCCACGCTCCAGACCCCGAGGTATATGACGGCGACCCCGCACGGGATCCCGACCGCCGCTACTCCAAGCCGCTGCCGCTGATCGTCCAAGCGCCCTGCCTCCAGTGTCGCGGTAACGGGGGCTGCCGGCCGGATGGCGTCAGGAGGACGGAACGCGGCCGAAGCGGCGCTCACGCCGCTGGTATTCGACGAGCGCCTCCCGGAGGTCGGCCCGTGTGAAGTCGGGCCAGAGCACAGGGGTCGTGTAGATCTCCGTGTAGGCGAACTGCCAGAGCATAAAGTTCGAGATCCGGAGCTCTCCCGAGGTCCGGATCAGGAGGTCCGGATCGGGAAGGGATGCGGTGAGAAGGTGGGAGGCGAAGGCGTCCCCGTCGATGTCGGCCACCTCGAGCACGCCCTCGCGCACCCGCGCTGCGATCGCGCGGACCGCACCCAGGATGTCGGCCCGACCCGAATAGGACACCATGAGATTCAGAAGCATGCGCGCCCCTCCGCGTGTCTCCCGCTGGATCCCGCGAACGGAACCCAGCGTGGCTTCGTCGAGCCGCGAGAGGTCACCGAGGACCCGGACTTCGACGCCTCTCTCCCTAAGCTCCTCCTTCTCCTGCCCGGCATACAGGCGGAGCAGCCCCATCAGGGCGTGGATCTCCTCCTCGGGCCGCTGCCAGTTGTCGGTCGAGAAGGCGAAGAGCGTTAGGATCCCCACCCCTGCCTCGGCGCAGCCCTCTATAACCTCACGGACTGCCTTCATTCCCTCCTGGTGGCCCGCTCTGCGGGCAAGCCCTCTCGCCGCCGCCCACCGTCCGTTGCCGTCCATGATCACGGCGATGTGGCGCGGAACCGGCCCGTGGAGAGAGCTCGGAGAGCCGGGGTCGAGCGGATCCCGATTCATGGGGAGAAGATGTCCAGAGGTCACGGGGCCTGTCAAAACGTGGCAGCGGCGGGGCGGCGCGGGACGCCGGAAGGTGCGGGGCCCGCGTCAGACGGACATGACCTCCCTCTCCTTGGCCTTGAGGAGTGCCTCGATCCGTCCCGCGTAGCTCTCCGTGAGCCGCTGGATACCGTCTAGCTCGCGGTGGCCCGCGTCCTGCGGAATCTCGCCGGCCCTCATCGCTGCTCGGACGGCCTCGTTCCGCTCCCTCCGTGCGTACCGGACCGAGATCCGGGCGTCCTCAGCCAGCGTGTGGAGGAGGCGGGCGTACTCCCTTCTGCGCTCCTCATTCAGCGGCGGCACTGGGACGCGGACGAGCTGCCCGTCGTTGGCCGGATTGAGGCCGAGGTTCGCCCTGAAGATCCCCTTCTCGATCTCGCCGATCAGCGACGGATCGAATGGGTGCACGACGATGAGCGAGGCTTCGGGAGCGGAGACGGTGGCGATCTGGTTCAGCGGCAGTTTCGATCCGTACGCGGCGACCCGCACGGTATCGAGCAGCGCCGGCGTCGCCTTCCCCGTGCGCACGGCGGCAAACTCGCGGCGAAGCGCCGCCAGCGCGTCCTCCATGCGCCGCCTCATCTCCTGGTCGCTAAGCATCCTGCCCCCTCGGTGCCGGTCGTCGCCCGCCCACGGCCTCTCTCCCGCATCCGTCCGTCCGCCCGGTCTCTTCCCGGACCGGGGCCCTCGCTCTCAAGACACCAGCGTCCCCACCGGTTCTCCCCGGACAGCCGCATGAACAGCTCCGATCTGGTGTAGGTTTAGCACTATGATCGGAAGTCCGTTCTCCTTGCAGAGCGAGACGGCGGGCGCATCCATGATGTCGAGTTCCCGCACCACGACCTCGTTGAAGCTTACCGCGGTGAGGAGCGTGGCTTCGGGGTGCTCGGCCGGATCGGCGGTGTAGACGCCGGCCACCTTGGTGGCCTTGATCACGATCTCCGCGCCGATCTCGATCGCCCGGAGGACGGCGGCCGTGTCCGTCGAGAAGTAGGGATTGCCCGTCCCGCCCGCAAAGAGGACGAGGCGGCCCTTCTCGAGGTGGCGAAGCGCCCGCCGCCGGATGTACGGCTCGGCCAGCTTCTCCATCCGGATCGCAGTCAGGACTCGCGTCGGGACGCCTTTCCGCTCAAGCATGTCCTGGAGCGCCATCGCGTTGATCACGGTGGCGAGCATCCCCATGTAGTCCGCATTGACCCGGTCCATCCCCTGCTTCGACGCGACCGTACCGCGGATGATGTTCCCGCCGCCCACGACGACCCCCAGCTGCACGCCCATCGCGTCGAGCTGCTTCAGCTCCTCGGTCAGCGCGTCGACGACCGGGGGATCGATCCCGAAGCCGCGGTCACCGGAGAGTGCCTCCCCCGAGAGCTTGAGGAGGACACGCTGGTACTTCATCACCCCATGACACCGACCTCGAAGCGGGCGAAGCGGGCGATGCGGACATTCTCGCCGGTCTTGGCCGCGATCGCGGTCACGAGATCCCCGATCGACCGGTCCGGATCCTTGACGAACTTCTGCCTGAGGAGCGTCGACTCCTCATAGAACTTCCTCAGCTTCCCCTCGATGATCCTCTCGTGGATCGCCTCTGGCTTTCCCTCGCTCCGCACCTGCTCGAGGTAGATCCGGCGCTCCTTCTCGACGAGCTCCGGGGACAGCTCCTCCGGGCCCAGCGCGAGGGGACGCGCGGCGGCGATGTGCATCGCGATGTCACGGGCCAGTTGGCAGAACTCGTCCGTCTTGGCGACGAAGTCCGTCTCGCAGTTCAGTTCGACCAGTACGCCGATCCGGCCCCCGTGATGGATGTACTGCCCGACTGTCCCTTCGTTGGCAGCGCGGTCGGCCCGTTTGGCAGCCTTCGCGGCCCCTTTCATGCGAAGCAGGTCCACGGCTGCCTCGAGGTCCCCACCGGTCTCGATAAGGGCACGCTTGCAGTCCATGATCCCGGCTCCCGTGCGTTCCCTGAGAGCCTTTACTTCCCTTGCGCTGACACTCATCGTGACTTCTCCAAAGTCGCGTTCCGGGGGCTTGTCCGGATCGAAGGAAGGACCGACGCACGGACGGAATACGCGCGCGCCCGGACCGGCGCGCTACCCCGCAGCCGGGCTCCCTCCCGCCTCCGGCGGTGCTGCAGGCGGCTTTGCGGCCTTGGCTGACGTATCGGACTTCTGCAGCTGCCTGATCACATCGGGCCGGGGACGGCGCCTGCGCCGCACCCGGCGCCTGAAGGAGTCCTCCGGTGCTGCTGACTTCTCCCCGGTTTCGGTGGAGTACGTCGTGGCTTCCCGCTCGTCCGCTCTCCGACGCTTCTGCTCGGGAATCTCCCGGCTCGCCGTGCGAACCGTATCAGCGATCGCCTTGACGATGAGGTTCACCGAGCGGATCGCATCGTCGTTGCCCGGAATCGGGTAGTCGATCTGGTCCGGGTCCGCATTCGTGTCGGCGATCGCGACGACCGGGATCTTGAGACGGTTCGCTTCCCGCACAGCGATGAGTTCCCGCCTGGCGTCAACGACGAAGACGATCCCCGGGAGACGCCCCATGTCCTTCACGCCCGAGAAGTACTTCTCGAGCTTTTCGCGCTCGCGGTCGAGAAGCAGCTGCTCCTTCTTCGTATAGAACTCGAACGCGTTCTCCTCCTGGCCCCGCTCCAGCTCCTTCAGCCTGCGGATCTGCTGGCGGATCGTCTGGAAATTCGTGAGCATGCCCCCGAGCCACCTCTCGGTAACGAAAAGCGAGCCGCAACCCCCGGCATGCTGCTCGATCACTTCCCGCAGCTGGGGCTTCGTGCAGACGAAGAGGAGCCGGTCCCCGTTGAGGACAACTTCGCGGGTGACCGCCTCCGCAACGCGGAGACGCTCGACGGTTTTCCGCAAGTCGATGATGTGGATCCCGTTGCGCTCCGCGAAGATGAACTTACGCATCTTCGGGTTCCACCTGCGCGTCTGGTGTCCGAAGTGAACACCGGCCTCCAGCAGGTGACTCAGCCCAACCTGCCCGTCCGCTACCGGGATCGCATGCCTATCCACGTCGCTATCTCTTGCTGAACTGGAATCGCTTGCGCGCCTTCGGGCGCCCCGGCTTCTTGCGCTCGACGCGGCGCGCATCACGGGTGAGCAAGCCGTGCTGCCGGAGCAGCGGGCGCAGCTGCTCGTCCCGCGCGAGGATCGCCCGCGCAAGCCCGAGCCGGATCGCGTCGGCCTGCCCCGTCATGCCCCCACCGGACACGCGGACCGTCACATCCACAAGCCCATAGTAGTCCGTGACTCGGAGTGACTCCTCCGCGCGCTTGCGATGGAAGACGCGGGGGAAATAGTCCTTGAGGGGGCGTTCGTTGATCGACCATACGCCGCGGCCCGGGGTGATCACGACGCGTGCCGTACTCGACTTGCGTCGACCCACCGCCTGGTGTCTATCGGTCGGCTCGGAAGCCATGGATTCGCCTGCTGCCGGTCTGGCTTTGAGGGTTGCCGCGTACCGGGTTCAGATCTCGAGGGGCTGGGGATCCTGTCCCCGGTGCGGATGGTCGCTTCCGGCATAGATCTTGAGCTTCTTCCGCATCGCCCGCCCGAGCGCGTTCTTCGGAAGCATCCCCTTGACCGCGAGCTCCAGAACGCGCTCCGGATGGGTCTCGATCATCCTCCGGAAGGGGATGTGCCGCCCGCCGCCCACATAGCCGGAGTGACGGAAGTATGTCTTCTTATCCGCTTTCGAGCCCGTCAGGCGGACCTTCTCGGCATTGAAGATCACAACGTAGTCACCGGTGTCCAGGTGAGGCGTGTAGATCGGCTTGTGCTTGCCGCGGAGGATCCGGGCGAGTTCCGTGGCGAGGCGGCCGAGCGGCCTGTCGGTGGCGTCCACCAGCCACCATCTGCGCTCGATCTCGCCTACTCTCGGCGTGTGCGTCTTCATCTTCCCCAAGGCCCGCCGTGTCGGTCCGCTCCGTGATGCCCGCAAGTTTGAAAAATAGCTTTGAATGATATTTCCGGGCCTCTGAGGTGTCAACGTCCGTGCGTGGGATGTTGAAAGCAAATGAACCCTGTCCGGGTTGTCAGCACGCAACTGATTTGCGCAGTCGTGGGATGGGCGTGCGCGCTCGGGCAGCCAGCGGGTGCTGTCTCAGGCGCGATCCAATGGGCTCCGAACCCTTCGGCAGTGTGGGCCGATGCCGGGCGATTGCCGTCGGCCCGCCCCGGATCCCTCGCCCGAGAGTCTGATCGCGGGCGCCCGCCACAGGACGGACCGAGAACGGCTCAACCACCGGGACGGCCGACCCTACGGACGATTGACCATGCGGCCCGGGCACCCGGGATTGACTCTCCGCGCTTCCTCGTCCCGCTCCCCTTCCGGCTAGCGGCCCCGCCTCAGCCCGAACCTGTCAATCCGCTTGTATAGGTTCGAGCGCGGCATATCTAACTGGCGGGCCGTCTCGCTCACGTTCCAGTCGTTTTCCTTCAGCTTCTGTGAGAGGAACGCCCGCTCGGCCCTCTCCTTGAACTCCCGGAACGTCGGTGTGCCGAGGAGGTCCCCGCCGAGGCCATCCTGAACATGGTCCCCGGATCCGATCGCCTCGACGTCCTCGACCGTGACGGCGTCGCCCGAGGCCAGGATCAGGAGCCGCTCGACGGTGTTGCGGAGTTCCCGAACGTTGCCGGGCCAGTCGAGGCGGGTGAGCCGCGCGAGCGCCTCGGGCTCGATTTCACGGCTGGGGAGGCCCTGGCGCGCCCCGATCCGCTGCTGGAAGTGATTCACGAGCATGGGAATGTCCTCCCTCCGCTCCCGAAGCGGCGGGACGTGCACAGGGACGACATTGAGGCGATAGAAGAGGTCCTCGCGGAAGCGACCCGCATCGATCTCTGCAGCCAGATCCTTGTTGGTGGCCGTGACGATCCGTACGTCGACCGACCGGGTCCTCTGTCCTCCCACCCTCGTCACGTATCCCTCCTCGAGCGCCCGCAGGACCTTGGCCTGCGCGGACATCGACATGTCACCGATCTCGTCGAGGAAGAGTGTTCCGCTGTTTGCCTGCTCGAATTTTCCCGCGCGGTCGCGCACGGCCCCCGTAAACGATCCCTTCATGTGGCCGAAGAGCTCAGATTCGATCAGCTCGGCCGGGATTGCGGCGCAGTTCAGCTCGACGAACGCGCGGTCCGCCCGGTGCGAGAGCCGGTGAACCGCTCGCGCCACCAGCTCCTTGCCGGTCCCATTCTCACCGGTTATGAGGACGCGCGCGTCCGTCGGTGCAACCCGCTCAACCCGCTCAAGCACGCGCCGGAGAGCGGACGACGCTCCCACGATCTCGTGTCGCTCGTCGACCTCCGAGCGAAGCAGGGCCACTGACTCGGAGAGCCCGCGTACCTTGAGCGCGTTTCTGAGCGTGACGAGGAGTCGATCGGTGTCAAGCGGCTTCTCGAGGAAGTCGTAGGCCCCCTTGCGAGTCGCCTCGAGGGCGGTCGCGATCGTCCCATGACCGGAGATCATCACCACCTGGCTCCGGGGTGAGACGGTCCGCAGCCGGTCGAGAACCTCAAGCCCATCCATCCCGGGGAGCTTGACATCGAGGAAGGTCACGTCGGGCGGATGCGCCTTGGCCAACCGGAGGGCATCGGCCCCGGAAGCGGCGACCCGGACGTCGTGGCCCTCGTACTCGAAGAGCTGCCGCAGGACCTTCCGGATGGAATCCCCGTCATCGACGATGAGGAGCTGCGCCATGTGGACTGTTCCCGCGCGACGGCCGGGGAGCGGGTAAGGAGCACCCGCTGACGGTCAGGCGAACGGTCCGAATCTAGGGTGCCGATTCCGCCGCGGGTAGCGGGCCAGAGCCACGGCTACGGGCTACGCTCCCCGGCCGGCGGCCGGACCGAATCCGGTTGGGCGGCGAGGGCGCCACGACCGGATGGCTGCCGAACATCCGGGGAGAGGAGCCACCGGCGCGGGCCCGGCGGGTCCAACCCGGGCATCACGCTTTCCCCGAAGCCGCCTTCAGGGGGCTCTCACGAAGCAATGTGTAGCGGGGGGCCCCGCGAGACATCTGGCTCCGCATCAGGTCCACCGTGCACGCATCAACCGTTCCGCGGTAGCCCAGCTCTGCGGCCATGGCGTCGAGGCCCCGGAATGCCCCGGCGCCCTCTCGCTCGCTCGCCCTTCCGAGCGTCACATGCGGATGGAAGGCCCGCATTTCGCGCTCGTAGCCGTGATTGGCGAGGCTCCACTCGAGGTCCTGCTTCAGGCAGCGGAGGGCCGGAGTGGGCTCTACACCGATCCAGAGCACCCTAGGCCGGCGGATCGTCGGAAAGGCGCCGAACCCGCCGACCGTCAGTGGAAACGCTCCCGTCGCCGCCGCCACACGGTCGATCACGCCCTCGACAGCGGGAACGGCCTCCGCACGGACGTTGCCGAGGAACTTGAGGGTGAGGTGATAGAGCGTCGGCTCCAGCCAGCTCACGGGAAAGCCGGCCTCCCTGAGTGGAGCGGCCGAGCGGTAGACCCTCTCCCGCTCGGCTTCTGGCAGGTTCAGTGCAATGAAGAGTCGCATGATCCGATCACCGGACGAGACTCAGCGGAAAACCCCTGATCGGCCCGACGGTTCCCGCCTGTCCGGCAGCCGGACAACCAGCGGCCCCTGGACACCGGCGGGGGCGCCGCGGCGCGCTGCCGGATTGGGGAACTGCGCTAGGCCGTGGGTCGTCAGGAAAAGCGTGGCGGCCTTCGCCTGTGATGGCCGGTTGCCTCCTGGTATGCCTTCGCCACCGTCAACACCTCCGCGTCCTTCCAGAGGCCTCCGAGGAATGTGATGCTCGTCGGTGTCCCATTCCTCCGGTAGCCACTCGGCACGGTCACCGACGGGTGGCCTGTCAGGTTCGTTGCGAGGATGATGTCGTCTGCGAAGGACGGGGCAACGACAACGTCCACCTCGCCCCACGCCTCTTCGAGCGCCTCGATGAGCATCATCCGGACCCGGCTCGCCTGCACGTATTCGACGGCGGGGATGAGACGGCCGGCTCGGAATGTGTTCGGCCAGTCCACCTCTCCCTGTTCAAGCAGAAGGTCATCGGCCCCACTCCGGGTGAGCGTATCGAAGAAGCTTGCCGCCTCGACTGAGACTATGAGCCGCATCGCCCCGACCGGCAGGCCGGGGGAGAACGAGAGAGGCTGAAGTCCGAGCCCGAGCGCGCTGAGCGAGCGCAGAACGGAGGTCTCGTTCTCCTCTTCGCCGGCCTGAGCCCGGAAGGCCGCCGCCAAGTATCCGACCCGGATACCCTCGGTCCCCCGGTCGGACGCCCACACGAAGGGGACTTCGCGCACGGCCCGGTCGAACCCGTCCGGCCCTTGGATCGCCGAGAGCACGACCGCGCAGTCCTCAGCAGAGCGGCAGATCGGGCCGAGCTTGTCCATCGTCCAGACGAGCGGCATGGCCCCGAACCGGCTCACGCGCCCGAATGTGGGACGCAGCCCACTCGCCCCGCACCGGGCGGAGGGCGAGACGATCGAGCCGACCGTCTCGCTGCCGACCGAGAATCCGACAAGGCCGGCGCTCGTGGCGGCGGCCGGACCGGCGGAGGACCCGCTGGACCCCTCGGCGGGATTCCAAGGGTTAAGCGTCTGGCCCCCGTACCACTGGTCGCCCCGCGCCAGCGCCCCCAGGGTCAGCTTCGCGACCAGAACGGCACCGGCCTCCGCCAGGCGTCCGACGACCGTCGCATCGCGGTCAATCCGCTGGTTCCGGTAAGGCGCCGCGCCCCAGGTCGTCGGGTATCCGCGCGTCGCAAGGAGGTCCTTCGCACCCCAGGGGATGCCGTGGAGGGGGCCACGGTCCCGCCCCCCGGCAAGCTCCGCATCCGCTTGGCGCGCCTGTTCCAGCGCCAGCTCCTCGGTGAACGCAACGACGGCCCGCAGCTCGGGACCGAAGCGCCGGAGCCGGTCCAGATAGAGTTCGGTGAGCCGGACCGAGGAGACGGCTCCGGTACGCAGTAGCGCGCCGAGTTCGGCGATGCTGGCGTAGGCGAGGGCGGTCGGATCGTTCGGGTCGGGGAGCGTGGCAGGCTCGGCCAACTCGAGCGCAGAGGCACCCTCCGGCGCCGAGCGGCCTCGCGGCGTCGGGTCAAACTCGAACGCCGGCGCGATCCCGTCGGGAATCTCGACCTCGCGGAGTTCCTCCATCCAGCTCCGGTTCACGAGGAGCCGCCGGACCATGAGCTCGCGCTCGGCAGCCGAAAAGGAGAGCCCGGCCACCTTCTCGGCCTCCTCGATCACGGCGGGCGTCACGGTCGTCCGGTCCTGGAGCCTAGCCCAGAGGACCCCGGGGAAGAGGCCCCCCGAGATCCCCGCCGCAGAGAGCGCGGCGACGAACCGCCGCCGGGAGAGCCCGAGGGCATCCGCACTTCCGCACGCGCCGCGGGACCGGCGGCCCCCTTCTGTGTGCTTGGGCGGGTTCGGCACGGTTACGACCTCGCGGCTCGTCAGGACCTCCGGTTCTGCCCCGGACGGCGCCCGGGCGCACGACAAAAACGATGTGCCCCGAGTCCGGGGGACGCAAGGCACTCCCACGCCCGCCTTCGGGGGCGCTGCCGGGTCTGGAGCCATTGCCATACCGGGTCCGCCTCTCTATCTCTTGTCGCGCCGAGCCGGCGCCCCCCGGCTTCCGCCATGCTTCCGGACGCGCCGGCACCAAGCCGAACCACCCTCTGCCTGCGAGTGAGACATGCGCCTTGCCGTCCTCCGGGAGAGCGACCCGAAGGAACGCCGCGTCGCCCTGGCACCCGCCCACGTTCCCCCGCTCGCTGACGCGGGATGGAAGGTCTCCGTCGAAGAGGGGGCAGGGCTCCGGGCCGGGTGGGATGACGGGGCGTACCGCGAGGCCGGCGCCGGGGTCGCCGCCGACCGATCGGCTCTCCTCCGGGACGCGGACTGCGTCGTCAAGGTCCGGCCTCCGGTGTCCGGTGGAGAGGGGGACGAAGTGGGCCAGCTTCCCGAGGGGTGCGTCCTCGTCTCCTTCCTCTCGCCCGGTACTCCGGCAGAACTTCTCGATGAGCTCGCCGGGCGCGGGGTCTCGGCGATGGCGCTCGAGCGGATCCCGCGCACGACACGGGCCCAGCGGATGGACGCCCTCTCGTCGCAGGCCACCGCTGCAGGCTACCGAGCGGTGCTGGTCGCGGCCGCACGCCTTCCCCGGTTCTTCCCGATGCTAACGACGGCGGCGGGGACGATGCGGCCCGCCAAGGTAACCGTCCTCGGGGCCGGCGTGGCCGGGCTCCAAGCAATCGCGACGGCGCGGCGGCTCGGGGCGGTCGTCCAGGGATACGACATCCGTGCGGCCGCCGCTGAGCAGGTGCGGAGTCTCGGCGCCACATTCCTCGAGGACGACGGGAGCGCCGGGGACGCCGAGGGAGAGGGAGGCTACGCCCGGGCGCTCGGCGCCAGCGAGCGGGACCGCCAGCTTGCCTTTCTCGGCCGGCACCTGCCGGCCGCTGATGTGGTCGTCACGACCGCGCAGATCCCGGGTAAGCCTGCTCCCGTGCTCGTGACGCGGGAGACGGTCGAGCGGATGCGCCCCGGTTCCGTCGTGGTGGACCTGGCGGGCGAGACGGGGGGCAACTGCGAGCTGTCCGTTGCGGGCGAGGAGGTGCGGCACCAAGGCGTGACGATCCTCGCCCCCGTCGACCTTCCGTCCGGCGTGGCGCAGCACTCGAGCCAGATGCTGGGCACGAACGTGAGTGCCCTTCTTGCCCTCCTAGCAGGGGAAGGATCCCTCAGGATCGATCTGGAGGACGATATCGTAGACGGTGTCCTCGTCACCCACGCGGGCGCTGTCCGGATCGCGGATCCGGAAGGAGGCTAGGAGATGGGCGAGTGGCTGATCGGAACCTACGTGTTCGTTCTGGCGATGCTTCTGGGGTTCGAGCTCATCACGCGCGTGCCCCCCACGCTCCACACCCCGCTCATGTCGGGGGCGAACGCCGTATCGGGGATCACCCTCATCGGCGCGCTTCTCGTGGCCGGCAGCGGATCGGGCGGTCTCGCCGCGCTGCTCGGGGGCGTGGCCGTCTTCATGGCGGCGATCAACGTCGTCGGGGGATTTCTGGTGACCGACCGCATGCTCCGGATGTTCCGCAAGCACTGACCCGCTAGCCAGGTAGGGAAGGCGTGCCTGAATTCGTTCTCGATCTCGTATACGTCGGTTCCGCCGTCCTCTTCGTATTCGGGCTGAAGCAGCTCGGCTCCCCCGTCACAGCGCGGAGGGGCAACGCGCTGGCCTCGACTGCGATGCTCCTCGCGATCGTCGCGACCCTCTTCGACCGCCAGATCCTGACGTGGGAGCTCATCGCCGCGGGGCTCATACTGGGTTCACTCGTCGGGGTCGTGCTCGCGCGGACCGTGAAGATGACGGACATGCCCCAGCTGGTGGGGGTGTTCAACGGGCTCGGCGGCGGGGCATCGGGCCTTGTCGCCGCGGCAGAACTCCTGCGGGCGGGTAATACGGCGGCTGTCGGGACGGCGGCAGCGATCACGGCCGCGGCGGGAGTCCTGATCGGGTCGGTGACACTCTCGGGAAGCGTCATCGCCTTCGGGAAGCTCCAGGGGTTCGTCCCGGGCCGGCCCCTCACGTATCCGCTCCAGAGGACACTCAACTTCCTGCTCTTCATCGGACTGCTCGGAGCGGCCGGCTATCTGGTGAGTTCGGGCGACTACCCCTCCGCCGTCGGCCTCCTCGCCTGCATGGCCCTCCTCCTCGGCGTGCTCCTCGTACTCCCGATTGGGGGCGCGGACATGCCGGTCGTCATCTCGCTTCTGAACTCGTACTCCGGGATCGCGGCGTCGGCCGCGGGTTTCGTGCTTGGAAACCCGCTTCTCGTCCTCGCGGGCGCGCTCGTAGGGGCGGCCGGCCTCATCCTGACCCGCCTGATGTGCAAGGCGATGAACCGCTCCCTCGCCAACGTCGCCTTCGGCGCCTTCGGGAGTGGGGACAGCGCCGGTGCCACAGGCGACGAGGGTGAAAAGACGGTGCGCCGGACGAGCCCCGAGGAGGCCGCGCTCCTCCTCGCCTACGCCTCGAGCGTGGTGATCGTGCCGGGCTACGGACTCGCCGTCGCCCAGGCACAGCACGAAGCGAAGAAACTCGTCGACCTCCTCGAGAAGCGAGGCATCGGCGTCAAGTTCGCGATCCACCCCGTGGCTGGCCGGATGCCCGGCCATATGAACGTCCTGCTCGCAGAGGCCGACATTTCCTACGACATCCTCGTGGATCTCGACGACATCAATCCCGAGTTCGGCCGCACGGACGTGGTTATCGTCCTCGGCGCGAACGATGTCGTCAATCCCCTCGCGCGCGATCCCGCAAGCATCATCGCTGGGATGCCGATCCTCGACGTGGATCGCGCGCAGAGCGTGATCGTGGTCAAGCGGAGCCTGAGCGCCGGCTTCGCCGGGATCGACAATCCGCTCTTCTACCTCGACCGGACGATGATGCTCTTCGCTGACGCCGGCGACGCGCTTCAGGGCATCTCCCGCGAGGTGCGCGAGGCCTAGGAGGAGGATGCCCCACGGGCCGCCGCCTCCGCCGTTGACCGGAGGCAGCTCCAGACGCGGCGGACGTCCTCCCGGGTCGTCCGCAGATTCCCGACGGCGAGCCTGAGCGCCACCCTTTCATCGATCCGGGTGTGGGAGAGGAGCGCCTCCCCCGATCGGTGGATCCGCTCGAGAATCTCGAGATTCAGGCGATCGAGGGCGGATGCAGAGGTGCCTGGCGGCGCGTACCGGAACGCGACGGTGGAAAACGGCACCGGGGCGAGCCGCTCCCACCTGGGCGCCCGGTCCACCCAGCCCGCGAACGCCTCGGCCACCCTGATATGCTCCCGGAGCCGCGCCCGGAGACCCGCCGCGCCGAAGTACCGGAGAACGAACCAGAGCTTGAGCGCACGGAAGCGGCGTCCGAGGGGGATGCCGTACTCCATCAGATTCGTCCCCTCCCCCTCCGCGGTCTTCAGGTACTCGGATGTGAGAGCCGAGGCCGCACGGACTTCTTGCGGAGAGCGCATGAGGAGGATCGAGCAATCGAGCGGGGTAAAGAGCCACTTGTGGGGGTTCACGACGATTGAATCCGCCCGCTCCCAGCCCCGGAAATGCTCCTGCTTCTCGGACAGGAGCGCGGCAGGCCCTGCATAGGCGGCGTCGACGTGGAGCCAGAGCCCGTTTCGGGCGGCAACTTCGGCGATCCGCTCCACCGGATCGACAGACGTCGTGGATGTCGTGCCAATCGTGGCGACGACCGCCATCGGTGTCCGCCCCTCGCGCACGTCGGACCGGACCGCGGTTTCGAGCGGCCCCGGCCGCATCCGGCGCTTCCGGTCCACCGGGATCTTCACGACCCCGCCCGACCCGAGGCCGAGGAGAATGGCCGCACGATCCACGGAGAAGTGCGCCTCCTCGGAGGTATAGACACGCATCGGCGGAAGCCCGGAGAGCCCCTCCTCCCGGACCTCCGGGTGGGCCCGCTGGCGGGCACCCATGAGAGCCGTCATGGTCGAGCTTGAGGCTGTGTCTAGGAGCACACCGGCAAAGCCGCGGGGAAGACCGAGGAGTGAGCGCATCCAGTCGAGTACGTGCTCTTCCAACTCGGTGGCCGCCGGCGATGTTTTCCACACCATCGCATTCACGTTGAGGGCGGCGGCGAGGAGTTCGCCCAGGATTCCGGGCGCCGACCCCGTGATGGCGAAATAGCCGAGGAACCGGGGGTGGTTCCAGTGGGTGATCCCAGGGAGAATGACCCGCTCGAAGTCATCGAGGATGCGCCCGAAGCGCTCGCCGCGCTCTGGCACTGCGCCGGGAAGGCGGGAGCGGATCTCTCCCGGACGCACACCTGGGATGACCGGATACTCCGCGACCCTATCCAGGTATGTGGCGACCCACTCGACCGCGGCCCGCGCCCACCTCCGGAACTCCTCGGTCGCCATGTCGGCGTTCCCGGAGGGCCGTTCCGGAGCCCGGGGCCCGGGTGCGTCGGAACTCACGGGACTACGGAGCCCGGCCGCCGGAGTGGCCGGCGCCGATTAGCAGCGAGAGCTCATCGTGGATTCCCTCGACCTGCTCGCGCACCTCGGCCAAGATGTCCGGCGTCAGGCCCTCGACCACACCGGCAGCGTGAAGCTGGTTGAAGAAGAGCGTGTCGGTGTGACCGATGCTCGCGTACGTCACCACGAGATCGGCAAGCCGGTTCAGCTGCAGGAGATCGCGGAGACCGACCTTCCGGACGCCGTTTTCTGCACCTTGGCCGTAGAGGAAGCGCAGCAGGACCCCGCGAAGGAGCTGCATCTCCTCGACGGGCTCGCCCGCCGCAAGCCCGCGGTGCGCGCCGAGATTGCCGTAGAGGACCGCGGCCTGCTTGAGAACCCTCTCGACCTCACCGCGGAAGACGCCGACGCCAGGCACGAGTGCCGAGGTGAAGAGGTCGATGAAGTCGGCGAGCAGGTGGAGGAGTTCACCCTCGATGCCCGCCGTGCGCGCGCGGATCTCGACGAGCCAGCGGTCGGCCACAGCCTCCCGCTGCTCCTCGAGCCACTCGCCGAACGCTCCCGTCGCCAGAGATGGCCCCACCCCGCGCCTCCACACACAAGCGATTCACGGCGGCGGGCGGCGCCCGGTCGATCACATTGCCGGCCCGCGGGACACCGGCCTGACAGCGGACCGGATGGTCGTCCCGGCCTAGCCGCCCCTCGGCAAAGCTAGGGAGGGCGGACGGATCCGTCACCCCGGGGGCGCCGCGCCTCCGGGCGGCCCGCCGCCGTCGGCCGCTTCCGGGAGGTCCGGAGCTGGACCGGTCCACGCAGCCATCCGGATCCGGATGGTCACGCCCTGCCCGGGAGCGCTCTCGGCATGGACGCTCCCTCCCCAGGATTCCACGAGGCGTCTCACAATCGCGAGCCCGAGTCCGGCTCCGGTCGACCGCGTCGAGAAGTGGGGCTCGAAGATGCGCGGGAGGAGATCGTCTGGAATCCCGGTACCGTTGTCGCTCACTCTGAGCTCAACTTCCCCCTCCATCAGCTCGGCCTCGATCTGCACCTCGCCTCCGCGCGGGAGTGCGGCCCGCGAGTTCTCGAGGAGATTGACGAGCACCTCCTTAACCTCCGCCGCCCTTCCCTTCACCCTCGGGACCTCGCCGAGGCTCGCGCGCGGGAAGCGCACCGGACCCCCTCCCGCCGCATACAGGTCGAGAACCTCCCGGACAACGTCGGGAAGGGAGACGGGTTCTAGCGGCTCGGCGCCCGTAGGAGACGGCGCCGCATAGCGCGAGAAGGAACTCGCCACGGAGGCAAGTCTCTCGATCTCGTCGAGAATCGCCTCCACATTGCGCTCGAGGATCGCCCCGTATTCCGCCGTTCCGTCTCCCCACGCCCGACGGATATGCTGCACTCCGAGCTTGATCGGGGTAAGGGGATTCTTGACCTCATGGGCCACCTGCTGGGCCATCTCGCCCCATGCGAGGACCCGCTCCATCCGGAGTTCGTCGGTCACATCCTCGAGCGTCACGACCGTCCCGCCCGGGGGTCCGCGCCGCACGATGCGCCTAGCGCGAACCCGGATCCTGCGTTCCCCGAAGGAAAGCTCCGTTCCCGCCTCCGCGACCTCGTCGCGCAGATATCCCTCGATCCACTCGGTGAACCCCGCTCCCGGATCGCTCCCGTCCATGCCGCGCGGGAGCGGTGCGTCACGGCGGAACTCCGCGCCGAGGAGCCTCTCGGCCGTCGGATTGGCGAGCGCGATCCGGCCCTGCGCGTCGAGAGCCACGACGCCGATCGCTACCTCCTCGACAATAGCGCGGGTGCGAAGCGAGCTGCGGAGGAGCGCGCTGCGTGTCTTGGCGAGGCGGTCGACCATGCGGTTGAAAGCCTCGAAGACAGCCGCAAATTCGTCCAGTCGCTCGTCCGGGAGCTGCACCTCCATATCCCCTGCCCCCACTCGCTCCGACGCGATGCTGAGCGTCCGGAGCGGGCGCGTGAGCGCGCGGCCCGTGGCGAGCGCGAGGAGGACCGAGAGCACACCGCCCACGACGAGCGAGAAGGCGATGAACTCAGCCACCTCCCGCTGGCCCAGCGCGGCGGCTCCGGCCTGGAGCGGCGCGGGCGCAGCGAGTACGCGGTCGCCCGGCATCCTGCGGTAGGCCGTCACGTATTCCCACCCGCCGAGGCTCGTCATCGTGGTGGCCGTCACTGCCTCCGCAGCCGCTAGATTGTCGCGGACCTCCGGCGGGATCCATCCCGGGTAGAGACCGAGTGCGACGAGATCCGACGGCGAGCCGTCGACCAGCTCCCCGAACTCATAGAGGAGCAGATCGGGGCCGGGACCGGGCGTGCCGAAGCCGACAATTTCCCCGTCGTCCAGGTAGCGCCGGCCCGCCTCATCGACCGCACGCTCTGCCAAGAGCTCCCCCGCCCGGATCGCAGCAGTCGTGAGCGCCCGGTAGGCCAGCGTTCCGAAGGCGAGCGACGGGATCAGAAAGAAGGCGAAGAGCGCGAAGGTGACGCGGCCGCGGAAGGAGCCGGGCGCGACCAGGGATGCCGCGAGCGGACCGAAGCGGTCCTCCCGGATCCAACGCCCGAGCCCCCATACCACCCCGAAGAGGCCCGTGTTGAGCATCAGGAGGAGCCCTCCCCTGGCGATGAGGAGCGGCCAGCCGGGCGACACCACGAGGTACTGCGCGTGATAGACCCCGTCCGGATAGGCGATGAATGCCTCGCCCTGCCATCCGGCAGGCGTAAGGACCCAGGCGACGCCGCTCGTCTCGCCAGGCACCTCACCGGGCAGCAGTGGGACGAGAGCGAGGGAGTCCGGTTCCACGCGGGCGGGAGAGAAGAGGGGGCCCAGCGGGGACGTGCCCGACAGGACACGGCGCGGCGGGATCACCACCGAGAGCAGCGCTTCGCCGGGAAGAGGAGTGAGCGCCACATAGTGTGCCTCCGCCAGGTCGAAGCGGCGGAGGCTGGTCCCCCCGTCGCCTCCCGCCGCCTCGAGGAGCCCAGCCGGGATCCCGGGACGGGACTCGCTCACCCCGACCCGCAACTCCTCCTCCGGCTGGCCTTCCGCGGACCAGTACGTGATCCAGAGTGGGAGGCCCTCGGCAGCGAGACCGCTCTCGCTCCAAGCCCGGTACAGGATCTCGACCGGTTGCTCGCCGCCCGCGGCAACCTCCGCGGCCCGCTCGCCCGCCCTCACGAGGAGGAACTCCAAGAAGGGGTCGGACCGGGTACCGAGCTGTTCAATCCTCTCCTCCGCAGCAGCCATGCGGGCCTCCATGCGGAGCCCCCACGCCCAGGGGAGCACCAGCGCAACGGAGAGGAGGACGAGCGCCCCCCAGCGGGCGGCGCCTGGCGGGCCGTCGAGGGAGGAGACACTCCTGGTGACGCCGAGGAGCGGAACCGTCCAGATCCAAGGCGCCCAGCGCACCGAACCCGGGTTCTGCTCGAGCACGGCAACCCAGCCGAGGGAGAGCAGAATCCCGAGCGTGAGCCAGCCGGCAAGCCGGAAGAACCGGTAGGATACCGGATGCCCGGGCCGGCCCGCGAGGGCGGCGACCGTTAAGGGGAGGAGGACTATCGCGGTTGCGGCAGCCTGGAAGACAATCCACACGGTGCCTTCGGCAGCGGGGAGGTCCTCGGACGATCCCCTCTCGAGAAGGAAGAGTCCTCCCGCCGCGACGACCACCGCAGCCGGGGCGGCAAGGTAGGCCGACGCCCGGGGCAGCCGCTCCCAAGGCAGGAGCGCGACCCCTAGGACACCGGCCACCCCCAGCGCCAGGACCTCCCCGAGCGTGAGCGAGATGGGTCCCGGAAGGAGGAGCGCGGCGGGAGAGAAGACCTCGGGGGATCCTGTGAGCCGCGCGAGGGGGAGGAGGAGGACCGCAAGTGGGAGGGCAGACACCCCGACAAGGGCGGTGCGTCCGTCGCCGCGCATCGAAACCAGTGCGAGGAGCCATCCAGCGGCGAGGAAGAGCGCGACGATGCGCCCCCAGGCCGTCCCGATGCGTTCCCTGGCATCGGCCTCCGACGGACCTCTGAGACGGACCGAGAAGAGGCTCTCTCCCTCCCACTCGAGGTCCCAGACGCTCCCGGCAACCGCCCGGTCCGCGCTCGCCACCTCGATGTCGGCCCCGGTGCTTGCCCGGAATCGGGCCTCGAAGTCCTCTTCGGCCCGCTCGAGTCCGGGCGGAAGGTCCGATCTGAGCAGCGAGGCGGCAACAGCCGCTTCGCCCCCCGGGAGGACCTCGGTAACATAAAGATAGCCGAAGATCGCCCCCTCTTCGTAGACGTATCGGGAGGCGCCCCGGCGCGCCCTCTCGGGGACCGGCCCCTGATGCGTGCCGTCCCATGCGAGCAGGGCACCCGACGGGCCGAAGACAGCAAGCGCATCGACAGCCGGCGGGCGGAGTTCCGCCGGGAGCTCGCTCCCGGCGCCGGCCACGGGATCCCAGCGCGCCGCCACCTCCAGCGTCGCTTCCTCGGCAGCCCGCAGGACCGCGTCAATCGAGACCGCGAGTTGCTCTTGGGCAGCCGACTCCCGGGTCCCGGAACGCTCCGGCCAGGTGCGCGAGAGGTGGTCCAGGTGGAACTCGGCTCCCAGCGCCGCGGCCACGCCGGCCAGGATCGCGGTGGAAGCGAACGCCAGACTCCGCCCCGCAGCGCCGGAGAGGATCGCGCCCGCCACCCCGAGTGCAGCGGCGGGCGCGATCCAGACCGGGTTCGCCGAACCGGCCCAGACGGCAAGCCCGACCGCGGCAGTCTGGATGCACAGAGAACCCACGCGGGCGCGTGAGCGCGCGCTCGGAAACACGGAAGTGTCCCGAAGAGGCGGACGGTTCATCCGTGCAAAGATGACCCGGAGGACCCGAGCGTGACAGGGGACCCGCACCATCCCGAGAGGGGTAGCGCCTCCGACCGCGCCCCGGCCGCCGCAAGCCCGGCCTGCGAGGAGGATGGCCTTCCGTATGCACAACCCACCCGGCGCCGTTCTCTTCCTGCTCGCCCTCGTCTTCCAACCGCTCCCCGGTTCCTCACAGAGTACCGTCGTGGACCGCGGAACCTTCCTCGTCACGGTGAACGGCCGCCCCGCCGGCTCGGAGGCCTTCGTGATCCGCCGTGCCGGTGCTGGAGCCGGGACGCAGGTGATCGCAACCGCCGAGATCTCGCTGCGCGGTGAGAGAGGACGATCGGAGCTGCGGCCGGCCCTTCAGATGGTCGGGGAGGACGCCCAGCTTGCAGCCTACCAGATGAAGGCCTCGGGGGCGCGGGACGAGGAGGTCTTCGTAACAGCCGGCGAGGACCGTTTCCTCGTCAGGCTTCGCACCTCGAGGGGTGAGCGGGAAGGCGAGCTTCGCGCCGCACCCGGGACGCTCGTGCTCGACGCGGGTGTGGCACACCACCACTTCTTCCTCCCCGGAGGGCCACTCTCGGAAGGCGACACGCTCCCGGTCGTCGTTCCGCGTGAAGGCAACCTGACCGAGGCGCGGGTCATCGGATCGGAGAACGCTGAGCTTCAGATCGGCGGGCAGACACTCCCGAGCCGGAGGATCGCGCTCGCGATCGAGGGGGCGACACGGGAGGTATGGCTCGACGCCGCAGGACGGGTCCTGAGAGTCACAGACGCGGCATCCGGCTATACGGCGCTCCGGACCGCGCCCCCCGATCCGTAGAACCGCCCGGACCCGGGCCGGAGGACCCACCGATGGAGCGATCGGCGAAACAATCCTACGCGGTGCCGAGTACTGCCCTGCCATCCGGACCACGCCCTCCGTCACGCAAAGCGGATCGGCCGGTCCACCGGCTGACGCCGCCGTGCGCCCCGCCCACGTCCTCCGGGGCGAGCCGCGGGAAACACCCTGCCTCTGAACCACGATGACGGATTCCCTCGATCTGCTGGCTATCTTCGCCCACCCCGACGACGCGGAACTCCTCGTTGGCGGGAGCCTGATCCGGAGCGCGGACCGGGGCGAGCGCGTCGGTATCCTGGATCTCACCCGCGGTGAGCGGGGCACGAGGGGAAGCGCGGAGATCCGCGACGAGGAGGCAAGGGAAGCAAGCGAGATCATGGGAATCGCGGTCCGCCGCAACGCCGGGTTCCCGGACGCCGGGCTCGAGTCCACGAACAAGAACCGGGTTGTTCTAGCCGGGCTGATTCGGGAACTCCGTCCTCGGGTGATCGTGACCCACTGGCGCGAGGGACGCCATCCCGACCACCACGTAGCCGCCCAACTGGTCCGGGATGCCTCATACTTCGCCGGGTTGAAGAACCTAGACGCGCCGGGGGAGGCGTTCCGGCCGATGAAGGTGGTACACGCGACCGCCTACCGGGAGGACGCTCCTGACCCCTCCTTCGTCGTGGACATCAGCGAACAGATCGATCGCAAGATCGAGGCGATCGCCTGCTACGCGAGCCAGTTCAGGGGCGCCCGGGGGAGCGGCGAACTCTATCCCGGGGGCGAGCGTCCGCTGACCGTCCAGGTCCGCATGCACGCGGCGTACTGGGGATCGAGGATCAGGACGGCCTACGCCGAACCCTTCTGGACCCGGGAGGCGCTTCAGGTGGATACGCTGGGCGGACTCGGCGTGTCCACCTTCTGAACCGAACCCGGCGCGGCCCGGCGCGCAGCTACGCCGGGCAGCGCACCTCGAGGAGGAGGCGGCGCCAGCTCGGGGTATCCTCACCCCGAACCCGGAGGGCGGTGGCACAGGCCGCGCCGCCCTCGAGCATCCACGGCGCGAGCCACTCGCCGATCTCCGGAGGGAGGTGTCCGATCGGGTCTCCCGAGGGGAGATGGACCCAGACCTCGGGGCTCTCTTCGCTCGGCGGGTCGGCCATCAGCCGCAAGGCGTCACCGTCCCGTATCTGGTCGAGGTGGCGGTCGCGGTCGGCGAAGACGGTTCCGTGGACCGTCGCTCGGAAGCTTCGCGGGCGACCGTCCGGAAACGGCGGGGTTCGGACTGGGGTCATATTGCTCGTATGCCTGTGGGGCCCCGGGGCCACGCAGCAGATCCGCTACGCGGTCACTGTTAACCTAGGGTCCGGGCCGCTGGTTTGAAAACCGCCCGCAACGGGCACCGCCAGGGAGACCCGGGACGGAGATGATCTACCTCGACCACGCCGCCGCAACGCCGCTGCGACGCGAGGTCGCCACCGCGATGGCAGAGACCGCACGCGCGCCATACGGGAACCCCTCATCGAGCCACGGATGGGGACGGGCCGCAAGGGCCGCGCTCGAGGATGCGAGGGAGCGGGCGGCGCGGGCGCTCGCGACCGAGCCGCGGCGCGTGCACTTCGTGCGTGGAGGGACAGAGTCGATCAATCTCGCGATTCTGGGCCGGGTGGAGTGGGCGCTCGCATCGGGGAGCACCCGCCCCTGGCTCCTGCGATCCACCCTCGAGCACTCCGCTGTCCGGGAGGCGATGGCGGAGGCGGAGGCGAGGGGGTGCACCGTCCGGACGATCGAGGTATCGCCGGCCGCCGATCTCGCCCTGCCCCCAGGAGGCGCGGACGTGCTGGAAGGCGCGGCCCTTGTCTCCGTCCAGTGGGTGAACCAGGAGACGGGTCTCCGCCTTCCGGTCGAGGCGCTCGCCGAATCGTGCGCCGAAGCGGGCGTGCCGCTCCACGTCGATGCGACCCAAGCGGGCGGGAAGCTCCGCATCGACATGAGCGCGCATCCCATTTCGGCGCTCAGCCTCTCGGGGCACAAGCTCGGAGGACCGGCGAGCACCGGACTGCTCGTCCTCGCCGAAGGGGTCGAGCTCCATCCCCGCATCTTCGGGGGCGGGCAGGAGGGCGGGCTCAGGCCCGGAACGGAGGATGTGGCCGGAGCCGTCGGATTCGCCGTGGCACTCGATATCTCCGTCCGGCAACTCAAGCGGGAGACGGTCCGTCTCGCGGCGTTGCGCCAACGGCTCGAGACCGGACTTCTGGGGCGGCTTCCAGGACTCCGGGTCCACGGCGCGGAGGGACCGCGGGCGCCACACATCTTGAACGTCGGGGTCCCGGACACCAGCCCGGATCTCCTCCACGCGGCCCTCGACGGTGCGGGTATCGCAGCCTCTCCCGGGTCAGCGTGCCGAAGCGGGGCGGTGACGGCCAGCCCAGTGCTCCGGGCGCTCTACGGCGAGGAGGCCGTGAGGAACGCCCCTCTCCGGCTGTCGCTCGGGTGGCCATCGAAGCCAGCGGAAGTGGACCGGGCGGTCGAGACCGTCGCGGAGGTTGTCAAGGGACTCAGCGCACGATGAGAAGGCGAATCCTGGTCGCGATGTCGGGAGGTGTCGATTCGTCCGTCGCTGCCGCCCTCCTCGCGAGGGAGGGCCACGATGTCATCGGCGCCACGATGAAGACCTTCTGCTACCGCGAGACGCCGGGGCCGACGAAGACGTGTTGCGGGCTCGACGGCATCACTGACGCGCGGCGCGTCGCGTCCCATCTCGGGATCCCCCACTACGTCTTCGACGTGGAGGAGGAGTTCACGCGGGACGTCATCGACGATTTCGTGGCGGAGTATGGACGAGGACGGACACCGAATCCGTGTGTACGGTGCAATTCCAACACGAAGTTCCGCGACCTCCTTGGCCGTGCCGAGGCACTCGGTTGCAATGGCATTGCAACGGGCCACTACGCGCGGCTGGAGCGCCGGGGCGCGCCGACGCTGCTACGCGGTACGGACCGGGAGAAGGACCAGTCCTACTTCCTCTGGGGCCTTCCTGCCGAGGCCCTACCCCGGCTTCACTTCCCGCTCGGGACCCTCGGAAAGGACGAGGTACGGGAGCAGGCTAGGGAACTCGCGCTCGCGACGGCCGACAAGCCCGAATCCCAAGAGATCTGCTTCGTTCCCGTGGGCCATTACCGCAGCTTCCTCGAGACGCGACTCCCTCCCGGCCACGCCGCCCTGACGCCCGGTCCGCTAATCACGACACGCGGCGACGTCGTGGGGCAGCACCGCGGCTTCGCCGGCTACACCGTCGGACAGCGGAAGGGACTCGGCGGAGGATTCAGCGAGCCCCGCTACGTTGTTGAGATCCGGCCCGCGACGCGCGAAGTCGTGGTCGGCGAGCGCGAGGAGCTCTATTCGAGCCGCATGGGCGTCGGGACGCTGAACTGGCTCGTCCCCGACCCGCCCGGCGAGGGTAGCAGCGTCCGCGTACAGATCCGTCACCGGGCTCCCGATGTCCCTGCGGTGCTCCTGAGCGTCGGGGAGGGCAGCCTCGAACTCGAGTTCGAGACGCCCCAGCGGAACGTAAGCCCCGGACAGTCCGCCGCGTTCTACGATGGACCCGTGCTGCTCGGAGGCGGGCGCATCTCTGTATCGACGCGCAAGCGGGCCAGCTCTCAGTAACGGAGCCCGGAAGCCTCAGCGAACTCCTGCATCCGCTTCGTCGCATCCTCCGGGAGCTTTCCGGGAACTGTCACCTCCACCTCCACGATCTGGTCTCCCCGCCTGCCGTGGCGGAGCACACCCTGGCCGCGGATCCGGAATTTCGTGCCGGTCTGCGTCCCGGGCGGAATACGGAGAACGGCGTGGCGACCGTCGACGGTCTTCACCCGGATCTTCGAGCCGAGGACCGCCTGCGCCACATTGATCTGGACGCTGACGCAGACGTTGTCTCCCTCTCGCCGAAAGAAGTGGTGCGGCTTGACCCGGAAGACCAAGATGAGATCCCCCGGTTCGCCGCCGGCGATTCCGCGCTCTCCCCTGCCGGCGATCCTCTGCCTCGAACCGCTCTCGGTGCCCGCAGGAACCGAGACTCCGAGCTTCCTCTTCTGGCGTACCGTGCCACGTCCGCGGCAGGAGAAGCAGGATACTTCCGGAATCGTGCCCCGCCCGATACAGGCCGGACACGGCCGGTTGACCGCGAATCCTCCTTGGCCGAACGAGACGACCCCGCTCCCGGTGCATTCCCCGCAGGTCGCGACGCCGCTCCCAGGTCGCGCACCCGATCCCGAACAGGTCGCGCACTCCTCTGTGATAGGAACCGTGACCGTGGTCCTGCCTCCGCGTGCGGCCTTACTGAAGGAGAGGTCGACGGGGACTTCGACGTCGCGGCCCTTCCGGGGCCCCGCTCCGCCCTGTCGGCGACCCCGATCGAAAATCGAGTTGAAGATATCGCCGAGCCCTCCGAGATCCTCGAAGGAGAAGCCGCGTCCCGCCGGGCGACCTCCCACGCCGGAAGCGTCCCTGGCCCTGCTCCCCGGGTCGAAGGCCCCGAGTCGCCGCATCCGGTCGTACTGCTTCCGTTTCACATCGTTCGAGAGTACGCCGTACGCCTCACTGATCGCCTTGAATCTCTCCGCGGCCGCCTTGTCGCCGGGGTTCGCATCCGGATGGTACTGCTTGGCCAGTCCTCGGTAAGCTGCCCGGATCTCGTCGCGTCCGGCCTTTTCGGAGACGCCGAGAAGGTGGTAGAAGTCCCCGGACGAGGTCGTCATGGTAGCGGACCGGGCACGGCGGCCGTCCGGCTCAACCGAACTTCCGGACGCTCACGCGGGCAGGGCGCACCAGCTGGCCCCTGAACAGGAAACCCTTGCGGAAGACCTGCTCGACAGTATCGTCCTCGGCCTCGGAGTCGGCCGGAGCACGAGTCATCGCCTCCATCACATTCGGGTCGAAGGATGCTCCGGACGCGTCCACCTCCTGGAGGCCCGCCTCTCCGAGGAGCTGGAAGAGTTTCCGTTCCACGAGCTCGATGCCCTCGAGGACGGCGGCCGCCGGCGTGGCCTCCGGGTCCAGCGCGGCAACGCCTTCCAGGTCGTCGAGCGCCTCGAGGAGGGAGGCGATGAGCCTCGCTTGGGCACGGATCCCCGACTGCGCGAGTTCTGACCGGGAACGCTTTCGGTAGTTCTCGAATTCGGCCGCCAGCCGGAGGTGGCGATCGGTCAGCACCTCGAGCTCGCCCCTGAGCTCCTCGGCCTCGTCGGCAGAGGTGCCCTCAGGCTCGGCAGCTCCCGAAGTGCCATCCTCGGGGGCCAGTTCCCCTTCCCGAGACGGCTCCGCGTCCGGCCCTTCGGGACCGCGCGAAAGGCCGCCCGCCTCATCGACCACGGGATCCGTCCTTTCCATCTGCTCTTCCATCCGCCTGTCGCACTCCCGTTGGCTCCCCGCTCGGCTTCCTCTGCTCGCCATCCGTCTGCTCGTGCCGCCGCCAGCCAGCCGGGAGAGACACGGGCGGCGCCCAGTACCCTGATCGGGCGCCGCGAGTTCGCCGCTAGTCCCCGGTGCAGCCAGCGCGCGGACCGGCAATCAGCATCCCGAGTGCGTGCCAGACGGCCGCCTCGCGGACGGCCGCGCGGTCCCCGGGGAAGCGGGTCCGAGCGGTCCGGACCCCCTCCGGGTCGGCAACGGCAAACCAGACGGTTCCAACCGGCTTGGCCGGGAGTCCCCCTCCGGGGCCCGAGATGCCCGTGACGGCGAGTCCGACATCTGCCCGGAATACGCGGGCCACGCCCCGCGCCATCTGGGTGGCCACCTCCCCCGAGACCGCTCCCCACCTGCGGATGGCCTCCTCCTCCACGCCGAGGATGTCGACCTTGGCCGCGTCGGCGTACGTGACGAACGCCCCGTTCATATAGAGAGAACTCCCGGGAAGATCGGTAAGGCGCTTCGAGACGAGGCCGCCCGTGCAACTCTCGGCGACGGCAAGCCGCCACCCCTTCGCGCTGAAGGTCTCGGAGATTCGGCCAAGGAGTGCAGCTCCACAACCAGGGCCAGTCACAGATGTCGAAGGAGCTGACGGTTCTCCCGGTAATAGACCCCCATGGAGTAGACGGTAAGCACCAGGGCGACGAGTAGCGCAAGCGCCGTGACGGCCTGGTGGAACCAGCTCCAGACGATCCAACCCAGCGTCTCCTCCCAGCCCCGCTCCGGAGCCATCCGGACAAGCACGTACCAGAGAAGGAGCGATCCACAGAAGACGTTCTGGATGAAGGCCTTGATCTTGCCGGAAGGCCCCGCGGAGAGGACGGACCCGCGACGCAGTGCCCAGCCCCGGAAGAGCGTCACGACGATCTCGCGCCCGAAGATCACGACGAGAACCCAGAGGGGGAGTGGTCCCCACCATGGAATCTCGTGGACCGCACCCGGCCGGTGGGACACGACGTAGAAGGGGACGAGGGTCGAGACGGTCAGAAGCTTGTCGGCAACCGGGTCGAGGAGCTTCCCTGCATCGGTGATCCAGCCGTGCTTGCGCGCAAGGTAGCCGTCCCAGAGATCGCTGAGCGCGGCCGAGACGAAGACCAGGAACGCCAGGGCCAGCCGTGCCGGGTCCGGCGAGAGGATCAGGACCACGAGAACCGGGCACGCGACGATCCGTGCGACCGTGATCACGTTCGGGAGATCGAGCCGGCGTAGCACCATCGGAAAACGCGGTTTCGGGTTCGTTGCCGCAGACGGGCCGGGCATCTGCGGGACCCGCGGCTCGGGCGCCTCCAGGAGCCTACCCCGCCGGCTTCTCGACCGGACCTGCCAGTTCCCGGGCACGTCGCTCCATACGTTCAACGATCGCCGCAGCCCGCTCGCGAAGGAGACGCCGCGGTTCCCACGCGACGTAGTCTCTCAGCAGGTTGATCTGATCTGCGCTCGGGTCCTGGCGCGCGACGTGCTCAAGCGCGGCCATGCGCCGGATCGCCAGTGGGTTGAACAGGTTGCGGCGCTGCCGGCTGATCTGGTCGCGCACGAGGAGGGCCGCGACCGTTCCGACAACCACGACCGCAGCCGCCGTGATCCCCGTCACCTTCAGCAACCGTTTGGTATCGTCCTCCATCACCTCCCCCGCAGGTGCGAACGCTGGCGCCGGGCTACATCTCCCGCCGACCCGAGAGCGCCTCGGCGAGCGTGGACCCATTCACATACGCGAGATCGCTCCCGACTGGGAGCCCCCGGGCAAGACGGGTGACGCGAGGGCCGAGGGGCCGGATTCTCTTCTCAAGGTAGACCGCCGTGGCCTCACCCTCAACGGATGAGTTCGTTGCGAGAATCACCTCCCGGAGCTCGCCGTTCGAGGTCCGGACCCGTTCGATGAGCGGCGCTATGCGGAGCTCGTCGGGCCCGATCCCGTCGAGTGGGGAGAGCACACCGCCGAGAACGTGGAAGAGACCCGGGAACCGGCCCGTCCTGTCGACGGACCGCACATCAAAGGGGCTTTCGACAACGCATACGACAGCACGGTCCCTGCGGCTGTCCGCGCAGATCGTGCAGATCGCCGACTCCGCAAAGTTCCCGCACACCTCGCACGACCGGACACATTCGATCATCCGGAGGATTGAGCCCGCGAGCTGCCGCGCCTGCCCCGGAGAGCTTCTCAGCAGGTGATAGACGAGGCGGATGGCTGTTCTGGGTCCGATGCCAGGCAGTCGGCGGAACTCCCGCGCAGCCTCGTCGATGGCCGACATCGACAGCTAGAAGAGCCCGGGCAGCTTGATCGGAAGGGGGAGGCCTCCCGTGAATCTCTTCATCTCGTCCTCGTAGACGGCGCGGGCCTGGTTTTGCGCTTCCGCCACCGCAGCCAGGACCAGATCCTCGAGCATCTCCAAATCCGCGGGATCCACGCTCGCCGGATCGATCGCGATGCGCCTGAGCGACCCCTTTCCGTCGACGACCGCCGTGACCATGCCGCCGCCCGACGAGGCAGTGATTTCCCTAGTTCCCAGGTTCTCCTGGATCTCCGAGATCTGGTCCTGTATCTGCTGGCCCATCTGGAGCAGGTTCTGGATGTTCATCCGGGCGAGTCCTCATGATCATGGTCCTGGCGGCTTGCACCCGGCGGGCGGAAACGGCCGGGCCGGGGAGACCGTCTGCGCGCGCCGGACCCCGTCAGTCCACCAGTTCGAGGTCGAGCACTTCTACCGCGGGCCTGAGCCCCGGTTCCCGCTCAAGGAGGTCTCCGAGCCTCTCTCCTGGGGACCCGGAGGGGGTGCCCCCCGCCTGCTGCGCGTCCGCCGGGAGATCGATAGCACGCAGGCGTACAGGAATCGGGCGGCCGGCCGCGCGGCCGAGCGCCTCCTCGAGTGTCTTGCGCTCACCGGCACGCAGACGGTCCAGATGCGGGCCCGGATTCATCCGGAGCTCGAGGCCCCCGGCCCCATCGACATGCGCCTCCGCCCCCCGGAGTATCATTCGCATTCCGTCCCCGTCCGGGAGCCCTCGGCCCCGGGCAAGGAGGCGCCCCCAGCAGGCGAGAGGGTCGGCGGGCAGATCTTCTGAAGGCGGCACACGCGGTGGGGACCCGGGAGCGCGGTGGGCGGGCGGAGGAGCAGCCTGCACCCCGCGCCGGCCCGCATCCGGATCCCCGCCCTTGCCGCCTTCCCCCCCAAGAGCACCGAAGAGTTCCTCAAGCTCGAGCGTGCGGTCCAAATAGGTGAAGCGAAGCAGGAGCAGCTCGATGAGCACCCTCGGCTGCGCGGTCCTCCGGAGGCTGCCGCCGAGTTCAACCTCGGCTGCCATGCCCAGCATACGGACCAGGTCGGCGGCCTCGAAGCGCCGGGCCAGGGCTTCCCATCTGGCACGGGAGTCCCCCGGGCGGTCCGCCGGGACTTGTGCTCCGAGCCGAGCGCGAAGCATGGTCCGGAGCGCGTCCATCAGTCCGAAGTAGAACTCGACCAGGTCGGAGCCATCGTCGAGGAGCTCCTGAACAAGCTCGAACACACCGAGGCGGTCGCGGTCGCTCAGGAGCTCGAAGAGCCTCTGGTATCGCTCCTCCCCGATGACACCGAGCACACGCCCCACCGACTCGGTTGTCAGCCCGTCATCCGAGAGGGCGAGAACCTGGTCGAGGATCGAGAGTGCGTCGCGCATCCCTCCATTCGCCTTACGCGCGATGAGAGTGAGCACGTCGCCCGGCGCCTCGGCGGACTCCGCCCTGAGCACCTCCTTCAGCCGGGCCACAATGTCGGCCACGCCGAGCCTGCGGAAATCAAAGCGCTGGCAGCGCGAGAGGATCGGGGCAGCCCTCTGCTCGATCTTCTGCGGCTCGGTCGTGGCGAAGATGAAGACGACGCGGGGCGGGGGTTCCTCCAGGATCTTGAGAAGCGCGTTCCACGCCTCCCGGGTGAGCATGTGGGCCTCATCGACGATGTAGACCTTGGTTCGCCCCTCATCGGAAGGGGCGTACATGGCCCGCTCCCTGAGGTCCCGGGCGTCGTCGACCCCCCGGTTCGAGGCCGCGTCGATCTCAACCACGTCTAGGGCCGTCGCCCCGTTCCAGATCGCGAGGCAGTTCTCGCAGGCTCCACAGGGCTCGCCGGCTTCCTCCCGGTCCGCGCAGTTGAGAGCCATCGCGAGCACCCGCGCGAGCGTCGTCTTCCCGACGCCGCGGGGTCCGCAGAAGAGGTAGGCATGCCCGACCCGGTCGCCGTGAATGGCACGCCGGAGCGTCTCGGAGACGTGCTGCTGGACCACGACTTCCGAGAAGCTCCGCGGGCGGTACCTACGGGCGAGGGCGGTGTGTGTCACGGATTCGCGCGGGCGGCGGGTCGGCGCGGTGCGGGATCAGAGAAAGTGCCCCAGGCGGATCACAGCGCCGGTCACCACGCTTACCGCTGCTACCGGCGAGGTCCTGACGGGGTTCACGGGCTTGCGACCTGTGGGCCTGGGGCACGTGAGCAAGCTATCCCGGCCCTGCCGAACACGTCAACGCTGGGGGAAAGCTATCCCGCGAGGCACATTCCTGCTGCGAGGATGGCACCGACAGGTAGCGCCCGATACACCGGGCAGCGTGACCACCGCCCCCGTTTGGCGGTCTCCCTGGTACCTCCTCCCGCCCTCCGGACTACGGCATCGGTGTAAGGTCCCTCACCAAGCCGTCCGTTCCGACATCGACGCCACCGGCGAAACCTGCCGCCCGAATGACGGCCACAGCCTCATCCGGGTCGACCGTGGGATACATGTGGGTGAGAACGAGACGGCGTGCCCCGGCTGCGAGAGCCAGATCAGCCACCTGGCTCGGAGAGAGGTGGTTGCAGTGTGGTGACCCGTCCGGCACGGAACACTCCGAAATAAGGAGGTCGACCCCCGAGAAGAAGGATCCAAGCGGGGGGTGCGCGCCGGTATCGCCTGTATAACCAACCGCGCACCCGCCGCCATCCAGACGGAAGGCGAGGGACTCGCTGGTGTGAACCGTACGGTGGGCCCGTATTCCGATCGTACCGCTTCCGAGCGTCCGGCATCCCCCCGGCTCGAGTTCCACGACCTCAAGCGGGCTGCCCGGCTCAAGGACGTAATCGCCGTACGCGGCGCTCATGGCCTCCAGGACTCTCCGTATTCCGCGCGGCCCGACCACTGTTCTCCGCGTACCGTGCCACGAGTCGGCACCGTGTGTCCACGCCCAGAGGAGGGCGGGAAGGTCGCCCGTGTGGTCTGTGTGGAAGTGCGTGATGGCGACATGGGAAATCGCCCGCCACTCGCGTCCGTCCCGGTCCAAGCCGTGCACGGAGCCAGGGCCACAATCGAGCAGGATCCTCTGACCGCCGTACTCGACGAGGTGCGCGGGCGAGCGGCGGCGATCATTCGGAAGGAGTGTTCCCGACCCGATGACGGTGACTCGCATTGGACACCTTCCTGTCAAGCTGACGCAAAGCCGGCGGGGCGCATCCCTCCCGCCGGGCGGATCCGGATCCTAACGGCCAGGCACTGGAGCCGCGGGATGCGGCCCCCCGGCCCGGACCCCACGCTCACCGTGCCCTTCGGGGGACGCAGGCAAGTGCCCGCAACGGTTGGCAGGTGTCCCTACCCCGCAAACATCCCGGCGCAGGCAGAGTGTACGCACGCTCCGACCAGCTCTCAAGGCTCCCGGAGTGGGTCGCCGGGCCCGCGTGGGCCTCCCTGCACGGTGTGGCAGGCAGCCCGCGGCCCTCGATGTCATGTGTTCGGGCGGTGGCGGGCCGCGGGGATCGGAAGGACGGGGCGGACGGGCCAAGCCCTGTGCCGGGGCGTGAAGGGAATGCCGCGGATCCGGAAAATGGCCGCCTCCGGCGGTGACCGACGCGTACGGCCAACTTTGGCGGCGCCGATGCGGCCAGCGTGCCCACGCTCCGCCCGCCCGTCTCAACAGATCGATTCGAGCAGTGCCCACCGGCTCAGGCAGATGGCGGGCGGCCACCCCCGACGGACGGGTCCGGATCGTGATCTGGCTCCCTGATGCCGGTCTCTGGAGTGCAGGCCTGCGCCTGGCATCAGGACTCCTCACCCGGACGGGTGGCTGCCATCGGGGAGAGTCGGTCAGGCTGGGATGCCTTCGGATGCCACGCCCAAGGCACCGTCGAGCTGCACGCCGACGACCGAACTCACGCCGGGCTCTTCCATCGTGACGCCGTAGATCCAGTCGGCCGCCTCGATCGTACGCGGATTGTGGGTGATTACCACGAACTGGGTCTTCCCCTTGAAGTCGTTCAGGAGACGGACGAAGCGCTCGATGTTCGCCTCGTCGAGCGGTGCATCCACCTCGTCCAGGACGCAGAAGGGAGACGGCTTAACGAGGTAGATCGCAAACAGTAGTGCAAGGGCGGTCAGCGCCCGCTCACCGCCTGAGAGGAGCTCGATGCTCTGCTGTCGCTTCCCTCTCGGGGCAGCGTGGATCTCGATCGCAGTCTCGAGGGGATCCTCCGGGTCTCGCAGACGCAGATCGCATTCCCCCCCCTCGAACAGCCTGAGGAAGGTGTCGCGGAAGTTGTCCCGGATTGCCGAGAAGCTGCCCTGAAACAGTTCGACGGCCGTGCTGTTGATTTCCTGGATCGCCGAACGAAGATCTTCGCGGGCCTCCGAGAGGTCATCCCTCTGGCGCGTCAGGAAGGCAAGGCGCGCGCACTCTTCCTCGTGTTCCTCGACAGCCAGCATGTTGACCGGCCCGATCCGCTCGAGAGCACGCAGGATCTCCGTATGGTCGGCGAGAAGCCCCGACTCGTCGCCCTCGACCCCACGGGCTTCCCGAAACAGTCGTTCCAGGGACCGTCCCCACTCAGTTTCCAGCCGTTCACGGATCCGACCGGCATGCCCCTGCACCTCCTGTTTCTCCAGTTCGAGACCGTGCTTCTCGTCCACAGCAGCGCGCTCGTCGCTCCGGACCTCCCGCACACGTCTCTCTCCATCCGCGAGCCGGGTATGCAGTTCTTCGAGGGCCTGATCGCGGCGACGGAGTCCCATTGCTTCCGACTCAAGGGCGGCGGAAAGGCGTTCGGTCTCGCGGCCTCCTTCGTCGAGAACCGCCTGCGCCCGTCGCTCCGAGGCACGCAACTCCTCCTCTTCCGCTTCCAAGCCGGCCAAGCGCGCCTGCGCGGCGCGCTCTTGGCGCCCCATGTCCGACTCGCGCTCCCGAATCCTCGATATGTCACCCTCGACGCGGGCGCGCGCGACAGCGAGTCGGGAAGACGCGCCCTGTGCCTCCTCCCACTCAATCTCCGCACGGTGGAGCGCCGAGCTCGCAGCTCTCCGCACCGCTCGGCCCTGCGCCAGCTCCGCGACGATGCGCGCACCCTCATCCCGCTTCTGTCGGGCGACTTCCCTGGTCCTCTCGAGCGCGTCCCGGACCGAGGAACACCGGTCCTCCAAGTCCTGGACGAGTCGCTCCCCACTAAGCATCCGGTCTTCGCTCGCCGACTGTTCGGAGCGGGCGATCCTCCAAGCGTCCTCAGCGCCTTCCAGCGACGCGCGCGCGACAGCGAGCGCCTCCTCAAGCAGCGCGAGGCTGGCCTCCTCCTCCTCGCGCGCGGCCGCAACCTCGTCCAGGCGGGCTTTCGCCCCACCCACCGCCACCCCGAGATCCAGAAGGCGCGCCTTTCTCTCGAGCAGGCCATCGGTTCCGCGCGGGTTGCCCAAGCGGAGCATGCCCCCTTGTTCCATCCAGGCTCCGTCCACCGACACCCGCGCTGCGCCGCGCGAGCCGCAGACGGGCCGAACGGGGGGCGCGACGAGCTCGAAGCCCCGCAGGAGCGCACGCGCCCAGGGGCCGCCTTCTCCGCCGGCGGCAGCGCTAGCCAGAAGGCTTCCCGACTCGTCACCCGCCGGCACCCGGTCCAAGGGAAGGAGGAGGAGCCCGCCGCCGTCACGCCACTCGCTACGAAACCACTCGGCCACCCGCCCCGCGACATCGGAATCGCGAACCACAACGCCGCGAAGCCGGGGTCCGAGAATCGCCTCGACCGCCCGCGTATGTCCGGAGTCGACGGCGATGAAGTCAGCGAGAATGCCTACGACGCCCTCCGGCGGATCCGAGAGGAGGGCCTGTGCTGCGGGGCCGACCCCTTCGCGATCCCTCTCCATCCGCTCAAGAGCGGTCCGGCGAGCGGAGAGCGCTCCATGGCGCTCCTGCGCGCGCATCTCGTCGGCACGTGCCCTCTCCAGCGATGCGCGAACACGCGCCACCTCGCCGCGGCATACCTGAAGCCGATCCCCGCAGAGCCGAACTTCCCCGTGCAGCTCCGCGAGCCGATCGGAAAACAGATCGCCCTGCGAGACCATTCTGCCCAGTGCTTCGCGCGCCTCCGCCAGCTCGTCCGTGAGCTCCGCGAGCCGACCCTCCAGTTCCGCCACTCGGGCGTCGGCTGCATCGGCTTCCCCCTGCAGGCGGGCGCGTAGCCGGGCCAATCTCCGCTCCGCGGCCTCGATCTCCCCGGCCTCGCGCCGCGCCTGGCGGACCTGCTCTCCAGCATCCCGGGTCCGTCCCTGCTGAATCTCGATCCGCCTGAGCAGGTCCACCTTCTCCTGGTCCCGCGTCCTGCCCTTGGCCGCGAGCTCCGCCATCTGCGCACGGCACTCGTCCATGAGTCCGGCCGCATCCGACCGCTCAAGCCCGATCTGTTCGATCCGGCGGCGGGCGTGGGCCGCGCCTTCCTGAGCAACCGCACACTCGCGCTCCCAACTGACCAGCTCTGATCTGAGCCGGTCGACCTGGGTGGCGGCCGCGGTCCTGGCCCGCTCGCTCTCGAGCTGCTGCGTCTTCAGCGACTCGAGCCGCATCTCCTCGGTCTCGACCCGGGCGCGAAGTGCTGTGGCCCGCTCCTCGCCGCCGTCCAGCGCCGCCCGGATCTCGTCGAGCCGCGTTTCGAACGCCGCGAGCCGATGTCTCGCAACCGTGACCTCGACGTCAAGGCGCCGATTCCTGAGAGCCCGGTAGCGCTCCGCCTTCCCCTTCTGGCGGGCGAGCGAGCGAACCTTCTTCTCTACCTCCCCGATCACGTCCTCGAGGCGCTGCAGATCCACCCCTGCTCGATCGAGCCCGCGCGATGCCTCACGCCTGCGGTCCTTGTACTTCCCGATCCCGGCAGCTTCCTCGAAAAGGCCCCGCCTTTCCTCGGCACGGTCCGAGAGGATCGCATCGATCATCCGGTGCTCAATGACCGCGTACGCGTTCGCGCCGAGCCCTGTGTCCCGGCACGCCTCCTGCACGTCCCGCAGACGGCATCCGGCACGGTTTAGGAAGTAGTCGCTGCCCCCGTCCCGGTATACCGTTCTTGCGATCTCCACCACGCCGAAGGGGAGAGAGAACGCACCGTCCTCGTTGCTGAACTCGACGGAAACCGAGGCGCGACTGACCTGTCGGCGATTCACGCTCCCCTGGAAGATCGCCTCCTCCATCCTCGAGCCACGGATCGCCGTGGGGCGCTGCTCGCCCAGAACCCACCGGACGGCATCGGAGATGTTCGATTTCCCGCACCCGTTCGGACCCACAACCGCAGTGATCCCATCGTTGAAGGCAATCTCGGTCCGGTCGGCAAAGGACTTGAAGCCGTGGAGCCGGAGTGCTCGAAGCTTCATCCGCCGGATGTCAGAGACAGCAGGCGAAGCGCCGCAGGGGGGGCTGAGGCTGGGCCGGCGCGGTCCCCAGGCACTCCCCGGCCCCCGCAGCCTGCGTTCATCCCGGCCAGGCCAAGACGGCTGCGGCAGTCAGGAGGACGAGCACGATCATCGCGATGATGAAGCGCCGCCCACGCTTTGGTCTCGGCTGCGGCCTAGGCGCGGGGTCGGTCCGTCCGCCGCGGTCGTCCTTGGTGACCCGGGATGCAGCGGAGCCGTGCCCGGGATGCAGCTCCGGGTCCACGGCGTGGACCCAGATGCCGCCAGGAGCCGGATCGCCCGCGGGAGCGCCTGACACCATGTGAATGATCCCGTCGGCCTCCGCAGCAAGCGCCGCGGCGCCAGCGGAATCAGCGGGGAGGTAGACGAGCAACGTGGTGCCGTTACCGCGCAACTCCTCCAAGAGAAATGACCATCGTGGATCTCGCAGCGACTCCTCCGGATCACAAACGACCGTTCCCACGGGGATCAGGTGCGGGCCGGCGGGCGAAAGTTGCCTGATAACGCGCTGGCTCGATGCCCCGTAGCGGAGGAGGTCGCCGATTCCCTCGTCGTTGGGAACATCCGCGATACTGTGGAGGGAACCCCGCTCGAGGTCCCCGTCAGCGATCACGACCTGGCGCTGCGGGCCGCACCAGCGCGAAGCGAGGGCGAGAGCGAAGTGTCCACACCATCCGTGCGAACGGGACGCCTTGTCAGCGAGCAGGGCAACCACTTGGCCCGCGTCGCCGCGCGGGGGCTCGAGGCCATCAGGCACCTCCGGAACGTCCCGGGCGATCTCGTACACGTCGGCGGTCCCGCCACGCGTCACAGCTCAGAACTCCCGTCGCTTCGCATCTCCCCAGAGATCTTCGAGTCTGTAGAACTCCCGCGTCGTGCTCCGGAACACATGCACCACCACATCGATGTAGTCGATCAGGACCCATTGGCCGTGCCCGAGCCCCTCGACGTGGTCCGGTCGAACGCCCTCGTTCCTGAGTTCGTCCAGCACGTGGTCGGCGATCGCCCTGACGTGGACATCGGAGGTGCCGGTGGCGAGCAGGAAGAAATCTGTCGCCGACGAAATCCCCTTGAGATCGAGCGAGACGACGTGCCGGGCCTTGCGCTCAAGGGCGAGCTCAGCAGCACGCTCCAGGACCGATACCGTCGAACCCGCGCCGATCAGTCCTCCTCCCGCTCCACCGAGATCCCGATCTCCGCCTCGATCCCTTTCGGGAGTAGGATCGTCACCTGGTGCGACCCGAGCTCCTTGACTGGTTCTTCGAGGACGACTTGGCGGCGCGCAATCTCAAAGTCGGTCGCGAGAGCCGTGAGCCGCTCCGCAATGTCCGCAGCCGAAATCGAGCCGAAGAGCCGACCCTCGGCCGAGGCCCGGGCCCTGAAGGCGAGCGTCGTACCGTCCAGCTGGGACATCTGCCGGCGCCCCTCGAGGAATTCGCGTCTGGCACGTTCCTCGGCGGCCAGCCGCTCCTGCTCGACCCGGCGGAGGTTGCCCCCCGTCGCCTCATAGGCCAAGCCTTGGGGAAGCAGGTAGTTGCGGGCATACCCTGGCTTGACCGAGACGACCTCGCCAGGCCCACCGAGATTCTCGACCGTTCTCTTCAAGATCACTTTCATCACGACACTCCTTCAGCCGACACGCCGTCCCGTCTGTCCCCTGCGCCGCACAGGCCCTCCCCTCACGCGCTCTCCCCGATGTTCGGTGTCACACGCGACCGGAAGTCGAGCCACGAGTCGCCGACCCCGACCAGCATCGCACCGAGAGCCACGAACGGGCCCGCCAGAAGAACTGCGAGGGAGAGCAGGATCCCCGTTCCGACCGACACGCCCCCCCACAGAACACGAAGGACGGCAGCTCCCCGCAAGATGTAGAGCCCCCCCATGAACGCGAACAAGTTCGTCCCGAGCCGCCCCCACCCGGCACTCCAATCAGCCACGAGCATGAGTGCGAGCCCGGAAATAAACACCCAGATCAGGGGATCCGCAAAACGGAATTCCCGGAGCGGCCGAAGCGCCGGTCCCGGAAGACCCGCCGTCTGGACATGCGCCCACCACGCAACCCCGAGAGCCGCCACACTGCTCAGCGCCGCGAATGCCGGGAACAGCACCCCCTGAATCTCGGCGGCCCGGGCGAAGGCGCTCGAGAGCTGCGCTTCCGCGCCGGTGAGCGCGAGCGCCCCGAGAAGCTCGAGGGATGCCAGCGCGCTGGCCTCGATCTGCGCCGCCATGGTCGCATCCGCCCGGGCCCAGCCACCATCAACGGCGAGCAGCAGAACCGCCGACCCACCGGCTCCGGCAACGGAAGCGAGCGCCCGCATGAAAAAGCCGCGTCCCGGCAGGAGCATCGTCAGGCTCACAAACCAGCCGGTGATCAGGACCGCCCATCCGCGTTCGAGATACCAGGCGCCCCCAGCGGATCCCGGGTAGAAGACGGCGATGAAGGCGTATAGCGGCAGGACAAGAAGGAAGAGGAACCGATGCTCGTTTCCACCCGTGACCGTCAGAATCGCGAAGGCCACAACCATCACGACAAACGGCTGTGCGACCGCAAGGCCTGCCGCAGCCGCGATAAGGCCCAATACCCCTAGCCAGCCCCTGCCCTCCGATGCCGTCGCGGTCACGACGGCCCTAGCGGTCGTGGTTCTGGATGTACGGGAGTAGGGCCAGGAAGCGAGCCCGCTTGACGGCGCGCCCGAGCCGTCGCTGGAATTGCGCCGTCACCTTCGTCGTGCGCTTTGGAAGAATCTTGCCTTGCTCGGTCACGAACCGAGAAAGCGTCGCCACATCCTTGTAGTTGAGGAGTTCGATCCTAGGACCGTCGATCCGCCTGCGCCGACCGCGTCCTCCCGAGAACTCCGGGGGCGCAGTCGAGCCCCGCGCGGTGCCGACTTGCGCATCCGCCCTGCCGTCACGCTCCGCACGCTCTTTGCCGCCGGGAATCCGGGCATCGGCCTCCGTCTTCACGACAGTTGCCGGCGGCTCGGCCAAGATCGACATGCCCGAAGTGGGCTCTCCTTCGCTCAGCACCAAGAGGTAGCGGAGCACCTCGTCATCGAGCTTCAGGATCCGCTCGAACTCCGCCAGCGCAGCCGGCTCTGCGGTAAAGTGGGCCACGACGTAGTAGCCCTGGCTCTGGTCGTCAATCTCGTAGGAAAGCTGGCGAACGCCCCAGTGGTCCACAGCGACGACCTCGGAATCTCCGAGGCGCGTTGCCAAGGCGTGGAGCTTCTCGAGCTTTCCGGTCGCTTGGTCCTCGGTAATCGATGGGCGAAGGATATAGACGACTTCGTAGTCCCTCATGACTGGTCCCCCGGTCCGCTGATCACGGGCCCCACCCTCGCCGGGGTGGAGCGGGCTCCTTGTGGCACGCAAAGATAGGAGGCTCCGCGCCCGGACTCAACCGCACCTTCGGGCGCGGGCCGGCGCGATGCACTCCCCGAGAAGCGGCGGGCGCGCCGCAGGTGTAACGAGAGCCGGCGGACGGCCAGCGGCGAGGATTCGCTATCGCGGATGATACACACCTACCCGCGACACACGGGTCTTGCGGGAGCAAGTGGGACCGGCCAGCAGTGGGAGCGCGCAACACGACGAGGCAGGCATGGATCCGGCGGCACCGGGAGCCCGCAGTCCCTAGTCCGCCAGATTGCTCAGGTCGCGGACATACCGGACGAGCACCGGCAGCAGTGCCGGTTCGACCACGGTTTCGAAGGCCGGCATAGCTCTGCGGCCCTTGACCACGATCTCAAGCAGCTCGTCGTCGGTCAGGAGCACCACGGATTCCGGCGAGGTGAAGTCCGGCGGAGCGGGGTCGAAGGCGGACGCAGCCGGTCCGTCCCCCTTGCCCTGCTGCCCATGACAGATCGTACAGTGCTGCCGGTAGGCTTCCTCACCGGGATGTTCCTGGCCAACGGGTCCCGCAACCGGCCCGTGCACTAATCCCGCAGCCGGTCTCGAAGCACCACCGTCCGGAGCGGACGCGCTCGATTGGCCCGGTCCGGCGAGCCTGAGGACCGCGATCGCTATAGCAACGACGAGGACCCGCGACCCGAACATTGCGACGGGACGGGAAGCGGGTACGGGGGTGCGACCGCTCATGTCCTCCTGGATTTCTGAAGGAAGTCTGGAACACCGTCCCGCATTGAATCGGTCAAGAAGATGATTTTCCTAGTAGAGGGGGTCAAGGGCCCGGAGGCCGACCGGGCTGGTGCGCCCGGCATCCCGTGGAAACAGACCATCGGGAGGTCTCATCAGTCCCTGGCCGGAAACGTCCCTCCCCGCCGGGCGACCATTCCCATCGACTAGTGCCCTTCTTCCGGGCGCGAGTACACCACCTCACGATGGCCGCAATCCGGCGGAAGGGACGGGGATGGCACGACTTCTTAGGACGGTATGCCGGCCTCGCCAAGCCACGTCTCGATCACTGAGCGCGCCTTGGCCCGCAGCCGCGACCCGTACCTAGCCGCCTCCGCGCGCAGTTGCGGAACATCCATCCCGACGGCGTTCAGTTCCACCGAGTGACCGATGAGCCACTGCTCGATCCGGCTGGCGTCGACCTCCGGATGGAACTGGAAGCCGATGACCCGCGGGCCCAGCGAGAACGCCTGGTTCTTGCAGGCCGCGGTCGATGCGAGGCGTATCGCGCCCGCCGGAAGGGTGAACGTGTCACCATGCCAGTGGAGCGTCACGGGATCCTTCTCGAATGCCGCCAGGCAGGACGTGCGGCCTGCATCCGTGAGTGTGATAGGAGCAAACCCGACCTCGGGCCGACCGGCGCGATAGACACGCGCTCCTGCAACTCTCGCGATCAGCTGGGCCCCTAGGCAGATTCCCATCAGCGGACGGCCGGACTCGAGTCGTCGTCCGATGAACCCAATCTCCGCCTCGAGGAAGGGATAGCGCGCTTCCTCGTACGCGCCGATCGGTCCTCCGAGCACAATCAATAGCTCCGGCGATACCGGATCGAGGGCGCCGAGGTCGTCCCTGCCGACGTCGCAGTATGCCAGCCGGAAGCCGGCCTCCTCCAACGGTTTGGCAAACGAGCCGAGGTCCTCGAATGCCACATGACGGATCACTCTGCATACCATCGCTTGCTGGACCATCCAGGTCTCCTGCTGCCATTAACCATCTGCTGCCGCATACTCGGGCCCGGTCCCAGGGATGAGCCGCCGCCCGCCGAACATCGTCCACGGCCACGGTCCCCGCTGCGGCCAGTACCAAGCCATACCGCAGTCTCCCCGGTCAGGTCAACGCAGCATCTCCCGCCGGACTGTGCGACGATGCGGGATTTCATGCACACGGTACGGTGGACGATGTGGAGACCCGGAGACCGGGCAACTACACCGCGAGGCAATTTCCAGCCGCCCCGGTATCCGGGAAAGCACTTCTGAGACGTCATCGGCCCTTGCCGTTCTGGCCGGCTGCTCCGATTCCGGCTCCGACGCCGACACGTCCGCGCCGCCCGAGCCGCCAGCGTCCCCGCCGGCTTACCGTACCGATGTCGCCGGCACCCGCATCAGTCCAGATCGGGGAGAGCGCCGCGTTTACCCTTAAGGTGGGAGGCCGCGCCTCCGCCATCGCTACCACTGCGGTCACCCACTCCGGGTGCTCGGCAACCGGCGAGGTCCCGGCAGCACCATGATCACGGCGACTGTCGCCACGGGCAGCGAAACATCGACAGCCACGACCACCGACGGGATCGACGCGATGGCATCTGCTGTGACGAGGAATCAATTCGCGTACTGGGATGCCGACGGAAACGGCGACCCGACGTGCGCGGAAGCGTGGAGCAAGGACGACGGCCTAAGACTGCCGGCGTACGGAGACAACCGGAAGGAACAGGCCAGATCTACGAATGGCCTTAGGAGGGCACGTCGAGTGACGGCGACAGCATCACGTGCGAGGGCAACCGGAACCCGAATGGATGTCCTCCCGCCGCTGACGCGCCCCCACCGATCACCGGTGTACGAGGGTGCACGGCCGGATCGCCGACGTGGACAGACCTGCCGGTCCGCGAAGAGGGCCTGCGGACGGGATGCCTTCGGTTCCGGATATAGGGCGCTTGAGGTAGAGGTTATTCAAGGCCGCCCGGATCCGCCGCGCGGATGTAGACTCCCCCCACACCCGCCAGATCCCCTCCCATGTTAAGTGATGTCCGCTCTCCTTCCTGTCATGCTCCTCCAACTCCCGCCCCGTTCAACAAAAGCGGAACAGCAGGTATCCCACACCGTGTTGGCAGGGAGGGGATCATCGCCGATTCCGCCGCGCGGGACACCTTGCAGTCGATGCTCGACGAGGACCCAAGCCGTCAGGTGTCCTGCTGGGGAGAAGATGGCACGGAGGCCGCGTGACCCGCCGAGGTCGACTGTCGCCGCTCCATGCGGGCCGGGAGAGCCCGCAAGAGGCTGAAGCAGTTCACGGCGCGTTCCCTGCCTCGCCGCCGTGCAACATCGTAGCCGTGCCGCCTGCGGCCACGTCGTGGTCTCTCTGTGCGATCTTCTCCAACAGTGTCAGCCAGCGGCTGCATGCCGACGGTCCGGCATCCGCGCCCTCATACGTTGAAGCGAAAGAGGATCAGGTCGCCATCCCGGACTACATACTCCTTCCCTTCGGATCGGATGAGCCCTTGGTCGCGTGCAGCTCTCAGCGACCCGACCCGTACGAAATCTTCGTAGCCGATCGTCTCGGCTCGGATGAAGCCGCGCAGGAAGTCGGAGTGGATCGTACCGCCAGCCTCCGGGGCACGTGTACCCCTGGGAATGGTCCAGGCACGCGACTCCTTCTCATTCGTCGTGAAGAAGGTGATAACCCCGAGCACATCGTACGTCGCCCTGATCACTCGGTGTGCCCCAGGCTCGGCCAAGCCCAGCATCTCGAGAAACTCGTCCCTCTCGCTGGTGGCTAGCCTGGCGAGCTCGGCCTCCACATCGGAAGACACGCACACGAAACCCGCGTCGGGTTCGGCTTTGCGGAGGACCTCTTCCAACTCGCCCGTCCACTCGTTGTCCCCGCCAGGCAGGCTCTGCTCGTCCACATTGGCGACATATAGGACCGGCTTGCTCGTCAGGAGATGGAAGGTCCGAAGCAGCGCCATTTCCGCCGGGGAGACCTCGACGTGCCGTGCCGGAGTCCCCTCGGCGAGACCATCCCGTACCCGCTCGAGGAGCGCCACCTCGCGGCCCACCTCCGCATGTCCCGAACGGACCCTCCGCTCGAGCCTGTCAAGCCGGCGTTCGACGGACTCCAGGTCCGCGATCAGCAACTCTGTGCTCACGATCTCCCGGTCGCGAACCGGTTCGACGTCACCGAGGACATGAGTCACATCGGGATCGCGGAAGCAGCGGAGCACATGGACGACAGCATCCACCTCCCGGATGTGGCCGAGAAAGCGGTTTCCGAGTCCTTCGCCTTCAGACGCCCCGCGCACAAGCCCCGCGATGTCGACGAATTGCACGACGGCCGCCACGCGCCTCGGACTCAGGTTGCGTCGGAAGACGGTGTCCAGCCGCGGGTCGGAAACCTCCACCGTGCCGATGTTGGGCTCGACGGTACAGAAGGGGTAGTTCTCGGCCGCCACGGCCTGCGCGGTCAGGGCGTTGAAGAGCGAAGACTTGCCGACATTGGGGAGGCCAACGATCCCCGCCTTCAACATGCGGACACCTCGTTCACGGCCCTAGGATCGCACAACCTGCGGCACGCGGCTGACGGAGCATGGAATCTACGGGCCAGCCCGATCCGCTCAAGCGCAAGGCCCTGCTGCCGCAGAGGGGAAACGACCGCCACCGATTTGGAGGGCATGGGGCACGCACTGCCGAGCGGATCGGGTCCCCCGCACATAGGCCGCATCCGACGGAACGATAGGTGACCGCCGCCTCTGCGGCGCACGGGTTCTTGCGAATGACCCGTATTCCGTCGACCTTAGCGGAGTTCTGAGACCCTGTGCAGTCACCGCACCGCTGCGCCCCGCCCGCGGGGTCCTGCGGTCCGAGAACCGGAATCAATGGATTTTTCCTTCGCAAGGCACAGTGATCTCGAGCGGCTCGCGTGGTTTTTCGCGGGCCTGCGCGAGACGATGGTGCGGCACGGACATACCTTTGTGGAGGATCCCGACCGCGCCTCCCTCGTCGTAAACCCATTTCCGAGGAGCTATCCGAAGCCTTTCCGGCGGCGGGGCCAGGCGGTCTTTCTCATCGGCGTCACTGAGTTGGAGCCCGCTCTGGAGACGACTGAGGAAGCACTGCCGCAGACTTACCCGCTGCTCATCCGCTCGCTCTCGAACCTGCTGATCGGAGTGTCAGAACCCAACTCCGACGCACCTCCGGACGCCCATTTCATCACCCCGGAGCAGGGACACTACCGGGTGAACGGGACGAGCGATCTCACGGAGTTTTTCGACAAGGTCTATGAGCGCATCGAGCCGCTCGCGACCTCCAGGCTCGTCATCGACAACGTCTTCCGGCCCGATCTCCCCGAGCGGCTCTGGGGGGGGGACGAGATCACCCGTTCCATGTACCGCGCCGGGAAGAAGCTGGATGCACTGAACGTCCTCCCCACGCCCTTCCCGCTCGACGAAATCCTGCCGGCAAAGGAACGCCGTCACCTGAAGCGACTCTACGGTATCGGAGGGCTCTCCTACGGGAACATCTCCGCCCGCTACGATGCGTCCCGCTTCTGGATGAGTGCCTCCGGCGTCGACAAGTCCAACCTGAAGGAGATCGGACGCGACATCTTGATGGTCGCCGGCTACAACGAGGCGAATGGATCGATGCTCCTCTCCGTCCCGCCCGGCATCGAGCCAAGGAGAGTGTCCGTCGATGCCATCGAGCACTGGATGATCTACCGCGAGCACCCGAACGTCGGCGCCATCCTTCACGCCCACGCGTGGATGGATGGGATTCCCTCAACCGAATTCAACTACCCCTGCGGCACCTTCGAGCTGGGGAAGGCGGTGGCTGAGATCCTCCGGGACCACCCGGAGCCGGCGCAGGCTGTTGTCGGACTCAAGAATCACGGCCTGACGATCACCGGACTCTCGCTCGACGAGATCTTCGAGCGAATCGGCGAGCAGCTGATCCAAGTCGTCCCCATGTCCTGACCGGGTCCCGGGCGGGCGGCGAGGACCCCTCATCCGAGCAGGCTCACGAGGACCCCGAGGACGTCCTCCCAGGGCGCATCACGGGTGAAGGCGATCCCGTGGATGCGGACGAAGAGAGGAGCGAGAACCAAGGCAACCACGCTCATCAGCTTCACCAGGATATTCAGCGATGGTCCGGACGTGTCCTTGAATGGATCGCCGACCGTATCCCCGACAACCGCGGCCTTATGCGCATCCGAACCCTTGCCGCCGAGAGCCCCGGCCTCGATGGACTTCTTCGCGTTGTCCCAAGCCCCTCCCGAGTTTGCCATGAAGAGCGCCATCAGGACGCCGGTGACAAGAGCGCCGGCGAGTAGACCGCCGAGAGCCTCCACCCCGAGAAGCGTACCCACGAGCAGCGGTGCCAACACGGCGATGACGCCGGGCAGGATCATCTCACGCAGTGCAGCGCGGGTCGAGATGTCGACGCAACGGGCGGAGTCCGGCTGGCCCGTGCCCTCCATGATGCCCGGAATCTCACGGAACTGGCGGCGCACCTCCTCGACCATCCCTCCGGCGGCCCGGCCGACCGCCGTCATCGTAAGGGCCGCTACAAGGAAGGGAAGCATCCCGCCCAGGAAGAGTCCGATCACGACGAGCGGATTGACGAGATTGATGCCCGTCTCCTGAAGGCCGACGCTCGCGGTGTACGCAGAGAAGAGGGCGAGTGCCGTGAGGGCGGCGGAGCCGATCGCAAATCCCTTCCCGATCGCGGCCGTCGTGTTCCCGATCGAGTCCAGCGAGTCGGTGATCGAGCGGGTCTCAGCTCCCAGCCCACCCATCTCGGCTAGCCCGCCCGCATTGTCGGCGATCGGCCCGTAGGCGTCCACCGACATCGTCGCGCCGACGGTAGCAAGCATCCCGACCGCGGAGATTCCGATCCCGTAGAGACCGGCCATGCTGTAGGAAACGAAAATGGCGACGCCGATCAGCGCCACCGGGATTGCCGCCGAATTCATCCCGAGCGCGAGGCCAGCAATGATGTTCGTTGCAGCACCCGTCTCGCTCGCGGCCGCGATCCGCTGAATGGGCCGGCCCGCCGTGTACCACTCGGTCACGAGCCCGATCGCGATCCCTACAACCGTCCCGGCGAGGATCGCCCAGAAAGGACCGGTGGCCGGATAGAATCCGCCCGTGGGATCCTCGATCTCGAACCCCATTGCCCGGACCACGAAGTACATGGTGACGAGGAGGATCCCGGCGGCGATGAAGGTGACGTTCCGCAGCGCGGCCGCGGGGTCCGTCCCTTCCAGCAACCTCATCATGCCGACACCGACGAGCGATGCAACGAGACCGACCATCGCGGTGACGATAGGGAGGGCGACGGCCTCCACCACATCTGATGCAAGCGCAACCGAGGTTGCGCCGATGGCGATGGTAGCCACAATGGAACCGACATACGACTCGAAGATGTCGGCTCCCATGCCAGCCACATCGCCAACATTGTCGCCCACGTTGTCGGCGATCGTGGCCGGGTTGCGGGGATCGTCCTCGGGGATCCCGGCCTCGACCTTTCCTACGAGGTCAGCACCGACATCCGCGGCCTTTGTGAAGATCCCCCCACCGACCCGGGCAAAGAGAGCGATGGAGGACGCGCCCATGGCGAATCCGGCGATGACCTCCGAGAATCGCGGGAGGTCTCCTGCCCCGCCGCCCCCGACCACGACGTAGAAGACCCCGATTCCGAGAAGTCCCAGAGAAGCAACCGCCAATCCCATGACGGCGGCCCCGTAAAAGGAGACCCGCAACGCCTTTCGCTGGCCTTCGGTGCTCGCAGCATGCGCCGTGCGCACATTGGCGCGGGTGGCCGCCTTCATCCCGATGAAACCGGCGAGAGCTGAGCTCGTCGCGCCTGCCAGGTAGGCGACGGCCGTGCCGGTCCCGATCCCGAATGCGAGCAGCGTCGCCACGACCGCGACGAATACCGCGAGCATCGAGTTCTCCCGACGGAGGAAAGCCATCGCCCCGTCGTGGATCTGGTCTGCGAGGTCCACAAGCTCTTGCCGTCCCGCCGGCTGCCTCCGGACATAGCCGAATATGGCAAGGGCAATACCCAATCCGACGGCCCCGAGAAACCACGCTCCCACTGAGAGATCCACTCCGTTCATGATCCGACCTCGCTAGCGGTTGTATTCGTTCATGGCCGCGCCGGTGCCCTCTCGGACCCAGAGCGCGACCGCTCCGGTTAGAACCGGGAGGAGCGTAAGGATCCGGTCCTCATCCTCCGCGGCCATGTCGGAGAGCACCCACTCCTTCAGGCGGCATCCCTCGGGCGGCACACCCACGCCGATGCGGAGCCGGGGATACCGGGCGGTGCCCAGAACGGACGCGACCGATGCAAGCCCGTTGTGTCCCCCCGCCCTCCCCCGCGCACGAAAACGCACCCGCCCGACGGGGAGCGCCGCGTCGTCGACAACGACGAGGAGATCCGTCGTCACTTCGATGCGCTCGCGCACGACGAGGGGCAGAATCCCGGCCCCGCTCAGGTTCATGTAGGTAGTCGGCTTGAGGAGCAGCACCTCGGCGCCATCCACCTCGCCCCGGCTGACAAGGGCGCGCCCGTCGGTTCCGAAGCTGCCGAACCCCCAGTCATAGGCGAGGCGGTCCACCACCCACCACCCCAGGTTGTGCCGGTTCCCTTGGTACGTCGGCCCGGGATTTCCCAGGCCGGCCACGAGTTTCACCCCGGCGCGTCCCGTTGGTGGGAGAACGGCTCTCTAGCCGGTCGTTTCCCCGGTCGACCCGGCCTCTGTGTCCACCTCTATCTCCTCTTCCGCGTCCGCATCTTCCGCCTCTTCGTCGGCAGCCGACACGGCCGGCGCGAGTATAGTGCAGAGCATACGCTCGCTGTCCAGCATGACTTCAACGCCTTCCGGAAGCACAAGATCCCCGATTCGAATCGCCCCGCCCATCTCCAGCTCGCTCACATCCAGCCGGAGTGTCTCGGGAATGTCCGTCGGGAGGCAGCGGACGGGGATCTGGTGCATCGAGTACTCAAGGACGCCACCCGCCTGGACGCCTGCGGGACTCCCTTCGAGGTGGAGGGGTATTTCGAGTTCCACCTTCACTCCGGACCGGATCCGCAGGAAGTCGACGTGGAGCACCTCCGGCCGCGCCGGATGCGTCTGAATCTCACGCACGAGCGTCGGGACGGATGTGTCCTGGCCCGCGATCTCCAGATTGATAATCGTGTTCTCCACCGAGATGGAACGGAAGAGGTGAATCGCGTCGTGGGTGTCCAGCGCGATCGACACCGGATTGCCGCCCGCACCGTAGACCACGGCCGGGAGCCGCCCGCCCGCCCGGAGCTTGCGCGCCACACCCTTGCCCCGGCCTTCACGGTGCTCCGCCTTGAGCGTCACCTGCGTCGCCATGATTCCGACCTCACGTCAGGGGCCGCACCGGGCCCGTAGTTCGGGTTCAGCCGCCCACCGCCGGGGCGTCAAAGAGCGCACTGACCGATTCGTTCGAGTGGATGTACTGGATAGCCCGCGCGAGGAGCGGCGCCACGGACAGCACCTTGAGCGCCGGGAAGCTCCGCTCCTGGGGGACCGGGATCGTATTGGTGACGACGAGCTGCGTGAGGGGTGCCCGATCCAGCCTCCGGGGTGCTTCGCCCGACAGGAGGGCGTGGGTGGCACACGCATAGACGCTCGCAGCCCCGCGCTCTTTCAGTGCGTAGACGGCCGAAGTGATCGTGCCCGCGGTGTCGATCATGTCGTCGGTGATGAGGCAGTCTCGCCCCTCGACATCCCCCACTACGTTCAGGACCTCCGACTGGTTTGGTGCCGGACGCCGCTTGTCGATGATCGCGAAGCTCCCGCTCAGGCGGCGCGCGAAGCCGCGCGCCATCTTCGCGGAGCCCACGTCGGGCGCTACGACGACCAGATCCTTCAGTCCTTTGTCGACGAAGTACCGGGTCAGAACGGGCATCGCGTAGAGGTGGTCAACCGGGATATCGAAGAAGCCCTGTATCTGGTGCTGATGGAAGTCGACACCTAGAACCCGGTCCGCCCCAGCGGTTACGATGAGGTTCGCCGTCAACTTCGCGCCGATCGCCACACGCGGCTGGTCCTTCCGGTCTTGGCGGCTGTAGCCGAAATAGGGAACCACCGCCGTGACGCGCGCGGCCGATGCCCGCTTCGCCGCGTCGATCAGCAGGAGGAGTTCCATGATATTGTCCGACGGCGGGATCGTCGGCTGAATGATGACGACATCCCGGCCGCGCGCATTCCGGTTGATCCGGACGAAGATCTCCCCGTCGGCGAAATCGTGGATGGACGCGCCGCCCACGGACTTGCCGAGTCTCGCACCGATCTCCTCGGCGAGTGAACGATTGGCCCGTCCGGAGAGGAGAAGAAGAGGGCCCCGCCCTTGGATCTCTTCCATTGCTCCCACTGGTCAGGTCGTGACCCCGAAATAGCCAATGAACCTAGAGTTGGCCCGGGAAAGCGTCAACGGCCAACCGGCGTTGTCCCGGTCGCCAATAAACTCGTACGGTCGTGCCGGATAAAGCCCATCGGGTCTCCGCGCGGTGCCCCAGCAGGCCAGGCGACCGAGATGAGACGCGGCAGGTCGCGGACGGACGACGGATCGTGCGGCGCCGGGCGGGCCGACATTATGAGATCCAATCCCGAGACGGCGATGCACCCGGCCAGAGGGAGGCTGTGATGAAGACCATCCGTTTCCTAGCTGTTTTCGCGTGCCTCGTCGGCGCGGGAGTCCGCCCCGCTGTCGCTCAGTTCGAGAACGTGGGTTCGATCGACTTCCCGACCTCCGAGACCGGCCAAGCACAGCAGCACTTTCTGCGCGGTGTCGCGATCCTGAACAGTTTTGGTTGGAACCAAGCTATCGAGCAGTTCGAGACGGCCCAGGAGCTCTCTCCCGACTTCGCGCTCGCCTAATGGGGCGAGTCGCTCTCGTACAACCACCCCCTCAACTCGCAGATGGACCCCGGGGAGCCGCGCAAGGTGCTCGAACGGCTGGGAGCGACGAGAGACGGGCGGCTGGCGAAGGCTCCTACGGACCGCGAGAAGGGATTCCTGCAGGCTGTCGAGGTCCTCTGGGGTGAAGGCGACCAGGAGGTGCGGCGCGTCGGACACATGGAGGCGATGCGTGATCTCTACGAACGCTATCCCGAGGATCCCGAGGTGGCCGCGTTCTACGCGCTCTCAATGCTCGGGGCTGTGCAGGCGACCGGGGACCTGAGCCAGCGGCTGAACGTCCGGGCAGGCGCGATCACCCTCGGGCTTCTCGTCGGGAACCGCAATCACCCCGGAGCCGCCCACTATACGATCCACGCCTTTGACGATCCTCTTCACGCGCCGCTCGCGCTCGAAGCGGCCGACCTCTTTGCTGACATCGCGCCTGCGGTCTCCCACGCGCGGCACATGCCCACGCACATCTTCATCCAGCACGCGATGTGGGACCGTGTCTCCGAAACCAACCAGTCTGCCTACGACGCGGCACGCGAGCTCTGGCAACCCGGCGACGCCATGGCGGCCGCAACCCACGCACTCGACTGGGGACAGTACGGCGACCTGCAGCTTGGCGACTACGCGAAGGCGCGTCACTGGATCGAACGCATCGAGAGCATGGCCGCTGGCGGATTCCTCGAGGGCGGCCCCCGCCAGGAACGGAGTGACACCCGTGCGGTCAACACAGTCGCACTGCTTAAGCGGAACTTCATCCGCCCTCTGATCGCGTAAACCATTGAAGAGCAGGCGCTTACGCATCCAACGGACTGGTGTATGCTGGATAATTGTTCCCATAATATGTGCGGAAGGACATCCGACATCATGTCCATTGACACTGG
>CAZHGS010000004.1:0-138927 GCA_964532325.1 uncultured Gemmatimonadaceae bacterium | reverse complement strand
CTCGAGCACCTGGGCGTTGAAGATCCGCCCGTTGTAGGCCGTCGACATCACGACCTCGCCGTCGGCCAGCATCTGGGGTGGCTGGGCTCCCGCCTCCCACCACACGACCTCGGGCTTGATCGAGTCGAGCTTGCGCAGCGCACGGTCCAGGCCCTCGGGCGTGTCGAGCACCTCGTAGACGGCCTCGACGGGCACGCCGTCGGCCATGAGCGCGAACTCGAGGTTCACGAGCGGCGTGCGCCGCATCCCGCGGCGGCCCGGAAAGCGCTCGAGATCGAAGAAGTCCTCGAGCGTCGCCGGTTTCTCGCCCGGCATGCGCTCGTCGTTGTAGGCGAAGACCGTGGAGTAGAGGAGGGTGCCCACGCTGCATTCGAGGAGCGTTTCGGGGAGGAAGTCGCCGGTGGCGGGCGTGCCGTCCGGGGCGGCCGCGAGGGTGCCGGGGTCGATCCTCTCCAGCAGTCCCTCGTCACAGCCGCTCACGGCGTCGGCGATCTCGAGGTCGACCACATCCCAGTGCACGTTGCCCGATTCCACCTGGGCGCGCACCTGGGCGAGGCCGCCGTTGTAGTCCTCGAGGCGGACCTCGATTCCCGTCCCGTCCATGAAGGGCTCGATGTAGCCACGTGTCACGGCCCGGGCGTACGAACCTCCCCAGGAGACGGCCGTCAGCGACTCGCGGGGCTCGCCGACGCAGCTCCAGGCGAGGGCCGCCGCCGCGGCCGCGCCGCCGGCCCGGGCGTACGCGGTTCTCATCCCGTCTCCTCCCCGTCGTCGGGGTCGAGCACCCGGCAGTCGGTGGGGGTCCAGCCCACCCGCACCCGGTCTCCCTCGATGACGGCGCCGTGACCCACCATGTTCGGGATCTTGACGATGAAGTCGGACCGCCCGCACAGCCCGAGCCTCAGGCGAATGTGGTCGCCGAGGAAGGTGATGTCCTCGACCCGGGCCTCGAACTCGTTCGTGTACTGGCCCGGCTCGGGAGCGAGGGCGACGCGCTCGGGGCGGATCGAGAGTGTCACGCGGTCCCCGGGTCGGCATTCCGTGACCCGGAACGCCCGGACGACGCGGCCGGCGACTTCCACATCGCAGATGTCGTCGCGTATCGCGGCGACGCGACCGGGCAGGCGGTTGTTCTCGCCGATGAAGCGTGCCACGAAAGCGCGCGCGGGTTCCTCGTAGAGCGCTTCCGGGGAAGCGGCCTGTTCGATGCGTCCGGCGCGGAAGACCGCGACGCGGTCCGACATGACCATCGCCTCGTTCTGGTCGTGGGTGACGTAGAGGACGGTCACGCCGAGATCGGCGTGGATCCGGCGGATCTCGTACTGGAGTTCCTCCCGCAGCCGCCGGTCGAGTGCGCCCAGGGGCTCGTCCATGAGCACCAGGTCGGGCTCGAACACGAGAGCCCGGGCGATGGCCACCCGCTGCTGCTGCCCGCCGGAAAGCTGGCTCGGCCGCCGGCGCTCCAGCCCCTCGAGGCGGACGAGTTCCAGCGCGCGCCCGACCCGCTCGCGGCGCGCGGCGGCATCCAGCCTGCGCACCTCGAGGGGGAAGGAGAGGTTCTCCCCCACCGTCATGTGGGGGAAGAGCGCGTAGTTCTGGAACACCATCCCGATGCCCCGTCGGCGGGGCGGCACGCGGCTGACGTCCCGGTCCCTGATGAGGATCTTCCCGGAGGTCGGGGCCTCGAAGCCTGCAAGCATCATCAGGCAGGTGGTCTTGCCGGATCCGGAAGGCCCGAGAAGCGTGAGGAACTCGCCCTCCGCGATCGAGAGGTCGAGGTCGCGCACGACCCGGGTCTCGCCGTCGAAGCTCTTCGTGACCCGGTCGAACCGCACATGTGCCGGGCCGTCGGGTGTGCGGCGCCGCGACGGGAACCTGCGAAGTCCCTCCGCTGGCGGCGGGGACCCCGCAGCGGGGCCGGTCTCGGGCATCCGCGCTCCTCCTCCCGGGTCGGCCCACCGGCTGTGGACTTCAGGTTGCCGGGCCGGATGCGGGGGCTCGCCGCGCGGGTTCCGGCGCCGGTCCCGGCGGACCGGCCGTGTGCCGGTCGGCACGCGTCCACGGGATGCGCCCGGCCGGTTCGCGCATACAGTGAAACAGCCGGGGGGGCGGGCGCAAGGGAACCTGCCGCTTGCCGCGTGCGTGGGGTTTTCTCCTCCAGGACCTGCGTCTCTCCGCGTGCCTCCGTCCCCGAACCGGAGGCATCGTTCGCCGCTTGGCCAGGCAGCCTCGTCCGCACCCCCGGGTAGCCCGGGGTTGTCGGCCGCGGTACTCTGTCTCGGTTCCGTCCGGGTCCGGGTCCGGCCGTCGACTCCCGCACGCGGAAGCCGTATGACGCAACGACTTCTGACACCATTCTCGGCCATCGGGCGGCGGGGGAGCGCGCTCGCCGCGGGGATCGGCCGGTGGGGCATCCTGGCCGGCCGGGCCGTAGCCGCTTTCCCCCAGACGAATATCTGGGGTAGGGTGCTCATCCAGCAGCTGTCCCGGATCGGGGTCGACTCCGTTCCGATTGCGCTCTTCATCGCGACATTCACCGGCATCGTGCTCTCCCTCCAGGCCTCCTATACCTTCACGGGTGCGGTTCCCCTCTATTTCGTCGGGGTTCTGGTCGGGAAGACGATGATGCTCGAGCTGGGTCCCGTCCTGACCGGGCTCGTCCTCTCGGGCCGGGTCGGTGCGAGCATCGCCGCGGAACTCGGCACGATGCGGGTCACCGAGCAGGTGGATGCGCTCGAGACGATGGCCTATCCCCCGGCTGCCTACCTCGTGCTGCCACGGGTGCTCGCCGGCGTCATCATGTTCCCGCTTGTGACCTCGCTCGCCATCGCCATGGGGATCGCGGCCGGGTGGCTGACGGCGCTCCGCCTCCTCGACCTGAGCACCCCGGAGTTCGTGAGCGGCCTCACGCTCTTCTTCCGTCCCTTCGACGTGACGTTCGCATTCATCAAGGCGACCAGCTTCGGGCTCGCCGTGACCTCGATCGGCTGCTACTTCGGCCTCTACACCCGCGGGGGGGCTGCGGGCGTCGGGCGCAACACGACGCGGGCGGTCGTCACCAGCTGCATGGTGATCCTGGCGCTCGACGCATTCTGGGCCGTCGTCCTCCTCTAGGTCCGGATGGCTCCCTCGCTCCGCTCTGGCGGTCGACGCCGCTCCGGATGAGCATCGAGCTGCGGGGTGTCCACAAGGCCTTCGGCTCCAACAAGGTCCTTCGCGGCTTCTCGGTCCTGGCGAGAGAGGGGGAGACGCTTGTTATCCTCGGCCAGTCCGGATCCGGGAAGTCGGTGGCGCTCAAGCACATGGTCGGGCTCCTCGTCCCCGACCGGGGGAGCATCGTCGTGGACGGGCGGGACGCGAACGCACTGGAGCGGGAGGAGCTGTATGAGCTCCGGCGCAATGTTGGCTACGTCTTCCAGTTCGCCGCGCTCTTCGATTCTATGACGGTGGCCGAGAACGTCGGGATGGGGCTCCGCCGGATCCGCGGGCTCGCGGCGGCGGAGATCCGCGGCCGCGTTGCCGAGTCGCTCGCACTTGTGGAGCTCGATGGATACGGGAATCGCTTCCCTTCCGAGCTGTCCGGTGGCCAGAGGAAACGGGTCGGGATCGCACGCGCGATCGCGACCCGCCCGAAGTACCTCCTCTACGACGAGCCGACCACCGGCCTCGATCCCGTCACGAAGACGGTGATCGACCGGCTGATCCTGAAGATGCGCGATGAACTCGGCGTGACCGGGGTCGTCATCACCCACGACATCGCGAGCGCATACCGGATCGGGGACCGTCTCGCCATGTTGCATGAGGGACGGTGCCGGTTCCACGGCAGCGCCGGCGAGATCCGGCGCAGCAGGGACCCGGTCGTGCGCGGCTTCATCGAGGGTCGGCCCGAACTCTGGGAGGCGCCATGAACAGGACGCGCGAGGCGATCGTCGGCGTGGTCATCGTCGGTGCCCTCGTGGTGATGGTAGCCGGCACGCTCTGGCTCCAGGGCACGCGCTTGGGGCGGGACCGGGAGACGGTGGAGGTCATCGTCGCCCAGGCCGGACAGATCATGCCGGGCAACAGCGTGAAATACAGGGGCGTGGATGTGGGGCGCGTGGGGGAGATCTCGGTCGAGCCCGGCGGGGCTTTCGTGCGGATCGAGCTCCTCCTCGAGCAGCCTGTGGCGCTCCCGCCGGATCCGGTGGTGATCCTCTCCCCGGAGTCGCTCTTCGGCGACTGGGAGGCGGAAATCCAGTCGCGTGCCGAGTTGCCCTACGGCGACTACCCGGCACCGTCGGTGCCCGGGGTGCTCCCCGGCTACGCCCTCCCGGACATCTCGGAGCTCACCGCGATGGCAGACCGGATCTCGACGAATCTCGCGGCCCTCACGGACCGCCTGGGGGTCGCCTTCTCGGAGGAGACCGCGGAGCGGATCGCGTCGCTGATCGCCAACGTCGAGGAGGTGACGACGGGGCTCTCGGAGCTTGTGAGCCAGCAGGCCGTCTCCTTCACCGAGATCACCGACGGCGTTCAGGCGGCCACCGACGAGGTTGCGTCGGCGGCCGATCAGATCCGGAGCACCTTCGAGACCGCCGACGGGCTTCTCGGGGGGGGCACGATCGACTCGACGCTGGTGAATCTGGCGGCCATGTCGGGCGACCTTCGGGCGCTCTCCGGAGAGCTGGGCGAGACGAATGCCGGGATCCGGGCGATGGCCGCCCGGATCGATTCGACGTTCGCCCGCCTCGGGTCCGTCACGGCGACGCTCGACGCGGGAGAAGGCACGATGGGCCGGCTTCTCGGTGATCGGGAGATGGCCGCTCAGCTGGAGGTGCTCCTCGTCGAGCTGGCGACGCTCCTCGAGGATATCCGGGAAAACCCGGACCGGTATGTCCGGATCTCGATCTTCTGATCCCCCGCCGGCCCCGTCTCCGCCGGATCGGGCCCCCGCCGGCCCCCGCCCGCCCCCGGCGCGGGGGGTGCTCCCGGTGCCTGCGGGCACCGGAGAGGTGGAGGAGCGCTGCGCCGGCGGGGTCGTGGTCCGCTTGCTCGGGGATCGGCTGCACATCCTCCTCATCCGGGATCCGTACGGACGCTGGGGTCTGCCCAAGGGGCATCTGGAGGAGGGGGAGGGGAGCGAGGCGGCCGCATTGCGGGAGGTCGGCGAGGAGACGGGGCTCGGGGACCTGGAGCTCGGCGCGGATCTCGGGGAGATCAGCTGGAGCTTCCGCGCGGACCGGATCCTCGTCCGCAAGTCCTGCCGGTTCTTCCTCATGCGGTCGGCGCTCGACGACGCGACGCCCGAGGTCTCGGAGGGGATCACCGAGTGCAGGTGGCTCGGTGCCGACAAGGCGCTGGAGGTCATCTCGTACGGGAATGCCCGCGCGATCGTGGCGCGCGCCATCCGGTGTCTGTCCGGTCCGCCGGGGGCGGGCGGGCCGGTGCCGCGATAGCCGCATCCTCCGCCCGACTTCAACCCCGGCGCGTTCGGATGTATTGTATCCGGCAAGCGGTTGCACGCCGCGCGTGCGTGCGGGTGGATGCCGCCACTCGCCCGCCCGCCGCCAGACGCACGCCGGATGACTGATAACGGGCGCGGAATCCGGGACATCACGATCGTCGGGGGCGGGCCCACCGGGCTGTTCGCCGCCTTCTACGCCGGGATGCGCGGGATGTCCACGAGGATCGTGGATTCCCTCCCCGAGCTCGGGGGGCAGCTCACCGCGCTCTACCCCGAGAAGTACATCTTCGACGTGGGCGGTTTCCCGAAGATCCTGGCGAAGGACCTCGCGGCCGATCTCGTCGAGCAGGCCATGCAGTTCGGCCCGGACCTGGTCCTCGACGAAGAGGTTCGGAATGTGGTCCGGGAGGATGGGGAGACGCTCCGGCTCGACTGCTCGGGGGGCAGCTACCGGACGCGTGCGCTTCTGATCGCGGGCGGGAAGGGTGCGTTCGAGCCGCGGCGCCTCGAAGTGCCCGGCTACGACGAGTTTCTCGGGCGCGGCGTGCATTATGCGGTCAGGGATCCCGAGGCCTATGCGGGCAGGAAGGTGCTCATCGTCGGAGGCGGCGACTCGGCGCTTGATTGGCTTCTGATCCTCAAGGAGAGGGCGGAGCGTCTGGTGCTGGCCCATCGTCGCGAGCGCTTCCGCGCACACGAGGTCTCGGTGGAACGCCTCTACCGGGCGGAGGCGGCCGGCGAAATCGAGCTCCGGCTCTTCCACGAGGTCTCCGAGATCCGCGGGGACGGGAAGGTCGAATCCGCCGTCCTCTTCGACAACCGGACGAAGGAGTCGGTGACGATGGAATGCGACGCCGTCCTCACCTTTCTCGGCTTCAAGCCGGATCTCGGGCCCATCAAGTCGTGGGGAATTACGCTGAACAGGAACCGCATCATCGTGAGCCAGCTCATGGAGACGAACCTTTCGGGCGTCTACGCCGCCGGCGACATCGTGCAGTACGACGGAAAGCTCGACCTGATCGCGACCGGCTTTTCGGAGGCCGCGATCGCCGTCAACAACGCCGTCCGGAGCGTCGATCCCACCGCCCGCGTCAACCCGGGGCACTCGACGAATCTCAAGATCTTCAAGGGCAAGTAGGGGGTGCGGGTGCCCGCGGGCGGTCGCGGAAGCGAGAATCTCGTGGTCGTGGGGTCGGGTCCGGCTGCGTGGACCGCGGCCATCTACGGGGCCCGCGCGATGCTGGATCCCGTCGTCTATGAGGGTGAGCCCTCGCGCGAGATGATTCCCGGCGGGCAGCTCATGTTCACGACCGAGGTGGAGAACTATCCGGGGTTCTCCGAAGGTCTCGATGGCCAGGCGCTCATGGCCGAGATGCGGCGCCAGGCGCTCCGCTTCGACACACGCATCGTGACGGAGAATGTCGTCTCGATCGAAGGGGAGGAATCGCCTTTCCTGCTCCGCACCTCCGGAGGGGGAGGCTTCCGGGCCCGGGCCGTGATCGTCGCGACGGGCGCACGCGCGAACTGGCTCGGGCTGGCCAATGAGGAGCGTCTCGCGCAGATCGGCGGCGGCGTATCCGCCTGCGCCGTCTGCGACGGGGCTCTCCCCGCCTTCCGGGGGAAGGTGCTGGCGGTCGTCGGGGGCGGCGACAGCGCGATGGAGGAGGCGCTCTACCTGACCAAATTCGCCCGCGAGGTTGTCGTGATCCACCGGCGGAACGAACTCCGCGCATCCCCCATCATGGCACGGCGTGCGCTCGACCACGCGAAGATCCGGTTCGAGTGGAACCAGGAGGTGACGGAGGTCCTCGGCAACGACTTCATCACCGGGATCGCGATTCGCGATACCCGGACGGACGCGGTGAGGGAACTTCGGGTCGGGGGGCTCTTCGTCGCGATCGGCCACACGCCGAACACCGCGTTTCTCGACGGGGCGGTCGAGCTCGATGGGGCGGGCTACATCGTCACGCCGCACGGGTGGCGGACCGCCACCAGCGCACCCGGGATCTTTGCGGCGGGCGACGTGATGGACGCCTACTACCGGCAGGCCGTGACGGCGGCCGGGACAGGCTGCATGGCGGCGCTCGAGGCGGAACGCTGGCTCGCGCACGGCGCCGCTCCGGAGGCCGCCGGATAGGGCGTCCGCCCGGGAAGCATCTTCCCCACCGGCCGGCGGCTGCGCGCCGGCCGATCTAGCCGGGGTGCCCGCCGTCCACGACGATCACCTCTCCGGTGATGAAGGGCGAGCGCTCCAGGAACAGCACGGTCCGGACCACGTCCTCGGGGGAGCCGAGGGTTCCCAGGATGGCCGCGCGCCGGGCTCGCTCGCGTTGGGCCTCATCGTAGTCCTCCGGGAGGAGCACGCTGCCCGGCGCGATCGCATTCACGCGCACGCGCGGGGCCAGCGCGCGTGCCATGACCCGTGTCAGGTGGAGCAGGGCCGCCTTCGACACGGAGTGGTGCGGGTGCCCGGTCCAGGGGCGGAAGGCCGAGAGATCCACAATGTTCACCACCCGGCCCCGCGCACGCGTGAGGAGTTCGGCGGTCGCCTGTACCATGAGGAAAGGGCCCTTGACGTTGACGGCCATGACCCGGTCCCACTCCTCCTCTTCGATCTCCAGGAGCGGAGTGCTTTCGAAGAGGGAGGCGTTGTTGACCAGTAGGTCCAGGCGCCCGAATTCGTCGCCCACCGCCGAGGCGATCCGCTTCGTGTCCTCGGTTCTCGAGACATCGCCGGAAACGACAATCGCCCGCCGCCCGGCCTCTGCCACGACGCGGGAGACGTCGAGTGCGGACGCCTCGGAGGTGTTGAAATTGATGGCCACATCATATCCGGCGCGGGCCAGCCCCAGCGTGATCGCGCGGCCCACGCGGACCGCGCCGCCCGTCACCAGGGCGACGGGCGGCGCGGGAACTTCCCCGGTGCGTGTATCCACGAGAGCCTGTTCTCTTGCCGTATGGTCGGGGAGTGTTGCGGGCAAACCGCGGTCTCGGATCCCGGTGCCGGCCCGATCGTAGTCAGGCGTGGGTCGGGAGACCAGTCCGGCCGGTGAGGGGTGGGAGGAGAAGGTCCGATTGACCATCTTCCGATCCATGGCCGGGCTGGATTCTCCCGGTCCGCGCCGCGGCCGGGTGGGTCCCGGTCGTTCTGGGTTGGATGCGGTCACGCGAGAGGAGGAGCATGTCTGAGGCCTATCGTACCGAGCGGGACTCACTCGGCGAGGTCCGCGTGCCCCGGGCTGCGCTCTACGGGGCGCAGACCCAGCGGGCCGTCGAGAACTTCCCCGTCAGCGGCCAGCGCTTCGGGCGCCGGATGATCCAGGCGCTCGGGCTCATCAAGGAGGCCTCGGCGCGGACCAACGGGGAGCTCGGAAACCTCGAGCCCGGGATCACCACGGCGATCGAGGCGGCCGCCGCGGAAGTCCGCGACGGGATCTGGGATGGGGAATTCGTGATCGACGTCTACCAGACCGGGTCGGGGACCTCGACGAACATGAATGCGAACGAGGTGGTGGCACGCCTCGCGTCACGGCGCCTGGAAGATCCGGACGCCGCAGTGCACCCGAACGACCAGGTGAACTTCGGACAGTCGTCGAACGATGTGATCCCGACGGCGATCCACATCGCGGGGCGCCTCACGCTCGAGGAGGAGCTGATCCCCGCGCTTGAGCTTCTCGAGACGGAGCTGGCGGAGAAGGCGGCCGCCTTCGACGGACTCGTCAAGTCCGGGCGGACCCACCTCATGGACGCCGTCCCGGTGCGTCTGGGCCAGGAGTTCGGGGGATACGCCACGCAGGTCCGTAACGGCATCCTGCGCGTCCGCGCGGCTTCAGAGGAGCTGGCGGAGCTGGCGCTCGGGGGAACGGCGACGGGCACCGGGATCAACACCGCCCCCGACTTCGCGCGGCGCACGATCGGGCGGATCTCCGAGGCGACCGGCCTCGCGTTCCGCGAGGCGGAGGATCACTTCGAGGCCCAGGGCGCACGGGATGCCCTCGTATCGGCGCACGGAGCGCTGAATACCGTCGCCGTGAGCCTCATGAAGATCGCCGACGATCTCCGGTGGCTCGCGTCGGGGCCCACCTCGGGCCTCGCGGAGATCCGCCTCCCGGCCATACAGCCCGGCAGCTCGATCATGCCCGGAAAGGTCAACCCCGTCCTCTCGGAGGTGCTGATGATGGTCTCGGCCCGGGTGGCGGGGAACCACACCACACTCACGATTGCCGGCGGGCGCGGAAACTTCGAGCTGAATGTCATGATGCCGGTGATGGCGCAGGCGTTCATCGAGTCCGCGACACTCCTGGCCAACGGGACGCGGATTTTCGCCGAGCGCTGCGTCCGGGGTATCGAGGCGGACGCCGACCGTGCGCGCGAGCTTCTCGAACGGAATCCCGCCATCGCCACCGCGCTCAACCTCTACATCGGATACGACCGGGCCGGCGAGGTGGCGAAGCGGGCCGCGCGAGAGGGGCGGTCGGTGCGCGAGATCGTCCTGGAGATGGGTCTCCTCTCCCGGGGGGAGATCGACCGCGCGCTCGACGTCCGCGACATGACGGAGCCGGGAACCGGTGGACGAAAGGAGGAGCGCGAGTGAGGGATTCAGCAGAGGTGGTCGATGAGCTCGGCGCACACGTCTCGATCCGGGGTGGCGTCGAGAACGCGCCGGAGCGGTCGCGGGAGGTCGGCGGGGTCGTCTTCCAGATTTTCACCAAGATCCCGAATCGCTGGGCCGAGCCTGAGATCGGGGAGGACCAGGCGGGTCGTTTCCGTGAGGCTTGTGCCGGGGAGAGGATCCGCTCGACCGTCGCCCACGACGCCTACCTGATCAACCTGGCCAGCCCGAACCGGAGCCTCTGGGGCCGGAGCCTGCACTCGTTCAAGTGTGAGCTCCGGCGCTCGCGCTCGCTCGGGCTCGACTTCGTGGTGACCCACCCCGGACACGCGACGGACGGCGACGCCGAGAGCGGGATCGCGAGGAACGCCGAGGCGATCACCCGCGCGCTCGAGGACATTCCCTCCTCGCCCCGCGTCCTCCTCGAGCTGACCGCGGGGGCCGGAAGCTCGCTGGGCGGGAGCTTCGAGATGTTGGCGGCCATCCGGGACGCGATTCCGGAAGAGCTAGCCGGGCGCGTGGGGACCTGCTTCGATACCTGCCACGCCTACTCGACCGGGTACGATCTGGTGGGCGACTACGAAGGTGTGTGGGCCCGGTTCGACGATGTCCTGGGGCTCGAGAGTCTCGAGCTCTTCCACCTGAACGACTCCCGCCACCCGTTCGCCTCGCACAAGGACCACCACGAGGACATCGGCGAAGGGAGCCTCGGGGATGGGCCCTTCCGGCGGATTGTCCGGGATGCGCGGTTCGCCTCGGTTCCGAAGGTTCTCGAGACCCCGGGAGGTGGGGACCCCATCGCCTCCTACCGGCGCAACCTGGAGCGTCTCCGCGGATACCGGGAGGAGGGCGCGTAGGGGGGGGCGCGCACAGGGTGTCGACTCCGCGGATGCCTGGCGCGGACGGGCGTCCTTTACGCCGCCCCCTCGAGGGGCTACTATGCGTGTCCGGTGGTGCCGGAGGGCTCGACAATTGAGCCAACAAATCTGAAGCCGGGACTTACTCCCGGAGCGGCCGAAACGCCCCTTTGCGGGGACTTCGAAGGTTCACGGGGGAGTCGCAAGTACTTGAACCCGGGCTTCAATGTCACCTTCCGGTACACACCTGGGGGCCGGCATCCGAAGGGTGCCGGCCTTTCCTCTGCCACTGAACCTGCCCTCTCCCCGGTGAGCAGAGTGGCGCGAATGTACGTTCCGTGCCCCGGGTGAGCGTGACCCGGAGGGTCCACTTCTCTGCTGCGCACCGGCTCTACCGCCCGGAATGGAGCGAGGAGAGGAACCGGAAGGTCTTCGGGGAGTGTGCCAACGCCAACTGGCACGGGCACAACTACGAGCTGGACGTCACGGTCGAGGGGGAGCTGGACGGGGAAACCGGGTATGTGCTCGACCTCAAGCGGCTCCGGGATCTCGTGCATGCGGCCGTCATTCAGGATGTGGACCACCGGAACCTGAACCTCGATGTCGACTGGATGAGCGAGAACCCCACAACGGAGAACATGGTGGTGGCGATCTGGGAGCGGATCCGCCCCCGCCTCCCCGAAGGCGTCGAGCTCAAGCGACTCGTCCTCCGGGAGACGCCGCGCAACTATGTCGAGTACGAGGGCGGCTGAGGCGCCGCCGGCCGGTGCCGGTATCCTCCCCTTCTTCGGGAAGGTGCACATCGACTACATCCCCGACGGCCGGATCCCCGGTCTCCCGAAGATGGCGCGCCTGGTCGAACTCCACGCGCGCCGGCTACGGGTCCGGGAGCGGCTGACCGAGCGGATCGCGGGGAGCTATTGGAGGGTCGTGAAACCCCGGGGCGTCGGGGTCGTCGTCGAGGCCTACCACTTCTGCAGGATGATGCGCGGCGTGCAGAAACAGAAGTCCTCCACGATCACCTCCGCCATGCGGGGCGCGTTTCTGGAGGATGCCCGGACGAGGGATGGGTTCCTCCGCTTGTGCGAGGCCGACCGCATTCCCGTGGGCTGAGCCCGGTGGACAGCGGTGTGGGCGGTGGCGGATCACTCCCGGGGCGGACGGCTCTCGTCACGGGCGCGTCGAGCGGCATCGGGCTGGCGACAGCCCGCGCCCTCGCCGCCGAGGGCGCCCGGGTCGGTTTCGTCGCATCGAACCGCGGCGACGCGGGGGCGCCGGCCCGGGAATGCGGGGGGTGGGCACTCCACTGCGACGTCGCCGACCCTCGGGGGGTCGATGCGCTCCGGCGCGACTTCATCGGACTCGCGGGTGGGCCGCCCGACATCCTGGTCGCCTCCGCAGGGGTCTTTTCGCTCGACCCGGTTGCCGACACCGCGCCCGTGACGTTCGCGAAGACTCTAGCGGTGAACCTGCAGGGCAGCTTCCTCACCGTCCGGGCCTTCCTCCCGGATCTCCTCGCGCGCGGCAGCGGCCTCATCGTCCAGATGGGTTCGGTTGCGGGGCGGCGGGTGTTTTCCGGTAACGGGGCCTACGCCGCCTCCAAGTTTGGCCTCAGGGGGTTTCACGATGTCCTTCTCCAGGAGCTTCGCGGCACGGGTGTGCGAGCGACGCTCCTCGAGCCCGCGGCGACCGATACGCCGCTCTGGGATCCGATCGATCCGGACCGGAGCCCGGGCTTGCCGCCGCGCGAGTCCATGCTCGATCCCCGGTCGGTGGCGGCATGCGCGCTCTTCGTGGCTTCGCGGCCCCCGTACGTGCAGATCCCCTACCTGACGGTGGAGGCCGCCCACTGATGTACACGGTCAGCGTTCGGGCCCACTACGACGCGGCCCACTTCCTCCGGAACTACAAGGGCGAGTGCGAGAGGCTGCATGGTCACCGGTACGTCGTCGAGGTCGCCGTCGAGACGGCGGAACTGGACGAAGCGGGGATCGCCGTCGACTTCGTGGAGCTCAAGCGGCACCTTCGCGATCTGGCCGGACGGCTGGACCACCGGAATCTGAACGAACTGCCCGAGTTCGCCGAGGAGGAGACGAGCGCCGAGAACCAGGCGCGCTTCTTCTACGAGCGGCTGCGGACTCTCCTCCCTCCGGCGGTGCGCGACGGGCTTCTCTATGCACGCGTCTGGGAAACACCCATCCAGTGGGCGCAGTACGGGCCGGTCGGCTCCGGCCGGACGCCGCCGCGCCCCCCGAGCGGGGACGCCGGCTGAGTGCACGCGTGCACGGATGCACATCCTCGTCACCGACCTCCTGGCCTGCCCGCGCTGCGGCCCAGAGTTCGGGCTCATCCTTCGGGCCGACGAGCTGCTGGCGCGCCGGGTGATCGAGGGGTGCCTCGCGTGCGCGAACTGCCGGACCCAGTACCCGGTCAGGCGCGGATTTTCCGATCTCCGCCCCTCCGCTTCCGGGCCCGGTATGCTGGAGCCCCTTGACGCGGAGAACGCCCGCGAGGCGCTCCGCCTGGGGGCCCTCCTGGGAGGGGGGGCCGGCGTCCGGCCGGTCGCGCTGGTCGGAGAAGTTGCGGGACAGGCAGGCCTTCTCGGCGGGTGGATGGATGGCATTGAACTCCTTGCGCTTCACGCGGATCTGTCGGATGCGGGAGAGAGGGAGGGCATCAGCCGCCTCGGTGTGGGCGCCGGACGCCTCCCCTTCCTCTCCGGGAGCCTGGGCGGCGTTGCAGTGAAGGGGCCCGCCGACGTGTCCTTCATCCGTGAGCTTGCCCGCGTACTCTCTCCGGGCTCGCGGCTCGTGTGCCTGGAGCCCGGTAAGGGCGCCGCGGCGGAGATGGAGGCTGCGGGCCTCGCGCTCCGGACGATGTCGGCGGACGGCGTCGTAGGGGCCCGCAAGTAGCTGATCCGTAGGCGTCTTTCGGTCGGCGCGCGACGTTGCGTGGCACAGGGATCCGCTGGTAATTTCCGCAGTGGCAGGTCGCACGGGAGCGGTTCGCTCCCCTCCCTCACACCCCTTCTCGAAGACATGGCTTGGTGGAAGAAGATCCTCGGGGGTGAGCTCGACTCGGAGCGGGTCGACTACTATGAGGAGGGGCTCGAGCTTCTCAAGGAAGGCCGGTTCCACGAGGGACTCACCTCGCTCCGGCTGATGCTGAAGGAGAGCCCGGGCGATGTGGCGGTTCTTCAGCAGATCGCGATCGCCTACACCCGCATCGGGATGACGGAGGAGGCGGCCAAGACCTACCGGAGCGCCCTCGAGTGGGATCCGTCCGCTCCCGGCGCGCACTACGGGCTTGCGTTCCTTCTCCTGAGGGAAGGCCAGGAGGAGGCGGCGGCCCGCCACCTCGAAGCCTTCCTGAGCAAACCTCCGACCGGGCCCGACGCGGCCGAACACGTGGCCCATGCCCGCGCAACGCTCGCGGAGCTGATCGCTCGGTCCGCTCCGGACGCGACGGACGCCGGGGCATGAGGCTCGAGCGCGCCGTCAGGGTTCGCTGGACGGGTTCGGGGCGGATCTTCGAGGCCCGGACAGGTGATGCGGCGCCGATTCGCCTGGACGGTGATTCCCTCGCCGGACCTTCGCCTATGGAAGCGCTCCTCATGAGCCTCGCAGGGTGCATGGCGATCGATGTGGCTGTCGTGCTGGGCAAGGGCCGGGTCGAACTCACAGACCTCGTCGTCGAGGTGTCGGGTGTGCGGGCGCCCGATCCCCCGCGCCGCTTCACCGCACTCGAGATCGAAGTGCGGGCCGAGGGACCGACGGAGGCGGACCAGGCCAAGCTGGACCGGGCCGTCCAGCTCTCGCACGACCGGTACTGCAGCGTCTTTCATTCCTTGCGTCCCGACCTGCAGGTGAATCTCTCGGCGGTGCGCGGCTAGTGATGGGCCCGGTGCACCGCCGCACTCCCGCGCGCCGGCTGCCATGACGGCGCGGCCGCACGGATCGGTGCCGGCGCCGGGCGCGGGCACGCTCGTCGATCTCTTCCTCGAGGCCACCGGGCGCTTTGCTTCCCGCCCGGCCTTCCGCTCACGGGGCGAGACGGAGTGGTCGGACGTGAGCTACGGGGAGGTCGGCGAACGGGTCGCACGCCTTGCGGCCGCGCTCCGCGCGACGGGGCTGGGACCGGGCGACCGCGCCGTGATCCTCTCGGAGAACCGGGTGGAATGGGCACTCGCAGACTACGCCTGTCTCTCGGCCGGCGTCGTCGACGTCCCGATCTACCCGAGCCTGACGCCCCCCCAGATCCGTTATATCGTGAACGATTCAGGGGCCCGGCTCGCCTTCGTGTCGGATGCCGCTCAGCTCGGGAAGATCGAGGAGATCCGGGCGGAATGCCCCCGGCTCGAGTCCGTCGTGGTGTTCGATCCGCCCGACTCCGTATCCCCCGGCACTGTCTCCTGGTCTGGTTTCATGCAGGCCGGGGCGGATGCGGGGGAGTCTCCGGAGCACTTCCGCGAGGAGGCGGAGAGGGCCCGGCCGGAGGATGTCGCGACGATCCTCTATACGTCGGGCACGACGGGGGATCCGAAGGGTGTGATGCTCACGCACCGCAACCTCCACTCGAACATACTCGTGTCCGCCGGAGTCCTTCCGATCGGGGAGACGGACTCCGCCCTCTCCTTCCTGCCGCTATCGCACGTCTTCCAGCGGATGGCGGACTACCTCTTCTTCCACGTTGGGTGTCCGGTCGCCTATGCCCGCTCCATCCAGCTCGTTACTGAGGACCTGAAGGAAATCCGGCCGACCCTGGCCGTCTCTGTCCCCCGTCTCTACGAGAAGGTGTATGCCTCGGTCCGGGCGGCCGGGGGGCTCCAGGGCCGGATCGTCGAGTGGTCGATCCGGGCGGGGCTCCGGTGGGCGGACGTGCGACTCGCGGGGCACGAGCCGGATCTCGCAACGCGCTTCCGGCATCTCGTTGCCGACCTGGTCCTCTTTCGCAAGATCCGCGCTGCGGTTGGCGGTCGCCTCCAGTTCTTCGTGAGTGGCGGCGCGCCGCTCTCGCCCGAGATCAACCGGTTCTTCTTCGCTGCGGGGCTGACGATTCTCGAAGGCTATGGCCTGACCGAGACGAGTCCCGTGCTGAACGTCAACAGCATGCGGGACTTCCCGCGCAACTTCCGCGTAGGGACAGTGGGCCGGCCGGTCCCGGGCACGGAGGAACGCATCGCCGAGGATGGAGAGATCCTTGTACGGGGTGCGCAGGTCATGAAGGGCTACTACAATCTCCCCGACCGGACGGCGGAGGCGATCGACCCGGAGGGGTGGTTCCATACCGGCGACATCGGGGAGATCGACGCCGACGGCTTCCTGACGATCACGGACCGGAAGAAGGACATCATCGTCACGGCGGGCGGGAAGAACATCGCGCCCCAGCCCATCGAAAACGTTCTCCGGAAGAACAGGTTCGTCGACCAGCCGGTGCTGATCGGGGACCTGCGGAAGTTCATTGTCCTCCTCGTGGCGCCCGACTTCGAGGCGTTGGGGGCGTGGGCGCGGGACGAGGGAGAGGTTGCGGCCGATGGCCCGCGCGCATTGCTCGAGGTGCCTCGGGTCCAGGAGTTCCTCTGCGACCAGGTACTCGGTGAACTCGGCCATCTCTCGAGAGTCGAGACGCCGAAGAAGCTCCTCCTCCTGGACCGGGGCTTCACGATCGAGGACGGCTCGCTCACGCCGACCCAGAAGGTGAAGCGGCGTGTCGTGGAGGCACGGTACGCCGGGCAGATCGATGCGCTCTACAGGAAGGAGAACGAGAACCGGAGGGTCTTTACGGTTTGGCAGCCCGGCCGATCCGGACCGTCCTGACCACGGTCCCTGACACCGAGTCGGGGGCGAGGCTCTGCCGTGCGCTCCTCGCCGAGCGGCTCATCGCGTGCGGCACGGTCCTCCCCGGCGCGCGTTCGATCTACCGGTGGGAAGGGCGGGTGGAGGATGAGGCTGAGGCATTCGTGGTCCTGAAGACGGCGCGTTCCAGGGTCGCCGAACTGATGCGTACCATCCGCGGCCTGCACCCGTACGACGTGCCGGAAGTGCTGGTCCTCGGGGTGGAGGCAGGGGACGAGGCATACACGGAGTGGGTACTCCGGGAGACCGTGCCGGTGGGGGACGGCGACGGTCCGGCGGCCGGGGGAAGGACGGGCGAGCCGTAGGATGGTCCAGGGGTCAGCGATACACCTCTTCCGGGAGCGGACTCTGCGGGCGACGTCCCGCGTCCGGGAAGGGGACGACATTCAGGAGATGCTGCAGTGGAGTCAGGGAACCAGAATGTTCCGGGTGAGGCGCCGGTGACGGTCGAACCGGTGGAGCCGTCCCCCACGCCGCCACCCGACCCGGTCGACGAGGTCGAGCAGCGGTTCGAGGATGCAAAGGCCGCTTCCGCCCAAGGCCGCTTCGAGGAGGCGCTCAGCCTGTACCGCGATGTGATCGCGATGGATGCGGGCCACATCCGGGCCCGGAACAACATGGCCATCGTCCTCGACCAGATCGGGGACTACGACGCTGCACTCGAATGCCTGTATGCGGCGCTTGACTCCGAGCCCCAGAACGCCGAAGTGATCATGAACATCGGCGCCGTACTGGCCTCATGCGGGCGGTATCAGGAGGCGGAGGCGCAGCTGAGACAGGCGGCCAAGCTGGACCCTAGAGGAACGGAAATCCGGGCCAATCTCGGATTCGTGCTCTTCCGGCGCGGCCTCTACGCCAAGGCCGACGAGGAACTGCGCAGGGTCTGCCGCGAGGATCCGGGGCACGTGCCCGCGCATATGTACCGCGGCGAGGCGCTCAATCGCCTCGGGCGTGTCGAAGAGGGCATCCGGGTTCTCAAGCACGCGGCCGAGCTCCGGCCGGAACGGCCGCGTACCTACTACCTGCTCGGGATGCTGTACGACAAGAAGGGGCGCCGGGAAGAGGCGGCGCGCATGTACCGGAAGGCGAGCGAGCTGGAACGAGGTTCCCTCTCCCGATGACGGTCGGGTCCGCCGGACCGAACGGCTCGACACGCGCGGCGGACCGGACCATATTCTGACCCCCCTGCGGATGCGTGGCCTGAATCCGCGCCGCGCGCCGTTCACAGAGAACACGGGGCATGACATGCTTCCAGGCGGCTACGATTTCATCCATCTCGTCTTCTGGCCGCTCGTGGGGCTCGTGGCGCTCGGGACGAACCTCCTTCCGATCGTTCTTGTCGGGGGCGTCGGCATCTATCTTCTCGAGACGCTCAGGGGGAGATGAGCTGGCTGATCGCGCTGTCGTTTGTCGTGGCGCTGGGATTCGGCGTGTGGCTCGGCATGCCGCGCCGCTACGACCAGTCGCTCGATGATATCGACCGGCGCCTGGATGAGGAGGGGGAGCACCAGAAGGTCCGGCGGCACCGGACGGTGTTCAATCTCCTTCAGCCGAAGATGGAGAAGGGTTCGCATACCCGCCGCCGCGATTCCCGGAAGCCGTTTCGCATGAAGTGAGCGTCGGGGGCGGGGAGCCACGCGACCCCACCGTCCGGCCTGTCTCCCCGATTATCCCACAGCGGCGGTCACCAGGACGAGGATCCCCCCGATCGCCGCTCCGAGAACATAGCCGAGCCGGACAATCACCCGGAGTTCGCGTGCAGTAACCCGCCGGACCATCTCCTCGAGCTTCGCGGCCGGGTAGGCGCGCACCTTCTCCTCGACGCGCCGGCCGACGTCGAGCGTACCGACCATTCCGGGGATCTCGGTCTGGATCCACCTCCACAGCGGATCCGATAGGGCCCGACGCGCCCGGGCGGTGGCGTCGGGCGCCAGCCATTCGGCCGGCCTCCCGACGGGGAGGTCGAGGAGTGCGCGGAGGAGCCGTCCGAAGAGCGCCGGGTAGCTGGCGCGTGCTGTGTCGCTGCGGGCGAGAGAGATGGCTGCACTGCACACGCGATCCGATGGGATCGCCGTGAGGAGATTGCTCCGGGATCCGCCGGCCGTCCCGCTCACGGCATGGCGGATCCTGCTCGAGAGGAACTCCTCAAACACGGGGTCGCGGGCCGTGGCGACAATCCAGTCCGCCAGCGTTGCGCACGCGCGCCGGCGGCTCTCCTCCCCGGGTTCTCCGAGGAGTGACGCTGCCGGTCGCCGGAGGAGTTCCTGGACGATGTCGCGCACATGCCGTGCGGTCGCCGTCTGGACTACCGGATCGAGAAGGAGCTCCGCGAGGTGTTCGGTCCCTTCCTGCTCGAGTGTCTCGAAGACCCGTTCCAGCGTCTCGTCCGTGACCACGAGCCGGGCCAGGATCCGCTGGTGGAGGCGCAGGTCCCTGAGGAAGCGCCGGAAGAGGCCGTGGACGACGGATTCGAGGTGCACCCTGGTATCCGGGTCCTCGAGGATCCCTCCAAGTCTCCGGATTCCGGCCGGGAGGTGCCCCGCGAGCATCCGCTCGAGAGAGGCGGCGATGCCGTCCGGGAGGATGTCGCCGAGCGTGGGGCTGTCACTCAGCAGGCGGTCGAGTGCCGCGTCCACCTGCCTCTCAACGCTCCCCCGAAAGGTGTCGCCGTGCACATAGCCCCCGGCCCACTCCGCTACGAGAGCGGCGAGGTTGTCCTTGCCGGCCGGCGTCAGGAATTCACCCGCCGATCGAGCCGTGATCCGGTCCCTCATGCCCCGGAACGCTTCGGCCGCGACCTCCTCGAAACGGGGAGAATCCACCCAGCTGAGGAACTGTCCGGCAAGGAGCGCTCCCACCTCGTCGAGCAGGCGATCTGCCGTGTCCGCCGCCGCTTCCGGGAGGCTCTCGCGCAGTGACCCCCGTTCAGTGTCCAGCAGTTCCGACAGGAATCGTTCCAGCCGCCGGTCGAAGGCGTCGCGGAATTCGCGGTTCGAGAGGATCGCCGCAAGGTCCTCGTCGGACAGGAGCCGCTCCCGCACGGTCCGGCCCGCCGCCTCGGCGAGGCGCCCCTGGTTCTTGGGGATCGCGCCGTGGAAGAGGCGAAGCCGGCGACGACCCAGCCGCGGCGGTTCATGCGGATGGAAGAGCATCCAGACTGCGAGGGTGTTGGTGAGCCCACCGGCGAGCGCGCCGAATCCGATCGTGAGCAGCGCCCGGAGGAGTTCGGGGGCCACGGCGCTACCGCTGGGCGGCGAGAACCCGGTGGCCTTCCCGCCGAAGCGCGCCTCTGACGCCGGGTGTCCCGCCGGTCCCGTCGAGCCGGGATATGAAGCGGCCCGGGCGCGTGCCTCCCGCACGGGTCGGCTGCCGGCGCTCGGACGTCGGGCTCCGGCATCCCCCGGATGCTCCACCTGGAAGCGTCGAAGGAGACGGCATGCCCCGCCGGGCCATCCCTATTCGGCCGGCGTCCTGCCGCGCAATCACCGGGTCCGGTCTGTGTTCCTCGTGTCCCCGCAGGGAGGTTCCAGGCGGTCCGCGCACGGCGCGCCCGGGGAGCAGAACCGGGGTTCTTCGGGCCGGTGGGGCTGACCGCACGGGGCCGGGATGGAGGCAGCTCTGCAGTCCCATCGTGAGGTTCCGTGATTCCTGGAGTCCACCCCGGCGGCCGGGCATGGGGACGGTTCGCGAATGCGGTGTCATTTGAAAGGACCGTAAGTGGTTGATATTACGGGGAGTACCATCCGGTTTCAAGTCGAGGGTACAATTTCACGGGGACCCGCTGCTCCCTCGTCCTGGGGTTGGTTGAACCCATGCGCGGCCGGAACGGACCGGTGGTGGTGGGCGGTCGCGTCCGTCCCGGAGCCCGGTGAGACCTGGGGTCGGGCGCTTGATGCGTTCCCCACGCCCGGGTATCCTCTCTCGGCCCGGTCCCCATGGGGTCCACGGGTTGGGTACCCCGACCATGTATGCCGGGACCGGCGTGGCATGCCGGAGCCGGTGAGCACAGGAGCCCGATGAAGGCGATCATCCCGGTGGCAGGGCGGGGAACCCGCCTGAGGCCCCACACGCTGACCGTCCCGAAGCCGCTCGTCCGGGTCGGAGGGCGACCGGTGATCAGCTACATCCTGGACGACCTTCTCGCGCTCGGCGTCGATGAGATCGTCTTCGTGGTCGGATATCTCCGGGATGTCGTCAGGGCGTACATCGAGGAAGAGTACCCGGGTATCACCTCGCACTTCGTGTTGCAGGAGGTCCAGGATGGGACGGCGGGTGCGATCCATCTTGCCGAGCCGCTGATCGACGAAGAGGTGCTCATCGTCTTCGTCGACACGCTGTTCGACGCCGATCTCTCCCTTCCCCGGACCCTCTCCGAAGAGTGGGCGGGGATCATCTGGGCAAAGGAAGTGGAGGACTTCCGGCGATTCGGCGTGATTCTCACCGACGGGGACGGCGCGATGACCCGGATCATCGAGAAGCCGGCCGAGCCGGTATCGCGGCTCGCGAACATCGGGCTCTACTACATCCGCGACTGGCCTCTTCTCTTCGAGGGGATCCGGCAGGTGCTCGCCCGCCCTCCGGGTCCCGGCGGCGAGTTCTTCCTGACCGATGCCTTCCAGTACATGGTCGATCAGGGAGCCAGGATCCGTACGGCGCCGGTCGGTGGCTGGTACGACTGCGGGAAGGTGGAGACGCTGCTCGAGACGAACCACCATCTGCTCAGGACCGCGAGAGGCGGCGTATCGCGCGCGGCCCGGGTCGAGAAGTCGGCGCTGGACGGCGCCGTGCGCATCGAGGCGGGCGCGAGCGTGGTCGGGAGCCGCCTCGGGCCCAACGTGACGGTCTCGGAGGCGGCGGTGGTCGAGTCCTCGACGCTCCGTCACTGCATCGTCGGGCCCGGCGCACGGATCCGCGGTTCACATCTGCGCGAGTCGATCGTCGGAGCCGGATCCCGGCTTCAGGGCGCGTCGGGCGCCGTGAACCTGGGGCCGGATTCCGGCATCTCGGGAGGCGGCTAGGCACGCTGTCCCGGCGCGTCCCAGAGGGGCGCGCTTCGCTCCGGGCGTCTCCCCGTCGCTACTTCCCACCGATCGCTTTACCTCTCCGTTACAAGTGCGCCGGGGCGCGCGTTACTTCGCCCGCCTAGCGTCCATGCACCTATAGGGCAGGGGTGGCCGTTCGCGGTCGCCCGCGTTGCGCCTGCGCGGCCCCGGAGACGTCCGGTGGCCGCTGGCGCGACCAAGAACATCGAGGCGCAGAACATGTTCCGACTCGGAAAGAAGGTGGTGGCGCTCGCACTCGGCCTGAGTGTGGTCTGCTTCCAGGCAGCGGAAGGACGCCAACAGGCGCAGGAGGGCGGTGATTCGCTCCTCGGGCGGATTGCCGGGCAGGTGATCAACAGTCATACGGGCACGGAGGTTGTCAGTGCCCAGATCGTTGTCGAGGGAATGGAGGTCGGCGGACTGAGCTCGGTTGGGGGCCGGTACCTCATCCGGGCCCTGACACCCGGCACGTACGCCCTCCGGGTCCAGCACCTGGGGCACGCGCCGAAGGTGGTCACCGGCATCGTCGTGACCTCGGGCCTGACGACGCAGGTCGATATTTCCCTTGACCCCCAGGCCGTGGCGATCGAGGGCATCGAGGTGACGGCGACAGCCGAGCGCGGGAACACGGCCGCGCTCATGAACCAGCGGCAGATTGCACCCGCCGCGCTCGACGCGATCGGGCGAGAGGAGATGTCGCGGACGCCGGACGGCGACGCGGCCGAGGCGCTCAAGCGCGTGCCGGGGCTCACGGTCGTCGACGGGAAATACGCCTACATCCGGGGCCTCGGCGAGCGCTACAGCAGCACCTCGCTCAATGGCGCGCCGCTCGCCTCCCCCGTGCCCGACCGGCGGGTGATCCCGCTCGACATGTTCCCCACCGACCTCCTCGAGAGCGTTGTCACCTCGAAGGGCTACACGCCCGACCAGCCAGGCGACCACGCGGGGGGGCACGTGGAGCTCCGGACGAGGAGCTATCCTCTCGAGAGGGAGTTCAAGGTGAACATCTCCTCGGGGTACAACAGCGCGACCACCCTGCAGGACGGCCTCAGGTATGCGGGCGGGGGGCTCGACTTTCTCGGCTTCGACGACGGCACGCGCGCGCTGCCGAGCCTCATCCCCACCGATCGGCAGGTCCGGTTCGGATCCAACTTCACGAGGGCGGATCTCGCAGGCATCGGGCAGGCATTCCAGGGGGACTGGGGGCCGACCGCGCAGACGGCGCGTCCGCCTCTCTCGGCGAGTGTTTCGCTCGGCGACGAGTCCGAAATCTTCGGTCGACGGCTCGGCTATGTGGCATCGGTCAACTGGTCCGACAGCCCGTCGACCCGTTCGGACTACGTGGAACGGCAGTTCGTGGGTTCGAACCTGGAGTCCTTCGTAGCCGAATTCGACTACGAAGGGCAGCTGAGCACGCGGAACGTGACGCTCGGAGGGCTCCTCAACGGGTCGATGGAGCTCGCCACCGGGCACGAGCTGCGGGCGAATCTCGTCTACAGCCACCTCGGCGAGGATCAGGCCAGGGAGTTCCGCGGCTTCAATCTCGACTCGAACACTGATCAGCTGAACACCCGGATCCAGTTTATCGAGCAGAGCATGTTCAACGGCCAGCTCGAGGGGACCCACCTCCTCCCCTGGGCCGCGGAATCGCTCCTGGACTGGCGTGCCGGCTACACCCTCGCCAACCGGTACGAGCCGAACACCCGCGAGGTTCTCTACCGCCTCGCCCCGGACGGGCGCTTCCTCTTCGACAACTTCATCCAGAGCGGAAGCGTCTTCCACCAGGATCTCCAGGACGCGGGAGCAAGCGGCGCGATCAACCTGGAGGTCCCGTTCACCGTTAGCGGCCTTCCCTCGGCGTTCAAGATGGGAGGAAGCCTCCAGGTGAAGGACCGGGACGTCTACACGCGGCGTTTCCGCTTCCTCCCGGTGCCGGGCGGCCGCATCAACAACGAAATCCGTGCCCTCTCCCCGAACCAGCTTCTGGCGCCGGGCCATATCGGGACGGACGGGTTCGAGATCGCCGAATCGACGTTCCGCGCGGACAACTACGACGGCGCGGACGACCGGGCCGCGGCGTACGCCATGCTGGATATGAGCCTGGGCGAGAGGCTCCGGGTGTCAGCGGGTGCGCGGTTCGAGAGGACGAAGCAGGACGTGGTTCCGTTCGACCTCGCGCAGACGGCCCAGACCCCGCTCGAAAGCGCCGATTTCCAGAGCGACGACATCCTGCCGGCGCTGAACCTTACGTTCGAACTGAGCTCCCGGATGAACCTGAGGGGAGGAGCGTCGCGCACCCTGGCGCGGGCGGAGCTGCGTGAACTCGCCCCGTTCGGATTCGCCGACTACGCGGGCGGCGCGAACGTCGTGGGGAATCCGAACCTCCAGCTCACGACGATCGACAATCTCGATGCCCGTTGGGAGTGGTTCTTCCGTCCCGGTGCGGTCGTATCGGTGAGTGCGTTCTACAAGGGATTCACGAATCCGATCGAGGTCTCGATCCTCCCGAGCACCGAGCTCCTGAAGACGTGGGTGAATGCACCCGAGGCGAACAACGTCGGGCTCGAGATCGAGTTCCGGAGCGACCTGGAGATCGTGGCGGAATCACTCGAGAACGTGTTGCTGAGCACGAACCTGACATTGGTGGACTCCGACGTGACGACAGGGGATCGGGTACTCGTCTACCTCCCCGGTGCCGGGACCACCGAACTCGGCATCAGGGGCGAGAATCGGGCGCTCCAGGGTCAGTCTGACTACGTGGTGAACGGGTCCCTGACATGGGAAACCCGATGGGACGGAACCGCGTCGGTGCTCTTCAACCGGTTCGGCCGCCGGATCGACGCCGTTGGCGGTCTGGGGCTTCCGGCCGAGTTCGAGGAGGCTCGAAGCCAACTTGATCTCGTCATCGCGCACCCGCTCGGGGAACGGATGGGCCTGAAGTTCTCGGCCACGCGGCTCCTCGGCAACGTCGTGACATTCAAGCAGTTCGGGGAGGTCCTCCGGGAATACGATCTCGGACGGAACGTCTCCCTCTCGTTCTCGTGGGAGACCTGAGGCGCATCGCGCGATCCGTGATGTCGAGCACCGGAGCCTCCCGCGCGTCTAGTCATGTCGGACTCGCCACAGTCGACCCGACATACTCTGCGCCGGCACATGGGCCGGCTCATCATCACCAGGAGCGGACAGCAATACAATGAACAATCGATGGAGGAACCGGTGGCTCATCGCCGGAGCGATCGCCCTGACCGGAGCCGTGGCAGCATGCGGCGACGACGATAGTCCCACTACCCCCCCACCTGCTCCACCCGATCCGGAGCCGACGGTTGTCGCCCCTGTGGCCCCGACCGGGGTGGGTGTGACGCGCTCCGACGGTGCTGCCCAGGTGTCGTGGGCCGCGGTGTCGGGAGCCGAATCGTACACCGTCGAGCGCCGGACCTTGGGCTCGGGGACGACGGAGTGGCAGGCACTCGCCACCGCCGTCACTGGGACGAGCTACACCGACCGGACGGCCGAAGAAGGCGTGGCATACCTCTACCGCGTCCTGGCGAGGAACTCCGCCGGAGTCTCGCCGGCGAGCGACGTCGCGGAGTTGCAGGCTGTCCAGCCCGCTGTCGAAGTCCTCGCGGGAACGATCGAGGGGCACATGGACCTCGACGCCAGCGTCACCTATACGCTCCAGGGAATCGTGACTGTTGCAGAAGGCGGGGAGCTCCACATCCCGGCCGGAACGACGATCCTCGGCAGCACCGAGGTTACTCCCACCGCCCTGATCGTCGCCCAGGGAGGCACGATCCACTCCGAGGGAACCGCCGATGCGCCCGTCGTCTTTACGAGCGCCAACCCGGTCGGGGAGCGGCGCCGCGGCGACTGGGGCGGGATCTCGATCTTCGGCTACTCGAACTGCAGCTTCCCCGCGGACGAGTGCATCGCCGAGGGCATCGGCCGGCCGTACGGCGGGACGGATCCGATGGACAGCAGCGGTTCCATGACGTACACGCGGATCGAGTACTGCGGTTTCGAGGTCAGCTTCGGAAACGAGCTGAACTGCCTGACCCTGAATGGGGTCGGAGCCGGAACCGAGCTTCATCACATCCAGACCCACTACGGGTCGGACGACGGGTTCGAGTGGTTCGGGGGCACGGTGGACCTGAAGTACGCGCTGGCCACAGGGATCTCGGACGACTCCTTCGACTACTCGACGGGATGGACGGGCCGCGGGCAGTTCTGGATCGCGCAGCAGGATCCGGACGATGCGGACCACGGCTACGAGGTGGACGGCAACGAGCTCGACCACAACGCCACGCCCTACACGGAGCCGACGATCTACAACGTGACGCTCGTCGGCGGCGGCGTGGCCGGCGGAAACGACGAGACCCGGGGGATGCTCCACCGCCGCGGCACCGGAGGGCATCTGTTCAACCACATCGTGACCGCGATGTCAGACTTCGGTCTGGACATCGACAACCAGCCGACGATCGACCGGTTGGAGGCGGGACTGTTCGAGATCCGGAATTCGATCATCTTCGGGAATGAGAACAACTTCAAGGATGACGGTGACTTCGACGCCGAGGCCATCTTCATGACGCCTGGCTGGAACAACCAGGTCGCGGATCCGGACCTTGCGAATCCGCTCGACAGGAGCAACCCGGACTTCCGCCCGAATGCGGGATCGCCCGCCCGCGGCGCCGGTGCGGATCCGCCGGATGACGGCTTCTTCACGACGGGGATCGACTATGTCGGCGGGGTCGATCCGGACGGTGAGGAGTGGTACAAGGGTTGGACGACCTTCGCACAGAACTAGGTGCAGGTAGAGAGGGCCGTTCAGTGCCGGGCAGTGTGAACCGGAGGGGGCCGCCCAGGCGGCCCCCTCCCGCTCGTTCCCTGAGCCGCGCCTCGGTCAGGCATGCGTGTCATGTCGGGCTCCTGGTCGGATGCGGAATCGCGGTCCTCTCGGGATGCCGGATCCTGGCAGGTGAAGATGCGGACGGGATCACCCCCTTCCGCGGCTCCGGGCGCAGCTTGCATGACGTCGGCGCGCGGGCGCTCGAAGGGCTCGTCAGCGGTGACCGGGCATCGCTCGCCGCGCTTCGCCTCTCGAGGGAGGAGTACACGGAGGTGGTCTGGCCCGAACTCCCCGTATCGGACCCTGAGCTGAACGTCCCGATCGAGTACGTCTGGGCGGACATCGAGAGCAGGGACCGGCGCGCAGTGAATCGTTTGTCGCCCCAGTTCGAAGGGCTTGCGGCAGAGGTTGTGGACGTGGAGTGCGTCGGCGGGGTCCAGGAGTTTGCGACGTTCCGGGTGCACACCGACTGCTGGGTTACCATCGCGGCCGCCCCGGGCCACCGGCGCATCCAGCTCTTCAAGGACGTCCTCGAGCGGGGCGCGGGCTACAAGCTCTTCCGCTACTATGACGATATGCTCCGCCCCGTTGAGAAGGATCGGGCGGACGGGGACTGAACCGAGGTCGGCGACGCCGCGCGCTTGCGGCAGCTTTCTGTCGAGGAAGTGAACAGGTGCCCGACGACGACAACTTCCGGCCACCCTTCGATTCGCCAGGAGGATGGGCCATGGCCCGGAGCGCCGGGGCGCCCCGTTCCGGTAGCGGGGCGGGTGCCGCGACGGAGTCGGGACCCTATTCCTCGGTGGCTGCACGGGTTCTGGTCGTTGAGGACGAGGCGGACATCGCCGCGCTGGTGGCGTATCAGCTGACCCGGGAGGGATTCCGGGTCGAGACGGCAGCAGACAGCATTCAGGCTCTCTCCTCCATCGAGAGGGAGGTCCCGGACCTCCTGGTCCTCGACCGGATGCTCCCGGGCGTCTCTGGAGACGAGATCCTGAGGATGCTCAGGAAGCAGCCGGCGACACGCGGGCTCCCCGTCCTCATGCTGACGGCCAAGCGCGAGCAGGAGGACCGGATCGAGGGGCTCGAGCTCGGTGCGGACGATTACCTGACGAAACCCTTCTCGCCGAGGGAACTTGCCCTGCGCGTTCGGTCGATCCTTCGCCGGGTCGCACAGCCCACCCCGGAGGCAGGGGGCAGGATCCTGCGGGCGGGCACCCTGGCGGTCGATGTGAGCGCACACAGTGTGACCCTCGACGGAGAGCCGCTGCACCTCACCCCGACCGAGTTCCGCCTTCTCGAGGCACTTCTCGAACGGCGCGGCCGGACGCAGAGCCGCCGGCAGCTCCTCGAACGGGCGTGGGATGTTGAGCCCGAGGTTGCGCGGCGGATCCACACCCGCACAGTGGACATGCATGTCCGGCGCCTCCGCGCGAAGCTGGGGCGCGCGGGCAGTTGGGTGGAGACGGTGCGGGGATTCGGATATCGTCTCCGTGTTCCTGAGGGAGAGCGTTCCTGACCGGCGGTCGGCTGCCGTCTCCCGGATGATCCTTCGGCCCGTGCCGACGGCAGGGCTACGAACTCCGACCGCCACGGATGGTGGCACGTGAGTCTCCGAACGCGGCACCTGATCCTTGGCGGGGCGGTCCTCGTCCTCGTTGTTGGCGGCCTCGCGGCGCTTTCTCCGGCCGGTCTGGCCGGCTTGGCCGTGCTAACCGTGCTCGGAGGCCTGGTTCTCCTCTGGGCCGGTGGCTGGCTGCTGCAAATGGGATTTTCCGGTGCCGTCCGGCAACTGCTGGATCGGGTCCGGCAGATCGCAGGGGCGGATGTCGCGATCTCCAGGGGCCGGCGCGCGATGCCCGCCGAACTCGAAGCGCTGGGAGCCGCCATCCACCTCGCTGCCGAGGAGGTCGCGAAGCGCACTGCGGATCTTGAGGGGGAGCGGGACGAGCTTCAGGAGATCATCGACTCGATTGCCGAGGGTGTGATTGCGCTGACATTGGACGCCCGAGTCCTCCGTATGAATCCGGCCGCTGCCGAACTGCTCGATGTGGCACGCCCGCCCGTCCTTGCCCCGATCGGGACACTCGTCCGGCATACCGAACTCCGGGATCACCTGGAGGAATCGGTGGTGTTTCCGCTCGCACCGCGGGAGATCCGCGTCGGCGCGCGGCACCTGAGGATCTCATCGCACCTGATCCAGGGGCGCGGCTCGGTCGTCACCTTTCTGGATGTGACGAAGCTGCGCCTGGCCGAACAGGTGCGGAGGGACTTCGTGGCCAATGCGTCGCACGAGCTCAAGACACCGCTCACAGCCGTGCGCGGTTTCGCCGAGACCCTCCTTGAGGACGATCCTCCGCAGGATCTCGGGCGGGAATTCCTGGGATCGATCCGCAAGAACACGATCCGGCTCCAGAACCTCGTGGATGACCTCTTGGATCTCTCCCGCCTCGAGTCAGGGGGATGGGTCCCGAGCGAGGAAGCCGTGCGCGTCGCAAGTCCTGCCCGCGAGGTCTGGGAGGGTCTGGCGTCGGAACAGCGCGCCGGCGAAATCCACTTCTCGGTGAGAGGGGACGGGGTCGTGCTCGCAGACCCGCAGGCCCTGCATCAGATCTTCCGGAATCTCTACGACAATGCACTTCGCTATACCCCGGCCGGAGGGAGAATCGGCGTGACGATCGTCCCGAACGGATCGTATGTCCGGGTCACCGTGACGGACTCCGGCACCGGGATCTCCTCGGGTGCCCTCCCGCGGATCTTCGAGCGCTTCTACCGTGCCGATTCGGGACGTGGTCGCGAGGCGGGTGGCACCGGCCTCGGACTCGCGATCGTACGGCACCTCGTCCAGTCCATGGACGGAGACGTCGGCGCGAGGAGCGAGCTCGGCAGGGGAACCGCGATCCGCTTCGACCTGCCGGGCGTTCCGGGGGCCGGCGCCGCCGGAAGCGCGTGAATCGACCGGCGGTGCAACCGGCGCCGCGCGTGTGCGTGCGAGGAACCCCCCCCCACGCGATCCGGTACTCTCCGTGGCCAGCCTGACGGCCGGCAGGTCCGGGCGGCCGTGTCCGATGCGTGGCGAGCACTCCGCGGCCGCGCCGACAGAGGGCGGACGTGCCGGGCAGCCCGGTCGCTGCAACCGGGTGGCGGGACGCGTGGCACGGGTAGTGACCCGTACGGGGATGCCTGATGAGCCAGGAATCGAAGCGCAGGACCGTTCGCACAACCGACGAGTGGCGGGCGCAGCTCACACCCGAGCAGTACCGTGTGACCCGCGAGAAGGGCACCGAGCGGGCCTTCACCGGCGAATACTGGGACGAGAAGGCCGACGGGATGTACAACTGCATCTGCTGCGGTACCCCGCTCTTCTCGTCGGCCGCGAAGTATGATTCCGGGACCGGCTGGCCCTCCTTCTGGGAAACCGTCGCTCCCGATCACGTGGAGGAGAGGGATGACCGGTCCCTCTTCCGCCGGAGAACCGAGGTGGTTTGCTCGGTCTGCGACGCGCATCTGGGCCACGTCTTCCCGGACGGCCCGCGGCCGACGGGCCTGCGCTACTGCATCAACTCTGCCGCGCTCGATTTCGACAGTGCGTCCGAGTGAGCTCGGCGGGAACCGGCGGATCGGGATCTGCCGGCGGACGGTCCGGCGCCGCCCCCGCATCTCCCGGAGCCCGGCAGGCTGGGTGACGGGCCCGGTCCCCCCTGGCCGATCCAGTCCCCCTGCACCGGGCCGGTTGATTCCCTTCCTCGTCGTCGGATTCGCCGGTTTGCTCGGTGGCTGCCGGGCGGATGCGCCTCCGCTCGTCCGCCCGGACGCCTCCGATGTGCGGACGTACTACGAGTACGGCGGCAGGCTCGAGGTCGAGATGAGCGGGAATGTGGCGCACGTCACGGTCGAGATCGACCGCGAGGAGTACCGGATGGGTGGCCGAGTCTGGGCGATGGCCTCCCCGTACATCTTCCTCTTCTCCCCGGCCACGCAGCAGGCCTTCCGGGACTTCTCCGGGCTGGGCGGCGTCCGTGTGATCGTTGTCTACGCGGACGGCGGAGTCCTCGCGCAGGCCCTTCTCGAGCGGGCCGAGTTCAATGAGATCACTTGGCCCCGTGCCCTGAACGTGGCGGCATACGCCCGGACGGAGGGCACCCAGAGCCCGGGCTACATGCGTGACCTCGTCCGTTTCGGGGAGGAGCACACGGACTTCCAGTACAACCGCGAGTTCATCCCGCCGCTCTGACGGCGGCCGGTTCATCGGAGATGTCCACCACGGTCACGGTCATTCCGGGGGACGGAATCGGCCCCGAGGTGACCGAGGTAGCGCTGTCTCTCCTCGATGAGGCCGGCGCCGACCTCGAGTACGACCGCCAGCTGGGGGGCCTGGCTGCGGTGGACGCCGTCCGGGATCCGCTGCCGCAGGCGACGCTCGATTCCATCCAGCGCAACGGCGTGGTCCTGAAGGGCCCCATGACCACCCCCGTCGGATCGGGTTTCCGCTCCGTGAACGTCGCGATCCGGAAGGAGTTCGACCTGTATGCGAATGTGCGGCCCGTATGGACCCTCGTGCCGGGCCAGCGATACGAAGACATCGATCTGGTCCTGATCCGCGAGAACACGGAGGGCCTCTATGTGGGTGTCGAGCACTTCATCGGTCTCGAGGGGGATCCGAGGGCGGCCGCCGAGTCGGTCATGATCATCACGCGCTTCGGGGCCGAGCGGATCGTGCGATACGCCTTCGAGTATGCGCGGGCCAACGGAAGAAAGAGGGTGACGCTCGCGCACAAGGCGAATATCCTGAAGTGTACGCAGGGCTTGTTTCTCGAGGTCGGGGAGACCGTGGCCCGGGAGTACGCCGGGGAGATCGGGTTCGAGGCGAGGATCATCGATGCAACCGCGATGCAGCTCGTCAGGGATCCCTACGTCCTCGACGTGCTCGTCATGGAGAACATGTTCGGAGACATCCTGAGCGATCTCATGGCAGGACTCGTCGGAGGACTCGGGCTCGCGCCCGCAGCGAACATCGGAACCGAAGCGGCGATGTTCGAAGCGGTCCACGGGTCCGCCCCCGATATCGCCGGACTGGGTGTCGCGAACCCGACCGCGCTATGCCTGGCGGCCGCGATGATGCTCGATCATCTGGGAAAGGACGGGCCGGCGGGCCGGCTCCGGAGGACGATCCACCGGACGCTCGAAGACCCCGCCACGCGCACACGCGATGTGGGCGGGCCGGCCACCACGGCGGAATTCGTTGCTGCCGCCATCCGGAACCTGGACCGATGACCGGAACGAGGGATCGCCCGGACCCCCTCTCCGACGATCTCGCCTGCATCCGCTGCCTTCGGGCGATGCCGGTCGGCGAGCTGGACAGCCAGTTCTGGTGCGGGGAGTGCCTCACACGGGCGCGGAAGCGATCCGCCTTCCGCGGCTGGGTGGCGGGCGGCGCGCTCGCCGTTTTCCTGGCGCTCTACATCGGTCTCTGGATCCGGCCCGACTATTCGCTCATTCCGATGGCCTGGGTCCTCGTGGTCGGCGTTGCCTTCTACCTCGGGGGGCGCGTGGTGCGGGAATTCCTCTTCGGGTGGGAGCGGGTGCGCAACCGGCGCGCGGTCGAGGCCTTCCCGCCGAGCGACGGCCCGCCGGACAGGCCTGCGGCATAACGCCCGTTACGGTCGACGTTGGCGGGGTCTGGCAGCGGGCACCGGCCTTCGGTTGCCGGAATCATCTGTCCGTCAAATGTCAAGCTCGGGCACGGCCGGGCGTGGGCCGGGACCCGGGCCCGCGGTGCTCACGGCCGCTCCCGCCGGGAAGTGGGCCTCCGGAATACCGGCCACGGCACGAGGAGCCGCGTCGAACGGACGTACTCCCTGTAGCGGGGATCGTCTCCCCATCGCTCCGCGGCACGCTTCCTCAGCGGCGGGACTCCCGTCACGCGGAGAAGGAGGAAGGTGAGAGTGAGCGGTCCGGCGGCCGCAGCCCACTCCCATCCCGCGAGATCCGGTAAGACGAAGAGGAAGACTCCCCACCAGCAGAGCAGCTCCCCGAAGTAGTTGGGATGCCGGCTGTAGCGCCAAAGCCCCGAGCACGTCCACCCAACGCCGGCGCGGGTTTTGTGACGGAATTTCTGCAGGTCCGCCACGGTCTCGATGACAAGTCCGGCGGACCAGACCAGGAGTCCGGGCCATCGTAGCGCGCCCCAGCCGCCGGGACCCGAGAACCAGATCGTGACCGGAAGCATGACGACCCAGACGGCGACGCCCTGCAGGAGCCAGAATCGCGCGAACCGCCGGAGGTCCTCGCGTATCCCGTCGAAGCGCGGGTCGCGCTTCATCCGGATGATGCGAAACAGGAGGTAGACACCGAGACGAACACCCCAGAGCACCACCATCGCGGCGATCACTGCCTGGGCCGGCTCGGAGGGGTCGTTGTCGAAGAGGAGGACAAGCGCGAGGAAGATGAAGGTGACGCTGTAGGAGAGGTCCGTGACCTTGTCGGTCTTGAGGCTCGCCGCGAAGCCGAAGAACCCCGCCTGGACAAGGACGCTGATTGCGAACGTCGCTTCCAGGTAGTTGCCGGTCATGCCGCCCCCACTCGTCTCACGCGAGCCACGGGATCCAGCCAGGCAGGCCCAGGCACTGGAGGAGATAGGGCCCCTGCCTTCCCACCATCCGGTGTTCGAGCCTTCGGGTGAGGTAGCGGTCCGTGCAGAGTGCACCGAAGGCGTGCCGGAACCGGAGCAGGATGTTGATCCTCCACCCTTGCACACGGTACCCCGTCGTGCGCCAGCGGTACCGCATGCGCCGGCGCGGGATGCGGCGGGCCAGAAACGCGACGATCGGCACGACCTTCGGTCCGGTCGGCCGCTACCGCCGCCGGCCGGGCTTGCGACGTTCGGCGAAGGCCGCGGTCGGACCGGGGGCAAGCATCGGAGCCGTGACGGGGCAAACGCGTGGCCAACCTGCCGGGGCTCACGCGGGAGTCCTGGCAGGACGATCCGCACCGCGCCCCTGCGCCTGCGACCGGATCTCGGCAGCCACCTGGCGTGCGACCTCGCTCGGGGGACGATTGGCCGGGATCAGGTAGAGACCGCATTCCTCGAGTACCGGATCGGAAGCAGGGACCGCCGGCCCCCCGAGATACACGCGGACCGACTCGGAGAGCTCGCCCACGAGACCTCCGAGGCCGGCGCGGTTCGTCCGGAAGACCCCCGGGATCGTGACCGAGATGAGAAGGGCGTCGGGCTTTGCCACTCCACACGCCTCGACACACGCTTCGAGGGGAAGGTTCGGCCCGAGGTAGATGACGCGGATTCCCGCCCGGGTCACGAAATAGGACGTCATGAGTATCCCGAGATCGTGCTCCTCACCCGGGAGGCACGCGGCGACGGCTGTGGGGAGTTCGTCCGAGGCTCCGGCGGCATCCATGAGCCTCAGCACACGATGCCGGAAGATCGAGCTGATCAGGTGCTCCGATGCGATCGAGGACAGACCGGCCTCCCAGAGTTCACCGATGCTCCGGGAAACGGGTGCGATCACCCTCTCCACCACGACGTCGGACGAATAGGTCGCGGCGACCCCGTCGAGGATCCGGTTGATCGACTCGGCGCGGAGCGACAGCGCCGCTTCCACCAGTTGCCCGCAGGCGGATTCGAGGACCGGCGCCCGCTCGGTGGGTGCGTCCGAGGACGATCCGCTCCGCGCGGGATCCGCAAGGTGCTCGCGTCCGAGGGCCGCGATCTCGCCGATCGATCTCCCCTCCCCGCGCAACCGCCGGATCTCATCGAGTACCCTGAGATCGTCGGCCGTGTAGACGCGATGACCGCCGGGACCCCGTCCCGGTCTGAGCAAGTCGTAGCGCCGTTCCCACGCGCGGAGAAGTCCCGGGGAGATTCCGGCGAGGCGGGATACCGTTCCGATCTTGTAGGCCCCCAGCGTTGTCACTGGGAGATTCCGTTCCGCTCCCGGGCGACCAACCCGGCCGTCTGTCGGTGCCGCATTCGTCTGGAGCGTTCAAACAGGTAGTGCCCGACCCCCCACTCAGCTCCGCCGCGGTAGCCCCAGAGCTCGGAGCAGGCCATGTAGAAGAGCTTCCACCGCCGGTACCAGCGGGTCGCCTCTCCCGCGCCGTAGCTCTCGGCAAAGGTCCGGACCAGCGCTTTCCGGTTGGATGCCATGTTGCGGAGCCAGGCTTCGGCGGTCCGGCGGTAGTGGCTCCCGTCCCACCACCATTCGCTGACGAGCGAGAGTTCCCCCTGGAAGCCGGGAAGAAGGTCCCTGGAGGGCATGATCCCGCCCGTGAAGAAGTTGTCCGCCATCCAGTTGGCGCCGCCGCCGGTCTCGTACTCGTAGGTGAGGGTTCTGTGGGCGAAGATGTGGACGAAGAGCCGCCCGTGATCGGTCAGCCATCCCGCGATCCTCGCGAGGAGCTCCCGGTAGTTTCTCATGTGCTCGAACATCTCGACCGAGACCACGCGGTCGAACTTCGAGGGGCTCCGGAAGTCGTTGATGTCCGCCGTGACGACATCGAGGTTCTCCAAGCCGGCCCGCCGCGTCCTCTCCTCGATGAACAAACGCTGGACCCTCGAGTTCGACACCGCCGTGATCCGGCTTGCGGGATACGTCTCCGCCATCCAGAGCGCCAGCGATCCCCAGCCACAACCGAGGTCCAGGACCTCCATCCCGTCAGCGATCCCGGCGCGCCGGCAGGTCTCGGCAAGCGCCGCCTCCTCGGCTTCGGAGAGGGTCGCAACGGAGTCCGGCCAGTAGCAACAGCTGTACTTGAGGCGGGGGCCGAGCGTGTGTACGAACACCTCTGCGGGAACTTCGTAGTGCTGCCGGTTCGCCTCGCCGGTGTGCACGGCCACGGGCCCCCGGCTCAGCCTGCGGACCATCGCTTCCGTTCCGCCGCAGGAGTGGGCTCCTCGGGCGTCCCGGAGGCGCTCCCGGCAGAGTCCTCGGATTCCGAGGCGGACAAGCGTCTCGGGGAGCAGGCCCCGCTCGGCCGCGCCGATGGCGCACCGAAGCAGCTGATCGTTCATCCCGCCCAGGGACCGGCGGTGCCAGCCGCCGTGTCCAGCCTCCCGAGGAGGGACGGGTGGCGCTGTTTCGCGCGTCCCAGGAGGAGCTGGACGTCCCCGACGATTCCTTCCTCGAACCCCGCTTCACAATAGCAGAGGTAGTAGTCCCAGAGCCGGATGAAGCGCTCGTCGTAGCCTAGCGCCCTTACGCGTCCGAGGTTGTCCCGGAATCGCCGGCGCCACCTCCGGAGCGTCTCGGCATAGTGTGGGCCGATATCCTCCAGATGCAGCGTGCTGAAGTCTGTGGAGCGGGCGAGTGCCTCGGAGATACGCCCCACCGAGGTCAGGCAACTCCCCGGAAAGATGTAGCGCCGGATGAGGTCGATCGACCGGCGGGAACTCTCATAGCGGTACTCCGGGGTGACGATCGCCTGGAGCAGCATGAGACCGTCGGGCTTGAGGAGGCTGGCGCACTGCCCGAAGTAGTCGGCCAGGTAGGCGTGGCCCACGGCCTCGATCATCTCCACCGAGACCAGCTTGTCGTAGCGCCCTTCGAGATCCCGGTAGTCGTTGAGAAGAACCGTCACCTGCCCCTCGAGTCCGGCCTCGCGGACGCGCCGGCGTACGAGCCGGTGCTGCTCCGGGGAGATCGTCGTCGTGGTGACCCTGCACCCGCATTCCCGCGCCGCATGGATCGCGAGCGCTCCCCATCCCGAGCCGATCTCAAGGAGGTGATCGCTCGCCGACAGCCGGAGCTTCCGGCAGATGCGCTCCATCTTGGTGGTCGAAGCCGCTTCCATCGTTGCCGCGGGATGCTCGAAGATCCCGGCGGAATAGGTCAGCGTCGGGTCGAGGAAGATCTCGAAGAAGTCGTTTCCGAGGTCGTAGTGCGCGCGGATGTTCCTGGCGCTCCCCCGCCGCGTGTTCGCGCGGAGGCGGTGCAGGATCCGCTCGAGGAGCGTCCGCAGGGCAGCCCAGCCGCCGTCCATCGCGTCGGAAAGCGCCATGTTCCGCGCGAACAGGCGGAGCGTGACCGTCAGGTCGTGGCTGGACCAGCCGCCGTCCATGAAGGACTCGGCCGCGCCGAGGCCGCCACCGACGAGGAGACGCCGGTAGAAGTCGGAGCCGTGAACCCGGACACTCGCCGACAGGCCTCCCCCGCTTCCCACCTCGGAGGTCGAGATCACGTCGGTAAGCGTCAGCCGGCCGCCCTGCAGGTGGCGGAGGTGCCTGAGAACCAGCCGCCGGGCCACCCTCTCGAGCGCCGCCGGAGCGGCGGACCGGGGATCCGTACGGGTCCGGCTGCCGGAGGTCCCGTTCATCCGACTCGACCTCTTTCCTGCACCTGGTATTTGGGATGCGGATGGAATGGCGCGCTCTTGATCCAGAGCCGGAGTGCCTCCCAGTAGATGCCCCGGATCACCTTCACGGTCACGAGAGGGTAGACGGTGAGCATCCGGCTGAGGGAAGCCGTCGAGATCGGAACACGGCCGAGCTTCAGGGTGGCCCCGAAGAGACGCTCGCCGGCTTCCCAGTTCTCCATCTCCACGAGGAGCTCCCGCCCCGGGGGCGTGAATCTCCAGCGGTACTCGAGATCCATCCCCATGAAGGGCGAGACGTGAAACCGCTTCCGGAAGCAATGGAGCCGGCCTTCCTCCCCGCGCGTGTCCAGCACGTAGCAGAACCGCTCGCCCCACGGGGTGTTGTTGATCTCGGCCACGACGAAGTCGAGGCTGTCCGTCCCTGGAGCGAAGCAGTAGTAGAAGCTCACGGGGTTCATGCAGTAACCGAAATAGCGGAGATGGGTCAGGAGGCGGATCGGCCCCTCCGGTCGCACACCGTGCTCGAGAGCCACAAGTTCCCGCACCGCCTCGGCCAGCGGCGTCCGGGGGTCGCCGAGGTGGTCGCCACGATGGAACCTCGCGGGCGCGGGACGCCGCGTTGACCAGAGCCACCGCCCCCGGAAGACCGTGTCCAGCTCGTCGAGATCGAGGTAGAGCTGAAAGAAACGGTACTCGAACTCGTGGCGGACCGGGGCGCTGCGGGAGTGGCGGACCGCTCCCTCGTAGATGCAGCTCCTCACGCCGCCCGCCTCGCTCCGAGCGCAGCCGCCACGGCCATCCCGCTCCGGAGGCCATCCTCGTGGAACCCGAATCCCCAGTACGCCCCGCAAAACGAGCTCCGGCGCGCCCCGAGGAGCTCGCCGTGGCGGGCCTGCGCCCAACGGCGTCGCCTCGTGAACACCGGATGCTCGTAGCGGAGCCGGGCTAGCACCCGGTCGGGGGAGATGTCGCCGGCGTCGTTCAGGGTGACGCTCAGGACGTGAGGCCCGTCCAACCCCTGGAGGATGTTCATGTTGTAGGTGACCCGCACGCGCGACGGGTCCCCCGAGGGGAGATGATAGTTCCAGGATGCCCACGCGCGGCGCCTGCGGGGAAGGACACCGGGGTCGGTGTGAAGGACCGCGTCGTTCGGCTGGTACGGAAATGCGCCGAGGATCTCCCGCTCGAGAGGGTGGGGATCTGCCAAGAGCCGGAGCGTCTGGTCGGCGTGGCACGCCAGGACCACGTGGTCGAAGCGCTCGCGGCCGCCCGTGCTGTCCACGACCACGACCCGGTCCGGATACCGGTGAACCTGCACGGCTCCGCGCCCAGGGTGGATCCGGTCACGGAAGCCGGCCGTCAACGCCTCCACATAGCGCCCGGAGCCTCCCTCGACCACCCGCCACTCCGGCTGGCCGGAAAACTGGAGCATGTTGTGGTTCTCCATGAAATCCACGACGAAGCTGATCGGGAATCGCTCGAAGGCGCCGGGTGGAGCGGACCAGAGCGAAGCACCGAGGGGGACCAGATACTGCTCGAGAAATGCCGCCCGGTACCCGTGCCCCTCGACGTACTCGAGGACGGTGGTCTCGTCCCCGCGGACGCCCTCGAGGAGGGGAGCCTCGCGGTGGAAGCGGCGAATCTCCATCCAGAGACGGTGGAATCCCGGCCGGACGAGGTTGCGGGGCTGGGCGAAGAAGGCGCCCAGGGAAGCGCTGCCGTACTCGAGCCCGCTCGGATCGTGCCGGACGCTGAAGCTCATCGGCGCGGGCCTCGACCGGACGCCGAGTTCGCGCAGCAGACGGGTGAAGCGCGGGTAGTGGACCTCGTTGTAGACGATGAACCCGGTGTCCACATCGTAGGAGCGTCCCCCGAGATCGAGGCAGAGCGTGTTCGTGTGGCCGCCGATCCTGCGTGCCGACTCGTAGACGGTGACCGCGTGGCGCGGATGGAGGTAGTAGGCAGCCGCAAGCCCCGAGATTCCGGAACCGACGATCGCGACCTTCATCGCTGGCGCTTCACCTTCGGACAGCCCGAGGAATATCTATACATAACATATACAATAACGGCAATTTATGTTAACATTATATGTACAATCTCTCTGGTGGCGGGGACAGGGGTATCCACCGGGGGGTAGCCCTGCGCCGGGGCCGCCCGTGTTCGACTGACGGAGTTCTCGGTCGTGGGGCGACCGGGGGTGTCGGCGCCGGAATGCGGAGGGTCATCTGATGAAGCGATCCGAGCCTGGCGGGAAGGCCGGCGTCGTGGCGGGTCCCGCCGTGCGGCCACTCGCGGAGTTCCTGCGTTTGGAGGCTGCCGGCGGGATCGTCCTCATGATCGCGGCCGTGCTCGGCCTGGTCATTGCGAATTCCCCGCTCGAGGGGCTTCACACGTCTCTCCTCGAACTCGAGATGGAGATCCGGATCGGGGCCGCCGGCCTCTCCAAGCCTCTGCTCCTCTGGATCAACGACGGCCTGATGGCCGTCTTCTTCCTGCTGATCGGGCTCGAGCTCAAGCGGGAGGTGCTCGAGGGGCACCTGTCGAGCCGCGCGGCCGCGACCCTTCCTGCGCTTGCCGCCGCCGGTGGAATGCTCGTGCCGGCCGCACTCTATGCGCTCTTCAACCGGGGAGATCCGGACGCGATGACAGGATGGGCGATCCCGGCGGCGACCGATATCGCCTTTGCCCTCGGTGTTCTCTCTCTCCTCGGCGACCGCGTCCCGCCTGCCCTCAAGGCCTTCCTCCTCAGCGTCGCGATCTTCGACGATATAGGGGCGATTGCCGTCATCGCCGTCTTCTACACGAGCCAATTGACCGCCCCGCCGCTCCTTGCCGCCGGGATCCTGCTCGCGGTTCTCCTCGTGCTGAACCGGCTTGGCGTGACGCGGCGGGCGCCGTACGTCCTCCTCGGGGCGGCGCTCTGGGTCGCCGTGCTCGAATCGGGCGTTCACGCCACGCTCGCCGGGGTAGCCGTTGCGATGTTCGTGCCGCTCGCCGGGAGGCAGGTTCCGGGGACGGGCGGCACCTCCCCCCTGCGTGATCTCGAGCATGCCCTTCATCCGTGGGTGGCCTTCGGTGTTCTCCCTGCGTTCGCCTTCGCGAACGCAGGAGTGCCGCTAGCGGGCCTCTCCCTCTCGGAGGTGATCCATCCCGTGCCCCTCGGAATCGTCGTCGGCCTCGTCGGCGGGAAACTGATCGGGATCGCCGGAACCTGCGGACTGGCCGTGCGCCTTGGGATCGCTGAGCTTCCGCGCGGCGTTCGCTGGCCCCAGATGATCGGCGTCTCGCTCGTCTCCGGGATCGGCTTCACGATGAGTCTCTTCATTGCATCGCTCGCCTTCGAGCAGGGCGCGGAGGCGTACCTGGGGCTCGACCGCCTCGGGATCCTCCTCGGCTCGCTCCTCTCGGGAGGTGCCGGCTACGCCGTCCTTGCGATGGCCGGACGGACGCCGGGCAATCGACTGGCGCTCCGCAGCCGGCGGCGTGGCGTACAGTAGCGCGGGGACGGGAGACAGGACACGCTCGAGATCCGACCCCTCCCGGGAACGCCGACGTCCGCCCGGGTCACGCCGGCTCCACCGAAGGTCACCGCGCCGATCGGGTCCCCGGTCTCGAGTCGGGGCGGCGCGTCAGGGTTATCTGGAATCCCTCCCGGACAGCCCATTCCGCTACTGCTTTCCGGGACACCCGAGCGATCATCCTCGATTTGGGCCCGGTCCCGGGTCTATTCTGCGTCCACGCACTGTGCACGGCCCGACCAGGGACGCCGGATTCCACCCGTCCGGAGCCGTGCCCGCCCGGTATTTGCGTTACCGGGACGCCGGATCATCGGGTGTCCCGTCGGCCGGGTCGCGCCGTTCGAAGCGGCCGGGGCGGGGATCGGGCTGGTCGTCCGTCACGGGATCGAGACGGTGTGTCGCGAGGGGAAGGAAGCTTCCCCTCGGGGCCCCTACAGGAGTCTTCGAAGCAGGGCAAGGACGACGGAGAGAACGACCGAAAGGACCACCATCGAGGTGACGGGGATGTAGATGCGGGTGTTCGGGCGCACGATCCGGATGTCTCCCGGCAGGTGCCCGATCCACGACCCGAGGTTGCTCCAGACGAGGAGACCCGCGAGCACGAGTACACCCCCCAGTACCACCAGGACCGGGCCGAGCGGCGAACCCATCGGCGAGGCGGTCTCCGCCCGGCAGGTGCCGGCGGCTACCGCCGCTCCTCGGCCAGCTGTTCCAGATAGTACAGTTCCAGGGTCTCGACGGCAGAGAGGAAGCCGCCGGGGTCGACGAAGGTGTCGGGGCTGTACGCCTGCCCCGGCTCGTACTTCTCGTGGAGCCCGTACTGGCCGCCGTGGGCCGAGACCCACACATCGATCTCCATCGCCTTCTGGCTGGCGTAGGTCCGGGCGAAGTCGTCGTCAACTCCCGGATAGGTCGGGTCCGCGACCAGCCGTTTGCCGGCATTGATCGTACCCATATTGATGATCCCCACCTCGTAGTCCCGACCGCCTTCCCTCACCTGCATCGTGTAGCTCGAGCTGCCCTCGGTGTGGCCGGGGTGCTCGTGCACGGTGAGACGGGTATCCCCGAGTTCGATCACCTCGCCATCCCTGATGATCCTGTCGACGGCCACGGGTCTGAACGACTGGCGGCCGCCGAAGTGGGGATCGCTGAATCCTCCGTCCTCAAGAACCCTCGCATCGCCGGCCGTCGCCCATACCTCCGCACCTGCGATCTCCCTGATCTCCGCCATTGCCGCTGTGTGATCCCAGTGGGCCTGCATCGTGAGCAGGATCGCGATGTCCTCGAGGCGGAAGCCGAGCGATTCGATGTTGTCGCGAATGAGCTCCGTCGAGTCCTCGAGCCCGGTATTGATCAGGATGTGCCCTTCGTCGTCGGTGATCAGGAAGACGGCGAGATCATAGGTGCCAACGGCGTAGAGGTTTGCGATGACGCGGTGACCCGGGAATGGCCGGGTCCAGTTCGGATTCTGCGCGAGCAGGGGAGAACTGCCGGCCGCCACGAGTGCGAAGGCGAGTGCCGCAGCGGCGTGGCCAGGGAGAGCGCGGTTTTTCGGCATCGTAGTCGAGGGCAGGGGGAAAGACGACCACAGGTCCCGTGGCCGGGACTTCCTGTGGGTCCCGGGTTGCCGCCGGTCGCTCCCTCTCCGAGGCGGGTTGTGCCCGGCCACTAGGGAGCGGGGATCAGGAAGATGGAGCGCGCCGGATGAGGCAGCAAGAGACGTTCCGGGCTCGTCCGCCGCGCGAGCTCCGGGACCCGGTTCCGGCGCCGTTCGGGACGTAGCGCCTTCCCGCCGGAATGGGCAGGAACACCGGCTTCGCCCGGGTTCCGCCCTTCTGCCCGGTGCCGGTGCGGAGGCGGCTGTCCCGGTCCATGGCGCTGGCGTACGTTGCTGCCTAGGCGAGGTGATCGAGACTCCCCGCATGCCGTGGCCGTGCGGGGCCCAACCGAGGAGGCAACGATGGCCAGGAGCGTGCTAGGGGCAGTCGTCCTGCTGCCGGTCTGTATGCACACGTTGGCTGCGCAGGATTTTCCGCCGGGCTACGTCGACCCCGCACCGCTCCTCGCTGCCGCCGCCGAAGAGATCGGCGAGTCGCATCTCCGGTGCATCACCTTCTCGGGGAACGGCTACAGTGGTGCCGTCGGCCAGACCTTCGAGAACGCTGTGAATGTGGACTGGCCCCGCTTCGGCCTGATGAACTACACCAGGAGCATCGATTGGGAGACCGGCACGAGCGTCGAGACCTTCGACCGCGAACCCGGAATCAGCCCCGCGTCATGGAAGTACGGGATCGGCTGGGAGGGGGGAACACCGACCCAGCGCGAGGTGCGCCAGACCCACATCGTGAGCGGCGACGCGGCATGGCACATCGATGGCTCCGGCGACCCCGTACCCGTGCCGCCGGAACTCGCGGAACTCTACCGGCTCGACCTCTGGCTGAATCCGCACGGCTTCATCAAGGCCGCCCGCCTCCCGGGAGCCGATCCCGTCGCCTTCTGGCGCTGGGAGCAGATCGAGAAGGGCCGTGACGGCAACGTGGTCCGTCCCGAGAAGATGCACGTCGTCGCGATCACGATGTTCGGCAAGTACAGCGTGGATGCGACGATCAACTCGGACAACCAGATCCAGCGGATCAAGACCACGGTGAATGTGCCGGCGCTCGGGGACTTCAACATCGAGCACGAGTCGACCGAGCAGCTCACCTTCGGCGAGGTGAAATGGCCGGTCGCGTGGCATTCCCACCAAGGATGGGACGACAACTGGCAGTTCTATCGCCAGAGCACGGGTCACAACGCATACGGCGGAAGGTTCGCGGACGTCCAGCCGAACGTCTGTCCTGACCCCGGTCCGGTCCCGCCGGCCGTCCGGGACGCGACATTCGATACGGAGGTGACCGTCGACGAGATCGCGCCCGGCGTCTACCTCTTCGGGGGGACCCCGGCCAACAGCTACATGGTGGAGTTTGACGAATTCGTCGCCGTGTTCGAGGCGCCGGGCGACGAGAAGCGGAGCCTCGCGGTCATCGAGGAGATCGTGCGGCTCGCACCCGGCAAGCCGATCCGCTGGGTGATCACATCGCATCCGCACTTCGATCTTATCGGTGGACTGAGGACCTACCTCCATATCGGCTCGACGATCGTCACGCACATGATCAACCTGGAGTTCCTGAATACGGACGTGCTCGTCTACGAGCCGCGCACCATCGCGCCGGACATCGTCTCCAAGTGGCCGCCAACGGAGCTGTCGGAAGGCTACAACTACGAGGCAGTGCAGGAGAACTACGTGATCGCCGACGACTCGCGGATCCTCCGCGTGTACTACGTACAGCCCCTCGCGCACGTCTCGGGAATGCTGATGGCGTATCTCCCGGAGGAGGGGATTGCATTCCAGGCGGATCTCTTCAACACGCACGAGCCTCCCCAGCGGTCGCAGCTTCCGGCCATGCGCAGCTTCCGCAACCAGGTTGAGCGGATGGGACTCGATGTCGTGACCGTGGCACCCGTTCATGGGGAGCCGGTCCCGTGGGAGGAGTTCGAGGCGGCGTTCGAGTCCCTGGAAAGGCTGGACTGAAGGCCGCGCGCGGCCCGTCTCGCGGCGGCCGGCGTCCTCCTCTCCGGTCGGGGCCGGACAGGGGGACGGCACCGCCCGACGAAGAAGGCCCCCCGGCATTCGCCGGGGGGCCTTGGCAATGCAGGTCCTTCGCGCCTCGCTACATGTCCCCGATCTCGTATTTCGTGAAGGCTGAGCCCGCGTCGGAGAGGGAGGCCGGCCCTTCAGCCACGTAGACGTTGCCGTCCACGTCGACCCCGATCCCCTCGCCGGCAACGCCGTGGTTGGGACGGCTGTCTGAGTCCCAGCCCGGGATGAAGCCCACGAGAATATCCTGCTCCACGGGACCGATCCGGACCCCGTTGCGCCAGTTGATGTGCCGGAGGCGGTTGGACTCCGAGTCGATGGCGTACACCATCTGGTCGTCGGTGATGAAGAGGTCGCTGATCCGTCCGAACTGGTAGCGGGAGTCGATGTAGTTGCCGTTCTGGTCGTAGATCTCCAGCCGGTGGTTCCCGCGGTCCGCGACCCACAGCCGGCCCTGCCCGTCGAATTCGAGGGCGTGCGGGGTCCGGAACTGACCGTGCTCCGTGCCGATTTCTCCCCACTCCATGATGTACTCTCCCTCGGGAGAGAACTTGACGATCCGGCCCGTCAGCCCCGCGGCGCGCGCCTCGTCCATGTCGGCGTCCGTGATCTGGCCCTGGCCGGAGTGGCCGTCGGCGATATAGATGCTTCCGTCAGGGCCGACGATCGCGTCGTTGGGCTGATTCAGCTGCCCCGGCTCGCTGCCGGGCTGGCCTGCGACGCCCAGGCTCATGAGGAGTTCGCCTTCGGGGGTGAACTTGTGCACCTGGTGGCCCTTTGTTCCGGCTTCGTTGCCCGCGAAGTCCGTGACCCAGACGTTGCCGTCGTCATCCAGGCCGATTCCGTGGGGTGTCACGAAAATCCCGGCTCCGAAGTTGGCCAGGATCTCCCCGCTGTTTCGGTCGAACTTGAAGATCGGGTCGACGGGGTTGGTGTCGCAGTTGACCCCCGGGCCGCCGGCCGAACCCGAGGCGCAGCGCTCGTAGCCCCAGATATGGCCGTCCGTCGGGTCGATGTCGAGGCCGGCGGTCGAGCCCCACTCACGTCCCTCCGGGAGGGTGGCCCAGTTTCCGATACGGTCCGGGTTCGGGTTCGGCAGCCCTTCGCCGGTGAGCGGATTCGCCGCCTCGACGACCATCGGCGGTCCCGAGTCCGCGGCGCATCCGTTGATGATGACGACTGCTACGATCAGTGAGCCCACGAGTCGTATCAATGACATGACTGCCTCCGTGCTGGTGCGTTCCCGACTCTCTCTTCCAGCTCTCAAGTTCGGGTGTCTGCGGGGTCCGCGCAAACGATCCGTGTCGCGGGGGCATCCGCGCCGGGCCCCGGATCCAGGCAAACGCGGGTGTGCCGTGGGCCTGCCACAGTCCACGGCCCGCGGTCACCGAGAGGTGACGATCTCGCGGAGAGTCTTCCGTGCGATGTCCGGTACCATCGCGGTCTCGTCGGGATAGCCGACCGCGAGAATCAGGAATGGGCGTTCGTTACCGGGCCGGCCGAGAATCTGGGAGAGGAACCCCATCGGCGACGGCGTATGGGTGAGCGAGACGAGGCCTGACCGGTGTATGGCCGTGATGAGTATGCCCGTCGCGATCCCTACCGACTCCGTCACGTAGTAGTTCTTCGTCTTCTTCCCCCTCCCGTCCACGTCGTAGCTCTTCGCGAAGACCACGATCAGGCAGGGGGCCCTCTCGAGGAAGGGTTTTTCGGGGCCCGTGCCGAGGGGCTCGAGTGCCTCGAGCCATTCGTCAGGGGCGCGGCGGGCGTAGAAGGCGCGTTCTTCCTTCTCGGCCGCCTCGCGAATCGCCCGCTTGACCTCCGGGCGGCGCACCACGACGAAGTGCCAGGGCTGTCGGTTCGCGCCACTCGGAGCGGTGCCGGCGGTGAGGATGCAGTCCTCGATCACGCCGCGGGGGACCGGACGGTCCGCATAGTCGCGCACCGTCCGGCGCCTGCGCATCTCGGCCAGGAACCCGGCTGCGCGCGCCTTCATTTCGGGTTCCGGAAGCTCGACGTGGCCGGGAAGCGGAATGAGTCTTGGCTCGTCCATGGTCCCTGCGTGCGGTGGTGGTCAGTGAGGGGTGAGCGTGCCGTCATGGTGCATCCGCCCGATCGAGGCGCCGATGCAGGCCGTGCCTGCGGCCCGGCCAAACACGGTCGTTCCTTTTCAGATCCACGGGCCGGACCGGGATGCCCCCGTCCGGCGTGCTTCCCGCCCTCTGAGGATCGGAAGGTAGCCGGATCGGGGGGAGGTGTTCGAGGCTGTCCCGTCGGACCTGACCAGAGTCCCCCCCGCGCCGTCCGGCTCACCCGCGGAACTGGTGGCGGCCGCCGCGCACTCTCATCCGAACTCCGGCCGACGCGAGCATCCCGGGTTGCCCGGCGGGCGCGGCAGGCAGCGTTGTCGTCCCCGCGGATGTCCCTTGGCTGTCGGGCACAGCGGCCGCCGACGGGCGCACGACGGGCAGTCTCACCGCGCCTTGTCACGCGGCTCCGGGCCGTGACGGCGGTGGCCAGGGGCCGTAGCGGGATCCGAGCGGTGCACCTGAGGGCGGAGGCGTACTATTTTCCCCCGGGAATCCGGCGCAATGGTTCCGCAGACGGGAGTCCGGCCGCGTGTTGAAGACGAACGTTTCCCACCTCATATCCCGCGCGCCGCGGGCGCTGCTGAACCGCCGCCCCGCACCGTTCGCCAAGTACCTCGCGGCGCTCGTCGCGCTCGTCGCGCTCTACGGATGGATCTTTCACATCCTGATGGCGCGTGAGGGACAAGAGCATTCGTGGTTCACAGGGATCTACTGGGCGCTCACCGTCATGAGCACCCTCGGATACGGGGACGTCACTTTCGCAAGCGACCTGGGGCGGGCGTTCAGCACACTCGTCCTGGTTTCCGGCGTCATTCTCCTCCTGATCATCCTTCCCTTTCTCTTCATCCGTTATGTGTATTCTCCCTGGCTGGAGCAGCAGAGCTACCGCCGGTTGAAAGCGCTCCGCTCCGCTCCGGCCGATGTGTCCGGCCACGTCATCATCTGCTCGAACGACCCGATTGCGAAGGGGCTTACGGAGCGGCTCCGGATCGTCGGGATCCGTGCGTTTATCATCGAGCCCGATCCCGTCGCGGCAAGGCAGATGCATGATGAGGGCGACCCCGTCATTTCGGGCGATGTGGATGCGACCGACACCTATGTCGCGGCCCGCGTCGGGGAGGCCCGTCTCGTCGTGGCGAACGCTTCCGACACCGTCAACAGCAACATTGTCCTGACCGTCCGGGAAGTGTCGTCGACTGTGCCGATTCTCGCCGTCGCGGAATTCGAGGACTCGGTCGATATCCTCGAGTTGAGCGGTGCGAACAGGGTGTTTCCGCTGAAGAGGCGTCTCGGCGAGCACCTGGCCCGTCGCGTGAGCGCCGGGAGCGCGCGGGCGAATGTGATCGGAAGGCTCGACGATCTCGTCCTTGCGGAATTCCCCGTCCACGAGACGCCGTTCCAGGACCGAAAGATCAGGGACATCACGCTCCAGGAGGCCCTCGGCGTGACGATTGTCGGGGCGTGGGACCGTGGTGCGCTCCGACGGGTCGGGCCCGACTACCTCCTCGAGCCGCAGTCCATGGCCATCGTGATGGGTGCGCCTGCGCGGATCCGCGAGCTCGATGAGGCACTCGCGATCTATGACGCGAACCCGCACCCCGTGATCGTGATCGGGGGCGGGAAAGTCGGGTGCGCGGCCGCAAGGGCGCTCAGGGGCCGGGGTGTTTGCGTGAACATCGTGGAGCGCGACGAGTCCGTCTCGGCGCGCATCCGCGACATCCCGGACGCGCTCTTCGTGGGTGACGCAGCCGATCGTGGCCTTTTGGAGGAGGCAGGGATCGCAGAGGCACCCTCGATCCTCCTGACGACCCACGACGACGCGATGAACGTCTACCTCACCGTGTACTGCCGCCGGCTGAATCCGAGCGCCCGGATCCTGACCCGTGTCACCCACAGCAGGAACAACGAGGCGATCCTGCGGGCAGGCGCTGATTTCGTGCTCAGCTACGCTGCCCTCGGGGTCGAAGTGGTCTCTTCGGTCGTCGAGGAGCGTGAGCTCCTGATGCTCGGAGAGGGTGTAGGACTTTTCGACATTCCGCTTCCCGGGGGTCTCACAGGCCGTGCGCTTGTCGATGCCGAGATCAGCGAACGAACCGGTCTGAACGTGATCGCGGTCCGCGAGGACGGCCACCTCCGCCTCCCGCCTTTCGACCGAGGTGCCATGAGCCCCGATGCGGCTCTGATCGCGCTCGGTACGCCGGCACAGAGGCGGGCGTTCACCGAATCGTTCGAGTAGACCCGACAGCCGACGCACTCCTCCATCGGGCCAGCGCGACGGCGATGTATGCGCGGTCCACGGAGGCTCCGCGCCCTCCGACGTGCCCGGCAATCCCGCGCTTCCTATACTTCCCGTCCTCGGGGTCATTGGTGCCGGCGCCGGTCCGCAACGACTGCGGCCGAAGGCCGGTCCGCTTCAGCAAGGAGGCTAGAACCATGCGGATGAGGTCGCTTGCAACAGTGTCACTGCTGGGACTCGCCGTCGCAGCATTTCCCGCCGAGATGGTGGCTCAGGATGAGCCTCTCGGCTTCTTCATCACCAGTGTTGGGCCGGGCAGCGGCGGCGATCTCGGCGGTCTCGCTGGCGCGGATGCGCATTGCCAGACGCTTGCGGCGGCGGTGGGCGCCGGCGGCCGGACCTGGCGGGCCTATCTCAGCACGCAGGCCTCCGGCGGCCAATCGGCCGTGAATGCACGGGACCGGATCGGAGAGGGGCCATGGTTCAATGCGGCCGGGATGCGGATTGCGGCAAACGTCGACGATCTCCACTACAACAACGCCAACCTGAACTACGACCACTCCCTGAACGAGCGGGGGGAGACGGTGAATTCGGGTGCGGCGGGCGATTCCCCGAACATGCACGACGTGCTCACCGGAACGCAGCTGGACGGGACCGCCTTCCCTCCGGGCGACGACCGGACGTGTGGCAACTGGACGAGCAGCGGCGAGGGCAACGCGATGGTCGGCCACCACGACCGATTCACATTCCAGACCCCGGGCTCGCCCTGGAACCAGGCCCATCCCAGCCAGGGGTGCTCCCAAGAGCAGCTCGTGGCTACGGGTGGCGCCGGCCTGTACTACTGCTTCGCCGCGGACTGAAGGACACCCGAGCGTCGGCCGTTACGGCAGGACCGGGTCGGGGTCGGGACGCTGCTGACGACTCGGCTCCGGGCACGGGGGGCCGCGTGACCTCCGTGCAGGCGAACCCGCAGGTCGCCTGCAACTGCGCGAACCGGGTGGCAGTCCGCCGGACCTGACCGGATCCCGCAGGGGTCACCGGGGACGGAACCGGCGGTCCGGTCGGGTCCTGGGATTCGCGCGGGCCGCCGTGAACGGGCATCGGCAACTCCGCGTCGGCCGCAATCTGGGTCGGGGCCTCGTCTCGGAGCTGGGGAGGGCTGCCTGCGGGGGGAGGCGAGGCCTGCGACAGGGACGTCAGGCACCGGCGCGCCCGATCCCAGGACCGCAGGTTGGGTCATCAGCCGGCCGGTGGCGGCTGTCTTGCATCCCGCCTGCTCTTCCGTGAGTTCGCCAGACCACCGGGCAGCACGCAAGGACTCAACCGGGAGACAGGCTGGCTCGCGGGCGGCCATGAAACGGTGGGCGGCGTGACCGGCGAGGGGCGGGATACGGGCCGGTACCTCCCGCACGGTGCCAGCGCACCGTCCGCAACTGATGTAGGGATCCATCAGCTTCGTCCGCGGAGGCTCTGCGGCCGGATCGCGAAGACGGACCGGAACGGATCGGGCGGGAACAGGACGCCAGAGCCATCGGCGAAGTTGTGGACCTCCAGGTCGGTGGCCCGTCTCGTGAGCGGTGCTTCCCGCCAGGGACTCCGAAGGCCGCTTGGAGACGGCATGATGTCTCCCGCGCGCCGGTCACTTCACATACCGGCAGCGAATCGCCAGACTATACCGTCGTGGCCGGCTATGCGCGGATTCCCCCGGATGGGTCGATAGGGGCGCGGTCCCGGTCAAACGGCAGGCACACATACCAGCATTGGGAGGGGTCCGGTGAACAAAGGCGAGCTGACGCGGGCACTGGCGAGTCGGACGGGTATTACGCGGGTCAGCGCGGAGGCGGTCATCGACGCGCTCTTCGGCACCAAGGCGGGCGAGGGCATCATCGCGTCGGAACTCGAGGGGGAAGGCGAGGTCTCGATCACCGGATTCGGCAAGTTTCACAGCCGGACCCGCGCGGCTCGTACTGGCCGGAATCCGCGGACCGGGGAGACCATCCAGATCGCAGCTGCCCGCTATCCGGTCTTCAAGGCCGGAAAGAGCCTGAAGGACCGGGTCTCCGGCTAGACCAGCCGCACCCCGTAGGGGCCGTAGGGCAGGCGCGGCCCCGGGGCGATGCTCCGCCGGCCGGGAGGGTCCGCATACCTCCGGTTCCCTCCTGTGCCGTGCCGCCACCGGTCAGCATAATGGCTGCGCGTTTCGTCCCCTTTCAGAACGCCGTATGCCGGTGGAGTGGCCGGAGGCGCCGGCGGAATGTGGCGCGGCGCCCGGGCAGATCTCTGCTTTCGGTCCGACACGATTCTTGCCGGTCCGTAAGCCTCCCGGCATCTTGCAAAACACGCTTCGGGCAGGACGACAGCTTCTGGAGGTCGCTGGGATGCACCCTCTCCACGTAGGAAAACCGATTCTTGCCGGTGTCGCTCTTGCTGCGGTCGTAGGGGCTCTCGGCCTCTTCACCCCGCAACACGCCGCGGCGCAGGTACCCCAGATCTATTCATATGAGGAGACGGGCGCGCCTTGGGGAGAGCTCCCCGACGGCCGGACGTGGGGCGCGCCGAGTGGTGTCAAGATGGACCCGGACCGCCGGCACCTGTGGGTACTCGAGCGGTGTGGCGACTACAACGGTCCGGGCTGCTGGGTCTCCGACCTTCCCGCCATTCTCAAGTTTGACAGCTCCGGCAATCTGGTCCAGAGCTTCGGGAGCGACATGTTCGTCTTCCCGCACGGTCTCTGGGTCGACCATGACGCCAACGTCTGGGTGGCCGACGGACGCGGGGCGGTGGGGAAGGGGCACCAGATCTTCAAGTTCAGTCCGGACGGCGAACTTCTCCTGACCATAGGACAGCCGGGTGTCCCCGGTGAGGAGCGCTACCTCTTGAACCGGCCGTCCGATGTCGCGGTCGCCGCGAATGGGGACATTTTCGTTGCCGACGGGCATTCCCCGATGGACACCAATATGCGGATCGTGAAGTATGACGCGGACGGGACCTACATCGGGGAGTGGGGGGAGAAGGGTTCGGCGCCGGGGCAGCTCGACGGCGCGCACGGGCTCGCCCTCGATTCCCAGGGACGGCTTTTCGTGGCCGACCGGGGGAACAACCGCGTGCAGATCTTCGACCAGGAAGGGAACTTCATCGACGCGTGGACCCAGTTCGGTTCGCCAAGCGGGCTCTATGTCAGCCCGGACGACGTTCTCTACGTCGCAGATCTGGCCGAAGGGATCCGGTTCGGCAGCGCGAAGGACGGCGTCGTCACCGGCCATATCCGGCCGGCGACGCCACCGGACGGCGGTTCCGTCAGGGTGGCCGAGAGCGTGACCGTGGACGAGAACGGCATCCTCTACGCGGGAGAGAACGCCGGGATGGTGCTGATGCGATTCGAGATTCCGAAGTAGAACGCGGCGAAGCTGGACTCGCGCTGCCGCGCTCACGGGAAAGAGCCGGGCCGCCCAAGCGGCCCGGCTCTTTCCCGTGAGCGCTTCCCGCCGCGGGATCATACGCCGGGTTGGTGCGAGCGCCGGTGGCCCACCTTCCGCAGCCCCGAAGTGTTCCGCCTGCCGCCCGGGGCGACCCGGTCATCGGGCGAATGGGCTAGGCCCCCCCGCTCGGTGGTCCACCGCGGTCCCGCGGATCTCCCTGGCGGGGGGGAAAGCTGAGTTTCATCCGGTCGCGCGCGCTTCACCTGCGGCGCCGTTCCCCGGCCTGACCCGCGGGCCGGAGAACAAGCGGCCGACGTCAGTCCATGGCGACCGAGTACTTCGTGAATGCGCCACCTGCCCACGAGAGGGAGTTCGGGCCCTCCGCGGCGTACACGTTCCCGTCGGCGTCCACCGCGACCCCTTCGCCTGCCGCGCCTTGGTACGGCCTGGTGTCGGCCGGGAACGGCGGGATGAAAGCCGTGATCCGGTCCTCGTTCACGGGCCCGATCCGGACGCCGTTCATCCAGGGATAGTGGTTCGTGGGGCCCGATTCGGAGTCGATCGCGTAGACCATCTCGTCGTCGGTGATGAAGATCCCGCTGATCCGGCCGTACATGTAGCGCGACTCGAGGTAGTTGCCGTCCTGGTCGAAGATCTCGAGCCGGTGGTTGCCCCTGTCGGCGACCCAGAGGCGTCCCTGCGAGTCGAATTCGACCGCGTGGGGGGTCCGGAACTCGCCGTGGAGCGTCCCGATCTGCCCCCACTCCATAATGAACGTGCCGTCAGCGGCATACTTCAGGATGCGGGCGGTGAGTCCTGCGTCCCGGCCTAGCTCCATGGCCTCTGCCGACGTCATGCCCTGGCCGCTGTGCCCGTCGGCGACAAAGATGCTGCCGTCGGGACCCACGATCACATCGTTGGGCTGGTTGAGCTGGTTGGGCCCGCTCCCGGCCTGGCCCGCGGTGCCCAGTGTCAGGAGAAGCTCGCCATCGGGGCTGAACTTGAAGACCTGGTGGCCCTTCGTGCCCTCCTGGTTGCCCGCGAAGTCGGTGACCCAGACGTTGCCCTCCTCGTCTGCATGGATCCCGTGCGGCGTGACCATTAGTCCTCCGCCGAAGTTGGCGAGCACGGCGCCCGTGTCCCGGTCGAACTTGAACACTGGATCCACGGGGTTGTTGTCGCAGTTGACGGGCACGCCGGCGCCGAAGCTGCCCGCACCGCAACGCTCGTATGCCCAGATCTGGCCGTCGGTCGGATCGATGTCGACCCCGGCCGTCGAACCCCACTCCCGGCCGGCCGGAAGTTCACCCCAGTTCGCCGTGACGTTCGGCGCGGGGTTCGGAAGTCCCTCTCCGCTGATGGGATTGCCGGACCCCATGGACATACCCATGGAAGATCCCGGGGCTGCGGATTCGCCCGCGCATCCAGCCAGCACGAGGAAGCTGCAGGCGAGAAGGGAAGCGATCTGACTCCGTGTCGATGCCATGGTATCTCCCGGCGTTCCAGTTGTTCTGACAGATGCGCTGCGACCCGCGCAGCCCGATCACGAATCGCTATTATGGAGACAGCGAATGGATTTTCGCAATCCGCAGCGGGGACCCGGGGTGGTCGGCATTCCTTGCTGCAGGTGGCGGCTCCGTCCAATCTATCCCCTCTCCGAGCCCGCCTCACATGGACGCTGCGAGAACATCATGAAAAGGTCGCTCCTGATTCTGGCTTGCGCGGTCCTCCTCCCGGTGTCCGGCGCATCCCAGACGAATCCGTACCGCCCGGCCGACGCCCCGGTGCCACCGCCGCACATGAACGGGGGGAAGTGGGGGGAGCTGATCCAGGTCCGCACCGGGCCGGACGGTGCCGTCTACGTCCTCCACCGCTGCTTCAAGGCGGTGCTGGGAGATCCCGGCGTGGCGCCCGGTCACTCCGACGGCCTGAGCGCGGACTGTTTCGGTCGCTGGGCCGGCTACCCGCCGGTCCTCAAGTTCTCCCCGGCCGGAGAGTTCCTGGGAGCCTACGGCGCGCGGCTCGTGGGCCGGCCCCACGGTTTCGCCGTGGACGATCAGGGGAACATGTGGGTCACCGATGTCGGCCTCGTCCCGGAAGAGATGGGAGCGGTGGTCCTGAAACTCGGGCCGGACGGCGAGGTGCTGATGACGCTCGGTACCCCGGGTGTCACGGGTGAGGGGGAGGACACCTTCAATCGGCCTAGCGCAGTCGCCGTGGCCGCCAACGGAGAGATCTACGTGACCGATGGGGAGGGCCCGAACGATCGGGTGGTCCGTTTCTCGCCCGAGGGCCGTTTCATCGGGGCGTGGGGGACCACCGGATCCGAGCCCGGTAACTTCCGGACGCCCCACGACATCGCCATCGATTCCCGGGGCCGGATATTCGTCGGCGACCGGGGGAACAGCCGGGTGCAGGTCTTCACGCCGGACGGGCGCTTTCTCGAGGAGTGGCGCGACTTCGGCCGCCCGAGCGGGATCTTCATCAACCGGGAAACGGACACGCTCTACGTGACCGACTCCACCTCCACTTCGATCAACAATCCCGGGTTACGGCGTGGCATCTACATCGGGAGCGCCTCGACCGGCGAGGTCCGGTATTTCATTCCGGATCCTGACCTCGAACTGGCGGACAGGACCCGCATCTCCGGTGCCTCGGGCGTCGCCTCCGATGCCACAGACTCGGTGGTGTACGCGGCGGACGTGGCCCCGCATCGCCTTCGGATGTATGTGATGCCGTAGCAGGGGTGGCTGGCCGGCGGAGGTGGGTGCAGGTCTCCGGCGCTTGGCGCTCGCCCGGCCCGCGCCGGTGCGCTATGAATGGGGGACCACGCATGTCGGCGGTGGTGTCCGTCGACGGCGGACCGGCGGGGCATGCGCCCCGCCTTGGCCATTGGAAGGAGGAAGGATGCCGAAGAATCTGATCCCAACCGCAGCCGCTCTCGGGCTGCTTCTCGCCCTTCCCGGCCTCGCGGCCGGCGGGCAGGCCCTGTCCCGCGTCTCGCCGGAAGACGCGGGGCTGTCGCGGGCCATGCTCGACAGGGCTACCGAACGTCTCGAGCGGGCTGTTTCGGAAATGGAGATCGCAGGGGCCGTGGGGGCCGTCGCACGGGAGGGAAGGCTCGCCTACCTCGAGGCGGTCGGGTACCAGGACATCGAGACCCGGACGCCGATGGATCCGGCCTCGATCTTCCGCATCTACTCGATGACCAAGACGGTGACGGCCGTCGCCGTCATGATGCTCCACGAGGAGGGAGCCTTCGAGCTGGATGAGCCGGTCTCGCGGTATCTGCCCGCGTTCTCCCGGGTGGGGGTCACCTCCTCATCCGAAGGGCCCGCCCGCCCCCCATCGAGGCCGATTACGATCCGGGATCTCCTCCTCCACACCTCCGGGCTCAGCCACCGGACCGACGAGCTGTACCGCGAGGCGCGCGTGCGGTCGCGCGCGATCCCGCTTGCCCGCTTCATCGAGAATATCGTGGAGACGCCCCTCATGGAGGATCCGGGGACCCGCTACCGCTACGGCGCCTCGCCCACCGTGCTCGGCGCTCTCGTCGAAGTGTGGTCCGGAAAGGGATTTGACGTATTCCTGGAGGAGAGGATCTTCCGTCCCCTGGGAATGTCCGACACCGGGTTCTGGGTGGAGGCTGACCGGGCTCACCGCCTCACGACGGTCTACCGGTCGACCGCCGACGGGCTCCGGCCGCACCGGATCGAGGAAGTGCCGTTTACCGAGAGGCCTGCGCTCCTCGAGGGCGCGGTCGGGCTCGTGTCGACGGTTCCAGACTACCTGCGGTTCGCCCAGATGCTACTGAATGGCGGAGAGCTCGACGGGGTCCGGATCCTCGAGGCGGAAACCGTCGCGACGATGACCTCGAACGGGCTTCCGGACGCGATCCTGGAGCAGCTCGGCGGCGCGACCGGATGGGGGTTCGCCAATGTGAATGTCGTTCTCGAGGACGTTGCCTCTCCGCTCCCCGCCTCTGTCGGCGAGTACTCGCGCGGCGGGAGTGCCGGGACGATGTCGTGGATGGATCCGGCGGAGGATCTCCTGATCGTCATCATGTGGCAGAACAACCCCTCGAATCCCGGAACGGTGAGGGGCGACTTCAAGACGCTCGTCCGCGAATCGATCCTGCGCTGACGGGCCGGGCTCCGGCTAGCGGTCGAAGACGGTGAGTCCGTAGGGACCGTTTCCCACCCCCGTCACCGTCCCGGCGACCTCGTATGACTCGAGGTCGATGATGTAGACGTACCCGTGTTCCTCGGCGAAGGGTGGCGTCGCGGGCCCGCCGCTGATCGCCGCGTATCGGCCGTCCGCGGTGACTGCTGATCCCTTCGGACGGGCCGGCAGTCCGTCGTGCCGGGTGAGCGGGATCCGGCGGATCTCTGCTCCCGGATCGCCCGCGAGGGCCGCTTCGAGCTCCACGATGGAGACGTTCCCGGCGTGGAAGTTCGGCACGACGACGTGCCTTCCGTCCGGCGTGACCGAGGGAATGAAGGGCCGGGTCGGTGTGCCGGGATCGTCCGTGCCGACGAGAACGCGGGCCACCTCCGCATCCGCCGCGCCGATGCGCGCTCTCTCGACATCGATGATCGAGACCGTGTTGCCCGCGACACCGGTCTGCTGGCTCTCGCGGTTCGCGGCGATCACGTGGCGGCCGTCCGGGGTCTGCGTGATGCCCCAGGGCCCGGTCTGTGTCGGGACGCGATGGAGTTCCGCCAGCCGATCTCCCCTGAGCGCACGCTCGAGATCGATGACGGAGACGTCGTCGGTTCCCCCGTTCGCGGTGAAGAGGTAGGGACGGCCATCGCTCCCGCGCCCGAGTGCGAGGCCGTTGTTGTCGGGGAAGCACCCCCAGCCCGGATCGGGGGAGAGCACGGGCAACCGCGACGGTGGCCCGTGGGGAGAGCTGAACGGCACGGGGAACTCCGGACAGTCGAACCCGGGGATTCCGAGAGCGAGCTCGACGCTTCCGCGGAGGCTGCCGGTCGGCCGGTCGAGGAAGGTGATGCGGTTTCCGCCGTCCTCGGTGAGGTGGCCCTCGGCGTTGGAGACGATGAACATCCCGTCGTGCAGGAGGATCCCGACGGCGCCGAAACCTCCGGTGTCGATATGCCGCCGGAGCGCGTTGGCCGTCCGGTCGTTTTCGGGCGTCAGCATTTCGGCGACCTCGAGCACGGCGATCTGGCCGCGTCCGCCGTGCTGGGTGAATTCCGCGTTGTCGATGCCCCCGTGGTGGTTGACGATGTAGGCCGTGGACCCGTCGGCGCTCACCGCGAGGTTCGCGGGGTCGCCGAGCGGCCGCCCGTCCAGGCGGTCGAGCGCGACCTTGCTCCGGGCGACGATCGCGTTCGGCGTCCCGTCGTTGGCGGGGTCGAGAGCGCGCTCGAGCGAGATTGCGTAGACGTACGGGATCCGGCGTCCCGTGGCGAGGACGTAGGTTCCCGGTTCGTCCCGAGAGATGAGCGAGCACCCGGTCGCCAGCAGAGCCGCTGCCCCCGGGAGGATCCGATGCCACAGTTTCCGAGTTCGCACATCCACCTCCCTCAGGTTGCCGGTCCGGATGCCGGCCTCCGCCCGGTGAGAGTCCGCCGCCCGGCAGCGGCCGATGGCATCCGACAGGCGGCCCCCGGCCACGGCGTCGGCCACGGTTGCCCGTCCGTGTTTCCGCTTCGCATGTTGACAATATCCCTTATGTCACCTGGCCGCTCCACTGTCTTCCGCGTGGCGCGCGGGTGCCCGGAGAGGAGGTCGGTCATGGAGCCGTTCGGCAGCGGTGCCCCCGCGGGACGAGGCAGCGGGATGTCGCGTCGGGAACTCCTCCTCGCCCTCCTCGCGGCGGCGACGTGGCGGCCGCGCTCGCTCGAGGGCCTTTCCCGGTCGGTGGACGCGCTGCTCCAGGACCACCTCCCGGTCCGGGTGCTCACGCTGAACCATGTGAGTTTCGGATGCGCGGACCTCCCCGGGACAGTCGCCTGGTACGAGCGCGTGCTCGGGATCCCGCGCTACGCCTTCCAGGACTATCTCGGGGGTGGCCTCGGCCAGACGGTGCTCCGCGTCGGGATCGATTCGCCCGCCTACATGGCGCTCTCGCCGCGTGCCCCGTGGCCCGTGGACGTGCCGCCCGATCGCCGGCCCCACTTCTGCTGGGGGATCGAGGACTTCGATGTTCACAGGATTTTCGGGGCCCTCGCCGAGATGCGGGCCCTCGCGCGCTCCGTCCTGCGCGAGGGAACCACGATCAACGGGGTCAACTTCGACGGGCCGGACGGTGCCCCGCTCCAGTTCAATCCGGTGATCGCCTGCGGGGGCGTGGGCTTTCTCGGCGAGGTGTGCGACACCTCCGCCGCGCCCGTCCGCCGGCCCGGCGATCCGCCGCCCATCCAGGTCCGTACCATGAACCACATCAAGTACTACGTGTCGGACATGGAGACGGCCCTCGCGTGGTACCTGAAACTCACGGACATGGAGATCGTGTCCTACCAGGAGCCGGAAGGAGGTCCCCGCACGGAGGGATACCGGGGCGCCCCGCTCCCCGTCCTCCGGGTCGGTCCGGGCCCGCAGCACCTGGTGCTCGTCGAGGGATCGGGCCCCGAGGCGTTCCGGCTTCACGTGGGCCTCGGCGTCGAGGATTTCGAGCCGGACCGGGTGATGGACCTGCTGGGCGAACACGGTGTGTCTGCGCGGGTCAGGCTCCGGGAGGGAATCACGCCGGAAATCCTCGTGGATGCGCCCGAAGGTGTTCGCCTGCAGTTGCAGGATGTCCGCTATTGCGGGGGTACGGGTCCCCTGGGGGACATCTGTACCCTCGGCTGAGAGAGCGTGCCGCTGCGGGGACCGGCGTCGGGCTTCCCCCGGAACCCAAGCGGGGGAAACGAGGGCGCCCTTACACCGTTGTCGGGCACGGGCTAGATTACTCACGCCGGGACCGCGCCTGCCTTCCGGCGGGGTCGCAGGCTACCCGGAAGCGGTAGCGGGAAGAGCTCCCCCCGCAGACACACATCGGCTGCACGCCGGCCTGCGCCCGTAGCTCAATCGGATAGAGCATCGGACTTCGGATCCGAGGGTTGGGGGTTCGAGTCCTCCCGGGCGCATCGCCTCACACCCGTTCCGCCTTGCCGAGGTGGCGCAGGCGTACGCGCCGCGGACGGCCCGTGCCCGACTGCCTCCCGGTGGTCCGGGTACGCCGGTCTGCCCCGTTCCCCGTCTTGGTGGCGCGCCGCGATCGAGGCTCGTACTCTGGAACGGACGGGGTTTTTCGGAGTGGACCGCCAACGGGGAGGTGGCGACGATGAGGCGCTACGGTGCTGGACTCATATTGTTGGTGCTGGGTCTCTCGGGGACCGTTGGGGTCGGGGCGATCGAGAAGCGGCGGGCCGTGGCTGTCATGGCCGAGGCGGCCGACAGCTTCCTGGGGTCGCTTTCGGCGACCCAGCGTGCCGAGGCGACCTTCGCCTTCGACTCGGACGAGCGGGAGCGCCATCACTTCATTCCGCCCGAGACGTTCGAGAGAAACGGGACGCTCTACAAGGACATGACCTTCGAGCAGAAGGTCCTGGCACTCGACCTGCTCCGGTCCGGATTGAGCCTCCGGGGATATGAGATGGCTCAGACGATCATGGAGGTCGAGGGGATCCTGGGCGTGCTCGTCGAGGGTGAGGGCCGCGATTTCGCCAGGGACCAGGAGGAGTACTTCGTCTCCGTCTTCGGGACCCCGTCGACGACCGGAACCTGGGGCTGGCGTTGGGAGGGGCACCACCTCTCGCTCCACTACACGGTGGTGGAGGGCGAGGCGACCGTGAGCACCCCGACCTTCCTCGGCGCGAATCCGGCCTACGTGCCGACCGGCCCGAGGAAGGGGCTGCGCGCCATGGCCGAGCAGGAGGACACGGCCCGTGAACTGCTCGCGAGCCTGGACGGGGACCAGCGGCGGGTGGTGATCTTCGACGATGTCGCCCCTGGCAACATCCTGACCGGCGCCGATGCGACCGTCGAACCGTTCGACCCGATCGGTATCCGCGGCGCGGACCTGAGCTCCTCCCAGCGCGACGGTCTGATGGCGATCATCGAGTCCTACATCGCCGTGATGGCCTACGAGATCGCCGAACTACGGCGGGCCGAGATTCGCGAGGACGGACTCGACGACGTGACCTTCGCCTGGGCGGGGGGCACCGAGCGGGGGGAGGTAGCCTACTACCGTGTCCAGGGCCCGAGCTTCCTGATCGAGTACGACAACACGCAGGAGGACCCGAACCACATCCACGCCGCGTTCCGGGACTTCGACGGCGACCTGGGCCGCGACGTGCTGCGCGAGCACCTCGAGCAGGATCACTAGACCGCCTTACTCTCAGAGGCTGTCCGCAGGCTTCGCGGGGGTGGGTGCCGGCCGGCGCCCACCCCCGCGTGTTTTCCCGGGGGTGACGTCGGTTCCGACCCCGGGCGTCCCCTCCGGTCCCGCCCCTGCAGGGGCGGCGCGCCTCAGCGCGGACTTCCCCCGATGGGATCGCCGGCCGGCAGCGCGATCGCCTCCCCGGGCACGGTGTTCTCGATCCTCGCCTGCCAGCGCCGGATGTCGGCTGCGACGAGCCGCGCGTGGGGAGAGGGGGCTCCGCCGGCCTCGATCCGGGTTGCGAGCTGTTCGATCCGGTCGGTGAGCACGGCCCTGACGCTGGCCGGATTGTCCGCCGAGTTCCCCTGGCGCATCAGGGCGTCCGCGGCCGCGCGCTGGATGATCTCGAGCACGCGCTGTTCATACTCCGACGACCTCTCGTCGGCACCCCAGGTGACCTCGATCAGCCGGTCTACGACCTCTCCGAGATCCGGGTAGTCGCCCATGCTCCCGTAGACCACGAGCCGCGCCATCCGCTCGGGGTGGAGGACCTCCCCGATCGTGAATCCGGCCGACGCCTCCGCGACGGCGAGCGGATCAAAGAGGACCTCGGTGTAGCCGGCAAAGACCTCGCCGTCCCCGTGACGGTACGCCGGCGGGGGAATCACCCGCACCACCGACTCGGGGAGCGCGACGAAATCCACGTCGAGGGTCGAGAGCACCGTCTCGAGCGCGTCCCGCTGTTCCGCTCCGTCGATGATCGCAAGGGGGACCTGACCGTCTCCCTTCGCGGCGTACCGGTAGTCCGCGCCGCCCAGGCTCTGCACCGCGGCCCGCAGCTGGAAGCGGTGGTGCATGTAGAGCGGGAGGAGGACGAGTTCGAGCGTCGAGTACGGCTCGCCCTCCGGGATCACGTCCGTACCGAAACGCGAGAGGCCGATGTCGCGCACGCGGATCTCGTGCTTGAGGTGATCGACGAGGTTCGAGCCGTTGTCCCAGACGCTCGCGTACTGGTGTCCGGCCCCGATGAAGTTGTTGTTCGTGTGGCCCATGTAGATCAGGCCGTCGGCGACGCCCTGCGCGGCGATCGCATCCAGCGCCGCCGCCTCGTCGGTCCCGGGAGGGAATTCGCGGTAGAGCCAGTTCGTCGAGAGCTTGTCGTACTCGCCGATCCGCTGCAGGTACGCGTTCGAGAGGTCCAGGTTGCCGTCCTGGCCGATCTCCACGAGCGGCGCCGGATAGTCCATGACGCTCTCCCGGCCGTAGGCGCTCGCCATGTAGTTGTGGGGGAAGCCGAGTGTGTGGCCGACCTCATGGGCGGAGAGCTGGCGGACCCGGGCGAGCGCCATCTCCACCGCGTCGGAGCCCTGCACGAGGCGGCTCAGGTACTCGATGTCCGGCGCGCCCGAGAGATTGCAGCTCTCGTAGTACGGTGGCTGCGCACCGGGAGCGCCCGTCAGACCGAAGGGACCCGTACCTTCGTCCGAGAGGATCCCGCCCGGGAACGGGGAGACGAGCCCCTGTCCCAGGAGATAGTCCTGCCTGAGCCGGAGGCTGCCGAGGTTCACGACCCCGCGTATGATCTCCCCGGTCCGGGGATCGATGACGGAGTTGCCGTACGAGTAGCCCCGCGTCCGCCTGTGGGTCCAGTGGATCACGTTGTAGCGGATGTCCTGGGGGTCGACGCCCTCGGGGAGCACCTCCACGCGGAATGCGTCGATGAACCCGGCGGCCTCGAATGCGTCCGCCCACCAGCTCGCCCCCTCGATGAGAGCGCTCCGGACCGGCTCCGGCGTGCCGGGGTCGACGTAGTAGACGAGCGGCTCGACGGCCTCGCTCGATTCGGCTGCGGGGTCGCGCTTCTCGAGCCGGTGGCGGGCCGCCCAGCGGATCCGCATGTCCTGGTCGATCGGCGTGGCGTAGTCGTAGACGGTCGGGCCGTTCACCCCGATCCTCGGATCCGCGATCCGCGTGCGGTATCCGTCGTCGGGGAGGCGGATGAAGGAGTGGTGCTCGCGGAGCGTGACGGCGCTTCCCGTCGATGCGACACCGCTGACAAGCGGGCCGGGATTGCCGCTCGTGAAGGTGAGCGTCGCCTCCACCTCCGTATTGTCGGGGAACGAGCGGGTGTTCGGGAGATGGATCGCGCTGCGCGAGATGTCGAGCTCGAAGCTGCCCTGTCCCCGGCCCGCGATCTGCTCGATGACGCCGCGCGCATCGCGAAGGAAGAATGCCGTGGCGTCGACGAGGACGGCGCCGTCCGTCTCGGCGACCAGATCGAAGCCCCAGTGCACGGAGGGGGCGAAGGCGTCGCGCACGGCCTGCACCTCGGTCGGGTTCTGGCTCCTTGCCCGGAACCGGTAGTTGGGCTCCACGAGCAGGACGCGTGGCCCCACCCTCGTCGCCTCGAGGACATAGGTGCCCCGCAGCTGGCCGCGGTCGATCCCCACGGGATTGCTGCCGAGCCCCGAACCCATCGAGACCTGGTAGAGGAACTCGCTGCCGAGCTCGCCGATCTCCCACATCAGGGAGCCGGTGGCGTCGTCCCAGTAGAGGTTGAAGAAGCCCGGCATCGCCTGGAGCCCGGCGGTTGCTTCCTCGATCGTCGGAAGCCCGCTCGCCTGCTCCTGCGCGTGCACCGGTCCGGCGAGGACGGCCAGCGCGGCGGTGAGCCCGAGAGCGGGTGCGCGCCGTGGGATCGGGGATGGCTGGTTCGATTGCGGCATGGTTTCCTCACTCGGGTCGATAGGGCGTGCGGCGGGTGCGTACTCTGGTGCGTGGTGCGAGGCTCCGGGGCGTGTGCCGTCCGGGGTGCCTGACAGCTACCGGCGACGTACTGGCGGAACGCTTCGGCGGCCCGGTTCCCGGGGAGTGCGCCGGAGCGCCGCCCGGCTATCCCGGCGGCCTCGCCAAGCTACCACGGGTGGCCCGCGGCTGCACCCGTCCACCCGCATCGCGCAGGTCGCTCCGGGGGGCGGAGACGGTGGGCCACGGCCGTGCCGGGACCACCGGATCGGCGCCGGTCGTCCGGGCTTCCGTCCGGCGTTCTTGCGCGCGGGGCTGCGGTTGGGCACTCTCTCCCGTTCGCACCGAGATCCGAACCTGTCTGCGGAGGTATTCCCATGCGTTCCGTGCTCCATCTGCTCGTCACGACCGCTCTTCTCGCGGGAGCCGCCGCGACCGTCCCCGCTTCCGCGTCAGCGCAGGCGATGGGATGGACGACACTCTTTGACGGCTCGGATCTCGACGGGTGGGAGGTCCTCGGGAACGCGAACTGGGAACTCGGGGACGGCGCCGTATCCGCGGACGAGGGAAGCGGGTTTCTCCTTACGGAGGAATCGTATGGTGACTTCGAGTTCAGCGTCGAATTCTGGGTGGACGAGCCGGCCAACAGCGGGATCTTCATCCGCTGCCAGGATCCCGAGGCGGTCCGGGACACGAACTGCTATGAGGTCAACATCTACGACACGCGGGCGGACCAGACGTACCGGACGGGCGGGATCGTGCACATCGCCGCGCCGAGTGAGATCATCGATGCGGGCGGGCAGTGGAACTCCTACCTGATCCGCGCGGAGGGATCGCGGCTCGTCGTGACGCTCAACGGAACGCAGGTCGTGGACGTGGAAGACGGCCAGTTCCAGGCCGGCCCGATCGCGCTCCAGTACGGCGCAGGGGTGGTCCGGTTCAGGAACGTACGGGTCCGCGAACTCTGAACCGGCGCTGAGGGTTCTCGTCGCACCCGACAGTTTCAAGGGCACGCTTACCGCCGGGGAAGCCGCCCGCTGGATCGCCAGCGGCTGGAACAGAGTCCGTCCCGGCGACGCGACGGATCTTCTCCCCATGAGCGATGGGGGGGAGGGTTTCGGCCGGATCGTGGGTGCCCTCATGGGGGCGGGAACCAGGCGTGCGTCCACCCGCGATGCGGCCGGCCGGCCGGTGCGTGCGCGCTGGTGGTGGGAGCCGCGGTCGCGCACGGCCGTCGTCGAATCCGCGGAAGTGGTGGGGCTCGCGAGGCTTCCGGCCGGCCGGTTCCACCCCTTCGATCTCGATACGGCCGGTCTCGCCGGGGTGCTGGCGGCGGTCGCGCGGATGGCACCGCGGCGCACCCTCGTCGGGGTGGGCGGGAGCGCGACAAACGACGGCGGGTTCGGGCTCGCCCGCGCACTCGGCTGGCGATTCCTCTCCCGGACCGGCTCGGGGATCCGGCGGTGGACCGAACTCGGCGATTGCTCGCGCGTCGAGCCCCCGGACAGGCGCCCTGGTCTCGGCCGGCTCTCGGTTGCCGTGGATGTCCGGAATCCCCTTCTCGGCGCCCGGGGGTGCACGCGGGTCTTCGGACCGCAGAAGGGGATCCGGCCGGAGGATTTCGCCGGGGCGGAAACCGCCCTCGGCCAGCTCTCCCGGGTGATGGGCGAACGGGACGGCCGGACGCTCGCCGCGGTCCCGGGGGCGGGCGCCGCGGGCGGTCTGGGATTCGGCCTGATGGCCTTTCTCGGCGCCGAGCCGAAGGAGGGTTTCGCCCTCTTTTCCCATGCCGCCGGGCTGCCGGAACGCATCCGGCAGGCCGAGCTCGTCATTACCGGCGAGGGCCGGCTCGACGATCAGTCGCTCATGGGGAAGGGGATCGGCGAGCTGGCACGCCTCTCGGGGGAGGCGGGCGTCCCGGTCGTCGCGATCTGCGGATCGACCGGCCACGGGCGCGGCGGGCGGGGGATCTTCACGCGCACCTATGCGCTCTCCGCGGTGACGAGCCGGGAGAACGCCTTGGCGCGACCGAGGTACTGGCTGGCGCGCACGGCCGAACGCGCGGGACGCGAGTTCGGGCGGACGTAGTCCTCCATCCTCCCCTCTCCCGACGGCCCCGGAGAAGCCGGTCCGGCCGCGCGGGCTCGGGCCCGCTCACCGCTGGACGAACTTCTCGACCTCCCCGCTCACGGGATCGGCGACAAAGATCTCCCCGTCGGGGTCGATCGCCAGATAGTGAGCCTCTCCGAACGCACCCCACCCGTCTCCGCTCCGGCCGACGGCGGCGGCCACGCTTCCGTCCGCTGCGAGCCGGAGGAGCTGGCCGGAAAACCCGCTCACCATATAGACCGTGCCCTGGTGCATCGCGAGTCCGCAGGGGAGGCCGGCGTACCGTCTCTGACGGATGAAATTGCCGTCCAGGTCGAACACCTGGATCCGCTGGTTCTCGCGGTCCGCCACCTGGACGCGACCCTCGTCGTCGACGATGATCGAGTGGGCGATGTCGAATTCGCCGACTCCGCTTCCCTCCGACCCCCACGACGTCAGGTACGCCCCGTGCCGGTCCAGCTTGACGACGCCCGGCACCCCGTTTCCGTGTCCCTGCGCGATGAAGATCTCGCCGTCGGGCCCGAAGGCGATGTCGTTGGGCTCGCTGAGCAGGCCCTCGCCCGGCGCGCCGGCCTGCCCGGGCACGCCGATCGTCATCAGGACCTCGCCGCTCGGGCTCAGCTTCATGGCGAAGTGACTCCGTACGTCGGTGACCCAGAGATTGCCGTCCGCATCGATGCGCAGACCGTGCGGACGCTCGAAGCCGTGGTCGTCCCCGAATGAGCGGAGATGGTGGCCGTCCGCATCGAACTCGGCAATCGGGTTCGCCCCGCGGTGGAAGACGTAGAGGTGGCCGTCCGCATCGGAGGCGACCGATGAGGATGGGCCGAGTTCCACGCCCGGAGGGAGGGTAAGGGGGGCTTCGACAGCGGTGTAGCCGAGCGCCGGGGCCTCCTCGTACGCCCCCCGCGACTGCGCTGCGAGGGCGGAAGCTGCGAGGAGAAGGGCGGCTAGGGTCGGTCCGACTGCGGCGGCGTGTCGTCTCATGGTGCGGTTTCCTGGTCGGGAGTGCCTCTGCAGGTCATCGCGCGGCCGTAGGCGCAGGCGCCCGCGCTCTCGGGTTCGGTCCTGGAGCCGGATCGTCAGGTGCGCCGCTCTCCTCCGTTCACATGGAAGGTCTGTCCGGTGATGAAGCTCGACTCGTCCGACGCCAGGAAGGCGTACATGTGGGCGAGCTCTTCACCGAGACCGAGCCTCCCGAGGGCGATCACGGAGACATCGGGGCGGAATGAATATGCGCCGGGCACGACGTGGTTCACGAGGATCCCGTAGGGCGCAAGCTCGACGGCGAGTGCGCGTGTCATCCCGATGGCTCCCACCTTGGATCCGCAGACATGCGCCCCTCCGGCCCGTCCGCGAAAGGAGTTGAGCCCCGATACCGTGATGATGCGTCCTCCGCCGTTGGCCATCATCCCGGGCACGACGGCGCGCGAAAGGAAGAACGGACCGTCGAAGTTCACCGCCGCGGCCGCGCGCCACTCCTCCGTCGTCATCTCGGTGAACGGCACGGAGCTGCGGTATGCGGCGTTGGCGATGACCACGTCGATCCGGCCGAGCTGATCGATCCCCTGGGCGACCAACCGGTTCACCTCGGCCTCAACGCCCGCATCGGCCATGATCAGGGCGACACGGACCCCCAGTGCCTCGCACTCGTCGCGGACGGCCTCGGCATCCTCACGACTCGACCGCGCGTTGACGATCACATCCGCGCCCCTTCTCGCCAGCTCGAGCACGGCCGCCCGTCCCAGGCCCCGGCTCGAACCGGTGACGAGCGCCACCTTCCCCTCCACACTGGGCTGCCGCCCTCTGGGCAGGGCCGGGCCGACAACGGGGAGGGCCGCGGCTGCGCCGAGCCCCTTGAGCGCGGATCTCCGGGAGACTGGGGTCGCGGGAATGGTCTTCATCGTACGGTGCCTCCGGTTGGAGTCGGGGGTGGGAGCTGAGGGGAAGAGCGGATCGGGGAACTGACGGTTTCCGGCCGAGCATCCGGAAACCATGATAATCCGGCACCGCGTTCAGCGCACTTCCGCCTTCCCGTGCCCGCTGCGTCCCGCCGCCCGGCGGAGGTGGTCGCCGAGCTAGCGTCCGATCTCGAGATTGGCGACAACGGGGTAGTGGTCGGATGGGAAGCGCCCCTCCCTGCTGAAGACGATCGTCTCGGCCGCCAGCACCGATACGCGGCCCCCGACCAGGATCCAGTCGATCCGGCCGTCCCATCCTTCCGGGGGCGGCCCGAAACCGTTCGCGGTGATCGCCGGTCCCCGGCGTTCCCCGGCGACCACCCAGGCGTCCCGGAGTCCGTGGGCGGTCGCGGCCGTCCACGTCTCGCTCCGCTCGGCGACGGCATTGAAATCGCCCATCGCGACGACAGCGCTGCCTTCCGGGAGCTCGGCGATGCGTTCATTGATGAGCCTCGTCCCGCGCAGGTGCCCGGCACCCTGCCTGAGGCTGAAGTGGGTGTTGTAGACGACGAGCTGCTGGCCGGTCCCGAGATGGTAGAGCCGCGCCCACGTCACGATCCGGGAGGCCCGCCGCCGCCCCCGCGAGGGCTCCCCCGGCGTCTCGGAGATCCAGAATGTCCCCGACTCGATCGGGGTGAGCTCGCGGTGGCGGTAGAAGATGGGAGTCGCCTCGCTCAGGCCGCGCCCCCCGTTCAGGCCCCGGTCGATCCCGACCCATCGGTACTCGGGAAGGCGGGATGCCAGGAACTCGATCTGTTCCCCGAGCGCCTCCTGGAGGCCGAAGACATCGGGGCTCGACCGGGCGATCGTCTCGGCGACGAGCTCCTTCCGATTCGGCCAGATGTTCGCCCCGTCGCGTCCCGCCGCCGTCCGGATATTGAAGGTCATCACATCCAGCCGGACGGGCTCGGGCCCGTCCCGTTCCTGCCCCGCCACCACGGCGGGAAGGACGAGATGAAGGCCGAGAAGCGCCGCGGCCGCGAGTCTGTCCATCACGAACCGGGAACCGGGGTCCTCGGGGCCGGCACGCCGGGTCTAGTGCTCCCAGTCGATGCTGACGGCCTTCAGGACTTCGCGGGCGAGACCCCACCTGTCGAAGCCCTGCCGCCCGTAGTCGAGCCCTCTCCGCACGATCACGAGGTCGTGGGTCGGGAGAATGGTGACGGACTGGCCGCGGTTGCCGGACATCGAATAGGCACTCGCCGGTACATCGTTCCTCCCCTCGGGGACAAGCCAGAAGTGCCCCCCGTACTGGTTGCCCGTCTCGGCGGTCGACGGGGCCGGCGTGCGCACGAAGTCGATCCACTCGCGCGAGAGGAGCCTCTCCCCATTCCAGACGCCGTCCCTCAGGTAGAGGAGTCCGAGGCGCGCGAGGTCGCGGGCCGTCGTATAGACCTGGCTGCTCAGGATGTAGTCGCCGAACCGGTCGACGCCGAGAAGCGTGCTTCGCATCCCGATGCGATCGAGGAGCGCCTTCCTCGGGAACTCGAGGTAGGTCTCTTCGTCCCCGAGCGCGAGCTTCATCGCGTAGATCGCGAGGAGCGTGTCGTAGTTCTCGTAGTCGAAGTGGGTTCCGGGCTCGCGGATGAGGGCCTTGCTCCGCGCTCCGGTCACCGAGCTTGTGCCCGCCCAGTACGAGAGACCGGACCCGGTGGCGTACTCGAGCCCACCGTTGTCGATCGGGTAGAGCCCCGAGGACATGTTGAGGACATGGCGAAGTGTGATGGCCGAGCGGGGATCCTTCTCGGGTACCCTCGCCTCGGGGAGCCAGTCGAAGGGAAGCGGATCGTCAAGCGCCATCCGCCCGGCGTCCACATTCATCCCGATCAGGGTGGAAGCGATGCTCTTGGCGACCGACCAGGTGCGGGTCTTCGTGGTCGCATTCACCCCGGGTGCGTAGCGCTCGTGGATGATCTCTCCCTTGTGGACGACGACGAGCCCGATCGTCACCTGCTCGGGGGACTCGCGCTCGAAGGCCCAGTCGGAAGCGGCCGCGAGCGCTTCGCCGTCCACGTTCGCGGGGAGATCCCCGCCTTCCACCCGATCCCCGTCCGGCCAGGGGATCGTGGCGGGATCGCCGGCGGCCGCCGGGAGATCCAGGCTCGGGAGGGCTTCGATGTCGTCGAAGGTCTGGTCCGGGGGGAGCACGACGCAGCCCAGGCCCTCGCGGAACGCCGCGCGGATCGTCGGGACCCCGTGGTCCGAGCCGATCGCGACCGCCTTCCGCTCCCGGTCGATCACGACGTCGCCGGGCGAGGTCCGGTAGACTGGCTCGGGAATGAATGCGAGTTCCTGCGCTTTCACCTGGTCGTAGGTGCGGTTCGAGGCGAAGAGGCCGTTGCACGTCATGACGGCCTCCTGTCCGCGCCGGACCATCTGCCGGTTGGACGACCAGTAGTCGTAGCTCTCCTCCTGCTGGGCGTGGACGCCGGCCGGGAGCAGGATGAGGGCGGCGGCAAGAAGAAGGAGCGCGTTGCGCATCGGAGCCTCCTGTCGGGAGCGTGAAGCGGGGCCGAAAAATCATTCTATGAAGGCGGGGCGGAGATTGCGAACGGCGGGAGGGTGGCCGCCGCCGCTCCGTTTCCGCTGCCTCCGGGGTCCGGCGGTCGAGAGTCGACTTGCCCGCACCGCCGCTCCCCCGCAAGATGGCCGGGGCGGGCGGCCCGCCTTCAGGGAGTCGCGGTTCCGTCCGGTCCCGGATGCCCTCACGAAACCCCACTGATCCGGAGCGCACGTCCGATGGCGAACAGGAGAATGAAGGCGAGTGACTTTCCCCCCGAGGTCCTCGGGCTCTTCGACAAGTATGTCCACGGGATGATCGACAGGCGGGGTTTCCTCGACGGCGCAGCCAGATTCGCCACCGGTGGCCTCACGGCGGTCGCCATGTTCGAGGCCCTGAGGCCGCGCTACGCATGGGCCCGGCAGGTGGAACCCGACGACGCCCGTATCCGCCAGGACTACGTGGAGTATGATTCCCCGGCCGGGTCCGGGACGATGCGCGGGTACATGGCGCGTCCGGCTGCGGGCGGGGCTAGGGCCGCTGTGCTCGTGATCCATGAGAATCGCGGCCTCAATCCCTATATCGAGGATGTCGTCCGGCGCTTCGCCGCGGCGGACTTCCTCGCATTCGGCCCCGACGCGCTGACCCCGCTAGGCGGGTATCCCGGCAACGACGATGACGGCCGGGAGATGCAGAGCCGGCTCGAGCGGGACACGATGGTCGAGGACTTCCATGCAGCGGCCGAGTTTCTCATGGGGCATCCGGAGAGCACGGGCCGGGTGGGGGCCGTCGGATTCTGCTTCGGGGGCGGGGTCGTCGGTGCTCTCGCCACGCGCCTTCCCGACCTCGGAGCCGGTGTACCGTTCTACGGCAGCCAGCCTCCGGTCGAGGCGGTGCCCGACATCCGGGCGCCGCTCATGATCCAGTACGCCGGTCTGGACGAGCGGATCAACCAGGGGTGGCCGGCCTTCGACGCGGCGCTGAGCGCGAACGGTAAGACCTACTCGATGCACATGTACGGCGGAGCGAATCACGGCTTCCACAACGACACGACGCCGAGATACGACGCGGCCGCGGCGTCGCTCGCGCAGGCGCGCACGATCGCGTTCTTCGACCATTACCTGCGGTGACGCGTACCGGGGAGTGAGACGCCGCGCGCCACCCGGAGCAGGGTGCGGGGTGGAACCGCGCCCTCAGTGCGTCATCATCCACACCGCGACGTTCACGCCCACGGCGTAGGCATCCGGCGAGAACCGGTAGAAGAACTGCGGATCCTCGGCCTCGCGCTCCCACCCGTCGGCGATGTCCGTATTGTGGGTGATGAGGACCACGATCCGTCCGCCCTCGTCCAGGATCGCCCGGATGTGGGGCTGGCGGCTCTCGAGCCCGCGCTCCGAGGTTCCGCCGCCCGACCGCCTCCAATGCTGGATGGAGGGGATCTGCGGGAGCTCCGGCACCTGGTAGACGATCTCGAAGAGCGGATGGTCGGGCGGCAGGTCCACGATCTGGCGCTCGGGGAACACCAGCTCCATCTGGCGTTCCCACTGGCGCCAGGCGGCGTTCCCCCAGAAGTCGTCCACCCAAAGGAAGCCGCCCTTGTCGAAGTACTCCCGCAACGCCCTGACCTCATCGGCGTCAAAACCCGTCACGCCCACATGGGACCCGAAGAGGAAGGGGCACTCGAAGAGCTCGACATCCGTGGCGCGGACGATGGCAAACCCCACCTCGCCGTGCTCCCACCTGCTAATGGGTGTCGGGGTGAGTTGGGAGAGACGGGTCGTGAGGTTCCTCTCCGCGTTCGGGAAGTCGGTGTCCCAGCTCGACCCGCCGGGCTCGCGCCGTACCTCGACGAACGCGAGCCTGCAGAAGGTGAACCCGCCGGGGTGGTCGGGAAGACCGTCTCCGAGCCGGACCCGGGTGCCGCCCCGCCGGAACCGCTGTCCTTCGGCCGGGGCGGCTGCCCCGATGCCGAGGCAGACCAGCGCAAGGAGGGAGAGCGCCGGGAGCGTGCGGCCCTTCACCTCCGTCTACGGTCGGACCCGGATGTACTTCCTGAGCTGCCGGGGCCGGGGCTCGCCGCCGTACATGTTCCCCTCGTTGTCGACGGCGACGAATTCCGCTCCGTTGCCCGCCGTCTCGCGCGGATCGGCCCAGGGAAAGCGGATGAACTCCGTGACCCATCCGGTCTCGATCTCGCCAATCCGGATCCCGATCTCCCATCCGGGATTCTGCACATCATCGGACTCCGAGTCGGCGACGTAGATCCGGCCGTTGCCGTCGAAGGCGATCCCGCTCGGGCGTCCGAACTGCGTCCATGTGGCCAGGTGGTTCCCGTCGGGATCGAAGATCTGGATCCGGCTGTTGCTCCGGTCGCCGACGAAGACCCGCCCGCTCGAGTCGATATCGATCGCGTGCAGGGCGCGGAACTCGCCGGGCGCATACCCCGTCCGTCCCCACTCCATGAGGTAGTTGCCGCGGCTGTCGTACCTGACGACGCGGTTGTTGCCGGTGTTGTTGTGGCCATCCGCGATGAAGACGTCCCCATTGTCGGCGATGGCCACATCGCTCGGCGCGGTGAAGTGGTCGGGACCGCCGCCCTCCGTGCCCGGACTGCCGAGGGTCATGAGCACGTCGCCCCGGCCGCTGAACTTGATCACATGGTGGCCGCGATTGTCACCGGCGGGGATGTTCCCGGAGCTCACCGCGTCCGTGACCCAGACGTTGCCGCTCGGATCCACATCGATCCCGTGCGGCCAGATGAAGAGACCGCTCCCGAAGCTCTCGACGACGTTGCCTTCCGGATCGAACTTGATCACGGGGTCGAGATCCGAATCGAGGCACTCGCTCCCGAATCGATCCGGCCCTGCGTCGCAGCGCACGACGGCCCAGATATGGCGGCCGTCCGGATCGATCGTGACCTTGCCGACGGCGCCCATCTCCCTCCCGCCGGGCAGCTTGGCCCAGCTGTCCACGACCGCGTATGCGTTCGACGAGTTCTGGGCGGTGAGCGGGGCTGCCGAGAGGAGCGCAAGCGTGACGAGCGGGAGCGCCCGCCTGAGCGACGTGGGTATCGCCATGATCTGGCCTCCTGGGTGGGCGGTTCGGCGGATCCGGGTGCGGGAGGCGGGGCCTCCCGCCCACCGGAAACCGTAGGACGCCGGTTTTCGCACGGCAAGTGCTGCCGAAGGCCGCGGCGGCCCCTCTCCCGCGCGGGCCTCCGGGGCGCCCGCGCGAGACCGGGCGGCCGCACCGCCGCCGCCCCCCCGACCTGAAACAGCCGGTCCGGCGATGTCCAGGATGCCGATGCAGCCCGGCCAGATCCCGGTGGTGGGCGTCATGGGCTCGGGAAGCGAGCCCCACCGCGAACTCGCCCTCCCGCTCGGAGCATGGCTGGCGCGCCGCGGCGTGCACCTCCTGACCGGGGGAGGAGGCGGTGTCATGGCATCGGTGAGCGAGGGCTTCGCCCGCGTCGGGTCGCGGAGGGGCCTGGTTCTCGGCGTCCTCCCGGCGGAGGGGGAGAGCGCCCTCCCCGCTCCGGGCTATCCGAACCCGTGGGTCGAGATCGCGATCCGGACCCATCTCCCGCAGAGGGGGGAGGCGGGAGCGGGAACCCTCTCGCGCAACCACATCAATGTGCTTACGGCGGACATCGTCATCGTCCTCCCGGGCGGGTACGGCACCGCGAGCGAGGCGCGCCTCTCGGTACGCTACGGCCGGCCGGTCGTGGCGTACGCCCCGGACCCGGGCCGCCTCGGGGAGGTCGGCGACGGGATACCCCTTCGGCGGGACCTCCGGGGCGTGGCCGAGTTCGTGGACCAGGCCCTGGCCCGGCTTCCGCCACCCGCGGGGCGAGGTGCGGAGCCGGAGTAACGGCAGCCCCGCCGCAGGCCCTTCCCCCGCGCGTTCGCCCCCTCAGTCCGGGAGGCTGAAGACGTAGAGCGTGTTCCCGGTGGGGGGGTGCCGCACATCGGGCGCCACGACCCGGGGAACGGCCCGCGGGCTCGTTCCCCACGTGGCAGTGGTGACGGCGATGTACTGCTTGCCGTCGATGGCGTAGGAGACCGGGTGCCCCTGCACGGAGGTGCCGAGCCGGGTCTCCCAGAGGATCTCCCCGGTTCCCACGTCGAAGGCGCGGAACCTCCGGTCCAGGTCGCCGGCGAAGGCCAGGTCTCCGGCCGTCGAGAGAACTCCGGTGATGAACGATGCCCGCTGCTCGAAGCTCCAGACCTCTTCCAGGGTGTCGACGTGATAGGCGGCGAGCTTCCCGAGGTTGCCGTCCGACCCCGGCATCTCGAAGAAGAGCCGCGCCGCCGCGGCGCCCCCGCTTCCCTCGACGAGCTCCACCTCGCGGGCCTGGTTCTCGAGGCACGTCTGGCTGAGCGGCGCGATCAGTACCCCGGTCGGTTCGTGGTAGCTCATCGAGTGCCAGTCCTTCCCTCCCGCGCTGCTCGGGCACCCCGGTGTCCATTCGCCGATCTGGGCATTGATGATGTCGTCGCGGTAGGTGATGGCCCCGGTCTCGGGATCGATCTCCGTGAAGGCGTTCTGGTAGACGGTCTCGGCGTAGCCCAGGAATTCTCCCGTGACGCGGTCGTTCTTCCAGAGGATCCCGTGCTTGCCGATGGAGAGCACGAGGCGCTCGCCGCCGCGGTCCACCAGAACCCGCTCGAACACCTCGTCGAGATCGAGCGCCTCGCCGGGGACGTGCTGGAAATACCAGTCGAGTTCACCGGTATCGACATCGATCGCGACGGTCGCGTTCGTGTAGAGCCCCTCGTCGAAGATCGACATATGGCGGCTCGCGGGAACCCAGGGCTTCGCCTGTGCCGTGCCCCAGTAGGTGCGGTTGAGCTCCGGGTCGTAGCTCCCAGTGATCCAGGTGTCGCCGCCCTGGCGGAAGATGTTGTCCAGGTCGGCCCAGGTATCGCCGCCGGGCTCGCCCGCGTGGGCGATCGTGTTGAACCGCCAGACCAGCTCTCCGGTGACCGCGTCGTGCGCGCTGATGAAGCAGCGGGTCTCGCGGTACCGGGAGCAGCTGCCCAGTCCGTTCAGGATCTTCCCGTCCGCGACGATCGGGCCGCTCGAGTTCGCGTGCCCCTCCTGGATCACGGTCTCCCAGACCTGTTCTCCCGTCCGCGCATCGAGGGCCACGATGCGCGCGTCCGTCGTGGCCTGGATGATGTTCGTTCCGTAGATCGCGATGTTGCGCATGTCCTGGCCGTCGTCCGGTCCGGTCGCCGTCTCCCAGATCAGGTCGCCGGTCCGCGCGTCCAGGGCCTGCACGACGTTGCTCGGATTGATCAGGTAGATCACGCCGTCATAGACGATGGGGGCGGGTTCGGAGGCCCCGTCGTTCATCTGCCAGACCCATTCGAGGCGAAGCCCGCCGACGTTCTCCCGCGTGATCTCGCCGAGGGGGCTGTAGCTGTGCGCGTGGTAGTCGCGCCGGATCATCAGCCAGTCGGCGGGGTCGGGGTCTTCGAGCATCTCGTCGGTGACGGGCACGAAGTCTCTCAGGAGATCCGCGGCCGTCAGCGTCGCCGACCCTGTGTTGGCCGCCTCCGGACCGATCGTGTCCAGGTCGTAGATCCATCCGCGAAGCTCGCCCTCGGGGTTTTCCTCCGTATTGACCTGCACGTAGAGGGCATGGCCGAGGAGGAGTCCGACCTCCGCCTCCGAGAGGGTGGCCGAGCCCGTCACGGTGCCCGCCCCGGCCGCTGTGGCCTCGAGCGCGGCGACCACCGGCCCGCGGAGCCCGGGCGGTGCGTTCCGGAGCTCGGCCCCGGTGGCGGGCGAGCTCAGGCCCCGGAAGTCGCCCTCGAGGGTGAGCTCGCTCCCGGCGAGCGTCGCGCGGACGCCGCCGACACCGGTTATGGTCGAGACGGTGACCCCGTTGACCGGAAGCGGGGAGAGGCGGGCCCTGAACGATTCCTGCGCTGCCGCCCCGCGTTCCGGGACAAGGAGGGGAAACGCGGCAAGCAGTACCGCTATGGTCGCGAGGGCGGGGGCCGAACCGGGACCGGTCTGATGATTCATGGGATCTGTTCCGGGCGTCGTTGGGCCGATAGGGGTGGGTGCGGAAGGACTATAGAAGCCCCGGCCTTCCCGGCGCAAAGGGATCCGCGCGCATATCTCCGCCCGCCCGCCGCCGCGGTTCGCCGGGTGACGCGGTCCGGCGTAGAGCTGCGCCGGACCGCCCCGTCCCGCCGTGTGCAGCGGTCGGGCTGCCACCCGCTCCCCCCGTTCCTGCAGGCCCTCCTCGAGATGCCGCGGGGCGCGCGTCCGCCTGGCGGTGCGGGTCGCGGGCCCGGGAGCGTGCGCTGCCGGGCGGCCGGTGCGGGGTCCCGCCGGGAACGCGGGCGAGCCCGGTCTCCCCGGCCGCCTGTATCGTGAGCGGCCGCGTGGTTAGACTCTTCCCCGCGAAGGCGGATCCCGAGGCGCCGCCGGCCCTGGCCGGTGACCCCGAGGTCCCGCATCCCGATTCCGGTCCGGAGCATGGCATGAACGCGGTCCCGAGGCCTCGGTCGTCAGCGCTGCCGGATGGGAGCGCGCCACGCATACCGAACGGCGTGATCGCGGTCGCGCTGGTCGTCATCGCCGAGGCGATGCTATTCGCGGGGCTCATCTCCGCCCACGTGCAGTTCGTCTCCGACCAGGTGGGGGCGTTCTGGCCGCCCCTCGACCAGCCGCCGCTTCCCGTTGCGGAGACGGCGGTGGGTTCCATGGCTCTCCTGCTCAGCGGTTGCGCGCTTCTCTGGGCCCGGCTCTCCTTCCGGGCCGGCTCCCACCGGGCCGCCGCCTTCCTTCTGGCGGCGCTCGTCCTCGGGGTCGGCTACCTGGGTTTCCAGGGGATCGAATGGGCGGGCCTGATCCGCGACGGTCTCGATCTCTCAAGTGCGTACGGCGCCTTTTTCTACCTGATCGTCGGCGTGCATTCCATACACACGGCCGGGGGCCTTGTCTGGCTCGCGAGGGTCTGGACGCGGCTTCGTCAGGGAGTGCTCACCCCCGACCGCTTCATGGCCGTCCAGGTGTACTGGTACTTCGCAGTCCTCATCTGGCCGGTGATCTACTTCCAGGTCTACCGCTGAGCCTCTCGCCGGCCTCGTGGGGCCGGGGCACCGGGCGGTGGGTCCGGGATGGTCAAACCCAGGTAGGAATGCCCTCCTTCGGGTGAACTGCGGCACGAGGCGGAACCCCGTCTGAGGGGAGCGGTCGAAGGCGTCCGGCACGCCATCCGGAGTGGCCACCGCCTCTGTTCTCGTGCCGTCCCCCCTTCGCTTGCGGTGGGCGATGGTGCTCGCTCCCGAAGGCAGACCGTGCAGCGTCACCTTCCGTTGGAGCCCGACCGCTCGCCCGGTCCTGCCTGAGCGGAGACATGCGAATACCCCCTGTTTGTGAGGTTCCGGGTCTCGGGAGGATCCGGCGACCGCTGCGTTGGGCAGGACTTATCCTTGTAAATCAAACACATGTTTTTATTTTACTTGGGTAAAGTCGATTCAAGCGAGAGCGATGATTCCGATATGACCGTCGGCATGATCCCCCGGAGAGCCGCAGCGGAAGTGCGGGCTGCCCTCTCCCGCCAGGCGGCGGTGGCGCTGCTTGGCCCTCGCCAGGTCGGCAAGACCACGCTTGCGCTTGCGCTCGCGCGAGAGGGCCGTGCCCTCTATCTGGATCTCCAGTCGCGTGAAGACCGGGAGAAGCTCCGTCACCCCCGCGTCTACCTCCGGAGGTACGGGGACCGTCTAGTCATCCTCGATGAGGTCCACCGGACGCCCGGACTGTTTGCCGATCTCCGCGGCCTGATCGACGAGGGTCGACGGCGCGGGCTGCGTACCGGGCGATTCCTCATTCTCGGGTCCGCCTCCGTCGACCTCCTGAAGCAGGCGGGCGAGTCCCTCGCCGGACGGATCGAGTTTGTCTCGCTCCGTCCGCTGGGTGTTCTCGAGGCTTCTGCCGATGACGGGGCCACGGATCCGCTCTGGCTTCGGGGCGGATTTCCCGATGCTCTCCTTGCGGCGAGTGATACCGACAGCCTGGTCTTCCGGCGGAACTTCATCCGAACGTATCTGGAACGGGATCTGGGCGAATTCATACAGCCGCGCGTTCCCTCGGATACCCTCCTCCGGCTGTGGACCATGCTGGCCCATGCACAGGGTGGGCTCCTGTCCTCCGCGTCACTGGCGCGGAGCCTGTCGATCAGCGCGCCGACCGTGGCGCGTTATATCGACACATTGTGCGGCCTGCTCCTGGTTCGTCGGCTCCCGCCATTCGCAGCGAACCTGAAGAAACGGCTCGTCAAGTCGCCGAAGGTCTATATTCGCGACAGCGGCATCGTGCACGCGCTCCTCGGGATCGGCGGCTTCGAGGTCCTCAGCGGACATCCGGTGTTCGGTGCAAGCTGGGAGGGGTTTGTGATCGAGAATCTGCTCGCGGCTGCTCCGGCAATGACCCGGGCGAGCTTCTATCGGACGGCGGGCGGTGCCGAGATGGATCTCGTCCTGGAGTTGCCCGGGTCGGAGGGTCTGTGGGGCGTGGAGGTCAAGCGCAGCACGGCGACGGGGCTCGGGAGGGGCTTTCACCATGCGATGGGCGATCTCGGCCTGGAACGGGCATTCGTCGTTGTCGTGGACCGAGGTCGCTACCCGGTCGCCGAGAGGACTGAGGTGATCGGGGTCCGGGAAATGGCGGCGCTCCTGGCCGGGCTTGCGGGGTGAACGGCAGTCCTTCCGGCCGCGCTCGTCCTCGGCGCAGGCTACCTGGGTTTCCAGGGCATCGAGTGGGTCGGCCTGATCCGCGACGGTCTCGATATCTCGAGTGCATACGGCGCCTTCTTCTACCTGGTCGCCGGCGCGCATTCCCTCCACACAGCCGGTGCCCTTGTCTGGCTCGCGAGGGTGTGGACGCGGCTTCGTCGGGAAGTGCTCACCCCGGGCCGGTTCATGGCCGTCGAGGTGTTCTGGTACTTCGCGGTCCTCATCTGGCCGGTCGTCTACTTCCAGGTCTACCGCTGAGCCTCTCCCTGCCCTCGCGGGGCCGGGGGGTGCAGGCGGTGGGTCGGTCCTGGTCAAACCCAAGTAGAAATGTCCTCCTCCGGGTGATCTGACCCTGCCGCGTTTCGACGTACGGTGAACTTCTTGGGTTCTCGGTCGCCGTTTTCCTGCTCTCCTTCCTCCCTCTGGGATGGTGTGTGGCCGTGCGGGATCCCGGCGAGATCAGGAGCGGGCGCTGTACCTGGCGCTACGGCGACGCTCTCCGAAGGCGATTGACGTGGACTGCTCGGTACCTCTGCCACCGCCTCCGTGAGGCAATGGGCGCGAACCACTCACCGGATCCGCGCTCGTCGGGATCGTAGAGGTGGACGAAACCCTGATCGGCAGAGGCGCGATCATACGTCGCGTTCGTTATGTGCTGATTCGCCCAGGGTTCATGGAGATAGTCGTGGGCCTGCTCGTCATCTTCCGCCATCTCGACGGGGCGCCGCCCCTCGGCCAGGGACTGCACGGCCTCTGGGCTTACCCCTTCCCGAATCGCGGCCGGGCTGTGGCTGTTCCAGGGGTGATTCGCGGTCCAGTGCCGTGCCGTGACGGTCGCGGCCCACTCATCGACCCTCGGGGACACCTGGATTTGTCCGAACCGTAGTGGACGCTGAGACGCACCGTCGTATCCACAAGGTCCGGAACCCTGAGAAAGGCGGTCCAGGCGATGTTGTCCGGATTTCGGCTAGGCCGGATGGCCGTGTAGTCGTCCCAGTCCTCCCTCTGCCGTGGGATTAGCTCCTCATAGGACAGGATCCGAAACCTCTGAAGTCCCAACTGGCGCTGAAGGTCCGCATCCCCGGTCGGTCCCGCCGCCGGCGGCCTGTGCCCGCAGACTGACCCAGGAGGCCGCGAAGAGGACGGCGAGAAGAGCGTACCCGAATGCCCCTGGAGCTCTCGTGCTTCCACCTCCATCTCTCAGGTGGGCTCACACCGTGCTGCTATGGGGCCACCCGGACGTTCAGGTATCCGTTCGTCCAGCAGCACTGATCTATGAAGGAACCCTGGCGGCTCTGGACGAACACCATATAGTCGCCCGGATCGTCGAAGGTCACATTCGTCGCCGCCAGGATTCCGTCCTCCGCTTCGGCTGCGGTAAAGTGGAGGATCCGGTCGCTGAAGTGGACGTTCGCCCCGGAAGGTCCCCGGTATTTCCCCCACCAGACCATGCCGGCCGCCAGCCGGCTCGCTTCCTCGGGGTGCGACACGGAGACGGCGAGCCGCACAGGGCGCCCGGCCTCGACCCCGATCACGCCGGCCGTCCCCCCCCGCTTGCCGACGAAAGGCGGTCCCTCGGGCTCCACGAAGGCCAGCGTCGGCGCCATGAGATCCCGCGAGGCGTGAACGAAATCCGCTACCCGGTATCCGGGCACGGTGGTATGACCCGGAACCTCGAAGACCCGGTCGTTCTGCCGCAGCGTCCAGGTCACTCTCCGGTCGTCGAAGCCGGCGGGCACGCTCACCGTGAAGAGGCAGTAGTAGCGCCCTTCCCGCTCGGGGACCTCCATGAAGTGCGTGGGCTGCACACCATCGAACTCGGCCGGCTCGATGTAGTTGTCCGGCCCCAGTGGGATATCGATCACCTCATCCAGATTCATGTTGAAGTAGCCGAAACATAGATCGTGCGTGCCGTTCGGGCGGGTCATCCAGCCCTCGAAGACGGGAACCACAGGCTGGCCGCTGGGGCGAAGGTTCCGGAGCATCCACTCCGATTCCTCGATGGGAAACTCGAAGTCCTGGGACCGTGTGGGCTGCGCTGCTGCCGCGAAGAGGCAGACTCCGAGGGAGAGCGCCGCGGCGGGCCGTAGGGCCATGGGTTTCGGTCTCCGTTTCTGTCCGGCGCGCGCGAACCGACCGACCGCCGCTGGGCTTCCGGTCCTCCCCCGGCGACCGGGATGAGCTAGAAGCCGGCTGCCGCGACCGGTTCTTCCTCCCTCGCCCGCTCTCTTTCGCGAACCAGCCGCTCGAAGTCGGCCTCGTCGTCGAACCAGGTCACGCCGTATCTGAAGTGGGACATCTCGTCGACGGTCCGCGATCCCCACATGACCCACTGATCCGGGTCAGGATTGCCGGGATTGGCGGCGGTGTTGTCGAACACCGCGGTCGCGATCACCGTGGTCCCCTTCGGCAACAGAGGCATCGCGTCGTCTTCGTAGAGGAACGAGACGTGCCAGCGGTGCGCCCAGTCCAGCTTGTTGATGAGCTCGTAACGGCCGTCCGGATACACGACCTCCAGGGTCGCTGACTTCGCGCGCAGGTGAAAGTGCCCGCGGAGGCTGTAGATGCGCGCAGGTTTGTCCAAGACGTAGGTGGACCGGTAGGTGACCACGCGGTTCGGGGGCAGTACAAGATCCGGCCAGCTGCCGCTGATCTGCGGGTGCGTACTGTGACCCGGGAATCCACCGAACCCCGTCGTCTGGGAGATGCGGAAGTGTACTTCCCCAGGCGTCTCGAACTCGGGTGTCTCATCGTGGAACCAAACACCCAGCTCCAGAACGGCGTCGACGTCCCGGTCCGTCGGCACGAGGTGCATCCCGAACGACACCGTGGATCCAGGCCGAATCAGCCTGCCGGTATCGTCAGGGTAGATGTACCCCTCCAGGCCCATGGCTGAAGCGGCCAACTCCGCCCGGTCCGGATCATCCCCGTCTTCGCCGGGCATGAGGATGTATGAGTTCGCATGATGGAAGACAGCGCGCGTCTCGGGCGTGCCGGGCCGAATCTCGATGGCCCGGATCCACCGCTCCTCCATCAGCTCATCCAGCGCCACCTCCATCGGCGGATACTGGTCCATCCCGTTGGCCACGACGGTGTACACCGGGGACCGAATCACCATGTCCGGCGGGCGGGCGAAGACGTCGCCGTACTTCCAGGCGTCCTCCCATTCGGGCCAGATCGGAGGCTCCGGCAGGGCCGCTGGATCCCCGAGCGGAGCTCCCTGGTCCACCCACTGCACGATCGTCTCGATCTCCTGGTCGGTCAGCGAGATGTCGTTCTTGAAGCGCTGGATCCCGACGCCCTTATCCAGCGGCCACGGTGGCATCTGCCGACTCTCGACCTTGGCCCTGATGAGCGAAGCGTACGGCCTCACCGACTCGTAGCTCTCGAGCGACATCGGGCCGATCGAGCCTTCCCTGTGACAGTTAAGACAGTTCTCCTGAAATATCGCTGCGACATCGCCCGCGTATGTGATGCGCCTGGTGTCGCCCGAACTCTGAGCCCAACTCGCACCCGGAAGCGGAACCACGCCAGGACCGGTCTGGGCGACGGCCACATCGGCCCCGCCTGCCATGCATCCGGTTCCCAGGGCAAGAGTCAGCGCCATCCGGCACGGGACGTTCCTTCGTTCTTCGCCCACGATGGAGCCTCCTGCTGGAGCAGCATCGGCCAGCTTCGATGCCGGGATCCCCTATCCCAGAGAATCAAGCGGACGTTGACGCAAGATGCGCCGAGAAATCGAGTGGAGCAACTGACTCCACAATCCAATCACGCTTGTTGTGACGACCGGATATTCGGTGAGCGTACGGCCGTCGAGCGACCGGTGGCCGGGCGCCCTCGCAGGCGCAAGAGGTGTTCGGGCTGGCCGAGGCGACGGCGGGCTCAGGCGCTGTCTCCCGGACGGTCGGGAGATCGCGTCCCTGGTCCTGCCCCTGGAGCGCGGTCCCGGCCTGTCCGGGGCCTCCGTTACTTGCGATGAAGGCACTTGTGGCATGGCGAGCGGGCTTCTCGGCGCCCTTGGAACTCGGCCCCGGAATGGCGGGCATGCAGAACCCAACGCTAACGTCTTCGGAGGAGACCGGCTGCCCATCGATCTCCACGCACTACATCCGGAAGTGATCTAAAATAGAGTTAATTAAATGACTTGTGCGTTCAGTTACCTGGCTCGCTTCACCATCTGGTCCACCGTTCCGAATCGCACGGTGAGTCCGGGGGATACTTGTGTGCGCCGGTCCCCCGTGCCTACGCTCACTATGGTCCGCGCTCGTCTCTTTCGCATTCCACGGCACCGGCGGCTGACGATGACCGCTCTACTCCCACGGACCGGGGTGCTGGCCCTGGCTCTCGCGGCCGGCCCGGTGGCGTGCCAGACGGTCGGCGCAGCCGGCGGGCGTGCCGTCCGCCCGGGCGCGCCTGGGGAGCCGAGCCGGGTGGTGGACGCCGAGGAGGCCCGGCGTTCCCTCATCCCGCGCGTCACGCAGGCCGACGTCCGTTTCATGCAGGGGATGATCGCGCACCATGCCCAGGCGATCACCCTCTCCGCGCTCGTGCCGGAACGTGCCGAAAGCGAGGCGGTGCGCCTCGTGGCCGAGCGGATCGGCCGCTCCCAGGGAGACGAGATCGCGCTGATGGAGCGGTGGCTGGCCGAACACGGGCAGGAGATCCCGGATCCGGCGCTGGGGTATCGGCTTCCGTCGCAGGCGGGCGGAGCGGCCGTGATGATGCCCGGGATGCTCACGCCGGGGGAGCTGGGCGAGCTGGAGGCCGCCTCGGGCGCCGCCTTCGACCGCCTTTTTCTCATCTACATGGTCCGGCATCATGAAGGGGCGCTCACGATGGTGCGGGAGCTCTTCGAGAGCGACGGGGCTGGCGAGGAGGCGGTGATCTTCGAGTTTGCAGTGGATGTCGACAGTGACCAGCGCATCGAGATCGCACGGATGGTGAGGATGCTGTCCGGAGCCCAGCGGTGACGGGAGGGTCGCGGTGCGGAACCTCAGGGAACGAGCCATGAACGAATTACGTCCGGTTGTCAGCAGAGCGGTGCGCCTCCCTCTCCGGGCCCTGGCGCCCGCCGTCCTCATCGCCTGCGCCCTCGCGGTCCCGCCGACGCTTGCCGCCCAGGGAGTTCAGGGGGATGCGGATCCGCGGGTCGGGCTCGGGGCCGGGTGGATGGATGCCGAGGAGGCGATCCTGAATCTCGAGCTCGTCGGCCACCAGGACCGTCCGCCGGGTTTCTTCATCGCCGACGATCCCGGCTTTCCGCCGCTCAAGAACTCCGACCTGGCCTTCCGCGACGATCTCGCGTTCGTGGGCAACTACAACGGATTCAACATCTACAACATCGCCGATCCGGCGAACCCCGAACTCGTGACCTCCGTAGTCTGCCCGGGTGCCCAGGGCGACATCTCAGTCTACGGTGACCTCCTCTTCCGCTCGGACCAGGAGCGGCGGGGCCGACTCGACTGCGGGGTCGCATCGGAGGAGGAGACCGAGGCCGATGTGGACCCCGAGCGGTTCCGGGGCGTCCGGATCTTCGACATCAGCGACATAGGAACCCCCCGCCAGGTGGCGGCTGTACAGACCTGCCGGGGCTCGCACACCCACACGATCGTGAGCGATCCGGACGACGACCGGAGCGTCTATGTCTACGTCTCGGGTACCTCGGGCGTCCGGGCGCCGGAGGAACTCGAGGGGTGCCTCGACATTGCGGATCCGAATGAGCCCGGCACCTCGTTCTGGCGGATCTCGGTGATCCACGTTCCGCTGGACGCGCCGGAGGATGCACGTGTCGTCTCCGAGCCGAGAGTGTTCGCGAGCCCCGAGACGGGATCGATCGCGGGTCTCTGGGCGGGAGGCGACCACGGGCCCGGCACGCAGGAGACGAGCCGGACGACCTCGTGCCACGACATCACCGCATACCCGGAGCTCGGGCTCGCAGCTGGGGCGTGCCAGGGCAACGGAATCCTCTTCGACATCAGCGATCCGGCCGACCCCGTCCGCATCGACCAGGTCACCGACCCGAACTTCGCGTACTGGCACTCGGCGACGTTCAACAACGACGGCTCGAAGATCCTGTTCACCGACGAGTGGGGCGGGGGCGGGCAGCCGCGCTGTCTCGCAACCGATCCCCCGACCTGGGGCGCGAACGCGGTCTTCGACGTGGTGGACCGGAGGCTCAGCTTCGCCGGCTACTTCAAGCTGCCGGCGGCACAGTCGGAGACCGAGAACTGCGTTGCCCACAACGGCTCGCTCATCCCCGTCCCCGGCCGTGACATCATGGTCCAGGCGTGGTACCAGGGCGGCATCTCGATCTTCGACTTCACCGATGCGGAGAATCCCTACGAGATCGCGTACTTCGACCGGGGGCCGATGAGCGCCACCGACCTCATGTCCGGCGGCTACTGGTCGGCCTACTGGTACAATGGGAACATCTACGGCTCGGAGGAGCTCCGGGGGCTCGACGTCTTCGAACTCGTGCCGAGCGAGCACCTCTCGCAGAACGAGATCGATGCGGCCCGGCTCGTCGAATACGAGACGTTCAACCCACAGGAGCAGCCGCGGATCGTCTGGCCCGCCGCCTTCGTTGTGGCCCGCGCGTTCTTGGACCAGGTGGCCCGCGCCGAGGGCCTCGCACCCGCCAGGATCCGGGAAGTGACCGATCAGCTCGCCGAGGCCGAGCGGATGCCGGCCGGAGCGGCCCGGCGCGCGGCGCTCGCCGAGATCGCGACGGAACTCTGGGGCGACGCGCGCCGGATCAGTCTCGGGGAGAGTGAGGGCGACGAGCAGCGGGTCCGCGCCCTCGGGGGCGCGGTCCTGGATCTGGCGGCCGCCGAAGGCTGAAGGCGCCTCCGTCCCTTCCTCCGGCCGGCGGCGGAAGAGACGGAGAGCTGATCAGAACGTCGGGGCGCCCTGGGGTGCCATCGCCGGCTCTGCGGTCACGGTTTCGGGCTCGGCCTCGCCGGGGCGTATCGGTTCGTCCCTCGGCGCGGGCGGCATCGGGGCCCACCCCGCTTCCCGGACGGCGGCCTGCGCGGCGGCGAGCCGCGCCGCGGGTACCCGGAAGGGGGAGCAGCTCACGTAGTCGAGGCCCGCCGCGTGGCAGAACTCGACGGACCGGGGGTCTCCCCCGTGCTCCCCGCAGATCCCGATCTCGAGGCCGGGCCGGGCCTCGCGCCCGAGTTCGATGGCGATCTCCATGATCCGCCCGACTCCCTTCACGTCGAGCGTCGCGAACGGGTTGTCGGAAAGCACCTTCTCGCGCACGTAGTGGAGAAGGAATCCGGATTCCGCATCATCGCGCGAGATCCCGAAGACTGTCTGGGTCAGGTCGTTCGTACCGAAGGAGAAGAACTCGGCCGAGAGGGCGATCTCGCCCGCGGTGAGTGCGGCCCTGGGGATCTCGATCATCGTCCCCACCTTGAAGGGCACCTCGACCTCCTCCTCCTCCATCACGGCCTCCGCCTCCGTCTCGACGAGTGCCCGCTGGGTGGCGAGTTCGTTCAGGTGGGATACGAGCGGGATCATCACCTCCACGCGTGCATCGACCCCGTGGTGCATGCACCGCGTCGCCGCCTGGAAGAGTGCGCGGGTCTGCATCCGCGTGAGCTCGGGCAGGAGCATCGCGAGGCGGACTCCGCGGGTTCCGAGCATCGGGTTCGCCTCGAGCAGGTCCTCGGTCCGGGAGAGGAAGTCCTGTTTCGCGCGGATCTCCTCGAGGGTGTCGTCGATCTCCCGCAGGGTGGCCAGGTGCTGGAGCTTGACCTTGAGCTCAGAGAGTTCCCGCAGCAGCTCCTGATGGTTGGGAAGGAACTCGTGGAGCGGCGGATCGAGGAGGCGGACCACCACGGGCAGCCCGTCCATCTCCCGGAAGAGGCCCTCGAAGTCGGCCCGCTGGAGGGGGAGGAGCCGCTCGAGCGCCTCCTCGCGCTCGGCTGAGTTGCGGGCCATGATCATCTCGCGCATCAGCGGGAGACGGTCCTCCTCGAAGAACATGTGCTCGGTGCGGCAGAGGCCGATCCCCTCCGCCCCGAGCTCCCGGGCGCGGCGGGCGTCCCCCGGGTAGTCGGCGTTCGTCCAGACCTCGAGCCTGCGGAACTCGTCGGCCCATCCCATGAGGCGCGCGAGCCAGGGGTCGGAGATGTCCGGCACGGCGGTCGGGAGCAATCCCAGGTAGACGGCGCCGAGCGCACCGTCGATCGAGATCGGATCCCCCTCCTTCAGGACGAGTTCACCGATCTGCGCCTCCCTGTCCTCGACATCGATCTCGAGCGCCTCGATTCCCACGACGGCCGGCTTGCCGAACTGGCGCGCGACGAGCGCCGCGTGGCTCGTCCGCCCCCCCCGGCTCGTCATGATACCCTGCGAGGCGAGCATCCCGTGCACATCGTCGGGCTTCGTCTCGGGCCGCACCATGATCACGTCCCGGCCCTCCTTCGCCCACGCCTCCGCGGTGTCCGCGTCGAAGGCCACCGCTCCGACGGCGGCCCCCGGCGAGACGTTCAGTCCCTCCGCGATCTGTTCGGCACCGGCGCGCACCTCCTCGGCGAACTGCGGGTGGAGGTAGAAGGCCACCTGCTCGGGACTTACGCGCAGCACGGCCTCCTCGTGGCGCAGGAGGTCCTCGTCGACCATGTCCACCGCGATCCGGACCTCGGCCTGCGCGGTGCGCTTCCCGTTCCTGGTCTGGAGCAGCCAGAGCTTCCCGTTCTCGACGGTGAACTCGAGGTCCTGCATGTTCCGGTAGTGACGCTCGAGCGTGTCGGCGATCTCGACGAGTTCGCGGTATGCGTCCGGGAACCGCTCCTCCATGACCCCGATGTCAAGGGTGGCCCTCGTCCCGGCGACCACGTCCTCCCCCTGCGCGTTGATGAGGAAGTCCCCGGCGAGCCCCGGCTCGCCGGTGGAGGGATTGCGGCTCATCACGACCCCGGTCGCCGAGCTCTGTCCCATGTTTCCGAATACCATCGTCTGGATGTTGACGGCCGTGCCGATGTCGTGGGGGATGCCTGACGCCTCCCGGTAGTCGACGGCCCGCTTCCCATTCCACGACTCGAAGACCGCCTCCGTCGCAGACCTGAGCTGCTCCAGCGGATCCTGCGGGAACGGCGCGCGGGTGTGCACCCTCACGAGTTCCTTGAAGCGCTGGGTGAGCGCCATCCAGTCTTCCGCCTCGAGCTCGGGATCGGTGGCGACGCCGGCCGCGATCCGCCGGTGGCGGAGCGTCTCCTCGAAGATTTCGCCGTCCATCCCGCGCACGACGCTCCCAAACATCTGGATCACCCGCCGGTAGGCGTCGTAGACGAAGCGCGGGTCGCCGGTGAGCTCGACCATCCCGCGCGCGACCTCGTCGTTCATCCCGAGGTTCAGGATCGTGTCCATCATTCCGGGCATCGAGAACTTCGCGCCGGAGCGGCAGGAGACGAGGAGTGGCCGCTCCGGGTTGCCGAACTCCTTGCCTGTCGCCGTCTGGATCCGGTGGAGCGCGTTGATCTGCTCCTCCCAGATGTCCTTCGGAAAGCGGCCCTCCTCCGCGAGGTAGGCGATGCACGCCTCTGTCGTGACCGTGAACCCGGGGGGCACGGGCACCCCGATCCGCGTCATCTCCGCCAGGTTCGCGCCCTTGCCTCCCAGGAGGGCGCGGACATCCTCCCACTCCGTACCGCGGGCCTCCACGGCTCCGAGTTCGGTGAACAGATAGACCCACTTCCGTTCCATTGCTCCGTCCTTACGAAGGTCGGGGATGGCGCGGGCGGCGCGGCCGCAGCCGCCCGCGGAGACGCTCTCCGGCTCGCTCATCTCCCATCCAGGTATCCCCGGATCCGGGCGAGACCCGCTTCGATTTTCTCGATGTCGAGCGCGTAGGAGAGCCGCACACGGGTCGGGCTCCCGAACCATGCGCCGAGATAGGTGATCACCTTGTGCTCGTGGTACAGCCGCCAGACGAAGTCCTCCGGATCGCGCACCCGCGGCATTACGTAGAAGGCCCCCTCCGGGCGCCAGACATCGAACCCCAGTTCGGTGAGACCGCGGTAGATGAGGTCGCGCCGGGCCCTCCAGGTCTCAAGCTGCCGATCGATATAAGCGCGCGGTGCGCGGGCGGCGGCGAGCGCCATCTCCTGGGCGAGAATATTCGTGTTCATCGACGTGTGGGTCTTCATCGACACCACGTCGGAGACGAGGTCCGCATCGAGAGACCAGAGGTAGCCGATCCGGAACCCGCACATCGAGTACGTCTTCGAGAAGGAGTTGATGGTCACGACCCGGGCGCCGTTGATCAGGTAGTTCTCCCGCTCGTACATGAGATCCTTGTAGACCTCATCGGAGAGGACGTAGATCCCCGCTTCGGCCGTGATCCGCTCGATCTCCACGAGCGTCCCGACATCCTCGACGCGGCCCGTGGGATTCGACGGCGAGTTGATGATCACGGCCCGGCACCCCTCGACCTTCGAGGAGAAGTCGTCGAGGTCGATCCGCCCGTCGACGGTTCTCACGAATACGGGATCGAGCCCCGCGTATCGGGCCACCTCCGGGTAGGAGTAGTAGTACGGCCGGGCCATGAGGACCTTCGGGGCACCCGGCCCGTCCCTCCGCGCGATCACGCGCAGCGCCAGGTCGAGCGCCTCGGAGGCGCCGTTCGTAATGACCACGTTCGCCGGGGTCGACTCGGGGTAGTGCCCTCCCAGCTCCTCGCGAAGCTCGGGGAGCCCCTGGATGAGGCCGTACCGGAAGTCCCGGAACCGTCCGAGTGCCTCGAACGCTTCCGGCGGCGGGGGGAGATCGGGCTGGCCCGATCCGAACGAAATGATGCCCTCCCCCGTGACCCCGATGAACGAGGAGGGGGAGAGCCGCTCCCTGACGACCGTCGACATGCGCGCTACACGTCCTGCCTGGTCCGGGGCGATACGTAGAAGAACGCTCGAGCACGCGGTGGCCGGCCGGCGCCGATGGAGCGGCAACAGGGAGCCGCAGACATGCTCCGCGCCAAGTGTAACGAAAAGCTAGGCAGAGCGGGATACCGGGTCGCTCATCGGGCGAGGGCCGGTGGTGGTCCGAAGTCCGACCGGTCCGGGACCCGACGACAGAAGACGCGGGAGGACGCACAGGCGCCTGCTCCGTTCCGGACCGGCGACCGGGCCCCGGCCCGCAGGGCCGCCCGGCGCCGGATGCGTGGCGTCTCCGGCCAGACCCGGCCGCGCGCCGCCGCCAGGTCCGGCCGCCGTACCGCCAGGTGGACGGCTGGCCGGCCAGAGAATCGGCGCCCGCGGTCTCCCGAGAGGATTCACGACCTGCGGGCGCCAGCCCACGGCAGACCGGTCCGTAATTCACCCGCGGGCACGACCAGCCGACCCGGATTTCATCCGGGGAGCCGTCGCCCCGCTGGCTACCGCGGAGACCGGATGGGGACTGTCGGGACCGGCCGGATTGTCTCCCCCGGACGTAGGGTGCAGCCGCAGCCGGCGGGAAGGAGGCGCACCAGGCTCCCGGTATGGACAGCCGCAAGGGAAGGGCGTAAGATGGCATGTTGGGGTCGGTAGCCCCATTTGTGACCAGCGCCCTTGCGCGGAGCTATTCCGGGGCGTCATTTGAGTGCGGGGGAATTTTACTTCCTATTCGGGAGGGAGAGGGTACGATGAGTTCGAAACGCAAGGCTTGGATTGGAGTCGGCTTTGTGGCCGCGGTCGCGATCCTCTGGGCGTGCGAGTCCCAGTTGCAGGATGCGGTCGAGGCGCAGAGCGTGACGGCGCCGTACTTCGAGGTCGACCCGTTCTGGCCGCAGCCGCTGCCCGACAACTGGCTCCTCGGCAACGCCATCGGCGTATGGGTCGATGATGCCACCGACCTCATCTGGCTCGTGCACCGCAGCTCGGCGACGCTGACGGGCGGGGAGTCGGGGGCGGAGCAGGATCCGCCGACGGGCGAGTGCTGCGTCGGCGCTCCGCCGGTGCTCGCGTTCGACATGGATGGCAATGTCGTGCACGCCTGGGGCGCGGGGCCCGGCGAGATGTATCAGGGCGCGGAGTGGCCGACGTCGAACCACGGGATCTTCGTGGACCACGAGGGCTATGTCTGGGTCGGCGGCAACGGCGGCGGCGACGCCCACGTCATCAAGCTCACGCAGCAGGGTGACATAGTCGCCCAGTTCGGCGCGGCGGAGGCCCGGGCGGACGGCTCCGGCGGGTACGTCCGCGACAGCCACGACCCGGAGAACTTCGGGCGGGTCGCGAAGATCTTCGTCGACGCGAACGCCAACGAGGTGTACCTCTCGGACGGGTACTTCAACAAACGCGTGGCGGTCATCGATCCGGAGAGCGGGGAGATGCTCAGGTACTGGGGCGCCTACGGGAACGATCCCGACGACGACTACGCCTTCGGGCCGAGAGGCGCGGACCGGACCCCGGCCCAGCAGTTCCGCGGCCCGGTGCACTGCGCGGACGTCTCGAACGATGGCATGGTGTACGTCTGCGACCGGGGCGAGAACCGGATCCAGGTCTTCACGACCGAGGGCGAGTTCGTGATGGAGGAATTCTACCAGAACGAGTCGCTCGGCGAAGGCACCACCTGGGACGTGGCCTTCTCGCGTGATCCGGATCAGAGCTACCTCTACATCACGGACGGCCGGAACCAGAAGGTCCGCGTCGTCGAGCGCGAGACGCTCCGCGAGCTCTATACCTTCGGGAAGGGCGGCCGGTATCCCGGGATGTTCTTCGGCGCCCACAGCCTGGCGACCGATTCGCAGGGCAACATCTACACCTCCGAGACCTACGAAGGGAAGCGCATCCAGAAGTTCGTCTACATGGGCGAGCGCTCGATGCCCTCGGGCGACCACGGAGCGCCCTGGCCCGGCAGCGGGATGTAGCAGTGGTCTGCATCTGATTTGAGGCCGCATCAGGACCGGCCCGGCGGAGCCTCCGCCGGGCCGGTCGGCGTTTGCACCGGTGTCACCGCCGATGCAGGCGCCCGATACCGTACACGGCACTGTTCCGCGCACTCACCTTCCTTGCACCGTCGACGTGTGCAGAACGCCGCAGTCTGATTCCCGGGTGCCGGTGGTGGCCGCGGTGATCGAGCGCAGGGGCCGCTTCCTCGTCGGCCGGCGTCCCCGCGGCAAACGCCACGGCGGGCTCTGGGAGTTCCCCGGGGGGAAGGTTCTCGACAGCGAATCGTTCGGCGATGCGGTCGCGAGGGAGCTGCGCGAGGAACTGGGACTCGGGGTCGAGCGGCTCGGCCGGGTGCTTTCCCGCGTGCGCGATCCGGGCTCGGTCTTCGAGATCATCTTCGTCGAGGTGTCCGTCTCGGGCGTTCCGGTGCCGGTGGAGCACGAGAGGGTTGCATGGCTCGGCCGGGAGGAGCTCGCCCGCCTGGCGCTGGCACCGGCCGATGCGCGGTTCGTTTCCGAGCGGATGACACCCCGCGACAGTCGTACTTGACGGGTCCCGATTGCCCCGGTATATACGAGTCTTTCCCGATTGCCGGAGTTGGCGGAAGAGCCTCCTTGTCCGGTCTTCCGGCGGAGCAGCCGGGTGGCCGCACGGGGTGCGGATGCGAGCGGGATGCGCCGCCGCCGCGCAGGACGGGATGCGGAGGTCGGTCCGGGGCCTACCCCGGCGAACCGGATCCGGACGAAGCGTTCCGGGCCGGGAGTCCCTGGATGTCGGGGCCCGGCGACGGTGCCCCAGGCGATTTGACGATCGGAGGCGCGAAGCATGCAAGAGCTAGTCATGAACCAGGGAATGATCGCCTCGGCGGTCGTCCTCGCGGTCACCTTCATCGGGATCTTCACCGAACAGATCCACGGAATGGAGCGCTCCAAGGTCTCGACGGCGGGTGCCGTCGCGATGGTGGTCGTGGGCCAGCTCTACGGGTTCTACGAGCCGATGGCGGCGGTCGAGGCGGTGGACTGGAACGTGATCTTCCTCCTGGCCGCGATGATGACGGTCGTCTCGATCATGATCCCGACGGGCGGCTTCGACTGGATGGCCTACAAGCTTGCCGTCTTCAGCAAGGGGCGCCTCTACCTCATGCTGGTCCTCCTGGGGACGGCGGTCACGGCGCTCTCCCTCCTTCTCGACAATGTGACGACGGTCGTGATCTTCGGGCCGCTCATCGTCCTCGTCGCCCAGGCGCAGAAGGTGAACCCGATTCCGTACCTCCTCGCCGCGGCGCTGCTCTCCGACACAGGAGGGGTGGGGACGCTTGTCGGCGACCCGCCGAACCTGATGATCGGGTCCGCGGCCGACATCTCCTTCAATACCTTCGCGCTCCGGATGGGTCCTCCGGTCTTCGTATGCTGGCTCCTGGTGGTGGTCATGCTCCGCTTCCTCTTCCACAAACAACTCTCCGAGAAGCCGGAGCCGATGGACATGGAAGAGGTGAAGATCAAGGATCCGCATCTGTGGCGGGCTGCGATCGTCGTGCTCGTCCTGATGACGATCCTCTTCATCCTCCACAACACGCTCCACTGGGAGCCCTGGTTCGTCGCCGTCCTGGGGATGACCGTGCTCATCTTCGCGTCCAGGCGGCTCCTGATGGATAAAGCCGTGGAGCATGTCGAGATTCCCCTCCTGATCTTTTTCATCGGGCTCTTCGTCGTGATCGGAGGCGTCGAGCACAGCCAGTTCCTGACCTACATCGGACAGTTCATCCAGCCCTTCGCGGAATCGAACCTGCTCGGCGCGACGATCGCCCTGATGTGGGTGGGAGCCGTTCTCTCGGCGGCGATCGACAACATCCCCTTCACGGCGGCCATGATCCCGATCATCCTCGGGATGGAGACGCAGGGGATCAATGTCGCGCCGATGTGGTGGGGGCTTGCGATGGGGGTCGGACTCGGCGGGAACGGCACGCACATCGGTTCGACGGCGAACGTCTTCATCGTGACGGTTTCCGAGCGGCTGGCGCGTGACAAGAATGACCCCAGCCTCGCGATCACCCCCGGACTCTGGTTCAGGAAGGGGGCGCCGGTGATGTTCGGGACGCTCGTCGTGGCGACGATCCTCTTCGTCGTGTTCTTCGACTGGTTCACGATTCCCGTGAACTAGCTAGGGAATCCCCGCTGTGCGGGGTGGCGCGAATGCGCACGGGCCCGGGGGGGCGGGATCCGACCGGATCTTCTCCCTCCCGGGCCTTTCGCATCTCCACGCCGGGAAGGCGTGGAGCAGGGGATCACCTTCCGGTGTGCAGCTGAATGCCGCATGGAATTCGCAGGCATCGTATGTTGCAACTGATCTGAGCTTGGGGAAGCATGGCCGCCCGATCCGGGCGATCTCGTGGCTGGCTGCCCCGCGGGGTTCGGGCGCGCCGGGTGCTTGGGCTAGGTAGCCGAACCTCCTCCGAGGCGGCCCGATGACGGCGACCGAAGACCTGCTCTCCTTCCGGACGACCGGTTAATGGATGGAAATCCCGGATCCTCTGGTTCGCGCTCCCGATGGCGGGAGGCATCGTCCGGCTCCCCGCAGGACGCCGCAGCCGGAAGGACCCGGGCTGAGATCATGAGCATTCCGAGACTCATGCGCCCCGGCGGCCGCCTGCGCACGGCATGGGTTCATGCGGCGGTGGCCGGGCTCGTGGCGGTGCTCTGGCTCGAGCCGGCGTCCGCGCTCCAGGAGAGCCGGCAGCTCTACACCGTCTCCGCGGTGCGGGTCGACGAGGCGCCGGTGCTCGACGGAGTCCTGGATGAAGCCGTCTGGCTGCGTGCCGCGGTCGTCGACGAGTTCGTGCAGCAGGAGCCCGACGACGGAGCGCCCGCCACTGAGCGAACCGAGGTCCTGATCCTCTACGATGCCGAAAACCTCTACATCGGCCTCCGCGCCCATGACTCCGAGTCGGGGGGCATCGTTGCCACCGAGATGCGCCGCGATTCCCAGCGGATTCTCGACGAGGACAACTTCCAGATCATCCTGGACACGTTCAACGACTCCCGATCCGGATACATGTTCGTCACGAGTCCCCTTGGCGCCAAACTCGAGCAGCAGATTTCCAATGAGGGCGGCGATAGCGCCCGGCGGCGGGGCGGGGGGAGCGAGAGGGGCGACATCAACCGGGACTGGGACGGGGTCTGGCATGTGTCTGTCGGCCGGCTGGACCGGGGCTGGACCGCCGAGATCACCATCCCGATGCTGACGCTCCGCTTTCCGGCATCGGAGAGCCAGGTTTGGGGCCTCAATTTCATGCGGAACATCCGCCGCAAGAACGAGCAGGTCTTCTGGGCGCCGATTCCGAGGGCGTTCAATCTGGCCCGCGTCAGCTTGGCGGGAAGCCTGACGGAGCTGAGTTCGTTGAGCCGTGGGCTCGATCTGCGGGTCAAGCCGTTCGTGGCTGGCGGGGGAAAGCACACGCTGGCCGATGGGACCTCGAGGCAGGGCGACATCGGCGTGGACGTGAAGTACGGCGTCACAGCAGGGCTCAATCTTGATCTGACGCTGAACACGGACTTCGCGCAGGCCGAGGTCGACGACGAGCGGATCAACCTGACGCGCTTTCCGCTGTTCTTCCCCGAAAAGCGGGACTTCTTCCTGGAGAACGCGGGTCAGTTCGTCTTCGGAGCCACGGCGAGCAACAGCCGGCTGGCAGACCTCTTCTTCTCTCGCCGGATCGGACTCTCCGACTCGGGCGAGCACATCCCGATCCTCGGCGGAGCCCGCCTGACGGGAAAGATCGGCCCGAACAGCATTTCGATGATGGATGTCCAGACCGACGAGGCGTTCGGCGAGCCGGCCGAGAATTTCCTCGTTACGCGCTACTCCCGGGACGTGCTGGCCCGCTCCCGTGTCGGAGCCATCTTCGTCAACAAGGCCGCGACGAGCGGCGACCACTTCAACCGCACCTACGGGGCGGACCTCTCGTACGCGCCGCATCCCGCCATGACCGTAAGCGGCTTCCTGGCGCAGACGAGGGGTCCGGGAGTGTCGGGCGACGACTGGGGCGGGTATCTGAATGCGACATGGAGAGACGCGAGGTGGAGGATCTACGGCGAGATCGCCGACTTCCAGGAAGACTTCAACCCCGAGGTGGGGTTCATCCCGAGACCGGGTGTCCAGATGCGGAAGATCCACTTCGAGCGGAACCCCCGTCCCGACCGGTTCGGGATCCGCATGCTCGAGCCACAGATCAACTTCAGGTTCGTGGAGGATCAGACCGGCCGCCTGCTGACGCGGCAGAATCACAACTTCTTCGCCGTGCACTTCGATAGTGGCGCCCGGCTGAGCTTCATCCTCAACCGCTGGTTCGAGCGGCTCGATGAACCGGATCGGCTCGGAAACGGCGTAGAGATTCCCACCGGCGCGTACAGATTCCGTGAGTATCGGGCGTCCTACAGCAGCAATCCGGCCCGACGGATCTACGGGTCGGTTTCCTACGGGCCCCAGGGCTTCTTCGACGGAACCCGCACGGACATCAGCTTGCGGACGGGCGTTCGGTTGACCGACCGGCTGTCCGCCGAGGGATCGTATTCGCGCAATGACATCGATCTTCCCGTTCCTGACGGAGCCTTCGTCACCTCCGTGGCTTCACTCCGCATCGACTACGCGCCCTCGCCCACGATCTCGCTTCGGACGCTGACACAGTACAACTCGCTCACGGATCAGTGGAGCACGGCGGCCCGGTTCCGCTACACGTATATGCCGGGCAGCGACCTCTACATCGTCTACGACGATGTCCGGCGCGACGGAAGGGGGTTCACCGAGATTCAGGATCGCCAGCTGATTCTGAAGGCGACCTACCTGATCTCGAGGTAGCGGATAGGCGGCGAGGCCGGACATAACTCAGTTCTCCATGTCGCGCCCATGTCGCTCCTCACTTACGAGGACGCGCGGCCCTGGGCCAGGCGCATGGCTGACCGCGTGTCCAAGCGCATCATGCCGCCGTGGCCGCTCGACGTAACGGTCGGCATCCAGGAGTTCAAGAATAGTCGTGCCCTCTCGGACGAGGAGATTCAGACGATCGTCCAGCGGGCCGAGGCGGGGGCGTCGCCAGGTGATCCGGCGGATCTGCCCCCTGCGATCGCGTGGCCCGGATGGTCCGACAGCTGTAGCTTCGCCAGCCACTTCGGCCGCCCCCCGGATCTCATCCTGCCGTCTCCGGTCTACCATGTGCCCGCCGAGGGGCTCGCGACCAGTGGCCCCGCCACGAGACCCTCGTGGAGGGACTCGACGAGCCGCGCTGGATCCGGGCGATCGAGATGAGACCGGGTAGCCCCGAGACGCGTTACGTCTACCATCACGTCAATCCGAGCCTCACCCTCGCCACGGACACGGATGAGACGATGGGCGCCGGCCAGCTCGTGCAGTCGGCGGCGGGGGCCGACGGGTTCATCTTCCCGGAGAGCACCGGTGGGCTGATCGTCCCGGGTTCGAAGATCGAGGGGCCGATCCACTACTTCCCGCAGGGCCAGGCGGTGGACGCATTCCTCGAGGTCGGGCTCTGGTTCTACCCGAGGGATGAGGATCCCAGATTCGTGACGGCGGGCGAGGTGCATCTCGACGCCTCGATGGGGACCATGACCGGTGCCTCGCAGATCCGCCTGCAGGGTCGCCGCCCGGAGGAGGAGCAGCTGCGCGGGTCGCAGCCGGATCTCGTGATTCCCCCGCACAGTCTCGGCATGACGCGAGGCGTGACGGTGCTGGACCGAAACATCCGGGTCCACAGCATACGCGGACACCTGCACCTGCGCGGGAAAAACCAGATCGTGGAGGCGGTCTATCAGGACGGGACCTGGGAGGTCATCAACAAGCTCGACTGGGATCACGCCTGGGCGACGGCCTTCCTTTACGAGGACGAGGCGATGCCGCTCATGCCGAAGGGGACCGTGCTGATCGTGACCTCGGTCTGGGACAACACGGTGAACAACCCGCACAACCCGGATCCCACCCAGTGGGTCGTGCGAGGTGACCGGTCGGTCGACGAGATGGGGCACGTGCGGCTGGGTGTCACCTACCTCTCCGATGAGGAGTTCGAGGAGATGGTCCGGGAACGGGAGGCCCAGCAGATCGCGGGCGCGGACAGCTGAGCGGGACCCGCAACCGGCCAGGTTCCGTTTCCGCGCGAAGGAGGGAACGATGAGATTGTGGCACGGGGTCCTGATTCTCGCGGCGCTCCTGATCGCCCGTCCCGTGGTGACTCCGAGCCCCGCCCAGGGTCAGGAGGCGGTAACGCCTTTCGCTTTCGATCCGGCCTTCGAGTTCGATCCGCTGATGAGCATGCGGAACCTGCGCCCGAGCGACATGCCGGTGATCCCGATCTTCGGCGGATGGATCGACAACGGGAACGGTACGGCCGATCTCTGCTTCGGCTACAAGAGCTTGAATCTGGAGGAGAGGAGGGACGTCGCCCACGGCCCGGACAACTTCATCGAGCCGGCTCGCTTCGATGGGGTCCAGCCGACGTTCTTCCTCGAGGTGCCGCCCGGCTGGCACCGCCACTACTGCGTCTTCGTCGTAAACGTGCCGATGGGCAGCGAGCCTGTGGTCTGGACGCTCAAACACAACGGCTACGAGTACGCCACGCCGGGCCACACCCGATCGATCAACTACAAGCGCGACAACACGTGGTACCCCGCGGACCGAGGTACGGGTGGGGAGGGCGGCTCCATAGCCCCTCCGGGCGAGTTCGTCGACCCGGCGGGATCGGAGCATGTCGGCCGAGCCGGCAGCGGTGCCCGGGCCGGGCCCGTCACGGCGAGGGTCGGAATGCCTCTCACGCTCAGCATCGCCGTGACCCAGCCCCACATCGAGGCTCACACGGGTGAGCCCAAGGCGTTCGACGTCTACTGGTACAAGTACCAGGGGCCTCCCGGCGAGGTGGTCATTTCCGAGAGCACCATCCGGCTCGACGGAGGCGATGCCGTCGAGAGGAAGCTGGCAACGACGACGGCCACCTTCCCCGCGCCGGGAGAGTACGTGCTCCTCGTGCAGGCGCTCAACAGCAGCTTCCCATCCCAGTGCTGCTGGACCAACGGGTACGTGCACGTAACGGTCGCGGAGTGAGCCGGCGGCGCTCGCCGCTCGTGTAGCGGGACGGAGCGGCCGGCCCTGCTGCACCGGTAACGGCCGCCCATTCCAGCGTCCACCACCAGCGGCCCCACACCGGCTTCCGCGCCCGTCCGACCCTTGGCGTGTTCGACCACTACGCTACGTCGGCCGGGGCCGGCGACCGAACCCGGCCCGGATCCAGACCGACACCACCGCGGCCGCGAGGACGGATTTGGCGAGGCCACCCGAGAGGAAGGGAGCAACCCCGCCGGCGAAAGCGTCCCGCAGCCCGAGAGAGGCCGCCAGCCGGAGCCAGCCGAGACTCAGGATGACGAGATGGCCCAGGAGCATTGCGGCCAGCGCTGTCCGCGGGCGCGCCATATACCCCCGGTCGGCGAACCACCCCACGATCCCCGCAGCGAGCACGAACCCGACCAGATAGCCACCCGTGGCTCCCGCCAGATGTGGCCATCCAGCTGCACCATCGGCGAAGACCGGCACCCCGACTCCGCCGGCCAGCAGGTAGAGCAGCAGCGCCAGCGCCCCGTCTCGGCCGCCCAGAAAGGCCCCCGCCAGGACCACGGCCAGCGTCTGCGCGCTCTGGGGCACCGAGGTTCCCGGGATCGAGGCGGATACCCTCGCCGAGACGGCTATCAGCCCGACGGCCAACGCGTATTTCCCGAGACTTCGCATCAGGGACGCGGTCCCTCGGACATTGTCTGTCGACCGACGGTCTAGCATCGGACCCCCTCGCTTCCGGTGCCGTTCATGACCGTTCCTCCCTTCCAATCAATGGCAGTCGGCCAGCTCCACGGCCGTGGCCTCGCTGTGCGCGAAGCGAAACACGACGCGCCGGTTGCCCGGCACGTGCACGCTCCATCGGCCAGCTCGGTCGCCCTCCAGCGGACGTAGCCGGAGCCCGGGCACGTCCGCACTGCCGGGATGTGTCGCTTCCCGTGGCCGGAACAGGAGGCGCCGAAGCCGGGGAACCGGGTTCGCAGGAACCGCGGTCGATCACCCCCCTCGTGGCGCGCCCGCGGTTCCTTGTGCCGGATTCTCGCGACGAACCGTAATGCGTCGCCTTGCGCCCCGTGAGTGTCGCCCGCCTCACCTTGTCCGCCCTACTATGTATTACAAGGCTCCGGGCAATGCCCGACGCGGTCCACGACCGTACTCGTCGGCAGGGCAATTCCACGGCACCATCGAACGCCTACGCTCCGCCGACGTCCGGCAGGGTCGCATGGATTCCCGTATGGCGAGAGGGACAAGGAGAGGGGGATAACCGGCCCACTTTTCGGTCTATATATATGTATCACAATGATTTATACCCATCACGCACCGGCGTGTGGTCATTCGGCCGAGGAGCAACGACGAGCGAAGCGCTCGACCGGAGTGTATCGCCGCCCGAATGCAGCGGGATCCCGCGACGGGCCGCCAGGGGCGCGTGACCGCGATCACGGGGGGCCGGGTCGCGTCTCTGGACGCGTTCCGGGGTCTGACGATCGCGGCGATGATCCTCGTCAACAATCCCGGCAGTTGGGCCTATGTCTACGCTCCCCTGGCACACGCGCAGTGGCACGGCTGGACGCCCACTGATCTCATCTTTCCCTACTTCCTCTTCATCGCCGGCGTCGCGATCCCGTTCTCCTTCTCGCGGCGCCTCGCGGACGGCACGGACAGGGGCCTGCTGTTCGGTCACGTCGTTCGCCGTTCGCTGATCCTAGTCGGACTCGGACTCGCGATGCGGGCGGTCCCGGACTTCGACCTGTTCGAGATGCGCCTCTACGGCGTCCTGCAGCGGATCGGTCTCGTCTACTGCGCGGCGGCAGCGCTCTATCTCTGGGGTTCCGTGCGCGTGCGCCGGGCCGCCGTTGGGATGCTCCTCCTCGGGTACTGGGCTCTCGTGGCGGGAGATCTGTCTCCGGATGGAAACCTCGGGGCCCGTCTGGACCGCCTCATCATGGGCGACCGGCTCTGGCAGGGGACATGGGATCCGGAGGGACTCCTCTCGACGCTTCCCGCCATCGCGACCTGTCTGCTGGGGATATTCTGTGGTGAAGGGCTCCGGTTGGGCCGCGCCGGAGGCGAGATCTCGCGTCAGATGGGGGTCGCCGGCGCCGTGCTCGTAGCGCTGGGGCTCGCCTGGGGTCTCGTCTTCCCGATCAACAAGAACCTCTGGTCGAGCTCCTACGTTCTCTTCACGGGCGGGACGGCGCTGCTCCTGTTCGGGGCCATGTACTGGGTGATCGATGTGAAGCGGCTGCGCGGGGGATGGCTGACCCCGCTTGTCGTGTACGGTATGAACTCGATCGCCGTGTTCGTCGCATCGGGCATGTTCGCCAAGACGCTCGCCCGCATCCCGGCTGGAGGAGACGAAGCCGTGCCCCTGAGCGATTGGCTCTACGAGAACGCGTTCAGGTCATGGGCGGGCGATTACGGCGGCTCGCTCGCGTTCGCGCTCGCCCAGGTGCTGTTCTGGCTGGGCCTCATGTGGCCCCTGCACCGCCGCGGCATCCACATCAAGATCTGAACTGGCGGGACTGTCTGCGAAGAGAGGACTTCGATGCGGACGGGCGCGGTGGCGGAGGACGCGCACCCCGCCCCGGTCTCGTCCACCGCGGCCGGGGGGCCTTGTCCGGGCCGCAGGCGATCCCCTCGCCACGACGCCTGGTGGGAGGCGCGCGTCGCCGCGGCCCGCATTCCGCTTGCGCTCCGGCGAGATTTCGCCGCAGTCTTGTGACTCAGCGCCAGGAGGGGCTACGAACGACGACCGGACCACGAGGCTCGCTGCACCGAGGTGACGACATGAAGATCTCGCGTCGAGAGATGCTCAGGATCGGCGTAGGAACCGGGGCCGGCCTGCTACTGGGCGAGCTGCCGGCCTTCGGGCAGGACCCGCCGCTCCTCATGCGTGCGATCCCGTCCTCCGGAGAAGAGATTCCCGCCGTGGGGCTGGGCAGCGCGCGCACCTTCAATGTGGGCTCCTCGGACGAGGAGCGGGTGCCCCTGACGGAGGTGCTTCGACTCTTCCATGAGTTGGGAGGTCGCTTTTTCGACACGGCTCCGTCGTACGGCAGCTCGGAAAGCGTGGCGGGCCAGCTGGTTCAGGAGCTCGGAATTCAGGACGACCTCTTCTTCGCCACCAAGATCTCGACGGGTGGAGGACGGGAGGCTGGGCTTGAGCAGGAGGAGGGATCACTCCGGAGCTGGGGACGCAACACCATCGATCTGAATCAGGTGCACAACCTGCGGGATGTCGACATCCATCTGAGGACCATCCGACAGGCAAAGGAGGAGGGTCGGACTCGGTACGTGGGCGTGACGACGTCTTTCCCTCGGCAGTACCAGCAGATGGAGCAGGTGCTCCGAACCGAGGAACTCGACTTTGTCCAGATCAATTATTCGATCGGTGAGCGTGAGGCCGCCGAGCGCCTGCTTCCTCTGGCGCAGGACCGGGGGATCGCGGTCGTCGTGAACGAGCCGTATAACGTCGGGCGTGTCTTCGGCGCGGTCAGCGGCCGGGAGCTTCCGGAGTGGGCGGTCGAGTTCGATTGCCAGAGCTGGGGCCAGTTCTTCCTCAAGTACATCCTGTCGCACCCTGCCGTGACGGTCATCATTCCAGCGACCTCGGATCCGGTGCATCTCGCCGACAACATGGGTGCCGGCGTGGGGCGCCTGCCCGACGAGCAGACGCGAACACGCATGGAAGAGCTGTTCGACAGCCTGACCTGACGAAGCCGAACGCAGCGTCCGGGTCCGTCACTGATCGGACGTGGTTCCACGCACTCCCGGCCGCCCCGTATCCCAAGGCTCCGGGTCATCCTATCGCCCAATGACAAATGGCCCCCGGCAACCAACGCCGGGGGCCTTGTCGGCTCGCAGGTGCGGGCCGCAGGTCCCGTAAGGACGGGGACCCGCAGGGGCTCAATAGTGGTCGTAGCCCTCCGTCAGCTCGATCCGGACTCCCTCCGGGTCGGTGAGGTAGGCGATGTTGAGCTGCAGGGTGTCGATCACGCGGAAGTCCGTGTCGAACTCGATGCCCTTCGCCTTGAGCTGCTCGGTGTACGCCTGGAGGTTGTCGACCTCGAATCCGATGTGGTCGATCGCCCGCCCTTGCGTGGGGGCCGCCTCGTCCGCAGGACCGAAGCTCAGATTCATTCCCGGAACATTGGTGGTCGTCTGGATCGTGCCACGCGGCCGCGCCTCCAGGTCGAAGGTCTCGAGATACCAGTCGAGCAACTCCTCATGGTTCGGTGTGCGAAAGTGGATGTGATAGCCGGAGACCTCGACGGGCAGCATCTGGTCCTCCTGCAGCTCGACCCGGGCGCCACCCGGCGCCGTGACGAAGGCGTTCAGCTGACCCTCGGAGCCGGTGAACTCGCTGTCGACCGCGTAACCGGCGGCGCGCCACTTGTTCAGGAACGTCTCCATGTTTCGGACCTTGAAGCCGAAGTGGTCCATGCCCGAGCCCAGCGATCCTCCCGTCGGCTCACGGCCGCTGAGCGCCACGAGGAACCCCGGGAGCCGCACGGCGATGAGCGAACCCTTCTGCGTCAACACGCCACCGAAATGATCCACCCACAGCTGCTTGTGCAGCTCGACGTCGGAGACGTTCAGATGCACATGGCCGTAGGTCAGACCCGCTTCGTTGGGCACCGCGAGCTGGGCATGGGCCGGCGGGGCGAGTGACAGTAGAACAACGGCAGTAAGCAGTCGTTTCATCTTCCCATCCTCTTCAGTGACCCCAAAAAACAGTGCGATCTTCGGGAGGTTCTCGAGAACCTCCCGTCCGGCTCGTTGAATTGGCATTGTAACAGGTCATGCCCGTCGGGGCACGATCATCGGCGAGATGGGCCAGGGCGGTGGCGGATGCCGGTTTCCAGACAGGGGCGGGGCCGGAGCCTGCCCAGGATCAGGAGGTGGTATCGCCCTTCGATTTCGATCCAGCCTTCGAGCCCGGTCCACTTATGAGCATGCGGAACCCGCGCTGCAGCGACATCCCAGTGGTCCCGATCTCCGACGGATGGATCGGCAACGGAGACGCCCGGCCGATCGCTGCTTCGGCTACAAGAGCCTGAACCTCGAGGAGAGGCGTGACGTCGTCCAAGGCCCGGACAACGTCATCAAGCCGGCTCGCTTCGACGGGGTCCAGCCGGCCTTCTCCCTCGGGGTGCGGCCGGGCTGGCACCGTCACCAATGCGCCTTCGCCGTCAATGTGCCTCTCGGCAGCGAGCCCGTCGCCCGGACGCTCAAACACAACGGCCACGAGTAGACGACGCCGGGTCATACCGGATCGATCGGTTACAAGCTCGACAACACACGGTACCCCGCAGATCGAGTACGGGCGGGGAGGGCGGCTCCCTAGCCAGTTCATCGAACCGGCGGGCTCGGAGCATCTGGGCCGAGCCGGAAGCGGTGCCCGGGCCGGGCCCGTCAGTATGGGTGTCGGCAGTCGTCTCACGCTCAGCATCGCCGTCACCCGACCCCACATCTAGGAGTACATGGGTGAGCCCGAGGCGTTCAACGTCTGCTCGGTGCAAGTACGGGGGCCGCCAGGGGAGGTGGTCTTCTCCGAGAGCACCATCCGCCCCGAAGGAGGCGATACCGTCGAGAGGAAGCCGGCACCGACCACAGCCACCTTCCCCGTGCCGGGAGAGTACGTGGTCCTCGTGCAGGCGCTCGCCGGCAGCCTTCCATCCCGGTGTCGCTGGAGCAACGGGTACGTGCAGGTGTCGGTCGTGGAGTGAGGCGGCGGCGCTCCGCCGCCGTAACGCGATGTCAGGATCGTGATCCCTGTCGCCAAGGCGACGATCCGCCAGGCGGAGCACACCGACCTCGAGCGCCCTCGTGTGACAGAGGACGGCAAACCATTATCATTATCGTCCAACGGTCCACAACCTGTTTCCCGGTCCCTCCCGCCGACACGACACAATGAAGGACTCTCTGGCAACCGTCCCGTCAGGCGCGCACCTGGCTTCGGGATCGCGTGTCGTGGCGTGCGCCGCGGCTTGGTGTAGCCTCCACTGCGCGCTCACGCCGGTGCTGGTCATGGCGGCGCCCTCGCTGGCGCTCTCCGAAGGCGTCGAGCGGGTCCTCTGGGTCGGGACCGTCCTATCCGGCGCGGCGATGGTCATTCTGGGCCCGGCCCGGAGGAAGGCGGCCGTGGTCCTGACCTTTGCCGGAGGCGCCGTGCTCTGGGCGGCGTCTCTGGCTGGTCTGCTCGAGCCGCTCCCCGAGACCGCAACATCGGCTGCCGGCAGCATGGGCCTCGCGGGCGCGCTTCTACTGAGCGCCCGTGTGTGCCGAGCCGGCGCGTGCGCGGTATGCGTCGACGCTGACAGCTAGAATGCGGAGACGGGAGGCCGGTGAAGGCCGCCCGCCGCCGACCGTGCTAGGGCGATCGGCCCACGGGCGTTATCGTGTTATGACGGAACGTGTCCATCCTCCACCGCCGCTTCGATGCAACGAGACACCCGTCAGCGCCGGGCGATCCGCCGCGTGTTCATGAACGTCGGGCGCCCTCTCACGCCTGACGAGGTCCTCGAGTACGGCCAACAGATGGTGCCGTCACTCGGCCTAGCGACCGTCTACCGGAACGTGAAGAACCTTGTTCGCCAGGGGTGGCTGTCGGAAGTCGAGCTCCCGGGTGGCGGGCTTCGGTACGAATTGGCCGACCGTCCGCATCACCACCACTTCCTCTGCCACTCCTGTGATCAGGCCTTCGACGTCGACCGGTGCCCGGACGAAGTCGAGACGCTGGCGCCCGACGGCTTCGAGGTCGACGGCCACGAGCTGATTCTCTTCGGTCGCTGCGCGGCGTGTGTCTGACGGGCTCCTGACCTAGCCGCTCTCCCCACCGCAGCCTCGTTGGACTCCGGGGAAGAGTCCGCGCATGCGGCTCCCACGGTTGACCACGACCGCGGGGGAGAAGCGATGCCTCCCCGCCCCAAGTAGTACGCGGAGTCCAGTCAAGGCAGATCTCGCTCCCGGGTCGTAGGGAACGGTGACGCTTTGGGGCGGCGGCGGGGCGTCCGTCGACGTCCCTCCGCATCCTGCGACACGCCATGCCGGATCGGTCAGTCGGGCCGCAGGCGGGGGCGTCGCCGCGGGCCGCTGAAGGCCAGACTTTTCAGTGAAGACCGCAGCCCGGTCATCGAGGTCGTGGGCCACTTTCTTTACTGGTGTCGAGAGCGCATTATCATTACAGCGTAGGCACTCACCTCCTCGCTCTGCAGTTGTCGGGGGCGTGACACCATCGACAGCGCGCAGAAGAGCAGGCGTAGGCCGACCGCAGTTCCCGGGGCTCACATGCCGCAACGACACACTCCTGTTCGGCACGGCGGTGGATCCCGCATCGGGGCCTCGGGCTGGTCCGCGAACCGGAATGGGAGAGCCGATGGCCCACCGGGTTGATCGTGGACGGATCTGGGGGCGCCCACACGCGCTCACCGGCATCGCCGTCGCCCTCTCGTTCCTCGTCGTCTCCATCGCGGAGGCCTCCCACTCGCACGCGGGCGCCGAGTCGGCTGCGGCTTGTTCCGTATGCCAGCTGGGCAATAGAGCCGGCCACACGACCGGGTCGTATACGCCGGGTATTGCCGGCCCGAGCCTGCGTCAGGCTCCGGTGGTCGCCGGGCACCGCGCGGCCTCCGCAGCCCTCCACTTCTCTCCCCATCGGAGCCGCGCTCCCCCCCTCCCCGTCTCTCTGTAGCGAGAAGTCCCCTGGCCGACCCCAGGGTCGGCCGAAGGCTTGTCCACGGGTGCGCCGCTGACGGCGCACCCAGCAGGAGACAATGACGCCGCCACCCGGCGAACCGCGTCCGGGCGGCGGGGCACCCTACTGGCTCTACGGCGTCCGGGCTTGATGGCCCTCGCCGTACCCCCCGCGGCTATAAGGAGACTCGACCATGACGATATCCAGACGCTTTCGCGTCCTATCCCTACTCCTCGGTATGATCCTTGTCGGCGTTCCAGCGGCGCTTCGCGCGGGTTCGGCACCTCTCGCTGTCACGGAAGCGTCCTTTGATCAGGACGGCACCGTCCGTGGGACCGTGCGGGCCGCCGACTCCGGGGCACCGATACTCCTGGCAAGCGTGCGGCTTGAGCCGGCGAACGAGGGAACGTCGACGGATGCCGACGGGCGCTTCACGATCCGCGGTGTTGCGGCGGAAGCCCAGACCCTGGTGGTTTCGGCTCTCGGGTACAGTTCAACTAGGACGCCCGTCACCGTCGGTGCCGGTGTCGTGGAGGTCGAGATCCAGCTTGAGGTCGATCCGCTCGGGGTCGACGGACTGACCGTGAGCGCGGCCCGTTCCCGTGTGGCCACGAAGGCCGAGACCGAAGTCCTCGCGACGCCCCAGGCGATCGGCCTCGTACCCGGGGCCGTCATCGAGCAGCAGGCCGCACTCACCCTCGAGGACGTCGTCAAGAATGTGAGCGGCCTCATCCAGGCGAGCTCGATCAATGGGGAGTACTCAACCTTCGCTGCACGCGGATTCTACTCGAACAGCAACGGCAACTTCCGCCGCAACGGCGTACAGGTCTCAAAGTTCGGTGAGCTCCTCGACGCGAATACCGATAGGGTCGAGGTCTTGAAAGGACCGGCGACCGTCCTCTACGGCCAGCTCGACCCAGGCGGCGTGATCAACCTCCGAACCAAGCAGCCGCTCGCGGCCGCGGGAACGGAAGTCCGGGTTGCAGGGGGGAGCTTTGGACGGGTCGATGGTCGCGTCGACGCTACGGGCCCTCTCTTCGGGCCCCTCCTCTACCGGCTCAACGCCCGCCTCGAGAACCGGGACAGCTACCGGGACGACGTCTTCTGGCGCACGCGCTTCGTCTCACCGGTGATCACCTGGCGCGCCGGCGCTGCCACGACGCTGACCGTGGAGACCGAGTTCAAGAGGGAGGAGGGAGTCCTGGACGAGGGGGTCTTCGCTCCCGCACCCACGCTTGCGAGCCTGGACGAGCAACCGATCAACCGCTTTCTCGGAGAGCCCAGCGTAACGGCGGACCGTGCACGAACCGCCGTCCTGGCGACGCTGGAGCAGGGGCTCAGCGGGAGTTGGAGTACCCGCCTCGTGACCAGCTGGTCGAAGAACGAGCGGAACGCGAATCGGGTCGATCTCCGCTCGCTCGGCGACGACGGTCGTACGCTCGGTCGCCGCACCGACTTCCGCCAGCAGGAGCTCGAGACGCTCTTCTGGGATGTCGGACTGATCGGTGCGCTCCAGCTCGGGCCCACCTCGCATCGGCTCGCGGTCGGACTCGACGGTTACTCCACCACTCGGCTCGAAGACCGCCTTCGAGGGCCGGTGGATCCGATCGACATCTTCAACCCACGCTATACCGGCGCCGTCGCGCCGACACCCCTCAGCGTCGAGGACCAGTCGGTCGACATGATCGGCCTCTACGCCCAGGACCAGGTCGCTCTCGGTGATGCGTGGGTTGTCCAGCTCGGCCTCCGGTACACCACCTTCGATCAGCTCACCGTCGATCGTGACGACGGAGAGGAGGAGGGATTCTCGGCGGAGGAGTTCACCACCTCGGCGGGGGTCGTTCACCGTGTGACGCCCGACGTCTCGATATACGGATCGATGAGCGAGGCGTTCGCGCCCACGCTCTCGGTCGACCGGGACGGAAACGCCTTCGACCCGAACTTCGGCCGTCAGTTCGAGGTCGGGCTGAAAGCAGATCTTCTCGATCGCCGCCTCTCCACCACGATCGCCGCCTACCACCTGCGGCGCACCGGGATGATCAGCTTCGTCTACCCCCCCGGGGGTGGCTTCTACCGGGTACAGAGCGGTGTCCAGCGAAGCCGCGGCTTCGAGGTGGATCTCCTGGGCCGAGTCACGGGATCGGTCAGCGCGATCGCATCCTACGGCTTCACGGACGGTGCCGTCCTCGAGGACGAGGTCTACCCGACCGGACACGGCCTCGGAGGCGCGCCGCGCCACCACGGGAGTCTCTGGCTCCGCGGGGCTCTCGGCAACGGCTTCTCCGCCGGCGCGGGTGTCTTCTTCCAGTCAGAGTGGAAGGCGTTCACCAGTTACGATGACACCCGGATGCTGCGGGGCTATAGCCGCTTCGAGGCGATGGCGGGCTACTCGCTGGCCAACGGGGTTCGGCTGCAGTTGAACGGTCGGAACCTTACGGACAAGCGTTACTACCTGTCCGGCGGTGAGGGTAGGGCGGTGGCCATCCCAGCCTCGCCCAGGTCGTTCGAGTTGAGCGTGTCGTGGGGCACTGGCGCGCTTCGTCGATGATCCGGGCGGCCGTCGTCCTGTCCACCGCGGCAGCCCTCGGCTGCGGTGCGGGCGACGGGTTGGACGGCCCCGCGGTGGACGGAGAGTTCACCGAGGGGCTCCCCGTCCCGGTCGTGCCCGACATCGAGTTCGCGATCGGATTCACGGTATCGGCCGGTCCCGGCTACCGGGTCGTCCATGCTTCAGCCGACCCGTCGGCGCTCGACGAGGGCTCCGCGCGCCTCTGGACGGACGATGTCGACCGGATGGTGCTCGTCGCGCGCGACACCCGCCCCCGTCTGCCGCCGGAACTCGAGTCGGCTCCGCGCTTCGAGGTCCCGGTCGGGAGTGTCACCGTCAACCGGGATGCCGACGCGCTCCGCGTGAAGCTCCTCGGTCTGCTCGACCGACTTCGGGGAATCGGCGGGACCGGGATCTACGACCTCGACCTCCACCGGTTGGTCGAGAGCGGGGAGCTCGGCGCGGTGGGGAGCGCACTGCACCGGACGACGAATACCGAGTTCCTCCTGACCGAGGGGATCGAGGCGGCGTTCTTTCGGGTCGCAAGTCTCGGGCACGCCCAGCAGTTCGAGCGGCTTCGAGACGTCGGGGTTCCGGCCGTGCCGATGTTCGCGTGGGCCGAGCGGAGCTACCTCGGGAGGGCCGAGTGGATCCGGTATCTCGGCCTTTTCCTCGGCGCGGAGGCGGAGGCGGATCGGCTCTTTCGTGAGATGCGTGCTCGACGGGACTCGCTCGTTGCGCGGGTCGCCGACGTCTCTCCGGTTCCGGCGATCTGGGCCTTCCGCAGCGGGGACCGCTGGATGGTCCACAGGAACTCGCTGGAGTCCGAACTCCTGAGCGACGCCGGTGCGGAGAACGTCTTCGTCGACGCCTCCGCCGGAGTGTCGGACGGGGAAGGAGGCTTCAGCGAAGGCGTCCCGATGACGGACGAGGAGTTCCTGATCGCGGCGAGTCGGGCGCAGTACTGGATCACCTGGGATCGTACGGACGAGCGATGGCCCTCGCGGGCATTCCTCGAGCAGATCCCGGCCTACCGCGAAGGCAGGGTGTATCATCACCGTGTCCGCGTCCGTCCCGAGCAGGGGGGTGACGACTGGTACGAAGGCGCCCAGGTCGATCCGACTCCGGTCCTCGCGGATCTGATCGCGCTCCTCCACCCCACGCGGCTCCCGGGCCACCGCTTCGAGTGGATCGCGCCTCTGGAGCGGGAACGGTGAGCCGGTTCCGTGCTCGCGACCTCGCTCCGCTTGCATGTCTCCTCGGGGCCGTAAGTCTCCCGGGGGAGTCAGCGGCCCGTCAGGCGTCGCCCCCCGAGCGGCTCGCCGGACTGGTCCTTGACGGACGCCTCGACGAGTGGGGCCAGGCCGGAATCCCCGGGATCGCGCGCACGGCTTCCGGACGCCTTCTCGTGCTCGGGGTCCGAACCCGCGAGCCGATGCTGGCGCAGGTGGACGGATCGCTCTCGGTGACCTGGTCTCCCCCCGATCCCGATCGTCGACTGCGCTGGGAGTACTCGTCGAGGACGGGCTCCGTCGGCCCTTCGCAGGTCAGCGCATCGGACGCGGGGGTCCGGGTCCACCCGACAGTCCGATCCTCCACCTTCGAGTTGGGCTTCGACACCGAGGCGCTCGGGGCCCTCCTCGGGGTCGAGCCGACGGATCCCGTCGGGTTCCGTCTGGCCGATGGTGAAACGACGCTCCTCTCCGGTGAGATCTCGTGGCCGGAGCTGCCGCCCGCGATGCGGTCCGGCCGCGGCATTCCCACGCCTTCCCCGGGGACACTTCGGGTCGTCGCCTGGAACGTGGAGAGCAACGGTCTCTTCGACCCCGACCGTCGCGCGTCCATTGGCCGCGTTCTCCGGTCCCTGAATGCCGATCTGCTCGTCCTGCAGGAGATCTACGACTCGACGGCGGCGGCAGTCGCCGCGGCTCTCGATACCCTACTGGCGCGCGGATCCGGAAGCGAATGGAACGTCAGGAAGGCTGGAGACGTCGTGCTCGCCTCGCGGGATTCGCTCGGACGTGCCGTCGACACCGGATTCCACGATTTCGGCCGGGCGGCTGCCGCCACCTGGCAGGTGCCCGGCCGGTCCGCGATCCTGGTCGTCGGCGCCCACCTGCCCTGCTGCAACGGAGGCTCGCCACCCGCCGACCGACGGCGCGCTTTCCTGCTCCGACAGATCGCTTCGATGATCGCAGATCTCTCCCGGCCGGACGATGCGGACACGCCCGCGCCCCGGGTCCAGTTGGTGGTCGGGGATCTGAACCTCGTTGGAGAGGCGGATGCGCTCGATCCCCTGGTTCGCCCCGGAGGCGACGGCGGAAGGCCTCCATTCGTCGTGCTCGATGCGCTGCACCTCGACCGGGAGGAGACCTACACCTGGTTCGGCCCCGGCGGGGGATTCGCGCCCGGTCGGCTCGACTATGCGCTCGTGGACAGCGCCTCCGAATCCCGGGTGGAGCGCGCCTTCGTGCTGGACGACCGAGACCTCGAGGGCGCGGGAGAGGTGGGGATCCTCAGCGGAGATACCTCGCGGGCCAGCGACCACCTGCCGTTGGTGATCGACCTCATCCCGCCGGCAGCCCGATGAGATCGTCCCGGATGGTGGCGATGCGGAGCCTGCTGGCCATCGCGGCGGTCCCGTCGGTGTCCTCGGTCGACCGCACGCCCCTCGGACGTGTGGCATGGCTCTTCCGGGTCGCCGCGTTCGTCAACGCGGAGCGGGTCGCCCGCAAGCGTTTCGCGGAGATCGAGGCACGCTGTCGGCGGTTCTCCCACCTCGCGGCGGCGGAGGAGATCCGGTCTCTGTACTCTGGATCGAACCCCAGGGCGCCGGGGATCGATGGACGACCCCAGCCGCCAACCGGAAACGAGCGGCCGTGATCGCCGCCGCCGGCTGCACGCCCTTCGGCGGTTTCGACGGTGAACCCACTGGTATGGCCCCGTCCGGGGAGCTCCTCGCCCGGGGCGACTCCGTCGCTTTCGTCCTCACCGAGAGTGGGGCCCACAGCTCCCACCCCGCTTTCCCCGCGGGGCCGGGCCTGCAGCGTGCACCACCGCGCACGCACGGGCCATGACACCTACGATTGGTGCGAGAGTGCCGTCGTGGAGATGGACCGCGTGCCCGAAGATCTGGTGGCCCTCCTTGACCCCGAACTCATCCCGGAGCACGAGTTCCACCACCTGCGCCTCGCGCGGGTCCGCACCACCCGCACACCCGACCAGGGCCGCCAGATGGAGTCCGTGACCCTTTCTTCTCGGTCTCCCACCCCGACCGGGTCGGCCGAACCGCTTGCGCCGCCGGGTCCCTTGGGCACGGACTTCCGCACGACGCTCCGTCCGGTGGCCTTTCTCCTCCTGATAGGGGGCGTCGCGGGTGTGTCCATTCTCGAGCTGACGATCGGTTCGGTCCGCATTCCACCGGATCAGGTCGTTCGTTACCTCGTCGGAGCCGAGGTCGAGGTGGCCGCCTGGCGGACCATCCTCTTCGAGCTCCGAATCCCTCGAGCCATCACCGCGCTCGTCGGAGGCGCGGCTCTCGGCGCAGCGGGACTCCAGCTTCAGACGCTCTTCCGAAACCCCCTCGCCGGGCCGTGGGCACTCGGCCTGACGGCCGGTGCCCAGCTGGGCGTGGCCATCGTCGTGGCCACCGGAGCCGTAGTCGGCTCCGAGTTGCTCTCCCGGTTGGTCTTCCTAAGCGAGCTGGGGATCGTCGTCGGGGCCTTCATCGGAGCGGGCGGAGTCATGGCGGTCATCGCATCCGTCTCTCGGCGAGTAAGTACGATCACGCTCCTCGTGCTCGGACTCATGTTGGGCTTCCTCGCTCAGGGGATGGTCAGCGTGTTTCTCCACTTCACGACCGAGACCCAGGGGCGCGTTTTCGCCTCATGGAACGACGGCAGCTTCGCGGGCGTGCACTGGGACCACTTTCCCGTGCTGCTGCCACTCGTATCGGTCGGGCTCGTGGGAGCGCTTCTGATCGTGAAGCCGCTCAACGCGCTCCTGCTCGGCGAGCAGTACGCGGCCACTCTGGGCCTGTCGGTGGAGCGAGCGCGGCTGTTGGCGCTCGCTGGAGCGGTGATCCTCGCAGCCCCGGTCACGGCGTACTGCGGACCTGTTCTCTTCGTCGGGATGATCGTTCCGCACATGGCGCGCGGCCTGTTGAACACCTCGGACCACCGGATCCTGATGCCGGCCGCCATGCTCATGGGCTCGCTCTTGGGCCTCTCCGCGGACCTGGTCATGCACCTCCCCTGGGAGCGCCACTTCCTTCACCTGAACGCCGTGAACGCGCTGATCGGAGCACCCGTCGTCATCGGCGTCGTCCTGCGCAATCGGCAGATGCGCAGCATGGCCGTCTAGGATGCGGAAATGCTCACACTCGAACGACTCTCCATCGGCTACCGGAGCAGACACAACGAGACCGTCGTCGCTTCCGACATCTCGCTCGAACTGCACGAAGGCGAGCTGGTGTGTCTACTCGGGCCCAACGGAGCCGGTAAGTCCACCCTGATGCGGACCATCGCCGGGATGCAGCCCGCTCTCGGCGGCCGGGTGCTCGTGGACGGCGAGGACATCCACCTGATACCGGCCCGGGAGCGGGCCAAGCGACTCAGTGTGGTGCTCACCGAGAGGGTGGAGGCCGGCCTCCTCACCGCCTATGCCCTCGTCGGGCTCGGTCGCTACCCGCACACCAACTGGTCCGGGAAGCTCTCCAGTCATGACCACAATGTCATCCAGGAGTGCATCGAGCGGGTCGGGGCTGAGGACCTGGTGCATCGATATGTGAGCGACTTGAGCGATGGAGAGCGGCAGCGGGTCATGATGGCCCGCGCCCTGGCGCAGGAGCCGCGTCTGATGGTCTTGGACGAGATCACGGCGTTCCTGGACCTTCCGCGCAGGGTCGACGCGATGCGCCTTCTCCGGCGTGTCGTACGCGAAACCGACCGCGCCGTTCTGCTGTCCACGCACGACCTGGAACTCGCGCTCCGGGCGGCCGATCGCGTCTGGCTCCTTTCGAAGGGCGGTCAGCTGACAACCGGCGCGCCGGAGGACCTCGTGCTCAGCGGCGCATTCGAGGCGGCCTTCGCCAGTGAGGGCGTCGACTTCGATCGCGCACGAGGCGCATTCCAGGTGCACCGGCATTTCGTGGGCGAGGTGGAGCTCGTCGGGGACGGGCTGGCCCGCTACTGGACGGCACGGACGCTGGAGCGAGAGGGCGTGCACGTCTGGGATGGGGACGGGCGAGCGCCGTCCATTCGTGTCGTCGTGCCCGTCAGAGAGGGCGGCGAATGGGGTGTATCCGGGGGCGGTGCTCCTGTCCGCCACCCGCGTCTCTACGACCTCGCGCAGGAGCTCCGCACCCGATTTCAGTCGGTGAAGCCGTAGGTATCCGACCCCTGCCACCGGCGTGATTCGCGGACCGGTCGCCGAGGCTGTGGGCCACCCTCTTTACTGAAAATGAAAAATCATTATCATTACGGCTGGGCCACTCAACTCCTGCTGCACCTGTCGGGGGTGTGACAGTACCGACAGTGCGCAGGAAGAGCAGACGTAAGCAAACCGTAGTGCCAAGGCAGACATGACGCAACGACACATTGCAGCCGTACTTATCCTGGGCATGGGCCTGAGCGCCCTCGCAATGCCTTCGGCCGCACAGGTGGGACAGGAAGGACAGGTTGAGGGGATCATCCGGTCGGCGGACAGCGGTATGCCTCTCGCCGGCGCGACGGTGTTGGTCGTCAGCACCCCGGGCCGCGGCGCGATTACGCACGGCGACGGGTCATTCCGGATCGCCGTGCCGGATGCCGAGCGGCATCGGCTCCGGATCGATCGCCTCGGGTATGCGGCGGCTACCGTCGAGGTCGAAGAGGGGGAGCCGGTCACGGTCGACCTCGAGGTAGCCGCCATCCCCTTGCCGGACCTTGTCGTCACCTCGGTCCTGAGTCCCACGGCTGCGAACGAGACGATCCGGCCTTCCGCCGTCTTTGCACGGGAGCAACTGCAGCGGCGGCTCGAAACGACCGTCGCACAGACGGTTGCAACTGTTCCGGGCGTAGCCGTGAGCAGCATGGGGCCGGGGACTGCCCAGCCGGTGATCCGCGGCCTGACCGGGGACAGGATCCTCATGCTTGAAGACGGCCAGCGGGTGGGTGATGTCATGAACAGCGGCGCCGATCACGCCTCGGCGCTCACCCCCTCCTCGGCTCGGCGGATCGAAGTGATCCGCGGGCCGAGCGCGATTCTCTACGGCAGCAGTGCGCTCGGCGGGGTGATCAATGTCGTGCGGGATGAGGTGCCGCGGGCGGTGCCCGACCGCCCGACCGGCTTCTCCTTGCTTCAGGGTCAGACGGCCACCCGTGCCGTCTCGGGCAGCAGCCAGGTCACGGTCGGAGTCACCGAGCACGTTCCTCTCCGTGTCGAGGTATCGAAGCGCCAGGGCGGGGATCTGCGCACGCCCATCGGTAGGCTCGTGGGAACCCAGACCGACACGTGGGGCGTGTCGGCCGGGACATCGTGGGTGGACGACTGGGGCTACGCGGGCGGGACGGTCCGCGTCTACGCGAATGACTACGGGATCCCCGGCGGTTTTGTCGGTGGCCACACGAGCGCGGTGCGCACGGAGCAGGAGAGGTTCGCGAGCCGATTTCGCAGCGTGATCCGGCCGGGTCAAGTCTTCGAAACGGTTGAAATCGATGCCGGCTACACCTGGTACGAGCACAATGAGTGGGAACCCCCGGCCATCCTGGGTACGCTCTTCCAGCGCGAGGTCGTAAGCGGCGAAGCTCGGGCACGGCACGGGCGATGGGGCCCGTTCACATCAGGCGCCGTCGGAGCGAGAGTCTCGTGGGAGGACTTCGGATTCGGGGGTGCGCTCTACAACCCGAATACCCGGCGCAGGACACAAGCCGCATATGTGCTTGAGGAGATCCGGTTTGATCCGATCTCGATCGAGGCCGGGCTCCGCTACGATCAGATCGATCTCGAACCGGACGAGGAGGAGATCTCTGACATCGGGCACATCCGCGCACGTTCCTTTGGCGCGGTTTCGGGATCGCTGGGTGCACTTCTGCGGGTGACCGGGGAGCTGACCCTGGGAGCGAGTGCGGCCCGTGCCTTCCGCACCCCGGATGTAAACGAACTCTATTCGGAGGGACCGCACCTCGCGGCCAATTCGTTTGACGTCGGCAATCCCTCCCTCGAGACGGAAACGGGACTCGGATTCGACGTGTTCGGGCGTGTCACGGGACAACGGCTGAGCGCCGAAGCGACGTGGTTTCGAAACACGATCGCGGGCTACATCTATCCGCAGGCAACGGGGAGACTCAGCCGTGTACGGCTCCCCATCTATCAGTACGTGGGCGAGGACGCCGTTCTGACCGGCTTCGAGAGTGTGCTCGGGTGGTCGATGCCGGCGGGATTCAAGGTGGAGGCCGTCGCGTCGTACGTCCGTGGCACGATCCGCGCCACGGACGAGCCTCTCCCGTTCATGCCGCCGCTCCAGGGTCGCCTTGCGATCGGCTATTCGCCGGTGGACTGGTTCGTGGAGGCCGAGGCGAGGATGGCCAGCAGCCAGGAGCGGACGGGGAGGTTCGAGCAACCGACCGATGGATACGCGGTCTTCGGCCTCTCGGGCGGCATGCGTCTCACCCTGGCCGGGAGGCTGCACGTCGTGACGCTCAACATCGACAATCTCCGCAATACCGAGTACAGACACCATCTGTCACGGGTGAAGGAAATCATGCCCGAGGCCGCAAGAGCGCTCAGCGTCTCTTACCGGGTGGTGTACTGAGACCAGGCTGGTTGGGCTGCATGCGGCCCGGCAGGCCATCGAGCATTGCAGCCGCATACGCCCCCGCCGACACGACACGATGAAGGACTCTCTCGCAACCGCCCCGCCAGGCACGTACCTGGCTTCGGGATCGAGTGTCGTGGCGTGCGCCGCGGCTTGGTGTGGCCTGCACTGCGCGCTCACGCCGGTGCTGGTCATCGTGGCGCCCTCGCTGGCGCTCTCCGAAGGCGTCGAGCGGGGCCTCTGGGCCGTGACCGTCCTATCCGGCGCGGCGATGATCACCCTGGGCCCGGCCCGGAGGAAGGTGGCCGTGGTCCTGACCTTTGTCGGAGGCGCCGTGCTCTGGGCGGCGTCTCTGGCTGGTCTGCTCGAGCCGCTGTCCGAGACAGCAACATCGGCTGCCGGCAGCCTGGGCCTCGCGGGCGCGCTTCTGCTGAGCGCCCGCACGTGCCGAGCCGACGCCTGCGCGGTATGCCCCGACACTGACAGGTAGTTGCGACCTATCTGCCGAGGGCAGCCCGTGCGGCCATGGCGACACCCTCCACCGTAAGCCCGAACGCCTCGTAGAGGCGTGTCCACGGTGCTGAGGCTCCGAAGTGGTCGATCCCCACGGACCGGCCGTTCGGCCCGACCCAACGTGCCCACCCGAGAGTCGCGCCGGCCTCGACGGAGACGCGGGCCTCGACCTCGGGACCGAGAACGGCGTCGCGGTATGCCTTCTCCTGCTGCCCGAAGAGGTACCAGCTGGGCAGGCTCACGACCCGGGTCCGGATCCCTTCCGTCTCGAGCTGTTCCCGGGCCCCGAGCGCCAGCGCGAGTTCGGAGCCGGAGGCGATCAGGATGACGTCGGGGTGTCCGCTGGACGGTTCACGGAATACGTACCCGCCCCTCGACACCTCCGCTGGCGCGGGCGTCCCGGAGCGATCGAGGTTCGGGGTCGCCTGCCGGGTGAGCGAGATGAAGGAGGGGCCGTCGGCGCGCCCGAGGGCAAGGCGCCACGCAGCCGCGGTCTCGAGCGCATCGGCGGGCCTCAGGTCGAGGAGGTTGGGGATCGCGCGCAACGCCATGAGGTGCTCGATGGGCTGGTGGGTCGGCCCGTCCTCGCCGAGTCCGATCGAGTCGTGGGTGAAGACGTACCGGACGGGGAGGCCCATCAGCGCGGCGAGGCGGATCGCGGGGCGCATGTAGTCGGCGAATACGAGGAAGGTCCCCCCGTAGACCTCGAGACCGCCGTGGAGCGCCATTCCATTGAGGACGGCGCCCATCGCATGCTCCCGCACCCCGAAGTGCAGGTTGCGCCCCCCCGGGGCGCCGGGAAGGATCGAGGGCGAGCCTGCGATCATCGTCTTGTTCGAGGGCGCGAGGTCCGCGGACCCTCCGACGAGGTTGGGGATGGCGCCGGCAAGCCGCTGGAGCAGCCGGCCGGAGCTGTTCCGGGTGGCCTCGGGCTTGCCGAGTGGCTCGAAGCCGGCGATGGCGTCGCGCCAGCCGTCGGGCAGCGTGCCCGAGAGGTTGTTCGTCAGCTCGCGCGCGAGTTCGGGAAAGGCCGCGCGGTAGCGCTCGAGCGCCCGGCGCCAGTCCGCCTCTGCCGCGCGTCCGCGCGTCCGCGCTATCTCCCACTCCCCGCGGGCCTCTTCCGCCACCCAGAATGCCTCGCGGCTCGGGTATCCGAGAGCCTCTTTCGTGGCCTCGACCTCTTCGGTCCCGAGCGGGGCGCCGTGCGCGTCCGCGCTTCCGGCCTTGTTCGGACTTCCCCACCCGATCGTGGTCCGGAGCGCGATGAGCGAAGGCCGTTCCTCTTCCTGCTTGGCGCGCCGGAGCGCGGCGTCGAGGAGCGGGATGTCGTTGCCGTCAGACACCCGCTCCACATGCCACCCGTAGCTCTCGAAGCGTGTGAGCTGATCGGTAGAGGAGGCGAGGTTCGTATCCCCCTCGATCGTCACCTGGTTGTCGTCGAAGATCCAGACAAGCTTGCCGAGCTGCTGGTGACCGGCGAGCTCGGCCGCTTCGTGGGAGATCCCTTCCATCAGGTCCCCGTCCGAGCAGATCACGTACGTGCGGTGGTCGATCACCGCATGGCCCGGCCGGTTGTAGCGTTCGGCGAGCCAGCGTTCGGCGAGCGCGATTCCGACCGAGTTCGCGACGCCCTGGCCGAGCGGGCCCGTGGTGGTCTCGACCCCCGGGGTGTCGCCGTATTCCGGGTGTCCGGGTGTCCGGCTCTTCCACTGGCGGAAATTCCGGATTTCGGAGAGCGGGAGGTCGTAGCCGGAGAGGTGCAGGAGAGAGTAGAGGAGCATCGAGGCGTGGCCCGCCGAGAGGACGAAGCGGTCCCGGTTCGCCCACCCGGGGTTCTCCGGGTTGTGCCGGAGGTGATGGCGCCAGATGAGGTAACCGGCGGGTGCGAGCCCCATGGGCGCGCCCGGATGTCCGGATCTCGCGGCCTGGACGGCGTCCATCGAGAGGACCCGCACGGCGTCGACCGCGAGCCTGAGGGTCTGCGGATCCGGGAGGCGGAGCGCCTCGGGTCGGTCGTCTGTCATGAACGCCTCTGCGCAGCGGATACGACGAGATTGAGGAGCCGGTCCTTCACGTGGATGACTCTCCGGAGTTCGGCTCCCTCGAGGTAGCGGGCCACATTCGCCTCCCTCCGCGCGCGTGCGAGCGCTTCGGCCTCGCCCGCGCCGGCCGGAACCGCGATCCTCCCGCGGAGCTTCCCGTTGACCTGGACGGCGAGGGTGATCTCCTCCTCGATGGTCTTGTCCGGATCGAACTCGGGCCAGGAGGCCGTCTCGAAGATGCTCCCCTCCGCCCCCAACCGCTCCCAGAGCTCCTCGGCGATGTGCGGGCAGAAGGGGGCCAGCATGATGACGAGTGGCTCCACCTCGGCGCGCGCTGCCTTCCTGTCCCCCCGGCGCACGGCGTTCAGGTACTCCATCATCGCCGCGACCGCGGTGTTGAACTGGAGCTCCGGGATCTGGGCCGACACCTGCCGGATCGTCCGGTGAAGCTTGCGCTCGACATCCGGATCCGGCGGCCCGTCGCCGAGCGCGCTGACCGGAGTCACCGTCTCCCAGAGGCGCTTCAGGAACCCGAACGGGCCCTGGATCCCCTGGTCGCGGTAGTCGCCTCCCTCCGTGTACGGTCCGAGGAACATCAGATAGAGCCGGAAGGCGTCGGCCCCGTGGCGCTCGATGATCGGATCGGGAACGATCACATTGCCCCGGCTCTTGGACATCTTCGCGCCCTCGCGGACGATGAGGCCGTGCGCGCGGAAGCGGACGAACGGCTCCTCGAACTCGAGGTGCCCGAGGTCGTGGAGCGCCATCGTGACGAAGCGGGAGTAGAGCAGATGGAGGACGTTGTGCTCCTGGCCCCCGATGTAGGAGTCGACGGGCAGCCACCGCCGGTTCAGCTCCGGGTCGAAGGGACGCTCGTCCTCGCGGGTCGAGGGATAGCGGAGGAAGTACCACGACGAGTCGAGGAAGGTGTCGGAGACGTCCGTCTCCCTCCGGGCCTCGCTCCCGCATGCCGGGCATCGCGTCCGGTACCAGTCCTCGACCCGGGCCAGCGGGCTCGTGCCCGAGTCGTCCGGCGTGAAGTCCTCGACCCGGGGCAGGACCACGGGGAGATCCGATTCGGGGACGGGAACGGTCCCGCACGTCCTGCAGTGGACGATCGGGATCGGCGGACCCCAGTAGCGCTGCCTTGAAATGCACCAGTCGTGGAGGCGGTAGGTGACGCGGTGCTCGGCCAGACGCCGTTCCGAGAGCCAGGAGACGACGGCGACGCGACCCTTGAGCGTCGGGAGGCCGGTCAAGTGCCCTGAGTTGACCATCGTGCCCTCGCCCGTGTAGGCCTCCTCGGGGGACGCGCCGGGGTCGTCCCACTCCGGCGCGACGACGCGGCGGATCGGGAGACCGAAGGCGCGGGCGAACTCGTGGTCCCTCTCGTCGTGGCCCGGCACGGCCATGATCGCGCCGGTCCCGTACTCCATCAGGACATAGTCGGCGATCCAGACCGGGATCGGGGAGCCTGTCGCCGGATTCACGCAGTAGGCGCCGGTGAAGACGCCCGTCTTCTCCTTCCCGGTCTTCTTCCGCGCGACGAGATCCATCCGCGAGACGGTGTCGCGGTAGCGGGCCACCGCTTCGGCGTACGCCCGGGTCGTCACCCGGTCGACCAGCGGATGTTCGGGGGCGAGGACCATGTAGGTGGCCCCGAAGACCGTGTCGGGCCGGGTCGTGAAGACCTCGATCGCATCCTGCCCTCCCCCGTCGTCCGGACCATCCCCCCGGGCCGGGTCGTGGAGCGGGAAGCGGATCATCGCCCCATCGCTCCGCCCGATCCAGTTCCGCTGCGCCTTCTTCGTCGGCTCCGACCAGTCGAGTGTGTCCAGGTTCCTGAGCAGCCGCTCGGCGTAGCGCGAGATCTTGAAGAACCACTGTGCGATCCGGCGCTGGCCGACCGGTGTGTCACAGCGCTCGCAGAGGCCGCCGATCACCTGCTCGTTGGCCAACACCGTCTTGCACGAGGGGCACCAGTTGACGGGGGCCTCGACCTGCTCGGCCAGACCCGCACGATAGAGCTCGAGAAAGATCCACTGGGTCCAGCGGTAGTAGTCCGGCGTCGTCGTGTCGACGGCGTGGTTCCAGTCGAACATCCCCCCGATCCTGCGCAGCTGCCGCGTGAAGGTCGCGACGTTGCGGGGGATCAGGTCCATCGGATGGATCCCGACCTTCAGGGCGAAATTCTCCGAGTGTATCCCGAAGGCGTCGAACCCGATCGGCTCGAACACGTCGCGGCCGGCCAGACGGTGGAAGCGTCCGTGAACATCCGCCCCGGTGAATGCGTATATGTTTCCCACGTGAAGTCCCTCGGCGGAGGGATAGGGAAACATCATCAGGTTGAAGAAGGGGGCCTCGGCCGAGCGGAGCTCGGCCTCGGTGAAGCGGTTCGTGCCCTCAGCCTCCCACCGTTCCTGCCACTTCCGCTCCACCTCGGCCGGGACGTAGTGCTCCGGGTTACCTGATGTCATACGCGGGGCGCCGTCGGGTGCGGGACGGGGGAGCGGACTCTCAAGACGGGGAATCATAATCCCGCCGGAAACCGTGATAAAGGGGAACTTTCCGGGGGCGGAGGCCCGCGGCCCGGCGAGCGCAGGTCGCCGCGGCCCGCATGCCGGGGGATCCGGCCGTGCATAGGGTCGGCGTTTCCTCCACCTCCCGGATGGCGGCCGAGGCCGGGGCCCGGATCGCCGACGAGGGCGGCAACGCCGTGGACGCCGCTGTTGCCGCTGTACTTGTCTCCCTCGTGACGGAGCCCGGGGTGTGCTCGCTCGGCGGCGGCGCCTTCATCATGACTGCCCCGCCTGCGGACGAGGCGGTGATGATCGACGGCTATGCGGAGATGCCGGGCCGCGGCCTCGAGCCGGCGCGCTTCGGGCGGGGCGTCCGGGACGTCTACCTGGACTACGGGGGCGGTCTCGAGACGACGGTGGGCTACGGGTCCATCGCGACGCCGGGCGCGGTGGCCGGGCTGGGCCTCGCATCGGCGACCTACGGCCGGCTTCCCTGGGACCGGGTCATGGAGCCCGCCATCGAGCGGGCGCGCGACGGGTTCCCGCTCTCGCGCACCTCGCGCATGTACTTCGAGCTCTGCGGCGAGGGGATCTACGGATGGAATCCCGAGAGCAGCCGGGCGATCCGCACACCGGAGGGAGCGCTCCTCGAGGCGGGCGACACCGTCCGGATCGAGGGCCTGGCGGAGAGCCTCGAGCGCATCGCGGGGAAGGGCCCGGGGGAGCTCTACCGGGGAGAGCTGGCCCGGACGATCGGCCGGGAGGTGCGTGAGAGCGGCGGGCTTCTCGGGACCGCGGATCTCGAGGCGTACGAACCGGTCGTGCGCCGCCCGCTCGAGGTCGGGATGCGGGAGTGGAGGCTTCTCATCAACCCGCCGCCGGCGATCGGCGGGGCCGCGCTCGCCGCGATGCTTGCGCTGAGCGGGGAGGGGATCGCCGGGACGGCTGCGGGGGAGTGGGACAGCGAGACGGTGCGGCAGATCGCCCGGATCGAGCGCGCGGTGCTCGAGTACCGCGAGCGGCATCTCGACGGTGCGGATGACATGGAGGGCGAATCGGCGCGGCTCCTCGCCCCCGACTCCCTCCGGCGGCTCGGCCGCCGCGTCCGCTCGGGGTCTACCGTGCACACCTCCGCCGTGGACGCGTCGGGTCTCGCCTGCTCGATCACCGCCTCGGCCGGATACGGCTCCGGGGTGATGCCCAGGGGAACCGGGATCTGGATGAACAACAGTCTCGGCGAACAGGAGCTGACCGGCCCCGGACTCCACGCCTTCCCGCCCGGTACGAGGCTTCCCTCGAACATGGCACCGACCGTGGGCCGGTCCGGAGACGGAGGCGTGCTCTCGCTCGGAACCCCCGGTGCGGACCGCATCACCAGCGCGCTCTTCCAGACGATCGTCAACCTGATCGACTTCCGGATGCCGCTCGCGGACGCTGTCGCGCATCCCCGGGTGCATGTCGAGCGGAAGGACGGGGTCGTCCAGGCTGCCTGCGAGCGGGGGGTGCCGGTCGGGTCGATCGGGCTCCCGGTGCGCGAGTTCGAGGAGCTGCACATGTTTTTCGGGGGCGTCGGCGCCGCGCTCTTCTCCCCCTCCGCCGGATTCACTCTCGCTTCGGATCCGAGGCGCGACGGCGGGACCGCGACCGGGGGCGGCTCCCGCTGAGATCGGGGCGCCGGCCGGCCGGGGAGAGGCGCTCCGGGTGCGGATCAGTCCTGCGCGGGGCCGGACGGCGGCTCGCCGTCGAGGATCCCGAAGGGGTCGTCGAGGCCCGGCGCGGTGTCGCGCATCCAGGCCAGAAGGCCGGCCAGGTCCTCCCCGGCGGCCCGCCAGAGGGCGTCGAAGTCGGGTAGCCGGTGGTAGTAGAGGCTCCTCGAGAGGAGCGTGGCGTTGTTCAGGGGCTCGGCCGCGAGGTAGCCGTAGGTCGTCGCCCGGAGCGCCGGCTGCACCCGGGATACGAAGTCGTCGCGGGCCGCGCGGTAGAGGGAGTCGCGCGCCGCGAGGAGCGTGCTCCCTGCCGGGTTGCCCGGATTCCCCGGGCCCGCAGGTCCGGCGGCGGAGGAGAGGAGCGCCACGACCTCCCGCTCGAGGCCGTCTATATAGCGCGAGATGTCCTGCGCGTCCGCCCAGCGCGCCCGGGCCCGCCGGCATCTCACCGTCGGGAGATCGTCCGCCTGGTCCCGGCAGAAGAAGTGGATCGCTGCCACGTGGCCGGCGAAGTTCGCGTATGATTCGTTGAAGCGTCCCCGCCCGGGGAGGTAGAGGTGGTTGTGCGCAAGCTCGTGGAGGACGGTCTCCACGACCCCGACCTCATCGGCGATCAGCATCGTCGAGTAGAGCGGATCGGCGAACCAGCCCAGCGTGGAGAAGGCGGCCGTGGGCCGGAGGTAGGTGTCGAATCCCTCGCGCTCGAGCGCGTCCCTCGCCTCCTCGGCCCCCTCCACGGAGAAGTACGCCCGGTAGGGGATCCGGCCGGCCACGGGAAACCACCACGTGCGGAATTCGAGCCGGTCCCGGTACGCGGCGGTGAGGACGAGCGCGAGGGTGTCGGACTCAAGGCGGGCGAGCGAGGTGTAGGAGTCGCCGGCGTTCTCGAACCCGAGCTCGTCGATCGCATGGCGTCTGGCGTCCCAGGCAAGGCGGAGCTTCCCCCGCTCGCCGGGCTCGGTGTCCGGGTCAGCCATGACTTCGGTAAGGGGCACGCGCGAGCGGAGGATCCGGCTCTCCGCCCATCCCAGGCGGATCACATAGACCGGATTGCACCCGCCGAGGAGAAGGAGCCCGACGGCCGGGCCCGTGATCCACCATCTTGGTCCGGCAGCCTTCGCGGCCTGTCGTTCCACACGGCCCCCTTTCCGCACCCGCGGCGACTTGAAGCCCCTTCCCGCCACGATTCTATTTTCACCCATGTCGATCCGTTCGGGAAGCTACGCGGCCGCGCTCCGGATTCTCCGCCTCCTCTCCCCCCTCCTCTCCCGCGGCGACTCGAAGCTCGCTGTCGGGCTCCGGGGCCGGACGGGTGCGCGCGAAACCCTGGCCGCCTGGGGTCGGAGCCGCCCCGATCCGGGGCGCCCCAGGGTGTGGCTCCACGCCCCCTCGGTCGGGGAGGGCCTTCAGGCGCGCGCCGTGCTCGAGCGGCTCCGGGCCCGCCTCCCCGCCGTCGAGGCGGCCTATACCTTCTTCTCACCCTCCGCCGAGACGTTTTCCCGCTCACTCCGCGCCGGGGTGGCGAGCTACCTTCCCTGGGACGTCCCCTCCGAGATGGATGCGCTCCTGGCGGACCTCTCCCCCGCGCTCGTGGGGTTCACGAAGACGGAGGTTTGGCCGGGCCTAACAGCGGCGGCACATGCACGCGGGATCCCGGTTGTGCTTCTCGCCGCGACGCTCGAGCCGGGTGCGGGCCGGCTCCGTCCCGGGGCGCGGCAGTTCCTTCGTCCCGCCTTCGCGTCGCTCTCTCGGGTCTTCGCCGTGGCGGCCGACGACGCCGGCCGATTCGAAGGCCTCGGGGTCCCGCCGGAGCGGATCGAGGTGACGGGGGATCCGGGGATCGACTCCGCCTGGACCCGGGCGCGGGAGGCCCCTGCACGGGCGCCGTACCTCCTCCCCTTCCGGCGGGACCCGCGCCCCACGCTCGTTGCCGGATCCACCTGGGAGGGCGACGAGGAGATCCTCATCCCGGCGGCCGCCGCGCTCGCGTCCGGCAAGCCGCGCCCGAGGGTGATCGTCGCGCCGCACGAACCCAGGCCGGACCACCTGGCGGCCCTCGAGAGGCGTGCGAGGCGGGCGGGCCTCGCCACGGTCCGCCTCGGGGAGGTCGAGCGCCGGGGTAGCGACGGCGGACGCGACGTGGTGATCGTCGGTCGTCTCGGCGTGCTCGCCCATCTCTACACCGTCGGTACGGTCGCCTACGTCGGAGGGGGGTTCGGCCGCGCGGGACTGCATTCCGTCCTGGAGCCGGCGGCGGCCGGGCTTCCTGTCCTCGTCGGGCCGCGCTACCGGACTTCGCGGCCTGCCCGGGATCTCGTCGCCCTCAGGGCAGGAGAAGCCGTCTCCGGCACCTCCGGGCTCGTTGAGTCGCTCCGGCGGCTCTTCGCGGGCGACGATCTCCGGGAGGAGACCGCCGCGCGTGCTTCGGGGTACATCGAACGGCATCGCGGGGCGGCAGAGCAAACGGCGGAAGCGATCAGGCGCATCATCGGTCCATGAAATCCGGCGACTGGGGTCGGGAGATCCCCGAGATATCGGCGACGGATCTGAAGACGATCCTCGACGAAGGGGACGCCATCGCGCTCGTCGACGTGCGCGAGGATTTCGAGCGCGAGATCGCGGATCTGCCGGAGGTGGGCCAGAAACGGATTCCGCTCGCCGGGCTCCCGCAGCGGATCTCCGAGCTCGAGCGGGAACGTCCGCTCGTGCTCTACTGCCGCTCGGGCTCGCGAAGCGGGCTTGCCACAGCCGCGCTCCGCGACCTGGGGTTCACGAACGTATGGAACCTGAAGGGTGGACTCCTGGCCTGGAAAGAGGAGGTGGATCCCTCGATCCGGTCCTACTGAGCCGGGATCGCGGTGACCGCCACAGGCTGCGCCGGGGACGCATGTGGCGCGGCCTCCACCCCGTCCCCCTGGACCCGAGTCTGTTCATCTGTCCGGGACCGGCGGAACCTCGTGGCAGGACGCCGGGCCGCTTCCGGATTCGGCTGGGCTCTTGGCACCAGGCGAGACAGAGTCGTCGCCGGCGCCGGTCCCGACGGGCCCCGCCAGAACCCACAGTAAGATGGATCGCTCCCGGATATGCCCGTAACTCTCGGGCTTACAGGCAGATATCGGAAGTCGGATCTCCATCGGGTGCCAGACTCCGGCGAAGCCCGTCACCCAAGTCACGCCGCGCCGGGCCGGGCCCGGACCACCATTCCGGGGAATGCCTGCAGTGAGCCTCGGGTGCTGCCGGGTCACGGCGGCCGGGAGCCGGGTGGTGACGGCGGGTCGGAGGGTGTCACGACGGTCCGGCGGACGTCCTCCGGATCCGCCGCAGCCCTCACGCCTCCGGAGCCATCAGGGCGTGCGCCTTCGGGAGGAACCGTGACATGAGCTGGGCGAAGTGGCGGTAGTAGTCGTCCCAGGTCATCCCCTCGAAGTCGTTCGGGTTCGCCTCGACGTTGCCTTCCAGCCTGCGGGCGCAGAGTGCCTCGGCGACGACCTCGGCCAGGAGCACGCGGAAGTGCATCGCGTTCTGCCCGGGATAGCTCTCGGCCTTCGGGCCCAGGTAGCGCATCAGCGAGGGATGGCGTGCGCCGACCTCAAGCACGTTCTTGTTCCAGCGGTAGCGTAGCGCGCCGTGATCAACATCCTCGAGCCTGATGACGATCCCGGCCCCGGCCGGCGCCGCGGCGCGGAGCTCGGTCTCCGCCTCTTCCTCTCCGAGTCGCGCGACCAGCCTGGCCGGCGCCGCCTCGTCATCCAGCAGCCGGACGGTGAGCCTGGCAACCGCGATTCCGGCGCTTGCCTTGAGAAGCAGCCGCCTCGAGCCCGAAATGCCGAACTCGTCCGAAGAGAGGGTCAGCTCGAAATTTCTCCCGGCCGACCGGACGAGCGCGGTTGGGGCCAGCAGCCGGATCTGCCTCCGCGAACCACCGCGGATCCGGTAGCGTGGGCGCTCGAACGCCAGTCCGGTGAGATCCCGGTACCGGTCGGCCTCGGATTCCAGCACGGCAAGGGTCGATTCGGCCTCGATCGGGCCCACGCGAACGGCGAGCCCGGTCGCGGGCGTGGCCTCGACCGCCCTGACCGACCAGCTGGCCCGGAGCACACCCTCCCGGGTGGCGTGCGGTTCCAGCCGGGCTTCGGCCCGTTCGGCGCGGAGGTCGTCCGTCAGGCAGCGGATCTCGACCCCGTCACCCTCGGCGATCTCGGGGAATGCCTCGGCCAGTACCGTGAGCCAGCATCCGAACGACTCCCCGCGAACGTACTGCGCGTACTGCGGACTCAGGAGATAGCCGTTGATCTGGAACCGGCTTCCGGTATGCCGGCCCTTGGGATCGCGTGACACCTCCTCGTCGGAGAAGTCCTCCATGAAACGGCTCGCGGCCTTCTCCAACGCATCCAGCCGCTTCCGCGTCTGCCGGCTCTCGACACTCCGGGCGCGTTCCCGCTCGGCCCGCGTGCGCTCTTCCTCGACCAGGGGGCGGAGGAGAGCGAGGGCTCGTCCGTAGAGCGCATCCACGAAGGGGTGTCCGCGCGTGAGTCCCGACTTGCGCGACGGATCCAGGATCGGGACGGGATTGTCCGCCGGGTGCGTCTCTCCCCGCGCCTGCCGCTCGTCGTAGTCGTTCCAGAGGTCGTCGATCGCCTCGCAGGTCAGGCGTCCGTAGAACCAGAGCGCGTTCGAGTCCCATTCGAGTTTGCGGTCGAAGAGCGTGGCTTCGTGGATGGCGTGCCGGGACTTGACGAGGATCCCGCCGACCCTGAAACGGTCCTGGCCGGACGTGAAGGGCTTGCGCGCTCGGTAGACGGCAAGCTTGGCTTTCGCGTCCGGGTAGCCCGGCACGGAGAACGTCTTCGCCACCCGCTTGCGGCCCGCCGGCCGGTGGAGGCGGACATCCCTCCCGGCGCCGTTCTTAAGCCCCCTGACCACGAGCCGGGTCTTCTCCTGCCAGACGATGTCCCGCAGCCGTACGAGCTTGGCGACCTTGGGCGCGAGTGTGCCCACCTGCGGAATGCGGTGGCGTGGGTCGACTTCGATGGTCACGACCGTGCCCGTGCCCTCGCCGATACCCAGCCGCCTGCGGACCTTCGGCGTCACGGCGCGAGCGTTGTCGGCTTCGTATTCCAGATTCGGGAAGATGCGGCAGGTGTGCATCCGACCGTCCTCGGCGATCGATTCGAAGGTGACCTTCCCGAGGGCGGCGATGTCCTTTGCGCCGCGCGAGTTGGTGCCCCGAACGGCGTGCCCCTCCTCGAGACCGCTCACCCGCCCTCCGATCCGGCCGAGCTTCGTGTTCATCTGCTCCGTCGTCATCCCGTCGGCGTAGTCGCGCACGCGGAGGATCGAGGGCTTCCCCTTCCCCTGCCTCCCGATTTCGATCTCGACACGCCCCTCGGTTCCGAGGATCTGGTAGCGGTCGTCCGCGTTCGTCACCAGCTCGACGATCGCGTCGTAGACATCCCCGATTGCCAGTCTGGCGTCCTGGACGATGCGGCGGGGGGCGACTTCGAGGGGTCTGCGCTTGACGGCCGGCATCCGTTCGCGGGCTGATCGTGGTCGAGGCTCGTCCGACGTGGGGGTGATACCAGGAGATATGGTCTCGCGTCCGGCAGCCGCGTTCAAGTTCGCGGGTGCGACGCCGTCTTGACGCTCTCAGACAGCGGGCGTCAATTCGCCGGAGATGTCGGCGTCCGCAGAGCGGCCATGCCGGGGGATCGGGGCGCAGCCGGTCGCGACTCCCCGGGTGCGGCCGGCACCGCTGTCACCGTGCACGAAGCGAGGTGCCCCGTGAACTCAGGCGGAGGGACCCGTTCCGCCGACGTGCCGTCCCCGCCGGACCCAGACGCTGCAGACGCCGAACAACTGGACGTGTTCGATCCCGCATTGCAGAGAGACGCTCTGGCGCGGGAGCTGCGCACGGGTTTCGCGTACCTGAAGAAGCGGGGGACACCGACGGCGCCGGAGGTTCGCGACAGCATCGTGCTTCCTGTCCTCGGGCACCTGGGGTGGGACGTCGGCGGCGAGAGCTCCCTCGTGCACAGCGGACTCGAGACCGCAGCGGGCGCCGTCGATTTCGCGTTGTGCCATCCGCCCGGCGAGCCGAAGGTCCTCGTCAAGATCGGCGCCATCCCGGAGAGGGGGGAGGGAGCGGCCGCGGCGCATCCCTTCGCGGACTGCACGCTCCGGGCGATCCAGCTGGCCGTTTCGGAGGACGCCCGGACGTGGCGGCTCTGCTTCCCCGCGGATCGCGGAACCATCCGCAAACGGGAGTTCGCGCGCTTCGAGATGGATCCGGAGGCCGATGCCCTCACCGCTCTTCGGCGCTACCTGGCGTTCCACGCGGTCAGGTCGGGCGAGGCGTTCCGGCAGGCCGGACGCGACTACGGGCGGATACGCTTTCCGGCGGAGGCTCTCGGGGCGTGGCGCCGTGTGCTCTCGGGCGAAGGGGTCGTCGAGCGGTTCTCGCGCGAGATGGAGGAGGCGACGGGCGTGGCTCCGGACCGCGAGGAGGCGGAACGGTTCGTTTCCGGCCAGGTCGGCGTGATCCGGTGGGCGGCCGATCCACCGGATCCGGAGCCCGTGCGCAGGGTGAAGGTGGGCGACCGCGTCTGGATCTACGATGCCGGTTCGCGGGAGATCGTCACGCGCGTGGTGGTCGTTCGCGATCCCGACATCGGGAAGGCGGAAGTCTCGCGTGACTCCCCGTACGGTGTGCTTCTCGGGGCGCGCGAGGGAGAGGGGAGGGAGCTTCGCCTCCCGGGTCAGGAGCCCCGGTCCGTTCGCATCGTGCTCATCGGCACCCGGGCCAGCGGTCGCGCCGGGACCGGCCGGTCCGCCCGGGAACCGTCGGAGGCATGACGGCGCTGCCGGCGGCCATGCATCGCTGGTGTCGCCGCCAGGCCAGGCGCCCCGCACCCACGCCGTGAGGCTCTCTCCTCCCTCTCCCTGGACGCGGCCCGGTCAGCCACCGTCCCAGAGCCGTGCACGCTCCAGGAACACCGAGGGATCCTCGCGCCACTCCGCATAGCCGATCCCGCGGTCGCCGGTCAGCCAGTTCAGCTTCTCGTCGATGCAGGCAAGCAACGCCGGCTCCCGTGCATCGAGAGCGAAGCCTCCGAGTTCGGCGAGAGAGTCAAGTGCGGCGACCACGAACTCCTCCCCGGTGGCATGAGTGGCGTCCCTGTTTCCGATCTCGCCCCGCGCGACCGCGTCGATCGTTCCGTCGCGCAGGGCCTCGAGGAACTCCGCCTCGCCCGAGGTGTCGCCGAGATACACGACCTGAGGCATCGACTCCGACGGCGGGTGGATGTGGGTTCTGGCGGTGAGCTCAGGGGATGCCCGTGCCGCGGTGATCATGTAGGCTGCCGTTCCGTCAGCAACAACGCTTCCGCCGGGAGTGTCGACCCGGGTGCCGGCGGCGAGGATGCCGTCGCTGTCGGCCAGCCCGGCGATCTGGAGAAAGCGGGCCTCCCCGGTCGTGGCCCGGAGGACCCCGACGCGCACGTCTCGCGTCAGCCCCCCGTAGGACGAGAACCGCGCGGCGTCGCCCGCCCTCGTCAGGAGCGACTGGCGGAAGGCGATGTGGCCGGAGGTGAACGCGACGGACACCTCGCCGGCGTCGTTCCGGGTGCGGGACTCGAGGATGGTGATCCCGCCACCCGCGATGTCCACCCCGGGTGTCGAGGGCAGGAGCCAGATGCCGGGCCACTCGGCCACGGGGCTGCGCTGGAATGTCAGCTGCGCCCCTTCCATCGCCTCCAGGGCGGTAAGCAGGTCCGCCTCGTACCCGAGGTGTGTATGGAATCCCGGGGAGGCGGGATCATCGTCGGCGCTGTAGCTGACGGGCGGGAACAATGCGTAGAAGGCGGCGCGGAGTGGCTCGCCGTCGGGTGTGCAGGCGTCGGCGGCCGGTTCCGGCGCCGTGACGTCGCAGGCCGAGCCGAGAACTGCGGTCGCAACGATGCCGGCGCGAAGGACGCGGGGGGGATTCGGGATGGGCACGGCTGCACTCCGGTCTGGGCGGGAATGGTAGAATTGCGCGGTTCCGTTCCGGCGAAGGGCCCGGCGGTCACGCACGCTCCGTTCCGGGGCACGCGCATCCGACCGGTCGGCCGCGATACCGGCCGCAGGGACGCAGGCCGGTTCGGCGGTGTCGAGCGCGCCCCGGCGATGCCGGGCGTTGCCGCGAGACGAGTCCGGCCGGCCGCCGGCCGCAGATTCCCGGCAGGCATCTCCCAGCCGCGGCCGCCCGCCACCGGTGCCGTTGAGCGATACGCGCCGTGGGGAGTTGTTTAACCGGACGTGGGCGCATCTGGCAACTCAGGTGCCCGCCTCCCGTGATCGGCGCCACCCGCGCCCGGCCTGTACGACAAGCCCGAAAGCGATCACTCCCGAGCCGAGAGCGGCCGTAGGACCCGGGACCTCGCCGTGGATCCCCCACGCGAGCAGGGCGCTCGCGCCCGGCTCGGCCAAGAGGAAGAGGGATGCCTCGAATGCGCGCGTGCCGGCTACGCCCCGCACGAGGCAGATATAGGCGAGTCCGATCTGGACGATCCCCAGATAGGCCACGATCACCCAGTCCGTCGGGGTCGCGCCGGCCAGGGGGAGGGCGAAGGGGAGGCAGAAGAGGACGGCAAGCGTGTTTCCGAGCACGACGGCGCCGCCGGCGCTTGCCGGCGCGCTCCCGCCGAGCCACCGGAGCCCCATGACGGTGAGCGCCCATGTGACGCCGGAGAGCGCACCGAGGAGGTTTCCCTCCGCGGGGCTGGGCGCGGTCTCGAACGTGCGGCCTCCTCCGAGGAAGACCAGCGCTGTGCCCGTAGCGAGGATCACGGCGACGGCGATGTCCATGCGCCGCAGTGGCTCGCGAAGGAGGAGGGGTGCGAGGAAGAGCACATAGAGCGGCGCGGTGGACTGGAGAAAGATGGCGCTGGACGCACTCGTCAGCGTGTTTGCCACCACGAACAGGACCATCGTCGCGCCGTAGGCGCCGCCGACGAGAAGCGGCCGGGCGCCGAAGCGGCGCCAGGCCGGCATCAGGGCGGCGAGGAAGAGTGCCGCGATCCCCGAGCGGAGCCCGGCGATCTGCCAGCCCGAGAGTGTCGACAGCTTGATGACCGTCCCGCCCGTGGAGAAGAGGAGGGCTGCGAGGACGAGGTAGGCGCGGGCAGGCATCGGCGGAGCTCTCCCCGGACGGTACTCCGGGCTACACGCCCGCCGCGGCTGCGGCGAACTGTAGCTCATGGAGGCGGGCGTAGAGGCCGCCTTTCGCCAGAAGCTCCCCGTGCGAGCCTTCCTCCGCGAGCTCTCCCTGGTGAAGGACCATGATCCGGTCCGCACCCTGGATCGTGGAGAGACGGTGCGCGATCACGAGGCTCGTGCGTCCCGCCATCAGCCGTGTCGTCGCCTCCTCGATCTGTGCCTCGAGCTCGGAGTCCACCGAGCTTGTGGCCTCGTCCAGGACAAGGACCCTCGGATCGAAGGCGAGTGCGCGGGCGAAGGAGAGGAGTTGCCGCTCCCCGATGGAGAGGGAACGGCCGCGCTCCCCGAGTGGCTGGCCGAGGCCGTCGGGGAGCCGCTCGATGACGCGGGCGGCCCCGACCTCGCGCGCGGCCTCGCGGATCCGCTCCGTCGTGATCGTAGGGTTGCCGAGCCCGATGTTGTAGGCGACGTCCTCGCTGAAGAGGAAGATGTCCTGCAGGACCAGCCCGATCGCGCCCCGGAGGTCCCGCTGCGATACGCTCCGGATGGGAACGCCGTCGAGGAGGATCTCGCCCCTCTGGGGGTCGTAGAACCGCATGAGCAGGCTGATCACCGTCGTCTTGCCCGCGCCCGTGTGTCCGACGATCGCGAGCTTCTCCCCCGGTGCCACGCGGAAGGAGAGGTCCTTGAGGACCCACTCCGGCCCGGTGTCCTTCTCCCGGACGTAGGAGAACCAGACGTTGCGGAACTCGATCTCGCCCCGGACGGGGTCGGGCAGCCACTGCCTGCTCCCACGGGGATCACGGACGCGCGGCTCCCGGTCGAGGAGCCCGAAGATCCGCTCCGATGAGGCCATGGCCGCCTGGAGGAGGTTGTACTTGTCCGAGAGGTCCTGGATCGGGCGGAAGAACCGCCGGGCATAGAGGAGGAAGGCCGCGACCACGCCGACCGTCGTCGTCCCGCCGAGGATCGAGAGCCCTCCGTACCAGACGATCAGCCCGAGGGCGATAGCGGTGAAGAGCTCGACGATCGGAAAGAAGAGGGCGTAATAGGTGATCGACCGGAGGTGCGCCTCCAGGTAGTCGTTGTTGATCTTCTCGAGCCTCCGGGCGTCCGGTTCCTCCCGGTTGAAGAGCTGCACCACGCGAATCCCCGTGATCCGTTCGTGAAGATAGGCGTTGATCCTCGCCATCCGCACCCGGATGTCCCGGTACGCGACCCGGATCCGCGTCCGGAAGACGACGGCGGCCCAAACCACGAAGGGGAGGACCGAGAAGGTGACGAGGGCGAGCCTCCAGTCCATGACGAGCATAGCCGACACGACAAAGAGGAGGGTGACCAGGTCGCCGAAGATCGCGACCACCCCGGAGCTGAAGAGATTGTTCAGCGTTTCCACGTCGGAGGTGATCCGCGTCATGAGCCGTCCGACGGGATTCCTGTCGTAGAACCGCAGATCGAGTTTCTGCAGGTGTGCGAAGATCTCGCGCCGGAGGTCGCGCATGACGCTCTGGCCGAGCCACGTCGTCACGAGCATCTGGCCGTACTCGAGCCCGAAGGCGACGACGGCGCTCGCCATGTATGCGATGGCGAGGAGAGCGACGAGCCGCCCGTTCGCGGCGGGCACGGCCTCGTCGAGTGCGATCTGCACGAGCCAGGGGCCGACGATCTGCATCCCCGCGAGCGACACGAGGAGCGCCACCGCCGGGACCACCTGCCAGCGGTAGGGCTCGAGGTAGCGGAGGAGCCGGCGCATGAGAGCGCCGTCGTACGCCTTGCCGAGCGCCTCCTCTTCCTGGATGGGCCCCGCGATCTCGGTTGCCACTGCCTATTCCCCGGGTGCTACGTGGCTGCGGAGGATACGGTTCTCCTGAATGCAGCGCGCGCGGCCCCGCTCGTCGATGGATCCGGGTCGCCAGGGCACCTGGCTCGGCGCAGGCGGCCGGCGATCGGCACCGGGCCGGCGGGTCGACCGGAACGAATCAGCCGGACGAGAAGGAGCAGAGCGCTGCCGGTCCGTGCTCGCGAGCTCCTGGAGGTGAAACCCATCCGACTTGTTCCCAGAGGGAAGACAGGATGAAGATCCCCCGACGACACCGAAAGTCGAAGAAGACCAATAATGGGTTGCACAGGGCGAAGCATCCGCATGTCCCCGTAGCTCCGGTTAGCCCTCCCGCATGGCGAGCGCCTCCTCGACATCTGCCCACCCGAGCCCCGCGCCCTCGAGCGCGACGAGGAGATGATAGACCAGGTCCGCCGCCTCTCCGGCGATGCCGGCGTCTTTCCTGGCGAGCGCGGCGATCAGCTCGGCCATCTCCTCTCCGAGTTTCTTGAGCCTCAGGTTCTCGTCCTCGAGGAGACGCGTGGTATAGCTGCCCTCGGGCCGCTCGCGGCCGCGTGATGCAACGACGCCGGCCACACGGGCGAGGGTCGCGCCCATCCCCGTCCCGCCGGGACCTCCGGCAGACCCGCCCGTCCCGCCCCGCTCGTCGAAGCAGCTCACCTCTCCGGTGTGGCATGCCGGACCCCTGGGGTCGACATGGGCGAGAAGCGTGTCCCTGTCGCAGTCGGCGTAGAGGGTGGCGAGCGACTGGAGGTTCCCGGAGGTCTCCCCCTTCTGCCAGAGGCGGCGGCGCGAGCGCGACCAGAAGTGGAGCGTCCCCGTCTCGAAGGTGAGCTCGAGTGCCTCCCGGTTCGCCCATGCCACCATCAGCACCCTCCCCGTCGACCGGTCCTGGACGATGACGGGGACGAGTCCCGACGCATCGAGTCGGATCGAATCGAGTTCGGAGGGCCCGCGGATCTCTCGACGGGCCTGGTCCGGATTCCCGTTCACGGTCACGTCTTTCCTCCCTGGTCCACCGGCTCCCGGGGGCCGGCCCGGTCCTCGCCGCGACCTGCCCTAGGCCCCGCGGACGGCACGCACGGGGACGCCCCACTCGAGGAGGTCGGCCTTGAGCGCGGCCACGGTGGTGAGCCCGTCGTGGAGGATGCCCGCGAGGAGCACGGCCGCCGCGCGCCCGCGCGTCAGGCCGTCCCGGAGGTGTGCCGGCGATCCGGCCCCGCCCGAGGCGATGACCGGTACCGTGACGGCCTCCGCGACCGCACGGGTGAGCGCGAGGTCGTATCCCTCCCGGACTCCGTCCCGGTCGATCGAGGTCAGGAGAACCTCCCCCGCACCCTTCGCCACGCACGCCTCGGCCCACGCGACGGCCTCGAGCTCGGTGCGCCTCCGCCCGCCGTGGGTGTAGTGGTACCACGTATCCCCGTCCCGGGCCGCGTCGATCGATATGACCACACACTGGCTCCCGAAGCGTTCCGCCCCGTCCCGAAGCACGCCCGGGTTGCGCACCGCACCGGAGTTGACGCTCACCTTGTCGGCCCCCGCGCGGAGCAGCGCGTCCATGTCGCCGACGTTGCGGACCCCGCCGCCCACCGTCAGGGGGATGAAGAGGACCTCGGCCGTCCGCTGGACCGTGTCGAGAAGCGTGCCCCTGCCCTCGTGGGAGGCCGAGATGTCGAGGAAGACGATCTCGTCGGCCCCCTCCTCCTCATAGCGCCGGGCAAGTTCCACGGGGTCGCCCACATCGCGCAGTCCCCGGAACCGCGTGCCCTTCACGACCCGGCCGTCCTTGACGTCCAGGCAGACGATGATCCGGGGGCGGAGCACGGCGCTATGCCTCCGGCCCGTCGGTCCGGATCTCGACGGACCCCTTCGTCGAGAACACGCGTCCCGTCTGCTCGAGTGCCTGGGCGAGGGCGAGCCCCGTCGCCTTGACGGCCGCCTCGACCATGTGATGCCGGTCGCGGCCCCGGACGACCTTCACGTGAAGCGTCGCGCCCATGTTCGTGGCCAGCGAGTGGAGGAAGTGCTCGTAGAGCGCAGACGGAAGGCGCCCGGCATAGAAGGCCCTGCCGCCCACATCGACGGCCGCCTCGACGAGAGCCTCGTCCATCGGGACGGCGGCCCATCCGTATCTCGCGATCTCCTCACCCGCCTCCCGTGCGATCCCGATCCCGAGGGCGATCGCCACATCCTCGATGAGGTGATGACGCAGGTCGCCCGATGCCCGTACGCTTAGCCGGAGGCCGGCGTAGCGGGCGAGCGTCGTCAGCATGTGGTCGAGGAAGGCGTCGCCGGTCTCCGTCTCGATCGCGCCTTCCCCGATGCCGACATCGAGGGTGATATCCGTCTCCCGCGTTCTCCTCTCGATACGAGTCATCTTCCGAATTCCTCCGCGACCTCTTCCGGTTCGAGTACGCGAGTGTAGAGTGCCATCCCGAGGACCGCCCCCGCCGCCCCCGCCTCCGAGAGAAAGCGGAGTTCGTCGGTCGTGGTCACGCCGCCCGAGACCCAGACCGGGTGCGCCGCCGCCGAGAGTACATCCGCGGCGGCGGAGCGGTCGATGCCGCGGGCGCGCCCCTCGCGCCCCACGTCGGTCCAGAGGATCCCGGCGAGCGGCAGCGGGGCGAGCCGGTCGAGGAGCCTGCCGACGGGAAGCCCTGTGGCTCTCGACCATCCCCGTTCGAGGACGATCCCGTCCCTTGTGTCCGCGGCCACGATGACCCTCCGGGCATGTCGCGCCGAGAGCGCTTCGAGCCACGCGGGGTCGGAGATCGCGCGGGTTCCGACGATGATGCGGTCCGCACCGCTCGCGATCACCGCCTCGGCGGCCTCGCCGTTCCGGATCCCCCCTCCCACCTGGAGGTCACCCGGCGCCTCGGCCGCGATCCGCGCGATGACCGGGCGGTTCTCACCGGCCTCGAGCGCCCCGTCCAGGTCGACGACGTGGAGCGACCGGAAGCCGAGCGCGCGCCACTTCCTCGCCACGGCCACCGGGTCCGGAAGCGACACGGGTTCCCGTTCCGGATCGCCCCCGACGAGCTGGACGCACCGGCCGCCCCGGAGATCCACGGCGGGGACGGCGATCACGGCCCGGACGCCCGCTGGACGAAGGCGATGAAGTTGCGGAGGATCCGGAGTCCGGGCGCCGAGCTCTTCTCCGGGTGGAACTGGAGCCCCCACGTCCGCGCCTTCCGGACGCCCGCGGCGAAGCCCTCGCTGTCGTATTCCGCCGTCGCGATCGTGACGTCCTCCGCTTCTCCCGGGGCCACCTCGCAGATGTACGAGTTGGCGAAATAGGCCGGAAGACCTGTCATCCCGTCGAAGATCGCGTCCCCTCCGACCGAGACGTCGTTCCACCCCATCTGCGGGACGATCCGTGTCCTGAGGCGGCGCACCCTCCCGTCGATGAGCCCGATCCCGGCCCCCTCCGCCTCCTCGCTCTCCGGGAAGAGGAGCTGCATTCCGAGGCAGATCCCGAGGCAGGGGAGCCCCCCCTCGAGCGCGTCGCGAACCCGGGCCTCCTGGCCCCGGAGTCCCTCGACGGCCGCGCCGAACGACCCGACACCGGGGAGGACGAGGGCGTCCATCCCGAGCGCCTCCCTCCACCGGGTGGTGACCGTCACCGACGCCCCCCCCGCCTCGAGTCCCTTGCCGAGCGAGTGCAGGTTGCCGGCGCCGTAGTCGAAGAGCGCTGCGCGGATCATCGGGTGACCTCCTTGAGGGCGGCCAGGAACCGGTCGTTCTCTTCGGCGCGGCCGACCGAGATCCGGACCGCGTCGCCGATCCCGGCGAGGTCCGGGAAGGGGCGGACCGCGATGCCCCGCTCCCGGAGCGCGGCCACCACCTCGCGGGCGCTCCTCCCCGGGAGGGGGAGGAGCACGAAGTTCGCATCCGAGTCGAGCGGTGCCCACCCCCGCTCCCGGAGCGCGTCGGTGAGGCGCCGGCGCTCCTTCCTCACCCCCGCCACGACCTCCGGGATCCACCCCTCCGCATCCCTGAGAGCCAGCGCGGCCGCCGCCTCGGCGAGACGGTTCACCTGGTAGGGACCCCTCGATTTCTCGATCTCCAGGATGACCTCGGGCGCCCCTACCGCGAAACCGGCGCGAAGCCCGGCGAGCCCGTACGCCTTCGAGAAGGTCCGGAGCACCACGAGCCGATGCGAGGCGGCCGCGGCGTGGAGAAAGTCGTCGTCCGCGTAGTCGGCGTACGCCTCGTCGATCACGATGACCGGGCCGTCGGTTCCGGCGGCCTCGACGAGCGCCTCGACCCGGGCGCGGGAGGCCGTCCCGCCCGTCGGGTTGTTCGGGCGGCAGAGGTAGACGACCGCCGGCGACGGGTCGAGGAGCGCGGTGAGATCGCCGTCGCCGCCCGCCGGTGCCGGGAGCGGCTCCATCCCGTTCATGCGGGCGAAGATCCCGACCATGGAGAAGGTCGGCGCGGGGTAGGCGATCCGTTCGCCGGGCTCGCCCGCGGCGCGGAAGAGGGCGTCGATGAGCCCGTCCGAGCCGCATCCGGTCGCGACGCACTCGCGGGCCACGCCGAAGCGATCGCTCACGGCCTCCCGGAGGGCGTCGGCGTACACCGAGGGGTAGCCGGTGAGCGCGCCGGGGCCCGCCTCCCGCACGAGCCGGAGCGCCGCGGGGTGGGGCCCGTGGCGGCTCGTGTTGTCCGAGAGGTCGATGGCGACCGGCCGCCGGTCGGGCGCGTAGAGGGTGAGCGGCGCGTAGGCGGGCCGCGGAAAGGGGGTCATCCGCGCCCTCCCCCCGGCGGCCCGCTCGCCGGGCCGGCCGCGCGCGCCTCGGCG